>JAEWST010000098.1 GCA_023398105.1 Bacillota bacterium | reverse complement strand
GGCAAGTACACAAAAGACAAAAAGCAATTAAACACAAAAGACAAAAAGCAAGTAAATGCAAAAGACAAAAAGCAAGTAAACACAAAAGACAAAAAGCAAGTAAACCACACAAAAGACAAAAAGCAAGTAAACCACACAAAAGACGAAAAGCAAGTAAACACAAAAGACAAAAAGCAAGCAACAACACAAAAGCTGAATTTAAGTAAAAGCAGCAATTTTATGTACAAATGAAAAGAATAATTTAAGCAAGTTAAAAGCAAAGAGGATAAAAAACACAGAAAATGGAATTAGAATATTTTGACGGGAGTGATATAGTGGTGTCTAACAATAATAAGTACGTATATGGATCTGTAGCAGAAAAAATAGAAAACGATATATATGATCCCTATGAGGAAAATGTTGTACTCAAGTCAAAAAAGAAAGCAAGAAATAATAAAAAGATTAAAACTAAAATAACTTTTTGTATTTTAACCATTTTTAGTTTGTGTGCGCTGACCATGTTTAAGTATGCTCAAATAAGTCAATTGAGTTATGATAACAATAAACTGGCCAAGCAATATTTGGAAATTCAAAATGACAACCAATTGCTTTCAATAGAAATTCAAAATGCTAAAAGCTTAAAAAACATTAGAGAAGTAGCCGAAAATAATTTACATATGCATAAACCTAATAAGAGTCAGATTATATATATTGAAGTTCCAAAAGAAGATGTCACAAAGACTGCAAATAAACAAGAGCCAAAGATTATTACTATAATTGGGGATGCAAAAGTTGGTTTGAAAGAGCTATTAAGTATATTTTCTTGAGAATGAATCATAAAATTAGAAAAAACATTAAATTTTAAATTTCCACTGACTATAGATTATATTTATACGAGATATAACATCTATAGTTTTTTCATATGTATTAAGTAAGTACACAATTAAATTATTTTGATAATTAAGGTGATAATAAAATTTGAGAATAATAAATATTATTAATATAGAATTTCAGCAATTTATAGTATGGAGGGATATTTTTGACAGGTTCAAATATTAAACTTAAGAAAAGACTTCTGTGGGTGCTGGCTATTTTTACACTTTGTACAGTTTCTCTAGTTTTTAGAATTGCATGGATTCAAATTGCCAATGGACAGGAATATCAACAAAAGGCTTTTGAACAACAAACCAGTAATAGAACTATCAGCCCCAAGAGGGGTACTATATACGACAGAAATATGGAACCTCTTGCTGTCAGTGGATCTGTTGAAACTATCAGCTGTAGCCCACAGGTAATAAAAAAACAACCAAAGCTAGATGTTGATAAGATAGCAAGTGATTTGTCAGCTATCCTCGAAATAGACAAAGAGGGCATTAAGAAAAAGTTGACAAAATCTTCACGGTATGAACTTATTAAGAAAAAGGTTGATAAAGAAATTGGCTTAAAAGTCAGACAATGGAAAAAAGACAACAAAATTGATGGTATATATGTAGATGAGGATACTAAAAGATTTTATCCAAATAGCAATTTAGCAGCACATGTTATTGGCTTTACAAATATTGATAACGATGGGCTAGATGGCGTAGAGAAGATGATGGAAAAATATCTTAAAGGAGTAGACGGCAAGATATTAAGTGAAGTTGATGCTAGCGGTGTTGAATTGAGCATGGGTCAAGAACAATTTATTCAGCCTCAGGATGGAAATGATGTTGTCTTAACCATTGATGAAACTATTCAATATTTTGCAGAAAAGACCTTAGAGAAAGCTATAGCAGATAATAATGTCTTAAATGGTGCAACTGCCATAGTTATGGATCCGAGAAATGGAGAAATATTGGCATTGGCATCAAAGCCTGATTTTGATTTAAACAACCCTAGAGCGGCTCCTTCCGGTATTGACAAAAACAAATGGACTGGAACTTCCATCGAGGATGTTCAATATCTTCAAAAAACAGTTTGGAGAAATAAAGCTGTTGTGGATACATATGAGCCGGGCTCCACTTTTAAGCCCATAACGTCTGCTGCAGGTCTTGAAGAAGGTATGATAACACCAGATACACAGGTTACAGATGCGACAGTTAAAGTGGGTGGTTGGAATATTGACTGCTGGAAACCTAATGCACATCTCCATGAAACCTTTAGAGAGGGTGTGTATAACTCGTGCAATCCAGTATTTGTTAGGCTTGCTCAAAAATTAGGCATAGATAAGTTTTATAGCTATGTAAAGGGATTTGGTTTTTACAAAAAGACTGGTATTGATCTTCCAGGTGAAGCTAGCAGTATTATTCATACAAAGCCCACAGAAATAGATATGTGTACAGCATCCTTTGGACAGCGTTTTCAAATCACACCTATTCAGCTTATTCAGGCATATGGTGCTATAGCGAATGGAGGAGAGCTCATAACGCCACATGTGGTAAAAGAGGTTATAGACAGTTCGGGAAACGTAATAAAAAGATATGAGCCTAATGTTGTAAGAAGGGTCATATCAAAGCAGACATCAGAGACTTTGTTGGATATTTTACGTGGTGTTGTAGATGTTGGTACTGGTAAAAATGCAAGAGTGCCTGGATATAAGATTGGTGGAAAGACAGGAACATCTGAAACAATTAAAAATGAAACACTTATAGCTATCGGAAAATATGACAGGTATATTGCTTCATTTGCTGCTATTGCACCAACTGATAATCCTACACTGTGTGTTTTGGTTATTCTCGATTATCCAGACCAATTTTACCATGGCGGAGGTATGATAGTAGCTCCTATTGTAGGAAAGCTAATAGATGAAATTTTAACATATCAGGGAGTAGAAAAGGAATATACAGAGGAAGATAAAAAAAATCTAAAGAAGGAAGTTCAAGTGCCTGATGTAAAAGGAAAGACATTAGAAGAAGCAATAAAAATGTTGAAACAGAATAAGCTTGAGTATAAAATAGAAGGAAGCAATAAGGATATGAAGGCTGTTATTCAGGCACAAACGCCTAAATCCTCGGCATTGATAATTGAAAACTCATTAGTAGTATTATATACTTATAAGCCAGAAAATGAGGCTACGGCTACTGTGCCAGATGTGAAAAATAAGACAGTATACGAGGCTACACAAGCATTTAAGTCAGTTGGTCTTAATATCCGCATAAATGGTACCGGGACTGCAGTAAGTCAGGATAAAGAGGCAGGTAAGGTTATTACTAAGGGAACTGTAATAGAAGTTATGTTTAGAAACGTAGTTTCAGACTAATTTGACTTATAATGCCTAGATAACTTAAGAAAATTGGAGATAATAAATGTAAGTGATAGTATATTGGGAGGTGTATTAATTGCTGCTTCGTGATTTAGTTAATGATTTAGAAATAAAAAGTGTGCAGGGAAGTTTGGATATAAATATTGAGGGTATTGCTTATGATTCCAGAAAAACAAGACAGAATGCATTGTTTGTGTGTATTGATGGAACAGTTGTTGATGGGCATATGTACATATCTGATGCTATTGAGAATGGAACAAAGGCATTTTTAGTGCAAAAGCATGTAGAAGTTCCAGAAGGTATCACAGTTGTAGAAATTGAGGATACCAGATACGGGTTAGCCTGTGTTGCTAATGCATTTTTCGAACATCCCTCACAAAAGCTTAATTTACTGGGTATTACAGGCACAAAAGGAAAAACTACTACATCATATATGGTTAAGTCAATTCTTCAAGCAGCAAACCATAAAATAGGATTAATAGGTACAGTTGCAAATTTAATCGGAGACGAGATTTTATATGCTACAAGAACTACACCTGAATCCTTTGATTTGCAAAGCCTGTTTAGTGATATGGTGGAGAAAAAAGTAGACAGTGCGGTTATTGAAGTGTCATCACAAGGTTTGGAATTGCATAGAGTAGCAAAATGTGATTTCGATATAGGAGTATTTACTAATTTTTCAAGAGATCATATAGGTCCTAAGGAGCATGCAACTTTAGAGGATTATTTTAATGCAAAGGCAAAGCTATTTAGTATGTGTAAGCAGGCGGTAATAAATATTGACAGTGAGCATGGAAGAAAAATGGCAGAGCTGTCGAGCTGCAAGGTATATACTTACGGTATGTGTGAAAATGCAGATATCAGAGCCACAGAAATAGTCAAGGAAACTTCATACACTTCCTTTTATCTTACTTCTCCATGGGGTAACACAATTATTAGAACAAATTTACAAGGCAATTTTAATATATATAATGCACTTGCAGCAATAGGCTCCTGCTGTTTAATACCAGGAATAACATTAGAGCATGTTAAAGAAGGACTTATGAAAGTTATTGTACCAGGCAGAATGGAAACAGTGCCTATAGATGGAAATTATTCTGTGCTGATAGATTATGCCCATACGCCAGACAGCTTGGAAAAGGTGCTTTCAACGGTTAAGGAATTTGCAAAGGGCAGAGTTGTTAGTCTATTTGGCTGTGGCGGTGACAGAGATGCAGGGAAAAGACCTCAGATGGGTGAGATTTCAGGAAGTATTGCCGATTTTACAATAATAACCTCTGATAATCCTAGAACTGAGGAGCCTGAGAAAATTATAAATGATATTGAGGCAGGCATTACTAAAACAAGCGGGAAATATATTAAAATAACAGATAGAAGGCAAGCAATTAAATTTGCACTTGAAAATGTGCAAGATGGAGATATAATTGTTTTGGCAGGTAAGGGACATGAAACATATCAGCAGTTTAAAGATAAAACAGTACACTTTGATGAGCGGGAAGTAGTAGATGAATTGTTAGTGGAGCTTGGAAGGAGAGCAAAATGATTTCTTTTGACTGTGCAGAATTAGCAAGGGCTGTGAATGGAAAGCTATTATGGGGAAATGCTGAACAAGTATTTGAAGGTGTCACAACAGATTCTAGAAAAGTTGATAAAGGCAATTTATTCATTCCTTTGGTGGGTGAGCACTTTGATGGACATAATTATATAGAGCAGTGCTTTAATAGTGGAGCAGCAGTTTGTTTAACGCAAAAAACTGTTTGCCAGCAAGATAATACTGTTGCTATATTAGTTGATGATACTTCAAAGGCTTTGAGAGACCTTGCTGCATGGCACAGAAGAAAGCATAACATTCCTGTAGTTGGCATTACAGGCAGTGTAGGGAAGACAAGTACAAAGGATATGATTGCTTGTGTGCTGTCTAAACAATATGATACTCTTAAGACACAGGGTAACTTTAACAATGAGATTGGGTTGCCATTAACCTTACTCAATTTAAATGATAAACACCAAGCTGCAGTTATAGAAATGGGTATGAGCGGCTTTGGTGAAATTAGCAGACTTACGGAAATATCTCAGCCTCAAATAGCTGTTATAACTAATATTGGAGTGTCTCACATAGAGAAGCTAGGTTCTCAGCAGGGAATATTAAAAGCTAAGCTTGAGATTTTGGAAGGGTTAAGTCCTGATGGTTTAATTGTACTAAATGGTGATGATCCCTTACTAAGAGGTATTGAGGGCAGCTTGAAGCATAAAATTGTTTATTATGGATTGGAATATGGACTTGATTATATTGCACAGGACTACGAGTCGTTGGGAGAATCGGGAACTCAGTTCAGTATTAAGCTGGAGGGGCAAACCTACAAGGTTTCAATTCCTGTGCCTGGTATACATAATGTTTATAATGCACTTGCAGCAATAGCTGTTGGAACTGAAATGAAAATACAAATGAATACTATAATTGAGGGTATAGGCTCATATAGTCCTGGAAATATGAGACAAAACATAATATCCTTTAAGGGTATCAAAATTATTAATGATGCTTATAATGCCAGTCCTCAATCAATGCAGGCAGCATTAAATGTTTTAGAGGAACTTTGCTCTAAAACAAGGGGTATAGCAGTTCTTGGTGATATGCTTGAAATGGGGGATATGACGGCTGAGCTTCACTATTCTGTAGGAAGCTTTATTAAAGACAAAAAAATTGATTACCTGATAACTATTGGTGAGGCATCAAAAAATATATCGAAGGCAGTAGCTGAATCGGGCAATCAAAAAATAGGATTTCAACATTTTGAGAACAACAAGGATGCACTTAAATATATCTTCAGCATTATCAGACAGGGGGATTATATTCTGATAAAAGGCTCAAGAGGAATGAAGATGGAAGAGATTGCTAATGGTATTATAAACTCTGAGGCAGTAATTCCATAATAAGAAACAGGGGGAAATTGTATTGCTTACTTTTTCATTAACATCTGAACATATAATAGCCTTTGCGGCTACGTTTGTATTGGCTCTTATTGCAGGGCCTATTTGTATTCCATTTTTAAGAAGATTGAAATTTGGACAGACAGTAAGAGATGATGGGCCTCAAACTCATTTAAAAAAGATGGGGACACCAACAATTGGAGGCTTAATTTTTTTAATACCCATAACATTAGTAGCTCTTTATTATTCGCAAAGGTATCCGCAAATAATACCTATTTTAATTGCAACATTAGGCTTTGCTGCAGTTGGTTTTGTAGATGACTTTATAAAGATAGTCAAAAAGAGAAAAGATGGGCTATATGCAGGGCAAAAGACGTTTATGCAATTGATTGTATGCGTTGTATTTGCGTTTTACGTTATGAGGTATACAGAAGCAGGAACATCAATTGTAATACCTTTTACAAGTATTATTATTCAGCCGTGGTTATACTTTCTGTTCATAGTAGCCTTCATGTATTTCTTTTCTAATGCTGTAAATCTTACAGATGGGTTAGATGGTCTATGTGCTGGAGTTACTTTGGTGGTTGCAATATTCTTTACAATCTATTCACTGACAAATTCTGAGTTAGGCTATATTAAAGTGTTTTCTGCTGCTATTGCTGGAGGATGTCTTGGGTTTCTGGCGTTTAATATCCATCCAGCAAAAGTCTTTATGGGAGATACAGGAAGCTTGGCACTAGGTGGTGCATTAACGGCTATTGTAGTTATGATGCGTATTCCGCTTATTCTAGTAATTGTTGGAGGCATATATTTAATTGAAGCTATTTCAGTTATTTTACAGGTGGGCTCTTTCAAATTGACTGGAAAGCGTATATTTAAAATGGCTCCATTACATCACCATTTTGAATTGATGGGCTGGAAGGAAACAAAGGTAGTTGCTGTTTTTATATTTGTAACTGTTATACTGTCTATTGTATCCCTTGTAATTCTAGGAGTAGGTAATAACATTTAAGAATTAATGGAAAGCTATTTACATATAATCAAAATATATGTACGGGTTACAATCTAAATACTGGAGGAAATTAATGAAGAACAAAAACAAAAAGCCTTTCGATTTTTGGATATTTGCAGCAGTAATTTTACTGCTTTCATTAGGCACGATAATGGTGTTTAGTTCGAGCTATTATTTTTCAGTAAAGACAGTAGGCAATTCATTTCACTTATTAATTCCGCAATTGGAATACATGGCTTTGAGTATTGTAGTACTCATAGTAGCAATGAATTTTGACTATAAAAGGTGGGGGAAATTATCACCATTGATACTTATGGTATCAATTGGATTACTTATACTGGTACTAATTCCAGGAGTGGGAACAGATTTGAATGGTGCTCAAAGATGGATTTTTATAGGAGGACAGTCACTTCAGCCTTCTGAAATGGCTAAAATAGGACTAATAATGTTTCTTTCCTTTAGCTTGTCAAAACGTAAAGAGGTTTTACAGTCATTTACAAAAGGTCTTTTGCCATATTTATTGCTGATTGGATTTATTGCAGGCTTAGTTGTGATTGAGCCACACCTTAGTGGAACCTTAATAATAGTAATTACTTCATGTGTTATTTTATTTTGTGCTGGAGCCAAAATATCTCATTTTGTGGCTATGGCACTGCCAGGTGTTGCGGCAGTAGTTGTAGCTATATTAGCTGCACCATATCGCTTCGACAGAGTTAAAGCTTGGCTGAATCCCTTTGACTATGCTATGGATGAAGGCTGGCAGACAGTACAGTCGCTTCTTGCTATTGGTTCAGGCGGGTTGTTTGGCAGAGGGCTAGGACAGAGTATGCAGAAATATTTATACATACCTGAGCCTTATAATGATTATATATTTGCAGTACTAGCTGAGGAATTGGGCTTTGTAGGCTCTGCATTTGTAATGCTACTGTTTTTAGTATTTATATGGAGAGGTATCAAGGTGGCGATGAATGCTCCTGATACCTTTGGAAGCTTGATGGCAATAGGAATAACATCATTAATTGGAATACAGTTTTTATTCAATGTAGCAGTTGTAACAAACTCTATACCATCAACAGGAATTTCACTTCCGTTCTTTAGTTATGGAGGAACTTCACTGATGTTTTTAATGTTTGGTGTGGGTATACTGCTTAATATTTCTAGATACTCAAATTATGAAAGACTATGAGGTGATATATTTTGAAAGTTTTAATTGCAGGAGGAGGAACTGGGGGGCATATAAATCCAGGACTGGCAATTGCGAAGTATATAAGAGAGCAAGAACCTAATTCAGAAATAACTTTTGTTGGAACACAGAAAGGACTGGAAACTAAGCTGGTTCCAAGAGAAGGGTACAAGCTGGAGACTATTACTGTCAGGGGATTTAGAAGAAAAATATCTTTTGATACTGTAGTTGCTGTAAAGGAGCTTGTTCAGAGTTTTTTTGAGGCTTCGAAGCTGATTAACAGAATAAAACCAGATGTTGTAATAGGCACGGGAGGATATGTCTGCGGGCCTGTTTTGTATGTTGCGGCAAAAAAGAATATTCCTACCTTGATACACGAATCCAATGCATTCCCTGGTGTAACAAATAGGATTCTTGCTCGTTATGTAGACTATGTGGCAATAAGCTTTAAGGACTCCGAGAAATATTTCAAGCAAACTGAAAAGCTAGTACATACAGGAAACCCTGTTAGGCAGGAGTTGCTAAATAAAAATAAGACTGATGCTATGTCTAAGCTTGATACAGTTAAGAGTAAGCCTTTAATAGTTGTAATGGGCGGTAGCAGGGGTGCAAAAAAAATAAATGAAACAGTCGCAGAAATGCTCAACAACTACTTTAAAGGTGAGTTTAACATAATATTTTCAACGGGTGAACAGCAATTTGAAACAATTAATTCCAGCATAAAAATAGACGATAAGTATAAAAGCCTAGTTAAGGTGGTGCCTTATATTTATGACGTTGATAAAGTATTTGCCGCAAGCGACTTGATGGTTTGCAGGGCAGGTGCTATTACTATCAGTGAGCTTCAGACAATGGGAATACCATCAATTCTTATTCCTTCACCATATGTTACAGCAAACCATCAGGAACACAATGCTCGTTCATTGGAAAAAGACGGTGGAGCTGTGGTGATGTTGGAGAAGGAATTAAATGCAGAAGCTCTATATACACAAATTTGCAACCTCATTTCTAACGAAAGTATTTTGAAGAAAATGGCATCAGGTGCCACAAAAAATCGTATTGTTGATTCTGCCTCCAAAATTTATTCATTAATTATGAATATTTATGCAAATAAAGAAAAAATGTATAAAAAAACAGACATACCTAATGATGATAGGCTATAGTTAAATAAGAGAAATATATATAATATATGGTAATGATGCACAAATATTTATTTAAAATAATATATAATTTGTAGACTTTGTATAAAACATGTGATAGAATACTCTCGAATAAAAAAACTTTTAAATTAGTCCAGAGAGGCTAGTAAGGGTTATATTTGGGATAGTACTACTACATTTTAATTAAATAAACCCAACCTTACTGTGCCATAATCAGTAAGGTTTTTTTATTACAAAAAAATTTGGAGGAGATTATAATGAATAATGCTAGACCTATTATTCAGGTTGAAGAAAAAGTTCCGTTTCTAAAAGCATTGCCGCTTAGCTTTCAGCATTTGTTTGCAATGTTTAGTGCATCTGTGCTTGTTCCGTTTTTATTTAACGGGTTTGCAAAAAACGATTATTTAAAACAACTAAAATTAACCCTTGAACAGTTAAACCCAGATCAATTGGCGACATATAACAGTATTCAAGTTATTGACCCTGCACTTGTATTATTACTCAATGGTATTGGCACATTGCTTTATTTGATTCTATGTAAAGGAAAGGCTCCTGCATTTTTAGGCTCAAGCTTTGCTTTTCTTTCACCTACAGCTGCAATTATTACAAGCTCAACTAATTATGTAGATAATTTTAAGCAGGCATTAGGCGGATACATAATTTGCGGCTTGGTTTTTGTGATAGTAGCGTTTATTATTGGTAAACTGGGGACAGGCTGGCTAGATGTTGTGCTTCCTCCAGCTGCAATGGGTCCTATTGTTGCTCTTATTGGATTGGAATTGGCAGGAAATGCTGCTGATATGGCAGGATTACTTCCTGATAAAAACGGTGGTTTTAATTTTGAAAATATATTAATCTCATTGGTAACTTTGGGTATATTAATAATTGGCAATCTTTGCTTTAGAGGTTTCCTTTCAGTAATTCCTATTCTGTTAGCAGTAGTAGCTGGCTATAGTCTTTCTGCTATAATGGGAAATGTTGATTATTCAGCAATATCAACTGCTAATTGGATTAATATCCCTGACTTTGTAATGCCCTCCTTCAAATTCAACGCAATATTAGTATTGGCACCTGCTGCTTTAGTTGTTCTCTCAGAGCATATTGGTCACTTGTTTGTCACAAGCAATATAGTAGGAAGGGATTTGACCAAGGATCCAGGACTACACAGATCCTTGTTAGGAGATGGACTGTCAACTATGCTTTCGGGCTTCTGTGGTTCATGTCCTACTACTACCTATGGAGAGAATATGGGAGTAATGGCAATCACTAGAGTGTACAGTGTATGGGTAATTGGCGGAGCAGGTATTATTTCTATAATAATAGCTTTTTTTGGTAAATTATCAGGAGTTATATCAAGTATTCCTTCTGCAGTTATGGGGGGAGTTAGTTTGCTGCTCTTTGGTACAATTGCTGCTTCAGGTATCAGAATGATTGTTGAATCGAAAATTGATTACAGCAAAGCAAAAAATCTTGTTCTTACAGCACTTGTTTTTGTTACTGGTATAAGCGGAATATCTGTAAAAGTTGGAGATGACGTTGAGCTTAAAGGAATGGTTTTAGCTACTTTGGCTGGAATGGCACTTAGCTTAATATTCTACGTGCTTGAAAAACTAAAGCTAACAAATGATGTTGAATAATAAGTAGATTAACAAGATTAATTTTACTGGTATATAAGCAATTTACTAAACTTACCCACATAAGATATCGGTGTTCAAGATTATCAATAGTTTGTTTTCAAAAATAATTGCATGAATTAGTAATGATTCACTAACTAATTCATGCAATTATTTTTTAACCCAATTTTATATTGATAAGTTTGTGTACCTTTCATCTATCAAAGTTGAGTAATGGAAAATAGAGATAACAGTAATTGATTTCTTTAGAAACGAGTGTATTCGACATAATACTGGATGGCAATATATGAATCGTGCATAAATATACAAAATTCAAACAAATAAACTTAAATATATACAAATAAATTCAAAATAAACATAAAATGCTTGAAATGGGTAAATAAATATGTCATAATATACACAATATATTTTTTTTGATATATTATTACATTTATTACATGGAGGTGTTTTTGGTGTACAAAATGGAAGTTGACAGATCAAAAAAGCTTTTTACAATTAGTGCTTCGGGTTTTTTCTCCGCACAGGAGAGTAAGGAATTTATCAATGAGTATAAGTCAAAAACTAAAGAGTTTGACCCAAAGGAATTTACCATGATTGTTAATGGAAGAGGCTTAAAGACATCGACACAAGATGTAGCTGAGAATTTAAAAAGTGTAATGAAACTCTACGCACAAGACCCTTTTAAGAAAAAAATAATTGTCCAACAGGCTTCTTCTGTAGGGAAAATGCAGACTCAAAGATTATCAAGGGATATTCCTGGATTTGAATCAATGCTAATGGTGAATACATTTGAAGATGCTTTACAAAATATTTAGTAATTGATATTTAAATTATGAGAATTGATAATTAACTTATGAAAAAAATTAAATTTATATAAAAAACATATAATTAAAAGCAGACCAAACATATTTATGTATGGTCTGTTTTAAGGATGCTTTATAGTTTTATTTTGCTAAACTTCAAAATTTCCTTCTAAGCCTAATTTCGGAAGGATATATTGATGCATTATTATTAATTAGGCTAAGAGTATACTCTGCAATTTTTTGAGCAGAGTTAGGGTCGAAATACTGTAGCTGTGCCTGTTTAATTTCATGTAATTTCTTCCCATTGTCAGCTAATAGCTCAGAAACTATCTCATATAGATTTGAAAATTCCTTACAAACTATACCAATATTATTTTTTTCAGCAAAATCAGGATTTTCCTGTTCCTGGCCTGGCAATGCACCTGTTATAATAAGAGGAATATTGCAGGCAACTGCCTCCATCATTACATTTGGGCTTCCTCTGGTAAAAGCTATATCAGAGTTTAACATATGCTCTTCAATGTTAGAAGTATATCCAATAATATTAATTCTATCAGGATATTGTGGCGATAGTGTTTTATCAAGTTTTTCTTTCAAGGATTTATTCCTGCCTGAAATTATACATACATTGCAGTTAAAATTGTCTAAAAGAATCTTGGAAATTACACCCATATCCCCAGAACCTTCTCCGCCACTCATAACTAAGCATTTTAGGGGTCTATCCAAGCTATAGGCTGGCTTTGAAACTATTTGTGTGATATGCTTTGTAAACCTTGATCTAACAGGAAAACCAATTACTTTTATGGAGTCTTCAGCAACTCCAAAGCCCATACACCTTTCTTTTGCCTCTTCAGTGGGACAGATAATACAGTTTGCTCGTTTATCAGCCCATAGTGGAGAGATACTGATCAAATCAGCAACAAAGGTAACAAAAGGAATATGAATTTTAAATTCCTTTAGTATATTTATAATTGGTGTGTTGAAAATGGGGTGAACACATATAATTAAATCTGGTTTAAGTTTCTTTAAGAGCTTTAAAAAATTATGTTCAATTGATAATTCAATAAATTCATGCATTATAGAAAGATTCTTACTGGAAAATTTCCATGCTAAATTCCAAAGCTTTTTTGCATTTCGTGTGACTAAGCCATAGGATTTCCCAACTTGAACGCCCATATTACCAGCTAAATCAAAACCATCTATAATATTTATGTTAACATCTTTAATCAGACTGAATTGTTCTTGCAGAGCTTCACTGATACTTTTATGACCATGACCTGTATAGTTTGAAGAAATTATTATAACATTTTTCATTCTGAGCTTTAAGCCTCCTAAAAATTAGAAAATTAAAACGTAGCAACTCCAACACTGACTTTTCGGTAAAGTGATAAGTAATACGTTTAAAATTAGTGATAGTAGAACGATTTATTTTATCATTATATTGTACGAGTTACAAATAGAAATGTTTTGTCTTCAATAATATTAAGCCTAACTTACGTTATAAACAAAGAACAAATTACATATATTAACACAGTAGTATTAATTTGTTATTTTTGCCGCAAAAAATATAACGAAGCAAGTAACTCTTGAAAATTGTATTGAACAATATTTACGGGTTTAGCCCTAACGCTATATGCGGCTATATAAAATGTGATTTCACATTTTATATTTAAATTAATAAACTTTCGTATATATAAATCTATTAGTGAGGTAGAATTATCAATGGTTTGTTGCCAAAATAATTGCTAGAATTAGTAAGTGCTAGGAACTAGCATTATTAATTCGAAGTGTTTTTGCTGCCTTTCCACATTTGATGTTGCTACCTCACCTTATATTACTAGACTTTAAGCAGTACATTTAACAGCGAAAGTTGATTTAATTATTAAAAAATCATAACGACTAAAGTCAGAAGGTTGGGGATGTGAGGTTGTTGAAAAAGACTATGAAGATACTATTAGTGATTTTTGCTATACTATCAAATATTATTTGTATCAATTTTGTTTGTGCAGATGATATTAATGATGATGGACCAATTGACAAGTTTTTTGAACAGGAGAGCATAGAGACCATAGGGAATAAACGTCCAAACATTTCAGCAGGTGCTGCTATAGTTATGGATACTGTCAGCGGAAGAGTTCTTTATGAAAAAAATGCTTATAAAAGGAGTTCAATTGCAAGTACAACCAAGATAATGACAGCAATAGTTGCATTAGAAAATGGAAGAGATGATGAAGATGTAATTGTAAGTAAAAAGGCAGCATCAATATCAGGATCGCAAGTAAATTTGCAGGAAGGCAAGACATACAAACTTGGTGATTTGATGTATGCAATGATGCTTAGGTCAGGAAATGATGCGGCAATTGCAATAGCTGAACATATTGGTGGCTCAATTGAAGCTTTTGCCGAGATGATGAATAGAAAAGCCGCTGAAATAGGAGCAACAAATTCAAATTTTGTAACTCCCCATGGATTGGATAATCCACAGCATTATTCAACACCTTATGACCTTGCACTAATAACTCAATATGCACTAAAAAATGAAAAATTCTGTAAAATTGTAAGCACAAAAAACTCTACATTTCAGGGAGGAAATATTTCAAATACTAATGAGATGTTAGGGTTATATCCAGGGGTAGATGGTGTTAAAACTGGATATACAGGTCAAGCTGGACGTTGTCTCGTAACCTCAGCAACTCAGAATGGTTTAAGAATAATATCAGTTGTACTTAACTGTGGTTCAAGGTCAATCAGAGCACAAAATAGCAAAGTATTATTAGATTATGCCTTTGGAAACTATAAAAGCTATGAATATCTAAAAGAGGGACAGGAAATTTCAGAAATCAAGCTTCATAAGGGTATAGAAAGTAATATTTCGGTCTTTTCAGATAAGGATATATCAATTCCTTTGAAGGTGGATGAAGTTGATAAACTGCAGACGGTTATTAATTTGTCTAAAGAAATTGAAGCACCTGTTAAGATTTATAGCAAGGTAGGGACAATTAATTACATACTCGATGGAAAATTACTTGCATCAGCGGATATAATAACCCATGATGAAATAGACAGAAAGGATTTTTATTTTTATTTCAATAAAATCTTTAAATCATGGACTAGACTTGTGCGTGCGAAGTAAAGCTGTCATAATAGAGGTACAAAACATACCTACAGCAGAAAGATTAAATATATGGTATTCTTGTAGCTGTAATACACTAATTATAATGATTAAACAATTAAATTATAGAAAAAGTCAATTGGGCTTTAGTCTTATCATATGCTCAAACTCAAAAACCTTCGTCGTTTAGATAAATCATATTTTTAAGACATAGGTAAGATCTATAGTAATTAATTTTACTTGATTAG
Organism: Bacillota bacterium; assembly: GCA_023398105.1. Taxonomy (GTDB): domain Bacteria; phylum Bacillota; class Clostridia; order Acetivibrionales; family DSM-1351; genus Ruminiclostridium. The sequence continues at coordinate 24,712 of JAEWST010000098.1, read as the reverse complement.
CAGTTAAAAGCCTTTACCGAATAGCAATTGATTTTAAGAAAGAGATTGGTTATATATGAAAACAGTTTTAGTAGGGATAAATTCAAAATATATACATACTTGTCTAGCCATTTGGTATCTAAAGGCAAGTGTTAATGAAACTTCAGACAATTCGAATAACCTTGTTGTCACAAGAGAGTTCACAATAAATGATAATAAAGACAATATACTATCTGAAATATATAAAGAAAAGCCTGATGTTTTAACATTTTCCTGTTATATTTGGAATATTGAGCTGATACTCTTATTGTCAAAGGAACTAAAGAAACTGTTGCCTGAATGTAAGATAATTTTAGGAGGTCCTGAGGTATCTTATGATGCAAGGTTAGTTTTACAAGAGAATTATTCAATAGATTTAGTATTATGCGGTGAAGGAGAGGAAACTTTTTCTCAAGTGTATAGCTGTTTACTAAATCATTCTGACGACTACAAGATGCTTAGTGGAATAGCATATAGAACTGATAACTCTATTAAGTATAATGAAGGCTTCTGTTTGGTAAACAACTTAGATGAAATAAAGTCACCTTATACTGCAGAATTAATGGTAGCTGTGGCAAACAGAATAGTGTATTATGAATCGTCTAGAGGGTGTCCTTTTTCATGCTCTTATTGCATATCCTCAACCTTCAATGGTGTTAGGTTTTTTTCTATGGACAGAGTTATACAAGATTTGAGCACTTTATTATTGTACAAGCCCAAGCTGATAAAATTTGTTGACAGAACCTTTAACTGTAATAAGCGAAGAGCTAAGGAAATATTTGAATATATAATTGGCTTGAACTGTGATACATTATTTCATTTTGAGGCTGCTGCTGATTTATTTGATGATGAAGCTTTGGATATACTCAGCCGAGCACCAAAGGGTCTAATTCAGCTTGAAATTGGTATACAGACTATTAACAATAATACACTTGAAGAAATAGACAGAGTTACTGATATAGCTAAACTCACTAGCAATGTAAAAAGAATACTTACAAATGAAAATATTCATGTTCATCTTGATTTGATAGCAGGATTACCCTATGAAAATCTGAAGTCCTTCAAGAGTTCCTTCAATGAAGTATATGGTCTAAGTCCCCATCAGCTTCAACTAGGCTTTCTTAAACTTCTGAAAGGCTCTAAAATACGAAATGAAGCTCAAAAGCATGGGTTCACTTATAGAAACTACACACCCTATGAGGTACTGTATAATAACTATATATCTTTTGAAGATATTCTGCTATTGAAGGATGTTGAAGAGGTGCTTGAAAGATATTTTAATTCATCAAGATTTACCAGCTCTCTTTTGTTTATTGAAAAATACTTGTTTTCTGATGCCTTTGAACTGTATTATAGGCTTTCTGTTTTTTGCAGGGATAAGGGTTATTTAGATAGACCAATTTCCTATAAGGAAAATATAGCTATACTGAATGATTTTTTTGAAAATACAAATATTTGTAAAGGGCTTATAAAAAGCACTAATTCTGAAAGTTTTGATATTCAAAAGGCTGATGTACTCCATAATATTAGTGCTTTAGAAGACAACACTTTCAAAGCTAATAGCACTTTCAGTGATAAAAAACATAATAATAGTGCTAATAGCTTGAAGTATTGTAGAACTTTTGAGAATGATGTAACATTAAAAGATGCTAGTAGTCCCCAAGCTACTTGTCATTTAGGAAATATCAGCATTCCAGAAAAATATTCAGAAATATTCAGACAAAAAATGATATTTGATTTCCTCAGTGCTGACCGCTCATGCTCAATACCAGAATTTTTGAAGAGAGAAGAGGATTTAATAAGCCTTACTGCCATTCATCAGCTGTTAAAAAATGAAGAGTTTATTAAAGAGCATCTTCCTGATTTTATTGGTGTTCAGACTAAAAATATATTAAAAAGTGTGTTTTTTATTAGATTGAGTGAACTTGCCGAAGATGGTGGAATTATTATGTTTGACTATTCCAAGAGGAATTTGATGAGTGAGAAGTATAGGAGTGTTGTGGTGAAAAGTGAGCTTCTTCCTGCCCTATATTTTAGGCAATAGTTGGGTTCGTTTGAAGTTGAAACAATTTGCCTTCTGACTGTGTTCAAAGCTAGATTAAAGGCAAAATTTGCATGAGAACCCATATTTGTTGTATTGAATTATTATTTTGAGACTGTAAAGTAATGCAAGTGTTATAATACCTCAGTAGTGTTTTTTAGTTTATGATATTTAGAAATAATAATATAGAGTTGGGATATTTTCTTGATTAAAAAGCCAAGATACTTGTTAGAAATTTGGTGCTGAATTGCTTTCTGGACTGAATATTACAATAGATTGAATTGCACATTTTGTTGAGGATTTAAAACAGTAAAACCAATGCCAAGCCTAGTCGATTATATTTTACCACCTTGTATAACCCGTATTTCAACGGCTTGTTTCTCAACTGTATTAGTAACACCGTCTAGCTTACCTTCTAATCTGTCAAATTTACTGTCTAATTGTTTGTACCCATCAAATAAAGCACCAGTCTTAGTTGAAAGCTCATTTTCAAGAGAGGCAACTTGATTGCCCAATTTTTTAAGTTCAGCTGTATTTTGATCCACTTTCGCTGTAATATCTTCTCTGAAACCAAGCATGTCAGTTTTGAAACCAAGCATGTCAGCTTTGAAATCAAGCATGTCAGTTTTGAAATCAAGCATGTCAGCTTTGAAATCAAGCATGTCAGCTTTGAAATCAAGCATGTCAGTTTTGAAATCAGTCATTTCTTTTCTAAATTCAGTAAATTCTAAATACATTTTAGTTATTAAATCATATACTTTTTGCTCCATGTTTTCTCACCTCCTTTTTTGAAATTATATCATATTAGTTTAAGAATTTAAATAAAATCTAATAAAAAATTTCTTTTTAATTATTAACATGTCTAATTAATAATAATATAAAAAAAGTGTACATATATTTTAAAATGAAATACTTTATTTTAAAGAAAGCAATTATTATTTGTTTTTAAAAACATCTACAACTAGCCAAAAAAGGGAGGTTTTTGAATGACCACACCGGAGTTTAATTTCAGAGAAATGATTCAAAAGGATAGGGAAGAGAGGGTCAAAAAGAAGTTTGAAGGCACATTTATTGAGTATCTGAGTTTGGTAAAATCAGATCCAAGTATAGCAGTACTTTCACACCAAAGGCTGTATGACCTTATAATTTCTAAAGGCATAGAGGCTGTAAAAACTGATGAGAATCCAAGATTACGTAGAATATATGGCAATGATATTATAAAAAAGTACTCCTTCTTTGAGAATGACTTTTTTGGAATTGATAAAACTATAATGAAAATTGTGCGGTACTTTCATTCCGCAGCAATGGCAGGAGAGGAAGCTAGACAGGTGTTATATTTGGTTGGGCCAGTAGGTGCAGGTAAATCTTCAATTATGGAAGCCTTAAAAAAGACACTTGAGTGTGCAGAACCTATTTATGCGTTAAAAGACTGTCCAATGCGAGAAGAACCACTACACCTTATACCTAAACACTTGCGTAATGAATTTGAGAAAACGCTTAATACTAGAATTGAGGGAGATCTATGTCCAGTTTGCAGATACAGATTAAAGAATCAATATAATGGCGAGTACGAAAGATTCCCTGTAGTCTCCACAGGCTTTTCAATACGCTCAAGAAAGGGTATTGGAGTAGTACCTCCTGTTGATCCAAACAATCAGGATACTTCCGTTTTAACGGGTAGTGTTGACATCTCTAAAATTGACTTATATCCAGAGGATGACCCTAGAGTACTTTCTCTTAATGGAGCTTTTAATGTAGGTAATAGGGGAATTGTTGAATTTATAGAGGTCTTTAAAAATGAGACGGAATACTTACATACAATGATTACAGCCACTCAAGAAAAATCAATTCCATCTCCAGGCAAAGGATCTATGATCTATTTTGACGGTGTAATTCTTGCACATTCAAATGAAGCAGAATGGAATAAATTCAAATCAGATCATACAAATGAAGCTATTCTTGACAGAATTGTAAGAGTTGAAGTGCCTTATTGTTTAGAGCTTAATGAAGAAATAAAGATTTATAGAAAAATGCTGTCCAAAAGTAATTTTAAAGCTCATATTGCACCACATACAATAGAAATTGCATCAATGTTTGCGATATTAACTAGGCTTAGCCTATCTAGCAAGGTTGATCCAATAACAAAGCTAAAAATATACAATGGAGAAGAAATCTTGGAAAAGGGCATGACAAGGAAGATTGATATATTTGAACTGCGAGAAGAAGCACCAAGAGAGGGAATGACAGGAATATCAACAAGATTTATTATGAAGGCACTTGACACTACCCTTTCAGAATCAGAAAACAATTGTATAAATCCTATAGCCCTTATGGAGACTTTGATTAAATCTGTCAAAGAGCTTGGAATAGGTGAAGAGGAAAAAGAACGGTATTTACGGCTTATCTATGATTCAGTTAAAAAAGAATACAATAAAATACTTGAAAAAGAGGTAACAAAAGCTTTTATACATGGTTACAAGGAGCAAGCTGAAAGCCTATTTAACAATTATTTAGACCATGCTGAAGCCTTTGTTAATAAAACTAAGATTAAGGATTCAAATACTGGGGAGGAGCTTGAACCTGATGAAAAGTTTATGAGGTCTATTGAGGAACAAATTGGTGTATCTGATACAGCTGTTAAGGGCTTTCGCTCTGATGTTACTGCATATATGTTCTTTGTTATGAGAAATGGAGGAACTCTCGATTATACCAGCTATGAACCGCTAAAGGAGGCAATAGAGAAAAAATTGACCGCTTCAGTCAGAGATTTAAGCAGAGTAATTACACAGACGAAGGTGAGAGATAAGGAGCAAACTCAAAAATACAATACAATGGTAGAAGAAATGAAAAAAAATGGCTATTGCGATAATTGCTGCAATGTTATATTGAAGTATTCTGCTAATAATCTATGGAAAGATTAATTGCAGCTATGGAGGGCACTAGATATGACCATTTTTAGGGATTGCAATAATGATGGCAGAGATAGATCTGCCGAAGACAGACGAAGGCACAAAGAATTAATTGAAGAATCAATTAAAAAAAATCTTGGTAACATTATTGCCGAGGAAAGTATTATAGGTAAAAGCAAGGATAAGAAAATAAAAATTCCTATAAAGGGCATTAAGGAATACCAATTTATATATGGCAAAAATAAACCTGGAATTGGTGTTGGTGATGGTAGCGAAAAAAGAGGAGACAAATTTTCAGGGGAAGCTGGCAATAATTCTGGAAAAGGGAAGGCAGGAAATCAGGAGGGTGAAGAAATATATGAAACAGAAATAACAATAGAAGAGGTGGTCAAATATCTTTTTGACGACTTAAACCTTCCTGACATTGATAAAAAACAGCTGTCTCAATTAGAGGAAAAAAGCTATAGAAAGCTTGGATATCAAAATAAAGGAATACCTCCTAAGCTTGCTAAAAAACGTTCGGTTGTGGAGAAAATAAAGAGAAAGCAGTCATATAGAAGAGCTTTGGGGGAACAAACTCAAGCAGAGCTTGATTCAAAGCAAGCAGAACATGTTTTAGGTCAAACTTCAATCGATTCAAATAAAGCTGATATAGAATTCAATGAAGGTGAGGTTTGTTCAAATGTCAATATCACAGGTGTCAGAACACAAAATGGAAGGTTCCCCTTTATTGAAGATGATTTAAGATATCACAGGATTAAAGAGGAGAATAAAAGGGATTACAATGCAGTAGTATTGTGCATAATGGACGTTTCTGGTTCTATGGATCAAACAAAAAAGTATCTTGCAAGAAGCTTTTATTTCTTGTTGTATCAGTTTTTACAGCTAAAATATGCCAATGTTGAGGTGGTTTTTATTGCTCATACAACAGTGGCTAAAGAAGTAAATGAAAAGGAGTTTTTTCACAGGGGAGAGTCTGGAGGCACATACATTAGTAGTGGTTATGACAAGGCACTTGAAATAATTTCTGAAAGGTATAGCCCTGCTAATTGGAATGTATATGCTTTTCATTGCAGTGATGGAGATAACTGGTCAGAAGATAACAATAAGGCTATAGAGAGTGCAAAGAAGCTTTGTGGGGTCTGCAATTTATTTGGTTATGGTGAAATAGTACCTGGTTATTATAGTATTGGAAGTACAATTAAAACGGAATTATTAAATAAGATAGAGAGTAAAAATTTTGCTGCTATAAATATTAATAAAAAGGAAGATGTTCTGCCTGCACTAAAAAAGCTACTTGACAAGGTTAGTGACAAAGATGTGGAACAGGAGGTTTAACACCGAATGGCAGACTTTAGCATAAGAGATTTAGAGTATTGGAATGAACAAATTGAAAAGCTGGCAAAGGATTATGGCTTGGATTATTATAAACAAGAGTTTGAAATAATAAATTATGAAGATATGATTGGCTATGAATCCTATATTGGGATGCCGTCCCATTACCCCCATTGGAGCTATGGTAAATCCTATGAAAGAATAAAAACCTTGCACAGATACAATTTAACAGGTTTGCCATATGAAATGGTAATAAACTCTAATCCTTGTATTGCATATTTGATGAAGGATAATTCATTACTTGTGCAAGTACTGACCATTGCTCATGTATATGCTCATAATGATTTCTTTAAAAATAATAGACTCTTTAAATTAGGAAGTAAAGCAGAATATGCGATAGAAATGTTTAAAAACCATGCAAATCGTATTAGAGAATATATTTCAGATCCTAGTATAGGCTACGTAAGAGTAGAAAAAATACTAAATGCCGCTCATGCAGTAAAACTTCAAACTGAAAGGGTAGTTGAATTTCAAAATAAAAGAGAAGAAAAAGCAGAACCTAAATTTGCAGTAACAGAAAACAAAAAAGAATTCCCGAACTTAGAAAGATATAATAATAAGGCTGAAGAGTCGATAAAAGCAGTGCAGAGCGAAAATAGATTTCTTGTTAAGCCCGAAGAGGATCTTCTGAAATTTATAGCCCAAAATGGACGACTTCAAGACTGGGAGAAGGATATTTTGTCTATAGTCAGAGAGGAAGCCCAATATTTTATTCCACAGATTGAAACTAAAATTATGAATGAGGGCTGGGCTAGCTTTTGGCACTACAATATATTGAATAGGCTTGAATTGCCTCAAAATATGCACTTGGAATTTTTGAGAAAGCACAATGAAGTAATACGTCCATTGAAGTCTAGTATTAACCCATATTACATTGGCTTCAAAATCTTTGAAAACCTTAACAACAAAATAGGTCCTGAGAAAATATTTGAAGTTCGGCAAACTGAAAGAGATCAATCATTTATAAGAAGGTACTTAACTCAGGAGCTTTGCTGTGAGATGAATTTGTTTGAATATGTTACGGCAGGGAATGATAATATGGTTTCAGAGGTTTCTGATGATGATGGGTGGAAGATAATAAGGGAGACTTTGTGTAATACAGTTGGCATTGGAAGTGTTCCGACAATTTTGGTAGATGACTGGAACAAAAAAGATAATACACTTGAATTAAAGCATGAATTTGATGGACGTGAACTGGAATTGGGCTATGCTTATGAAACTCTAAAACACATTGTTGACCTATGGAATGGAAAGGTTTTATTGTCAACTCAGCTAGAAGGAAAACAAAAAAACATAAGTTGTGATGAAGCAAAGAGAATCTCTTTATATGGTTAATAACTCGAAAGTATAGTTGGTACTTAAATGGTGAACTTGACTTTTCATTTGAGATTGCTACCACACCTTAAATTCAACTGGGAAAGTTGAGTGATTAAATATTAACTAAAATTTAAAGAGTTTTTTATTAAGCGATGAAATATAAAAAAACAACATTTCAGATGATTTTTTTCATTTTGTTAGCACTCATATTAATTGAGTGCTAAAAAATGCTTGAAATTTTTCGCTAGTAGAGGTATATTATTACTATCGTATATAAATCAAGCATACATGAGCTTGAAACTAACTAAATAAATAAACAAAAAGGAGGATTAGGTCCACTCCTGCACTCTTTTGCGGAAGCAAGGTTTGGACAAGATATTATGGGACAAGAAAGAGGAAACATATCAATTAATACGGAAAATATATTTCCAATTATAAAAAAATGGCTGTATTCTGAAAAGGATATATTTATAAGAGAGCTTGTATCAAATGCAAGTGATGCTATTAGCAAACTGAAAAAGCTGGATGCTATGGGTGAAGCAGAGCTGCCAGACGACAACAAGTATGAAATAAAGGTCATTGTCAACAAAAATGATAAAACAATCAAGGTTATAGACAATGGTTTAGGAATGACTGATGAAGAGGTTAAAAAGTATATTAACCAAATTGCTTTTTCAGGTGCAGTAGATTTTATTGAGAAATATAAGGACAAGTCTGATGATGGTCAAATTATCGGACATTTTGGATTAGGCTTCTATTCAGCATTTATGGTATCCGAGCGTGTTCAAATTGACACATTATCCTATCAAAACGGTGCAAAAGCAGTAAAGTGGGTAAGTGATGGCGGCACTGAGTTTGAAATGTCAGATTCTGACAAAACAGACAGAGGTACTATGATTACATTGTACTTAACTGAGGATAGCCTTGAATTTGTGGATGAATATAAAATGAGACAAACCCTTGAAAAATATTTTGCATTCTTACCTATTGAACTCTATTTAGAAGATGCAGCAAAAGAACTTGAAAAGACTGAGGAAAAGCCTGCTGAAGCAACTGAAGAGGGCAGTAGCGAGGAAAAAGTTGAACCAGCAGCTCCAAAGCCTCTTAACGATACAAAACCATTGTGGCTTAAAAACCCAAAAGATTGTACAGATGAGGAATACAAGCAGTTTTATACAAAGGTATTCCACGATTTCAATGAGCCTCTCTTTTGGATTCACTTAAATATGGATTATCCATTCAATTTAAAGGGTATTTTATATTTCCCTAAATTGAAGCACGAGTTTGAAACAATGGAAGGACAGATAAAGCTCTATTACAATCAAGTTTTCGTAGCAGACAATATAAAGGAAGTAATTCCTGAGTTCTTAATGCTCTTAAAGGGTGTTTTGGACTGCCCAGACCTACCTTTAAATGTATCAAGAAGCTTCCTGCAAAATGATGGGTATGTTAATAAGATATCTACACATATTACAAAGAAGGTTGCTGATAAGCTTGCATCTATCTTTGAAAATGATCGTGAAAGCTATGATAAGTATTGGAATGATATAAATCCATTTGTCAAGTATGGCTGTATCAGAGAAGAAAAATTCTATGACAGAGTAAAGGACATAATTATTTACAAATCCACTAAGGGCGAATATGTAACCCTAAATGGATATCTTGAAAATAACAAGGAAAAGCATGAAAACAAGGTATTCTATGTATCGGATGAGAATCAACAGGCACAGTATATAAAGCTGTTTAATGAAAACGATATGGAAGCAGTTATTCTTTCAACTATGATTGACAATCACTTCATGTCATTAATTGAAAGCAAAGTGTCTGGAGTTCAATTTAATAGAATTGATGCTGACATATCAGCTAACATGAAACAGGAGAATACAGGGATTGCTGAAGCAGATATAAGCTATCTTGAAACGCTATTCAAAGAAACTATAAATGATGAAAAATTAAAGATACAGGTTGAAGCCTTGAAAAATGATTCTATTCCTGCTGTTGTTCTTTTATCAGAACAATCTAGAAGAATGCAGGAAATGAGCAAAATGTATGGTGGCGGAATGGATATGAGCAGCATGTTCCCTAAAGAGCAGACACTTGTACTTAACTCCTCCAACAAGCTTGTTAAAGCAGTAATTGATTTGAAGGAAAATGAATCCAAAAAGGACGATGTAAAGCTTATTAGTGAGCATATATACGATTTGGCAATGATGAGCCATCAACCACTGGATTCAGAAGCAATGTCAAAATTTATCGTTAGAAGCAATGAGATATTAATGAAGTTAGTATAAAAAATAAAGGCATAAATTAACAGTGGCAGCAACAGAAGAAAGTTTCCGTTGCTGCCACAATTATTTGTAATAATATTTTACAGAATGATTAAAATTACTTTTTCGTTCCGTCAGTTTCTCTAATCTCTACACGTCTTATCTTTCCGCTGATGGTTTTTGGTAATTCAGTTACAAACTCAATCAATCTTGGATACTTATAAGGAGCAGTTACATTCTTAACATGCTCTTGAAGTTCTTTAACAAGCTCCTTGCTTGGAGCATAATTCTTTGCAAGAACAACTGTTGCTTTTACAATCTGTCCTCTTACTTCATCAGGGACAGCAGTTATTGCACATTCTAATACAGCAGGGTGCTCTAATAGTGCACTTTCAACTTCAAAAGGTCCAATTCTGTAGCCTGAGCTCTTAATTACATCATCAGATCTGCCAACAAACCAGAAATATCCTTCTTCATCACGCCAAGCCAAATCACCAGTATAATAGATGCCATCGTGCCAAACCTTATGGGTCAAAGCTTCATCTCTATAATATCCGCCAAACATTCCTGCAGGCTTCATCTTATCAGTACGAATAACAATCTGACCTTCTTCACCGATTTGACAGGAGTTGCCGTTCTCGTCTATTAAATCAACATCATAGCCAGGTGATGCTTTGCCCATAGAACCAGGTTTAGCTTCTGTCCATTTAGTTATTGAAAGAACAACTGTTAATTCTGTCTGACCAAAGCCTTCTTTTAATTGAATACCTGTTGCGTTATAGAATTGATTAAATACCTCTGGGTTTAGTGGCTCACCAGCAACTACACAGTATTTCAGAGAACTTAGGTCGTATTTTGCAAGGTCTTCCTTTATAAAGAATCTATATATTGTGGGAGGTGCACAGAAGGTGGTTACTTTGTGTTTTGAAATAACCTCAAGCAGTTCCTTTGCAACAAATTTATCATAATCATATACAAATACTGCACTTCCAGCAATCCATTGACCATAGATTTTACCCCAAACAGCTTTTGCCCAGCCTGTATCAGCAACTGTAAGGTGTAAGCCTCCATCAATTACATTTTGCCAATATTTAGCGGTATAAATATGACCTAAAGGATACAAATAATCATGTTGAACCATTTTTGGCATACCTGTGGTTCCTGAAGTAAAATATAATAAAGAAATATCATTATTGTGTGAGGCTTGCTCACCTGTAGGTTTTTCAAATACATTTGAAGCTTCATCAACAGATTTTGTAAAGTCTATCCAGTCAGCTTTACTATCACAAATTAGTGCTTTATGCTTAAGGGATGGGCATTTGCCTTGAGCTGCTTCCACATTTTTTAATACTTCAGCATCTGGAACACATACAATCATTTTTATATCGGCAGCGTTAAATCTGTACACATAATCTTTTTCAGTCAAAAGATGTGTTGCTGGAATAGTTATAGCACCTAATTTGTGCAGTGCCAAAATACAGAACCAAAACTCATATCTTCTTTTTAAGACAAGCATAACAGGGTCGCCCCTCTTAATGCCTACAGATTTAAAGAAATTAGCAGTTTTATCGCTGTATTCTTTGAGTTGTGCAAAAGTAAATGTGGCTTCTGCACCTGATTCATCGCACCATACGATGGCAACTTTATTAGGCTCCGTTCTTGCATATTCGTCAACTACATCATATGCAAAATTAAAATTTTCTGGTATATTTACTTGGTAGTTTTCAAGAAGATCTTCATATGAAGAGAAGTCTATCTTTGATAGATATTTTTGCAACATTTTTATTCCCCCTAAGTTACTTAAGAATTATTGCTAAGAATTTTGCTTGTTCTCCATTTAATGCTTTCATTGCATGATTTGCAGAAGAGTCAAAGTATACTGAATCTCCTTCTTCTAAAATCAGCTCATGTCCATTTATAATTATTTCTACAGTTCCTTCAAGAACATAATTGAATTCTTGACCTTGATGTGAATTAAAATGCATCTCAAAACCATCTGAAGGAGCAGGAACAGTAACAACAAATGGTTCTGCCTTTTTGCCTATAAAATTATTAGCCAAACTATGATATTTATAGTCTTCTCTTCTTTCTACGCTGGCACCTTTTCCTTTTCTGACCACTTGATAAGTGTGTAGCTTTGGTGCATCACCAGTAAGTATAGCCGAAAGCTCCACTTTAAACTTATTAGCTATTTGATAAAGAAAACTAACTGGTATATCCGTATCACCACTTTCATAAGCTCTGTAGGTTTCTTCGGGAATTTTAAGCTCAGTAGCAAGAGTTTGAATGGATATTTCGGATATTTCTCTTAAGTCTTTTATTCTTGATGCAATTAGCTTTATTTGTTCAGACATATAACTATCACCTTCCTATTATTTAATAATTTATTTTTAACAGTGCTGAAAAATTTGTATAGTTTATAGTTTTGTTAATAATAAAATAATATACAGCTTTAGTTGAACTGAAGGTATGTACTAAAATCTGTACATATATTACAGGATATAATAGCATACAAATGAAGAGCATGTAAAGCTTGTAAATTACCTTTTTAAGCTTTTATTTTAACGATTTCAACCTAATTTATACAACTGGATAATAAAAAACAATAAACATTAAGAAAATATTCCATTCTATAAAAGAATAAGAGAAAAAAATACAAATATACTCATAATATTACAAAAATTCTACTAAGTCTAAAATATTATAGAAAATATAAATAAGATATGTTAATATAATAAATATGGAATAAATTAACTTGAATATTGGGGGCGAAATACGTATGTCTATTAGCAAAAAGATACTATTTATTGTTTTGGGAGGTATATTGATAACATGTTTAGGAACAGCGGGGTGTTTATTTTGGAATTTTCCGCTTTTTATATTTCCTATAATTTCGTGGATTTTTGTTGTCGTAATTGGAGCGTTTTTGACCTTTTCGATAAGCTTACCTTTAAAAACTCTTGGTAAGGTTGTTGAAAGAACAGCTAATTTTGATTTATCACATGACAAAACCTATAATAAAATTAAACAAAGAAAAGATGAAATTGGATTTCTTGCAAAAAATTTATCTTTGGCTAGAATTGCACTTAGAGACATTTTGGGATTGATGCAGGAAACTTCAAAGCAACTAATAGATAATACTCAAGAAGTTGAAAATATGGCACTTCACTTAAAGGAGCAAACAGATGATACTTTGCTTACAAGCGAGCATATCTCAGCGTCTATGCAGCAATCTGCAACAACAACATATCAAATAAGCAATAGCACTCAAGAGATAATGCAAAACATTAATCTAATATCGCAAAATTCCGAAAAGGGTGCTGTATCAGCTAACCTAATAAGTGAACATGCCAGTGAATTAAAGGAAAGTGCAGTGCTATCTTCACAAAATGCTAATAATATGTATTTTGATGTTAAGCATCAGCTTCAAACGGCTATGGAGAAAGCTGCAGAAGTTTCACAAATAGAATTGCTGGCTCAGGCAATACTTCAGATTACTGAGCAGACCAACTTACTGTCATTAAATGCAGCAATTGAAGCCGCTAGAGCAGGAGAAGCAGGTAAAGGTTTTGCAGTTGTAGCTGATGAAATTCGAAAGCTTGCTGATCAATCTTCAAAGACTGCAACAGACATCAAGAAAGTGGTTCAGACTGTTAATGAGTCAGTGGGAGCACTAACAGATAGTGCAGGAGTTTTATTGGACTTTATGGACAAGGATATTTTAAGCGATTATCAGAAATTAATAGAGACTGTAGAACAATATTATACTGATTCTACCCAATTTAGTAAAATGATGAACGAATTTAATGATTCATCAAGAGTAATGAATCAGTCAATTTCTACTATTGCCAATGCAATTGAGCAGGTTTCATCAAGCGTTAATGATAGTGCTGATGGAGTCTCATCAATATCTATAAAAACAGCTGAAGTAGCTGAGAAAGTTACAGATGTTAAGAATTCAACACAGAATAATTTGATTTCGTCAAAAAAGTTAAAGGATCAAGTTTCAAAATTTACTCTGTAATTATTAAGAATTCATAAAATTGGTTGTAATTACCATGTAAAATGAGTCTTTATTATTATTGTTTTCATATGATTTTTATTATAAGATAGTATTGTTATAAAGTAATTATCTATTATAGTAGTATTATTCCAAATTAATTTACATTATTGATGATGTGAATTTATTTATCCAAAGTAGGTGTTATTTTATGAAATATGACTATGTGAGGGTTACCGAAGACATTATAGGATGTTTTTTAGGTAATGATGTATATACAGTAATGGGAAACATGGTGGTTCCTGAAGACACATTGATTACAGAGTATATACTTAAGAAGCTAATAAGTTTTGGAATTGAAAAGGTATCTACTTACAAAATCAACACCATTCGTGGGGATGAGTATATAGATAGTACTGATATTAATAATGAACAAAAAAAATATATTGAGAATGTTAATAAAGCAAAGCTACTGTTGCAAAATTTAGCTTCTGGGAAGAAGTTGGATTTTGGTGTGGCTGAAGAAATTTCTGAAAATGTCTATAGCAAGATCAATGATTGCAGTTCTCTGATGGATTGCGTTAATTCAGTCAGAATTGCTGATGAATATACGTATTCACATATGGTAAACGTATCTGCATACGCTATGCTATTAGCGAAATGGATGGGATTAAGTAAAGACCAAGTTAAAGATGTCGTAATGGCTGGAATTCTTCATGATGTAGGAAAATCACAGATACCAATGGATATATTAAACAAAAAAGGCTCATTGAATGAAAATGAATTTGAAATAATGAAAAAGCATACTGTTTATGGGTTTGAGATTATTAAGAATAACAAAGACATCAATATGGATGTTAAAAGAGCAGTAATAATGCACCATGAAAAAGAAGATGGTTCAGGTTATCCTTTTGGGATTAAAGGCATTCAGAAAAATTTATACGCAAAAATTCTTACAGTAGCCGATATATTTGATGCTATAACTTCAAATCGTGTTTATAGCACAAGGCAGACACCATTTACAGCTTTTAAGGAGCTGGAGCGGATTGGATATGATGTTGTTGATCCAAAGGTAATGATGGCTATGTTTTGCAATATGCCAAACTATTATGTGGGTTCAAAAGTAAGAATGCAAAATGGTGAAATTGGGGAGGTTGTGTATGTCCCGTATCAGTGTGCATATGCACCTATTATAAAAGTAAATGAAAGGTTTTATGATTTTTCATTTGAGAAAGAAGCCTTAATATCAGAATTTTTGTAATTAATGTTCATAAATTATATTTTATTAAATATTTTAATTTCAATTTGTTTATTTTTTGGATGTATTGGATAGAAGTATATCAATAAAGGTGTTTACAGCCTTTGATAATACAACATTTTTCATCTTAACAATCCCAATTTCTCTAGAAGGAAGGGATTGTTTGAGCTTTATTTCAAACAGCTCTCTATTTATTATCAGATCTAAGGCACTTTCTTTAAGGACGTACGCTATACCTGTGCCAATTTTTGCAAATTCAACTAATAATTCAAGGCTTTCAAGTTCTATTTCAGGAGAGCAAACAAGTTTATGATTACTGAAAAAGGCATCAATGGACTTTCTTGTAGAACTATCTGACTGGAGCATTACTAGAGGGTATTTCATCAATTCCTGTAATTCAACTTCTCTGTTTTTAAGCTGAGAAAATTTATTAGACGCAACAAAAATATCCTTTACCTTAATAAAAGGAGTAGCTACAAAGATTTCCTTTTTTACTGGAAGTGTAGAAATTGCTATGTCCACAAGACCACTTTTCAAGACTTCCAACAATTGAGGTGTTGTCCTATTAATAACTTTAATAGCGACTTTTGGGTATAACCTACCGAACTTTTCAATATATGGCATTATGAAATATTTGCATATGGAGTCACTTACACCTATTCTGATTTCTCCAGCACGTAGTCCTTCTATCTCTTGGAGTTTGCCTTCTGCAGCTTTTAAGAAGTTAAATGCTTGGGAAGCATAACTCAAAAGCAGTTCACCCTCTGATGTGAGCTGTATGTTTCTGGACTTTCTGTAGAATAAATTAACTCCCAGTCGCTTTTCTAGGTTTTTTATTGACTGACTTACGGCTGATTGAGTAATAAATAGCTTTTGGGCAGCAATTGAAAAGCTTTTTTCATGTGCACAATAATAAAATATTTTGTATAACTCAAAGTTAATATCCATAAGTACTCCTAATGTATTATATTAAATATATTAATTTTACTAATATATTTTATCATATTATAATTAAATGTAAAGAATGCAGAAGGATAACTGGCATCAATTTGGATTTATATAAAGTAACTCAAACTTCGCACATAAAAAATATATGGTGCGGTAGAATTATCAAATATTAGGGAGGTGTCAAGTCTATGTCCTTTTTCAAAAAGTATTTTGTATAGAAGGTAGGACATGGACGTATTATTATGAGCAATGTAAAAAGGTTATTTGTTGAAAAGAAGCATCCATATGATGTTGAAGCTCAAGGGCTATTATCAGATTTAAAGGGGACTCTTGGAATAAACACATTAGAGTCTGTCAAAATAGTAAATAGGTATGATATAGAAGGAATAAATTATGAGGAATATGTGATGGCAAGAAATACTATTTTTTCTGAGCCGCCTGTGGATTTTGCTTATGATGAAGGATACAAGATTCCAGAAGGATGCAAGGCATTTGCGGTTGAGTATTTACCAGGCCAATACGACCAGAGAGCGGACTCGGCTGCTCAGTGTATCCAACTATTAACTCAAGGTGAAAGACCCGAAATTAAAGCTGCTAGAGTAATTGTACTTGAAGGAAATATTACAACTGATGAGTTTTTAGCAATTAAGAAGTACTATATAAATCCTGTTGAAAGTCAGGAAGCGAAGATGGAGAAGCCTGATACATTAAAGACAGAGGTTGAACAGCCAGAGGATGTTGCAATAATTAATGGCTTTACCGCTATGAATGAAGAACAACTTTCAGAGTTGTTAAACAGAATGGGTTTTGCAATGTCCTTTGATGATATGGTTTTTTGCCAGGGTTATTTCAAAAACACAGAAAAACGTGAACCATCAGTAACTGAAATGAGAATGATTGATACTTATTGGTCAGACCATTGCAGACATACTACTTTCCTAACCTGCATTGACAGTGTGAAATTTGAAGATGGTAAATACTCAGATATAATCAAGGACACTTTTAATGATTATAAGACCACAAGAGAAGACATTTACAAGGGTCGTGATGACAAAGACGTATGCCTTATGGATGTAGCACTTTTAGCAATGAAGGCACTTAAAAAGCAGGGCAAGCTGGAGGATTTGGACTTATCAGATGAGATAAATGCATGTAGCATAGTTGTTAATGCAGATATAAATGGCAATAATGAAGAATGGCTTGTTATGTTCAAAAATGAAACACATAATCACCCTACTGAAATAGAACCTTTTGGTGGAGCTGCTACTTGCTTAGGCGGTGCTATAAGAGATCCCTTGTCAGGTAGAGTTTATGTTTACCAAGCAATGAGAGTTACAGGAAGCGGAGATCCAAGAACGAAGCTAGAAGATACCATTCCAGGAAAGCTTCCACAGAAAAAGATAACTACAGGTGCTGCTTCTGGTTATAGTTCATATGGAAATCAAATTGGACTTGCAACAGGTCAAGTTGCTGAAATATATAATGAGGGATATGTAGCAAAGAGAATGGAAATCGGTGCTGTAATTGGTGCTGCACCTAGAAAAAATGTAGTTCGTATGGTTCCACAAGCAGGAGACAAAATAATACTATTAGGTGGAAGAACTGGAAGAGATGGCTGTGGAGGAGCAACGGGCTCATCAAAAGCTCATACTGAAGAATCACTAGTTACTTGTGGTGCAGAGGTTCAGAAGGGTAATCCGCCAACTGAGAGAAAAATTCAGAGGTTATTCAGAAACCCTGATGCCAGTACTCTTATTAAAAGATGCAATGACTTTGGTGCAGGTGGAGTATCTGTTGCTATTGGTGAATTGGCTGATGGACTTGAAATAAATCTTGATGTGGTTCCAAAAAAATATGAGGGTCTTGATGGAACAGAGCTTGCCATATCAGAATCACAAGAGCGTATGGCTGTTGTTGTTGATGAAAAGGATGTTGAGAAATTCATTAATTTTGCATCGCAAGAGAATCTTGAAGCCATTGTAGTTGCTGAGGTAACAGAAGTAGCTAGACTGAAGATGACATGGAGAGGCAATAAGATAGTGGATTTAAGCCGTGAGTTCCTCAATTCAAATGGAGCAAAGCAAAGAATAAATATAGAGGTTATGGCTCCACAAGAAGAGACTTATTTTGATAAATATAAGGATATTAAAATTGATGATATTACAGATAAGTGGATTGAAAATTTGCAGAATTTAAACAGATGTAGTCAGAAGGGTCTTGTGGAGAGATTTGACTCTACAATCGGTGCTAATACTGTTTTAATGCCATTCGGTGGAAAAACTCAGTTGACACCAGCAGAGGGTATGGCTGCAAAGCTACCATTGATGGAAGGTGATACAACTACAGGCACATTGATGTCATATGGCTATAACCCTGGTATATCAACTTGGAGCCCATTTCATGGTGCTGTTTTTGCGGTAGTTGAGTCAATTGCAAAAATTGTAGCAATGGGAGGCGATTACAACAAAGCAAGGCTTACCTTCCAAGAGTATTTTGAAAAGTTGGGCAAGGATGCCAAGCGTTGGGGTAAACCGCTTAGTGCATTGTTAGGTGGCTATTATGCTCAACTAAAACTAGGAACTGCAGCTATCGGTGGTAAGGACAGTATGTCAGGAAGCTTTATGGATTTGGATGTTCCACCAACACTTGTATCCTTTGCAGTTGGCACTGTTAATGTAAATAATGTTATTTCAAATGAATTTAAGGCGACAGGCAGTAAGGTAGTAATGCTCAATGTAGGTTTGGATAAAAATAGTTTGCCTGATTTCGAACAATTGGACAAAGTGTACAGTCATATTTACAAAATGGCAAACGAAAAAGCTATATTATCTGCAAGCTCAATAAGAGAAGGCGGTATTGCTGAAATAATTAGTAAAATGGCATTTGGTAATATGATTGGATTTAATTTTGAAAATGGTATAGATACTGCAATGTTATTTAAGCCATACTATGGTTCAATAATACTTGAATTGGCTGAAAGCACTGATTTAGCTAAAGTATTTAGCGGTTTAGAATATACATTGCTGGGAACTACAACAGGCATCCCTGAAATTAATATAAACGGCACTGTAATTGCACTTGACATGCTCGCTCAAAAATGGCAGGAACCACTTGAAAAGGTATTCCCAACTAGAGCAAAGCAAATAAAAGAAATACCTGTAGAATACAGTTTTGAAGCAAAGTCAAAGGTTAAGCCAACAGCAAAAGTAGCAAAACCTAGAATATTTATTCCTGTATTCCCAGGAACAAACTGTGAATATGATACTAAAAAGATATTCGAAAATGCAGGTGGAATTGTAGAAACCTTAGTAATTAGAAATATGTCACACAAGGATATTGAAGAGTCCATAAAAGAAATGGAAAGACTAATAAATAATTCACAGATAATAATGATTCCAGGTGGCTTTAGTGCTGGTGATGAACCTGAGGGTTCAGGTAAATTTATAGCAACAGCTTTCAGAAATCCTGTTGTAAGTGAAGCAGTAATGAAGCTATTAAATCAAAGAGATGGCTTGGTAATGGGTATATGCAATGGCTTCCAAGCACTAATTAAGCTAGGTTTGCTTCCATTTGGAGAAATCAGAGACATAGATGACAGTTGTCCAACATTAACCTTTAATACAATTGGACGCCATCAGTCTTGCTTAGTAAATACAAAAATAACATCAAATCTGTCACCTTGGTTGAATAATGTTAAAGTTGGAGACCTTCATACAATTGCCATTTCCCATGGAGAAGGTCGCTTTACTGCAAGTGAAGCAGTACTTAAAACATTAGAGACTAATGGACAGATTGCTACTCAATATGTAGATTTAGAGGGCAAAGCAACCTACGATATCGCATATAATCCAAATGGCTCGGTAAATGCAATTGAAGGTATTACAAGCCCTGACGGTAGGGTGTTTGGAAAGATGGGTCACTCAGAAAGAATAGGCTCAAACCTTTACAGAAATATACCTGGACAAAAGGATCAGAAGCTATTTGAAGCAGGTGTTGAGTACTTTGGTTAAAGCCTGTCAAAAAGTAGTTTAAGCTTGTTGAATAATAGACAAGCTAGTTGAAACTGGCTTTAAAAGATATGTTTTTAGAAATAGAAATACTGAGATATAACTAAATTAGGAAAGCTGAATTAATTTTTCGGCTTTCCTAATTTCTTATTAGTAACGCAACTTTCCCACATTATTACAGCATTAATTAGCTAGGAGGTTATTGTGAAAATCAAGTTTTATAATAATATAAAATACATAAAAGTTATATTTGCAGTTTTATTAATAGCGTACTTACTGCTGCTGGCATACTTGACGCTTTTAAGTAAGTATTATGGCAGAGAGGTCGAACACCGTAGTATAAATTTAATTCCATTTAGAACCATAGTTGACTTTTTGACCTCTGGATATGATATGAGACCTATTATTACAAATTTGGTGGGGAATATTGCTGCTTTTATGCCAATGGGGTTTTTGTTCCCGATAGTTTTTAAGCAGCTGGATAGATTACAAAAGATAGTTTTTGTGGCATTACTATCTTCACTTACAATTGAAGTTGCTCAATATATTTTGAGAGTGGGAGCAAGTGATATTGATGATTTAATACTAAATGTTCTGGGAGCAATTGTTGGGTATTGGGTTTTCAGATTAATTGCACTTTCTCTGTCAAATAAAAAATTGTTTTAGAACAATACTTACTATTAGTGTCGCCAGTGGTATCAGCGAATGGAGGTTAGCTTGAACAATCTATTCTTGAATACCTTCAAAAGTAGCAGAGTTGATTAATTTACATTTGTGTGATAAAATAATTACAGTTATGTTAATAAATGTAATTGAGTATTATCATTTTTCGGAGGTGGTTATTACGAAAATTTCGTTTTCTACGCTCGGTTGTCCAAACTGGAGTTGGGAAGACATGCTTTCAACTGCAAAGGATATTGGGTTTGATGGTATTGAAATCAGAGGCATTGAAAATGAGATGTATGCACCAAGAATAAAACAATTTACTGCTGAAGATATTGAATTGACAAAGAAAAAAATTGTTAAAATAGGTCTTGATATTCCATGTTTGTCTTCGGCTTGTTTTTTATTTGATAAAGCAAATATAGAAAAGCAGCTACAAGAGGGTATTGACTATATTGAGCTTGCTGCAAAGCTAGAAACCCCTTATGTTAGAGTTTTAGGAGATGCTCAGCCTAGACCTGGTGAGGTAGATATAGATTTTGTAATTGAAAAATTAAAAAAGCTGGCACAGAGAGCCAACTTTAGAGGTGTAAGACTTTTGATAGAAACAAATGGTGTTTTCGCAAATTCCAAGGTTCTGAAGGCACTAATAGAAACTGTCAACTCTGATAGTGTAGGTGTTCTTTGGGATGTTCATCATCCAATTAGATTTTTTAATGAAACAGTAGAATATACTTTTGAAAATTTAAAGGATTACATTTGTTTTTTACATGTTAAGGACTCTTTAGTCATAGATGGTGTTGTAAAGTATAAAATGATGGGATATGGTGATATTCCAATAAAAACTATTATAAGGTTGTTAAAGGAAAATGACTACAAGGGCTATATCTCAATTGAGTGGATAAAGAAATGGTGCTCTTCCTTAGAAGAACCTGAAATAGTTTTTTCACATTTCGCAGGCTATATGAAGGGATTGATTTAGGGCTTGCCGAACGATAGAAATTGACTTTACTTTTCTAAATAATTGCTTTAGATAATAATGATTTAGATTATTACATAATTCTTGTATTCAGGTGGAGGTTGTACTTCATCTGAATATGGGATATCTCAAAATATTGCTAAATTCAATTACAGTCCAATGCCTTCGCTAAAGAAGCTATCGTTTTTAGGCGAATTATGCTGTTTATAAATCATTACTTGGATAAAATACAAAAGCATTTTGCCTTTATTTTTATAATGCCATATTCGTAACTTTTCCAGAATACATTCTTAAGATTTATATCTATTTCGGAAATTATTTCTACCCCAATTTTTCGTTGGTAAAATTCAATGCATATAATTTACAATTGAAAATATTAGGTTATAACGAATTCTATTTTTCTGCTGCTTATACGATTTTTAGTGGGTGTAATAGCTCTAGTGTTTTTCGAATAGTAACTTTGAAGCAAAGCACATTAGGGAAATAAATTGAGAACATATGGAATTATATGGTATTATTCTTGCAAATATAAGTTTTGTAGGAGTATATAAATGAAGGGTGTAATTCTATGCATATTACTATTTTTGTTAATTATCACAACTGGCTGCAGAGAGGAAAAAGCAGTTATTCCAAAGCATGGGGCATCAATGTATGATGACTCCTCCATTGATTTAAGCAGAACCACAAAAGCTTTAGATATATCTATTGATTCAGGAAATCTTCAAATTTATTGCTGGGATAAAAAAGTTATTAAAGTTGAAGCAAAACACACTATCAGAGATAATAAAACAAATGAAGAATTAGAGGAATTACTGAAAAAGTACTCCATAATTTCTGAAGAAAAGGATAATACACTGTTTTTTACAGTTGAATACGATGGAACAATAAAGAACCACAAGGACATTTACACAGATATAAAGTTAACAATTCCAAACCAAATAAATGTTATGAATTTATCTCAGAAATACGGAAGTATTATACTAAGAGATAAATTTGAAGGAGATATATCAGCGAATTTGGATTATGTAAACTCTGAGATAAAATCCTTTAAAGGACAATTAGTATATAATTGTGATAATGGAAATGTTAGATTGAATTCTGGAAGGCTATCAAATCAATCCTATGTAAATATTATCTCTGGAAACATTTACATAAAAGCTCAGTGCCAGGAGAAATCAAAGTATTCCTTTAAAACAAAAAAGGGAAATATAGATTTATATTTTCCAGTTGACTCAAACATAAAACTCAACAGCACTGGAACAGTTAAAAATAACCAGTTCACTGGAGAGGACGGAGACATAGAGGTAGAGGCATTTACAAAGATGGGGAAGATATCAGTGAATGAGTTTTGACAAAAAGTAACAAATAGACACGATATCGGTTTTAGCACACTATGAACAACACCATTGATAAGTTTGAACACCCATATACTTTTCATATGGGAAAGTTGAGAAAAATAATATGTAAAATATAGAATTTTTATTGTTATAATGAAAGATTATACATTAAATCAATTAATTATTAAAATTATATTGACAAAATATGATAATTTGTAATATAATGTAGGCAGATGGTTGCTAAATTTTCTCTTTAAATTTCGTTAAATAGTGTTAATTAATTAGGTGATTTTTTTACTTAGTTTTTATATACAAAGGAAGAAGGAGAAAGGGGAATAGCAATGGCTCTTATTAAACTATTAATTCTTGATGATGACAATGAGTATTCATTTAATCTATGTAATTATCTAACTCACCATTATTCTGAGACATTACTCGTAAATTACTATAATGATTCCTACAAGGTTGAAGAATGGATTAAGAAAATAGATCCAGATATAATTCTAGCCTGTGAGAAATATTATAATCAAATCTGTAATCAATTCAAAAAGAACCTGATTATTTTAACACCAGGAACAAATAGTGCTTATTTAGCGGATGTTCCATCAATCAATAAGTATCAGGATGCAAATCAAATTGCAGGAAACATTATTATTATCTTTACAAAATCCAATAACATAATTGCAAATAAAAATGATAAAATAGCAAAGCTTGTAGCTGTATATTCAGCGACTGGAAATACTGGAAAAACCACATTAGCAACTGGAATTAGTACAATTTGTTCATATTCAGGTCTTTCTGTATTCTATTTAAACCTTGAACAGTTCCCCTCAACAGGTGTTTTTCTTTCTGATAGTTCTGAGTATTCTATCGCTGATATTATTTATTATGCAAAAGAGCAAGATAAGAACCTTATATCAAAGATTTCAACAATGAGCTGTAAAGACGTTGCTTCAAATATACATTACTTTAATAAAGCTAATAATTCATTTGAAATAAATGAGCTACTGCCTCGGGATATTGAATTAATCCTTGAAACTATGAAATCGAGTGGACTATATGATCTCATTGTAATAGATATGGACTCTCAGCTAAATGATAATACCATATCCATATTTAATATGGCTGATGAAATTCTCTGTATATTTACAAACGAGGAAATATGTTTACATAAAACAAAACTGTTTGTAGAAAGTATAAGCATTCTATCTAACAGAACACTTCACAGTACTTTTTTTGCACATAAAATCCAATTTGTTGCAAATAAAGTATCCAAACAGGTCCTCCAATCTTCAATTTCATTTCTGAATATAAATCCCATCAATAAAATCCCTTTGGATTTATCTTTCAAATCTTTAAAAATTCTTTTCAAAAATAATGGAGGGCCTGAAATAATTAAATCTGCGTTAAAAGATATTGCCAGAAGATATTTAGTATAGTTTTAATTTAAGGTAGTAAATTATCATCCAAGTACTGATTTTTCATCAAAAATAAGTAGTGCTCTTATCACTTAAACATAATATTTTGATAGTCTATTAATTTAAAATCATTAGCAAATATAACGAGGCAAGAA
>JAEWST010000019.1 GCA_023398105.1 Bacillota bacterium | reverse complement strand
ACTCCTCTAAGGAATATATATCTGACTCTCCAGATTTCTTTTTATTTACAAACCATATTTCATCTCGTCTTAGCAAATCAAAATCCATTAACCTTGATTCATGAGTAGTCACTATTAGTTGAATGTTACTCTTAGATGCTTTTTGCAAAAAAGTTTCAATAAATTTATAAGTTAAACTCGGATGTAAACATCGATCCAATTCATCTACAACATATGTTTTGTTTTCTCCTGACAGCAGAATTTCTAATAAATCCAAAACTCTCACTGTGCCATCTGATTCCTCTGCAAGATTAAATAAAACATTTTTTTCTCCATGAGAAAATTGTATTGTTTTACAGGTTGTTTCTTCACTCTTATCGACATTCAGAATAAAAAAATCTTTTTCACTTCTCATAATGATACCAAAACCCTGTATACTATCATTATTTTTCATTTCTATTGTTCTTTTTTCCAAATTTGACAACAAGTCATTTCTTAACTGTTTTGGTAATTGACTTGCTATTTTTTCAATTGGTACATCTACCATTTCAAAATTAGTGATTCCAGTACCAAACGCAGAAATAATTCTACATATCTCTTCTACATTTTCTGTATTCGCCATATAAGAATAATCAGATATTGGTCTATCAGGGTAATTGATGTCTAACCCTTCTTTTATCCACAAATAGATTTCCTTTAATATGGATGCTCTTTTATACTCTTCATAAAGGTTTCTTTTATTTTGATTCATTATTGATAAAAGTAATACAGAACTATCATCTTTGATGTCCTCAGCATAAACCTTCATTTTATTTGCTAACCCTTTTGTATTTAAAGAGCCTCCAAACTCAAAATGTCCGTTATTTATGTCACGACTAAATATTAATTTTTCTTTATTATCTGGTGTTAATTCTAGCAACCACTCAGAAAGAAACTTACTTTCATTCAGTACTACTTCAAATCCATAAGAATAATAGCTATTTCCCAACTTTATTTCAAACTCAAAATAGCTTTCTTTGGACTTATTTTCCGGATCCACTTTACAATATTTTTCTGTATGTCCTTCTGGTAATCCATTGATGACAGTCTTTTTCATAAAGTCCATAGCTTTAACTAAGTTTGATTTTCCTGCTGCGTTAGCTCCATAAACTGCTGCGAATTTTAACAATTTTATATTATTGTCATCATATATATGTTCTTTTTTACTCCGTACCTTTCCAGCTATCATTGAAAATTCTTCGGATTTACCATCATCTCTAGTTGAGAACGACAAAAAATTTTTTACATTAAATCTGATAAGCATTTTAATACCCCCTTATCCCATATAGCTATTATATGTGATTTTTTCACTTTTATCAATTATTTCTTTAATTATTTAACAACATATATATTATTGTTAACGATATTTTCGTGTTTATTCAATTAATGAAGGTCGTAAAGTGAATAGATGAGGCATAATGCTTCAATTTCTTTAAGCTAAAGTTAGCACACCAAGAGAAAGCCTATATCTGTAGTGATTGTTGGCTTTCTCTTTTTGTATTGATTTGAGGTTTTGTTGCCCATTGTTGGCTGGTTGGGCAACAATGCAAAGATAAATTCAATTTTATTGGTTTATGTCATGTACTATCCGACTTTATCTGACCATTGCCTTACTTCCTTCAACACCGCTTCCGCTTTTTCATATTTTCCCTGTTTATTCAAGCAGCATACCAAATTATCGCCTGTTGTCAATGTATCCTCGGCTTCTTCTCCTATTACTTTTTTTATTTTCTCATATACTTCCTTCAACACAGCTTCTGCTTCTTCATATTTTCCCTGTTTAGACAAGCAACATCCCAAATTATTGCCTGTTGACAATGTAGCCTTGGCTGCTTCTCCTATTACTTTTTTCCTTCTCTCATATACTTCCGTAAGTACCTCTTCCGCTTCTTCATATTTTTCCTGTTTAATCAAGCAATATCCCAAATTACTGCCTGTTGTCAATGTTTCCTCGGCTTCTTCTCCTATTACTTTTTTCATTTGCTCATATACTTCCTTATATACCTCTTCCGCTTCTTCATATTTTCCCTGACTAAGCAAGCAATATCCCAAATTATGACCTGTTGTCAATGTTTCCTCGTCTTCTTCTCCTCTTACTTTTTTCCTTCTCTCATATACTTCCTTATTTACCTCTTCCGCTTCTTCATATTTTCCCTGACTAAGCAAACAATATCCTAAATTATGACCTGTTATTAAAGTTGTCTCGGCTTCTTCTCCTCTTGCTTTTTTACTTCTCTCATATACTTCCTTATATACCGCCTCCGCTTCTTCATATTTCCCCTGTCCATCCAAGCAATATCCCAAATTATGACCTGTGTCCAATGTTGCCTCGGCTTCTTTTCCTTTTGCTTTCTTCCTTCTCTCATATACTTCCTTAAATACCGCTTCCGCTTCTTCATATTTTCCCTGTTTATGCAAGCAATGTCCCAAATTATGACCTGTTGCCAATGTAGCCTCAGCTTCTTCTCCTATTACTTTCCTTCTCTCATATACTTCCTTATATAACTCTTCCGCTTCTTCATATTTTCCCTGTTCAATCAAGCAAGATCCCAAATTATGACCTGTAAGTAAAGTATCTCTAGAAAAAGGAAAACTTTTATTTTTTAAATAGTACAACGCCGAAAGCAAATAAATTTTTTCATCAATAGTTCCCTCTCCATCCAGTATTTTGATTAACAAAGAGCTATCTGCAGCTGATTTCAGCCATATGTCAACTCCTTCTTTACTTTTCTTCCACAATAAAACAAACAGGTTTAAATTATTATTATTTGGCTCTAAAATGTATTGTTTTGAATTTACCTTGCGCAAAACTGCATCAATCTGATGCTCAAGATCAATGCTGGTTCCAAACTTTTCCAGTAAAGGTATCTTTATGTCGTCAAGCCTTACACCTTCAAGACTATTAAATACATATAGTTCTGACAATCCTGTTAAATTATTAATCGGTTTTAAATCCTGAATCATATTGCCACTTATATCAAGGCATACAGTATATCCGAATTTATCTATCCCATCTATAGTTACCAAACTTTGATTACTTAAATCAAGATACCCTTCCTCGATAAAACTTTCAATATCTTCTCCTGTAAGCCTCATATTATTAAAATAAATACTTTTGACCATAGGGAATATATCTAGGAATTCATCTATAGTAAAAATTGTTTCGCTTTTTAAGCTTAAAATATCAGCTTCTAATATCTTAATTAAATCGTCTTCCTTGATTACACCTTCATATTTTATTTTGTTTTTATTATAGTATTTTATAGACACGTTAAGCTTTTCTACTATATCAGGAATTGAAGTTACCAGTTCATTTAAATACTTCTTCTTTATGCCTGAAAAAAACGAATCTAAAAGATACTTTTTGGTAAGCTTATATTTCTCTTTTACCAGCCTTTTTGCTAAAAAGTACTCTAAAAGTAATAAATGGCTAAACTCATAGCTTCCGTCAACATTTTGTAGAAAAACATTTCTGGTTATAGCACTATTCATATCAATCAAACTATGTTGAGCAATAATTTTTTCGAATTCATCTTTTGGAATCTGAAATGTGTCCTTTTCAATCAAATAGCCGATTACATCATTAATATTTCCAAAAATGTTTTCTGAAAAGCTTTCAAAATCTAGGTGGTCTGAGCTTTTTCCTATTCCGCAGTTGTAAATATCCAATTCTCGTTTAAGCCATATTTCTACTAACATGGGAAATATATTTTCGACATTAAGCTTTCCAATATCTTTATCACTTATATTTTCAAAAAGAGTATCTGCATACTTTATTGTAAAAGGAATATTAAAAATAGATTTCTCATGATTCTTAAGATAATCTTCCATTCTTTTAGGGTATTTTCCCTTCATGAGTTTTTCTATTTTATTTTTTTCGTTAATATTAATATATTTGGTGCCGCCTGCTTTAGTATATAGAGCCAATATTTGTTCTTTTGTAAAATGATTCACTTTCAAAATGCGTACTTTTGTATTTGTAGATGATAAATTATTCGTTTTGTTATCTTGTATTAGTTGTAAGCCGTTTTTTAGAGGAGTAAGTCTTGTTGTAATAACTATCTTTCCCAAGGCAGGATAGTTGTTACGAATAGCTTCAAACATCTTGTCGAGAATATCCGAAGCATCTTCGTTCCTGAGAACTAGGAATTCGTCAAACGCATCTAAAAAAATTGTAGTTCCATTAGCTGCCTTTTCTATATTCTCTAGCAAGTCTTTCAAGCAAGAAATATTTTTGAACTTTTTGTATACACAATTTCTTCCTTCAATATATTCCGCTCTTACATTTCTTCTAAGAGCATACTTAAATACCAGATGTTCTAAAATAGTGGTTTTACCAATACCTGATTCATCAATTATGAACCACACTTTATCTTCTAAATTACTGTTTCTAATTTCTTTTGCTAAACTTTTGAATGTTACATTTTTTTTATTGTTAGAAACATCAATTAGATTTTGTGCAACATAACTTTTAAAAACTTTTTTGTGCTCTTTTTTGTACTCTTTCCCAACCATCCCGTTACATGTAGCAATTTGGCTTATTACTCGCTTCTTGTCCATCAGTAATAAAATTATTGGTGTGAGAATCGATGGAACAACAAGCCATAATGCTGAAATATCACCTATAATTGAACCGATATCTATTAAATTTGAAAATAACTCAATAATACTATTTAGAAAGCCCTGCATAAATCTTCAACTCCAATCCCTTTATCAAAAGTGTTCTAAAGTGTAATAGTACTCTCTGCTATCTATCTTATATATTTTTAGATATGTATACCTGCCTAAGCCCATCATCTCATTTTTACACTTTCACAAATCATATCCAACCTCTATTTCAGAAGCTACATTAGTATAATTATAACATCAATTTCCATAGTTTGTTATATCTTGCTGCTATAAAAAAACAGCCTACACCACAACTCGGCATAGACCATTTTGTTACTTCCATTGTTATATTACAGTAATTAGGGATTGCTGAACGGATAAAGAATATGATTGGAAAATAATAAAAGTGCAATTAAATTAATGGCAAAGCTTGGTTAGAAATAATTGCTGAAATATAGGTGAAGCTTATGAACGTATGCCGAAAAAGCTACAGGAAGTAGCTTTTAGTAAAAATCCGAGACAGGATGTTGAGTTTTTTGAGGCTCGAAAGTGTACAATGTAAGCACCGACTATACTTTCGAGCTATTTAGAGCAATTATTTTGGAAGCAAAGCCATTAATTTAAATTGTACTCTTTTTAATTCAATTAAGATGCACCGATATTTCTCATATATATTTAAAAACCATACACTTGAATCACAAATATGTTAATCGAATACAAGATTCATGCATGTTTACTATCGTTCAGCAAGCCCTATTTAAATTTCTCTGTAAACTGAAAAAAACATTCCTCTTACTATCATGCATAAAAAAACAGCCTACACCACAACCCGGCATAGACCATTTTATTACTTTCACTGCTATATTAAAGTAATTAAACTATAAAAGATTTTTCAACGCTTTCTATAGTCAGGTATTTACTCCCCCACAACAGGAAAATCTTCATACGTAGCCATACCTAATAAATATTTTTTGATATAGCCCAAATCTAATGCTGTGATGCTCTTGTCACCGTCCACATCAGCAATTGTAAATTTATCTCCTGTGAGGATTTCTATTCCAAGCAAATGTTTTTTTACAGTAGCAAAATCCAATGAAGTAATGCTTCCGTCCTGATCTACATCGCCATATTTAACATCCTGTTGAGGATCAATAACACTGCCGACAGCTAATGATCCGTTTACCTTAAAGGCTGTAGGCTTTTCACCACTTCCAGAAACATTAAATCCTAATGAGATTTTTCCTCCGTCTGCAGCTATTTTGCCGTTATAATCTGCATTTGTTATCACTACCGACGAACCGTTTTGAGTATACTTTCCACCCCAAATGCTTGTTATATTCTGATCTCCGGGGAACTTGAACTCAAGTGTCCATGAGTCAATATTCAGCCTAAGCTTGCTTTCAATAGACATATTTACAGTACCGCTGTCACCGCTGTCGTAAGTAACTATGAAGCTCCCGTCTGGTATCGGAGTAGGTTTTACAACAATAGGCTCCACATTCGGATCATAATCAGGTGTTGTTTCCTTTGCATCCATTATCGCATCAATTATTCCTTGCTGGGTAGCAAGTCCTGTACTTCTATTAAACACTCCAAATCCAGAGCTTTCATTATATCCATTATCCCAGTATACAGGAACACCACCGTATTTTTTTGTCTTTGAGCATAATGCTTTCGCAAATATCTCACGATAGGTATTATTTTCTGGGTCAGATTTTGTCTTGTCTATGGAGCCGTATTCTCCTACTACGAAAGGATAGCCCTGTTTTACAAATTTATTGTACATTATATTGAATTGGGATTCCATATAGTCTTCTTGACCCCATGACACAGTTCTATCAGCTACGGTTGCAGTAGCTCCCCATTGGGTTATTTGAGATTCAGCACCGCAGAAATCCCAAGGCGTATAATAATGGACAGATATTGCTATTCTCTTTTCCGAAGCAGGAATTGAAGCTGATCTGTAATTATCCGTTGGAATCTTAAAGCCGAAGTCACCAGTTGTATAGTATATATCAGTATTCCAGCCTGGTATCAGCAGCCATCTAGCACTGTTGTTTCCACCTGTTTTTCTTACTGTATCAACAAATATCTGATTATATACATTTAAGTTTGCGTAATCCGCAGGTTTAGGGTCGTCCCAGTCACCGTCAAATTCTTCATTCATTGATTCGAAAATCAAATGCTCATCGTAATTTATAAATTTATTAGCTATTTGCTGCCATACCTTTTCGTATTTTTCTCTGATTGTCTCTTGATCCTCTGCATCAACTATAAGCCATGAGCCAACCACTGTTTTGTAGCCGTCACCATGCATATTGATCATAACATACATGTCCTGACTTATTGCATAGTCAACAGCTTCCTTGACTCTGTTCAGCCAAGCCGCTTCAACAATGTAGTCAGGTCCACTACCTATTTTGTTAAGGTAAGAAACCGGAATACGAATTGTATTAAAGCCTGCATTTTTAACCTTTGTAATTAACTCCTTTGTTACGGTAGGATTATTCCAGCTTGTCTCAGAAGGGTTACCGTTAACAGACGCTTCAAAGGAATTGCCTAAATTCCAGCCAGTTCCCATATCAGAAAGAAGCTGTGCGTGGTTTAACTGTTTAAAATCAGATGTTAGTTCTGACGCCGCCGAGACATTTAAACCAGAAGAAAGGGTTGAAATAACAAACAAACCAATCACCAATTGCAAAAAAACTTTAAATCTCTTACTTTTGAACATTACATACACCTCCATATTTAATCCATTTTTTTCCCTTAAAATAATGATACCATTTAAACTCATGAAATCTACATACAAATTTCTAATATACTTACCCCACTAATTTGACATAGAACCAAAAACAAAGCCCCCACACAACTACCCTACTAAGATAGTTATGCGAAGGCTCTATTTATCCGATGTCTATGAGTACTAGATAAATTATCCTATAATCACAGACCATTATTTATTATTAACTAATGCACCCTGTTCTCACGAACTTGGTACTCTAGCTTATTAACCTCTTACTTATAAAGCTCTACCAACTTTAACAAGTGCTCATAACGCTCCATAGCAGCCTTTTCAGATGCATCGAAGAGTTCTTTAGCACGCTCTGGGAATGCACGAGTCAAGCTTGTGTAACGAGTTTCGTTATTCAAGAATGACTGATATGATCCATCAGAAGGTTTTGAAGTCAATGTAAATGGATTCTTTCCTTCTGCCTTAAGAGCTGGGTTGAAGGAGAATAAGTTCCAGTAGCCTGACTTAACAGCAGCCTTCATTTCGTCTTGACAGTGGTTCATGCCACCTTTAACTCCGTGAAGTTCACAAGGTGAATAACCAATGATAAGTGAAGGTCCTGGATAAGCTTCTGCTTCAGCAATAACCTTAACAGCCTGAGCTGGGTTAGCACCAAGAGCAATCTGTGCTACATATACATAACCATAACTCATAGCGATTTCAGCAAGATTTTTCTTTCCAATTTCCTTACCAGCAGCAGCGAACTGACAAACTTCACCGATGTTGGAAGCCTTAGAAGCCTGACCACCTGTATTTGAATACATTTCTGTATCGAATACAAATATATTAACATTGTCACCTGAAGCAATTACATGGTCAAGTCCACCGAATCCGATATCGTATGCCCATCCGTCACCACCGAGAATCCATACAGACTTCTTGGAGAGGTACTGTTTCTTGTCAAGAACTTCTTTTGAAAGCTCACAACCAGCAGCAGCAGCCTTTTCAAGTTCAACGATTAATGCATCAGCAGCAGCACCGTTTTCTCTTGTCTTTTCTTTTGTTTCCATAAATTTATCAAATGCAGCTTTAAACTCAGCTGACGCTTTATCTGAAGTAGCAATTTTCTCAAGATTTTCGATAGCTTGGTCACGAAGTACTTTCTGTCCAAGGTACATACCATATCCATGTTCTGCGTTATCTTCAAATAATGAGTTAGCCCAAGCTGGACCCTTATTTGAATCTTTGTTTACTGTATATGGACTAGTTGCAGCAGGACCACCCCAGATAGAAGAACATCCTGTAGCGTTTGATATATACATATGTTCACCAAAGAGCTGAGTGATTAAACGAGCATAAGATGTTTCAGCACAACCTGCACAGCTTCCTGAGAATTCGAGAAGTGGCTGACAGAACTGTGAGCCCTTAACTGTTGTAGCATCTGGAACTCCTGGTTTCTTGCTTACATTAGCAACTAAGTAATCAAATACTGGCTGCTGGTCTGCCTGTGATTCCTGAGGAACCATCTTGATAGCATCCTTAGGACATACTGTAATACATTCTCCACATCCCATACAGTCAAGTGGAGTAACGCTCATTGTAAACTTGTATTCACTAGCCTTTGGCTTAGTATCAGCAAGCTTGATATTTGAAGGAGCAGCTTTTATTTCATCTTCACTTAGCATGAATGGACGAATAGTAGCATGTGAACATACATATGAACAGCTGTTACACTGAATACATTTTTCTGGATCCCATTCTGGAACATTTACAGCAGTACCACGTTTTTCATACGCAGCAGCACCTAACTCAAACTGTCCATCTGCAATATCCTTGAAGGCTGATACAGGTAGGCTGTCACCATCCATTAATGCAATAGGATTCATAATTTCCTTAACCATCTTAACTACTTCTGGACGACCCTTAAGCTCAGCTGCTGGAGCATCTGCCTCTGGCTTTGACCATGATGCAGGAACTTCAACCTTGTGGAGAGCATCTACACCAGCATCAATTGCTTTGTAGTTCATCTCTACAATTGCATCACCCTTTTTGCCGTAAGACTTCTTAGCAGCAGATTTCATGAAATCAATAGCTTCGTCAATTGGCATAACCTTTGCTAATTTGAAGAATGCAGATTGAAGAATAGTATTAGTACGTTTACCCATACCAATTTCAGCTGCTTTATCAATAGCATTGATTGTGTATAATTGAATGTTGTTATCTGCAATATATTTTTTTGCAGCAGCATTTAAATTAGCTGATAATTCTTCATCAGACCATTGGCAGTTAATCATAAAGATTCCGCCTGGCTTAACGTCCTGAACCATCTTATATCCTTTAACAACATATGATGGGTTGTGACATGCAACAAAGTCAGCCTGATTTATGTAATATGGACTCTTGATTGGCTTATCACCAAAACGAAGATGTGATATTGTAATACCACCAGTCTTCTTAGAGTCATACTGGAAGTATGCTTGTATGTATTTGTCTGTGTGGTCACCGATAATCTTAGTTGAGTTCTTGTTAGCACCAACTGTACCGTCTCCACCAAGACCCCAGAATTTACATTCTACAGTACCTGCAGCAGATGTAATAGGAGCTGGCTTGATTTCTGGCAAGCTTAAGTTTGTAACATCATCTACGATACCAAGAGTGAAACGAGCTTTTGGCTCATCCTTCTTCAATTCTGTATATACTGCAAATACAGATGAAGGTGGAGTATCTTTTGAACCAAGTCCATAACGTCCGTTTGTAAGAACAACATCATGCATTCCTGCTTCACGAAGTGTTGTAGCAACATCAAGGTAAAGTGGCTCAGCTAATGCACCTGGCTCTTTTGTACGGTCAAGAACAGCGATCTTCTTAGC
>JAEWST010000158.1 GCA_023398105.1 Bacillota bacterium | reverse complement strand
TGGTGAATGTGTGCGACAGCAAAAACACTTCGATGAATAATGCTAGTTCCTAGCACATACTAATTCTAGCAATTATTTTGGCAACAAACCATTGATAATTCTACCGCACCAATAGATTATTATGTGCGAAAGTTGATTAACTATCTTAACCCCTTATCATAAGGTATTCCTTCTGCTTTAGGAGCTCTTGAACTTTTTGATGTAAATGCAAGAACCACCATAGTTGCAATATAAGGAAGCATTTTGTAAAATGCCTGATTTATGTTCAATGCCGCCAAAAATGGAATTAGTGAAACCGAATAAGCCAAGGTTCGAAGGAATGCAAAGAACAATGCAGCAAATAGTATTTTAATTGGCTTCCATTGTCCGAATATCATTACAGCAAGTGCTAAAAATCCAAAACCAGCTACTCCTGTATGACCATTCGCATTACCATTCATAACACCAACTGCGTAGAAGAAACCTCCTATGCCACCAAGTATACCAGAAATACCAACGCCTGCATGGCGCATAAAATAAACATTTATACCAACCGAATCAGCTGCATGAGGATGCTCACCACACGCACGAAGACGTAATCCAAACTTAGTTTTATAAAAAATGATAGTGGAAATAACAAGTATAGTAATTCCTATATACACGGTAATGTAAGTATTGTGAAATAGAATTTTGCCAATTACAGGTATATCACCTAGTGCAGGCACTTTTTTAATATAAAAATTCACGTCAGTTGTTATACCGTCACTGTTAAAAAACATTTTTGAAAACAGAAGAATAATAGCAGGAATCAGCATATTAAGAGCTGTTCCACTGATAGTTTGGTCTGCTTTTAGATTTACAGCCGCAATTGACAACAGTAACGAATAAATAAAGCCACCAACTGCTGCAACAGTCATTCCAATTAACAAAATAAATTGCTCATTAATAGCAGTGCCCTGAATAAAGAAAACACATAAGCAGCCAAAAAATGCACCAAATAACATTATACCTTCCAGTGCTATATTAATTACACCACTGCGCTCACTGAACATACCGCCCAGTGCCACCAATAGTAAAGGGATGGCAACTGGAAGCGTATTTTGAACCAAATAATACAATGTATCCATCACGTCTCTCCCTTTCTATCATCCTTTGTAGCTTCAACCGCTTCAGCACTGCCAACCAAGTTTGTTTTCATAGTTTTATTACCTCGAAGCCGTTTAAATACTTTAGCAACTGTTGCATTCATAATCATTGCAAATGCTGAAAAATAAATGGTTATGGCAATTACAACATCAATAATTTCAGGCTTGTAGCCGCACAAGCTAGCAAGTGTTCCTCCACGCTGTATGTAGGAAATAAACAGTGCTGAAAATATTATTCCGATAGGGTTAGAGCTTCCTAAAAGAGCTACTGCAATACCAGTAAACCCGTTTGCTGCAATTACACTCACAGGCTCATAGGTCATGCTACTGCCTGAAATAGTAGATGGTGCTAATATAGCAAATGCACCTCCAAGTCCTGCCATAGCACCTGCAATAACCATTGTAAGTATTATATTGCGCTTTCCATTCATACCAGCATAAATGCTTGCATGCTTGTTATAGCCTGTGGCTTTTAACTCATAGCCAAAGGTTGTTTTATTTAAAACAACATATAGGATGATGGCAAAAGCAATTCCAATAAAAATTGCCACATTTACACCCGAGTTTTTAATTCCTAAATTAGGTATTTGTGCTGATTCTGGTAGATATGCGGTTCTTGTTTTGGACGAAATATACATAATAGCGTTACTCTGTACAAGCATATCCACTAGATACATTCCTATATAGTTAAACATAATTGAAGTAATAACCTCATTTACATTCAATAATGCTTTTAAAATACCAGGTATAAAGCCCCATATCAATCCGCCAACCATTCCTGCAATTATGCAAGCAACCCAATGTATACTATCAGGCAAGTCCCACATAAAGCCCACATATAATGCAAAGAACATACCCATTGTATACTGCCCTGATGCTCCAATATTAAACAAACCCATTTTGAATGCAAAGCCTACAGAGAGGCCCGTCATTAAAATAGGTGTTGCAAAATAAAAGACATCTCCAATTCTCCTAAGCCCTCCAAGCAAAACCATCTGAAAACCAGCAATTGAGTTAGCAGGGCTTGCTACAAGCATAATAATAAATCCAAAAATGAGACCCATACAAATAGCAAGTAATGCCGCTGTAAATGCTGAAAAGCGGGAAGAACCAGTATTATTATGCATTTTTAACCTCCTTAGCTAGGTTACGTTTTGCTCCAGACATGTAAAGACCGAGCTCTTGAACTGTAACTTCTTTTGGATTCAGCTCACCAACTATTTCGCCTTCAAACATAACAAGAATACGGTCACTTACATTCATAACCTCTTCGAGTTCAAGAGATACCAGCAATACTGCCTTACCAGCATCACGCATTGCAATTAGCTGTTTATGAATGTATTCAATGGCCCCTACATCCAGACCTCTAGTTGGCTGAACTGCAACAAGCAATTCATGCTCCTTGTCAATTTCACGAGCTATAATAGCTTTCTGCTGATTTCCGCCAGACATACTGCGAGCAATAGTAATTGGACCTTGTCCGCTTCTAACATCATACTGTTCTATCAATTTTTCAGCATAGGACCGTATTTCATTTCTTTTAATAAATTTGAAATGTTGAAACTCAGGCTTCCAATAACTCTGAAGCACAAAATTTTCCTCTAATGAATAATCAAGTACCAAGCCATGCTTATGTCTATCCTCAGGTATATGGCTCATACCTGCTTGTGAGCGAGAACGAATACTTGACTTTGTGATATCTTTGCCACAAAGAGTTATTAATCCAGAAGATAGCCTCTCAAGACCAGTAAGTGCAGAAACAAATTCAGTCTGACCATTTCCCTCAATACCTGCCAGACAAACTATTTCGCCTGCTCTAACATCAAAAGAGACATCTTTAACAACATTTCCTTTATGTGACTTGGACTGAACTGAAGCATTTTTAACAGAAAGTACAACCTTGCTAGGCTTTGCTTCCTTTTTTTCAACCTTAAAGGTTATATCTCTTCCTACCATCATCTTTGAAAGCTCTTCCTTTGTGGTATCTTTTATTGCCACTGTTCCTATACATTTGCCCTTTCTAAGTACTGTACATCTGTCTGCAACAGCCATAATCTCGTTTAATTTGTGAGTTATGAACAGTATTGACTTGCCTTCCTTAGCAAAACCTCTCATGATTGACATAAGCTCATCAATTTCTTGGGGTGTTAAAACTGCAGTAGGTTCGTCAAAAATTAAAATATCATTTTCACGGTATAGCATTTTAAGTATTTCAACACGTTGCTGCATACCAACAGATATTTTCTCAATTAGTGCATCAGGCGTTACTTTTAACCTGTATTGTTCGCTAAGCTTTAAAATCCTTTCTTTTGCAACTTTTCTCAGCAAGAAACCCATTTTATTGGGTTCAATGCCTAAAATAATATTGTCAAGAACAGTAAAATTCTCAACAAGCTTAAAGTGCTGATGAACCATACCAATTCCCAAAGTATTTGCATCGTTTGGATTATTTATTGTTACAGGCTTGCCATTCTTTTTAATCTCGCCTTTTTCCGCCTGATATAAACCAAAAAGCACACTCATAAGAGTTGACTTCCCTGCACCGTTTTCTCCCAGCAGAGCATGGATTTCGCCCCTCTTCAGTTGCAATGTAATATTATCATTTGCAATAATACCAGGGAATTCTTTTGTAATATTAAGCATTTCAATAATATATTCTTCCATAATCCCCTCTACCTATAAAAATTTTTTTTGAATAATTGCTGTATATTCTGATTTATCCAAATCCAACAATTTTAGCTATGTTTTTAATTAGTTTTCCAAGATAATGGCTAGACAAGTAATTTGTTAATATTTGGAATTCATATTTTATGATTTTTTCACAATACCAATACATTTTATATATAGAAGGGGCTGTTACAAAACAATAATTTCTTTATACCGATGACTTATTGCAAGAAATAATATGCAGTAGTATTATTCAAGCAGTTAACTCGTAGTATATATAGTTTTCTTGTTTTGCAACAGCCCCTTCTATTAATCGGCACTTAGTATAAGTGCTTAGACTAATATGTTAGAAACTAATTTTTATTATCTTACTGTAACTGTTACCTTTTTCAGCTTAAGGCTTGAAACAAGTTCATCAGCTGTTGCAACACCTTTAGCATCAGCAACATCTATTGAACGAGTAATTTTTACTGAGCCATCAGTAAGTGTTTTATAAATTGCATCGTAATCAGCTTTTGAGAAAGAACTAAATCTATCAAAAGCATCCGCCTTTTCATCCCCAATTACTTCAGTAGGAAGTCCTATACTGTTGTTAGAAGCATTCAAATATGTGGTTTTTCCTGCAAAGGTTGACCAGCTATCGTTTTTGTAAATAGACTCAAGAACTTGCTTAACAGAACCACCAAGACTCTTCATTGCTGATGTTATAACAGTTTCGCTGTCATATCTTTGGTCTGTGTCAACACCTATAACCTTTTCTCCTGCTTCAGCAGCAGCAGCCATAACGCTCTTACCTACTGAACCACCACAGGCAAATATTACATCTGTACCTTCCTGATACATTGTTTTAGCTGTAGCTTTATTAGTATCAGTTTCTGCGAAATCTCCTGTATAGTGATAAGTTACTGAGATTGCTCCATCTGCAAGCCCTAATTTTACTGCAGCAGCCTCAGCTCCTTGCAAATATCCATATCCATAAGCTTGAACAGCAGGAACAGACATCCCTCCCATAAAGCCAAGCTTTTTAAATCCATCTGCAACTGCAGCATAACCAGCAAGATATCCTGGTTCTTCCTCAGAGTACTTAATACATGCTACATTTTCTTTTGCAACTACATCAAAGCTACCAGCAGCATGTGGTTCACCATCTAAAAGTATAAATTTAATATCAGGATGCTTTGTCTGTGCTTCATAAACTGGAACTTCAAACAGATAACCAGGCGTTACAACTACCTTTGCACCACCAGTAACTGCTAAGTCGATAGCTGCAAGGTAACCTGCATCTGAATCCTCTTCAGGTTTATAATACTTATGAGTAACATTATTTGCTTTAGCAAATTCAACTACACCTTCCCATGAGCCTTGATTAAAGGATTTATCATCTATGTTGCCTTTATCAGTGATAAGTGCAATTTCAAATCCTCCGCCTGCAGTGCCACCACAACCTGCTAAAATAGTGCACATAAAAGTAAGAGCCAGAACTATTGCCAGTATTTTTCTCATAATCCATTCCTCCTGTTTTTATTGTTATTTTTAACTATGCTTATTTTAACATTCTTTTCAATAATTATAAACAGCATTTTAAACGTAAATAAAGTTTCAAATCATAATGTTAAAATAGTTTTTTTGCAAATGTATAAGACTGCGGAAATTGAAAAAGCTATTATAAAACCTTATCTATATTTGTTCCGCTTAATTTTCTCATATTAGTATTAAGTTGTATTAATAAGTCAGTTATCTTTTTGTACTCTATTTGTCTCTTTAACTTTAAAGTAGTTGTTTTAATTAATTCCTCATAGCTGATAACAAAGTATCTGATTATTTTGTATTGTGGCATTTCCTTATTTATATTTTTAATTTCCTTATAGAGCATATCTGCAATTTCAGTATCACTAGGTATTGTTCCCAGCTTTTCTTTTAATATATTCTTGTCAAGTACCAGCTTGGCACAAACTTGAATATCCCCATCAGGTGCTGTATTCCCCCATACATAAGATTCCTTTACTCCGTCAATATTATTCAGTAGCATCTCGTATTCCTCTGGAAATGCTTTCTTTCCATTATTAAGAACAATCATAGACTTTGCTCTGCCTGTTATAGTAATAAATCCTTCATAATCTATAAAACCTAAATCCCCAGTATGAAACCAGCCTTCACTGTCTATCGCTTCCTTTGTTGCATTATCATCCTCGTAATATCCCATCATAACATTTGAGCCTCTTACAAAAATCTCACCCATACCACTATCATCAGGATTGTCTATTGTTACTTCAACACCCTTCATTGGCTGCCCTATTGTTCCGGGTTTATTGTAAAAGTCACTATTTAACGCAACTACTGGTGACGTTTCTGTTAACCCATACCCCTGTATTATATTTAGTCCAAGCATACCAAAACCATGAATTATTTCTTTATCAATGGGGGCAGCACCAGAAACTGCAAGCCTTAAGTCTGGACCTATTTGTTCTAGGATTTTCTTGAATAAGGTTCTTCGCAAATCTATTTTTATTTTCAGTAAAGCATTTGATATTTTCCCCATATTTTTAACTATTCTTTCTTTACCAGACTTTTTTAAGCCTTCTTGAACCTTTTTATAGATGGCCTCAAGAATTGCAGGTACTACAACAAGAACTGTTACATTAAATTCCTTAAGATTTTTTGCAATATGCTTTATGCCTTCACTATAAGCAATACACACACCATTGTTTATCATAAAAGTCATTCCTGCCGACAATTCAAAGGTATGATGTAAAGGCAAAATTGACAAATGAACATCTGTAGGATATATCTTGAAAGCAGATTTAATAGCACTGACATTTGAGCATATATTCCTCTGATTAAGCTTTACCCCTTTTGCCATACTTGTAGTCCCAGAAGTAAAAAGCAAAACCGATAGCTCTTCAGGGTTGATTTCAGCATCAATAAACCTATTGTCACCTTCGTCAAGCAGCTTTTTACCTTGTTCAATAAGTGCTTGTATGTCTGTGAAATTTGAAGGATAGCCTTGGTCAAGCATGTCCAAACATATAAATTGTTTGATAACTATGTTTTTCTTTGAAAGTTCAAGCATTTCATTAATAAAATGGTTACTGAAGAATATTGCATCAACCTCTCCTCTGTTTATCAGGTTCTCAATTTCGATTTGAGGAAGATGCTTATCCAATGGAACTGCAATACCTGTCCCGTTTACTATTGAAAAAAAGCTTAGAGCCCACTCATACCTATTCTCACTAATTACTGCAATTCTTTTATTTTTTAAACCTAAATGGTGCAGTGCTGTACCAAGTGAATTTATTTCATTGCCGAATTCAACATAAGATTTTTCAATTATAGTAGTATCTCTTTTAAATTTGAAGGCTACTTTGCTTTGGAACTTTTTAATACTATCGTGAATTAATTTTTTAAAGCTATCAACCTGAGTACATTCATAATAGCCTAAACCTGTTACAGTTTTTCTGCCATTTTTATTTGATAATGTTACTCCTTTTTTATTCATATCTTATCTCCTAATCACTTTTTATTGAGTCTTGTAAATAATTCATATTGTGTTTTTATTATAGTAGTTACATATGTTAAAACAATGGCTTTTAGCTAATAATTATTATGCTATAGACAAAAAGTTTTGATTTGACAATTAAAAAATAATATAAAAACATACAATATAATACATAAAATTTAATTACCAAGTCAAAATACTCTAATAATATAGTTATATATTATCATATTTATGTATTATTAACTCAACTTTTCCACCAAAAAAATCTATCGGTGTTCAAACTTATCAATGGTTTGTTGTCAAAATAATTGCATATGCAATTGCTCATTATTTATATTGATAACAATGGGGTTTAGTGATAGATTTATAAAGGGTTCATAATTTGATTATGAAAACTACTTGCCAATTTTATTAACGTTAAGGAGGTCAAAAATGTCCAACAAAATCATAGAATTATCATTTAGAGAAGAACTTGCTAATGCTTTAACACATGGTATTGCAGCACTCCTTGTTCTATTCTCCTTTCCTTTTGTAATCATAACAGCATATACCAAGGGTACGCTTGTGGATGTGGCAAGTGTAACTATATTCGGCATATGCATTTTTCTAATGTTTCTAATGTCAACCATATATCATGTTATGGAACATAACACAATACACAAGCAAGTAATGCGTATAATGGATCATATTTTTATTTATGTTGCAATAGCTGGTACATATACTCCGATAGCCGCCTCTATTATTGGCGGTTGGCAGGCTGTAGTATTATTGTCTGTTCAATGGGCAATGGTTTTATTCGGAATCCTATATAAGTCTCTTTCTAAAAGATCAATACCAAAAATATCCTTATTGATTTATCTAATTATGGGCTGGTGTATTGTTATATTTATGCCTTTGTTTATACAAAAAGCAAATGCCACTTTATTTTGGCTAATTCTTGCAGGTGGTATTTTTTATTCTGTAGGTGCAGCAATTTATGCAAAGAAGGGATTTAAATATCATCATATGGTCTGGCATATATTTGTTTTCTTAGGTGTATTAACTCATTATATTGGCATTTGCTTTTATATGTATTAAAAAGAAACTATTGCAAATCAACAATTTCTTTATACCGATGACTTATTGCA
The DNA here is from genome assembly GCA_023398105.1 of Bacillota bacterium. GTDB lineage: Bacteria > Bacillota > Clostridia > Acetivibrionales > DSM-1351 > Ruminiclostridium. Next base: position 16,597 of record JAEWST010000158.1, on the reverse strand, counting down.
AGAAATAGTATGCAGTAGCAGTATATATCAATGGAGAAGCTAGATTAGAAATCAATGTTAGAAATGGTAGGCGAAGAACGAATTTTGTAGCGACACAGCGAAAGTAAGTAGCTGTGAGTATAACCTAGAAGACAGGATGCCTTGTGTTATAGGTTGACGGAAGTGCTTTGTTCTGAGCCACAAATATTTCAGCATCAATTTCGGCAGCAATCTATTGATATATACTGTACGGGAGTACTATTTAAGCAGTTAATTCGTAGATATATTATTTCTTGTTTTGCAATAGCCCCTTCTAGTATTACTATTTATGTTTTAACCTCAAACCAGCCCTGAGGATGCTTACAAACAGGGCATATCCCAGGAGCATCAGTGCCTTGATGTATGTGCCCACAGTTTGTACATATCCACTGAACAGGCTGCATCTTTTGATATAAGGTCTGCTGCTCCAATTCTGTCTTTAGCTGATTGAATTTTTGCTCATGCTCTTTTTCTATTTTCGCTATCATTCTAAAAGCAGCTTCTATTGCAGGAAAGTTTTCCTGTTTAGCAACATCTGCAAAAGCTGGATAAATAACTGAGTGTTCTTCCTTCTCACCTTCCGCAGCTGCTTTTAAATTTGAAAGTGTATCACCAAGTTCAAAGGGATACCCTGCATTTACATTTACATTACTACTACCACTACCCATACCATCTACCAAAAGATCATAAAATACTTTTGCATGAGCCAGCTCATTACCCGCAATCAGTAAAAACTGCTGTTCGAGTGCTCTATGTCCCTCGTGTTTTGCATATTCTGCATAAAATGTGTATCTGTTTCTTGCCTGTGATTCACCTGCAAACGCTCTTGCAAGGTTTTCAGAAGTCTTTGTTCCTGCTAGCTTTCCCATGTAAAAATGTCCTCCTATCAATTTGTCGTAAAAACTTGGCGTATACCTAACAAATCAGCCAATACTAAAGCTCTGCTCCTCTACACTTTATAAGATAAGAAGTCTTTGTATTTGCTGTAACTCTATGAGGTATATGCGTAGTTTTACTATACTTTACAAAAAGCATATGGAATATTTTGCCCATAAGAAAGCAATATATACTGTTTTTATTATTATTTTTCAAACCCCTTTATAACCAAAGTGCTACCCTCCACTTATAGAAGTGGGGGACATTTTCTTGCCTCGTTATAAATAGTTTAGTTCTCTCGTTAACGGGATTTGAGAATACATCCTCAGGTTTTCCTTCTTCAACTATAACACCATTATCCATAAAGATAACTCTATCAGCTACTTCTCTGGCAAAGTTCATTTCGTGAGTTACGAGGCAAGAAAATTGTAGGTGTATAATTATTTCCCATTTGAATTTGCTTTTTTCTAGGATATATTATGGTTTTCCAGCATAGATTTTATAGTGTCTTTGTTTAAGTTTCCTACAAATTGTGAGAGGTGAAAAAATTGTTTAAAGCAATAAATATTAATAAACGTATATTTAAAAGCTTAGTCGCACTTGTGCTGATAATCTCTCTGCTTGCAGCCTCAGCTTCTACTTTTTACAAATGTCAAACTTCACAGGCTATTAAGGTAGCAACTAATCCAGTTACAGATAAAAAGTTTATTAAATGGGTAGAATTTAATGCCTCCTACTCGGCTATGGAAAAAGCCCTAACTTTAGATGTAAAATCCCATACTAAGCCTGTTCAATTGCACTGGGTTGAGCTTTTAGCATATCTCGCTACTAAGTATGGCGGAGATTTTAATAAATATAAGGCAAAAGACATGGATGCATTGGTAGAAAAGTTGAATAATGGTGAAACAATAGAACAATTAACAGCTAAAATGAAATATTACAATTACTATTATGAAGCATATGATGCTATTCTTGGAAGCTTTGTAGGTGAGTATGATACTCAAGTGAAGGATGCTGATAACAGCGAAAATAAGCAGTGGGTAAAAAAATATGGACTCAAGAATTTCTCTCCAATTGCAAAAGGGTATAGCTTCAGCCATTATGAAGATTTTGGTACTGGTCGTACATTTGGATACAAAAGAAAACATCTTGGCAATGACTTAATGGGTTCTATCGGAACTCCAATAATTTCAGTTGAGTCTGGAATTGTTGAAGTAATGGGATGGAATATGTATGGAGGCTGGAGAATAGGAATTCGAAGCTTTGATCAAAAGAGATACTACTATTACGCCCATTTAAGAAAAGACAGACCCTTCCACTCGGATATGTATGAAGGTAAAATAGTCAGAGCTGGTGATGTTATCGGCTATCTTGGAATGACAGGCTACAGTACCCGTGAAAATGTAAACAACATCACAACGCCTCATTTGCATTTCGGTATGCAGATAATTTTTGATGAATCTCAAAAAGAAGGCGTCAACGAATTATGGATTGATGTTTATAATATAGTTAATCTTCTTCAGAAAAACCGTTCTGCTGTTATTAAAGATGAGGAAACTAGAGATTACTTCAGAGTTTATGACATGATAGAGCCAAACAGCGGCTATGACTTTTAGATTTCGCAAACATGATTTAAAAAAGTGATGTCATAATAAAGTTTCTACATAATAAATTCATTCAGAATTATGTAAAAATACTTACTAACAGTTTTATTACTCAAACTTCGCACATAAAAAATCTATTGGTGCGGTAGAATTACCTTCAACTGCGAAGTTTGAGTTTATTATTTAAATAGAAGAATCTAGTATTTACAGGTTGTGATATTTTAAGTGCCAGTAATATTAAGCTATAGTGAGGTGTTACCAAATGATTTTAATTATAAGTAAGAAAGCAAAAGTATATATTTCTTTAGTTATTATCACACTAATCATCTTTTTTTCTTCAATTGGAGTATTATTATCAATATCAAAAACAGTTTTTAATGATACAAAAACAGGAAGCATCACTGAAGATGGTATACCAGTTCCTATAATTATGTACCATAGCATACTAAAAAAATCTCCTGAAATGGGCAAATATGTTATTACGCCCAACGAATTTGAAAATGATCTTATATATCTAAAAAATCATGGTTATAGTACAATTAATATGACAGATCTTATAAACTATGTTTATAATGATGGCGAACTACCGTCAAAGCCCGTTGTAATAACCTTTGACGATGGAAACCTAAATAACTATATCTATGGCAAGCCTATTTTACAAAAATATCAAATGAAAGCGGTAATATCTATTGTAGGGAAATTTAGCGAACAATTTTCAAGCACCTATACTTCAACCACACCCCCAACAAGCAATCCTGATTACGCTTATGCTTCATGGGAACAAATAAAGGAAATGAGCGATTCAGGCTATTTTGAAATACAAAATCACACGTATAGTCTTCACTCAACTAAAACAAGGAATGGTATCAAACGTATAAAAGGTGAACCATTAGAGGTTTATAGCAATGTTTTGACTTCTGATATAGGTATGCTACAGGATAAGCTTACTGAGGTTACAGGAATCAGACCTAACACCTTCACCTATCCCTTTGGAAGTATAAGCAAAGAATCTAAGGACATTTTGAAAAATTTAGGGTTTAAAGCAACACTTTCTTGTGCGGAAGGTATAAATATTATTAACAAAAACAAAGAAGACGCTCTCTTCAGATTAAAGCGAAATAACCGCCCTCATGGAATATCCTCTGAAAACTTCTTTAAGAAATTATGCCAATAGATATAACTTTCACAAAAATAGGTGTATAATAATAAAGTCAATTACTATCGGCTAAATATCCGATGATATCGGACGATAATTTGGTTTTTTGAAAGTGTTGGTTAAGCTACAAGTCATAAAACAAATTCAAACCCAAACTGCATTAAATGCATTATTCGCCTAAAAAAACGAGTTAATGCCTTCACTATACTATCAAAAACACATTTATGGGTTTTTGATACTCGAAAAGCACCATGTTTTCATAAAGTAATTGATATTAGGAAAACAATTAATATACTAGGAGATGAATTTTTTGAGCATATTTGAGGCACTAATGCTTATGAGCTTTGGCGCAGCGTGGCCAATACAGCTATATAAGTCATATACATCAAGAAGAACAGCAGGTAAAAGTATTGTTTTTTCATATGTGGTTTTATTTGGTTACATAGCAGGAATTACACATAAAATACTGTATAGCAGGGACATTGTTATGGGCTTGTACATATTAAATTTTATTATGGTTTCATGCGATGTATTAATATACTATAGAAATAAGCGTATTGAGGCAAATGAAGCAAAGACAATTGCTATGGGCTAAAATCACGAAATTATTAGTTTTAATATAAACTTCACATTTGTTAATCTTTAGAAACTTGCTAAATATTATGGAGTCATAAATGAATAACTTAAAATTATGTACAATTAAAGACAAAGATATTCCACTATTGGAAAAATGGCTAAATAAAGACTATATTATTAAATGGCATGAAGAGCCTGAAGCTTGGCTTTATGAAGTGAAAGAACGATTTAATGAATTTCGTTTTGTAAGTCACTATATAGTTACACTGAATAATAAGCCTATTGGATTTTGCCAATACTACATCTGTTCAGCTGCTGGCAAGGATTGGTATGGGGATATTTCTCTTGATGGCACCTACAGTATTGACTACTTAATTGGAGAAGAAGAATATCTGGGTAAAGGTTATACCCTCGTGTAATACACTTTTAAACTCTGGATTTGTTTATGATGAACAAAACATGTTATTCTTTAAGGAAAGATAGTTTATTAAACAGGCTAGTCCATTTAGGCTCTAGCCTGTTGAGCTATTTTATTCACTTTTATTTAGTACTTCATTAAGGCTTCCAGTTCTATATCCTTTTAAATCCAATGCTGTATACATAAATCCAATATCTTTAAACTTCTTATATATTCTTTCTCTCATTTCCTTATCTAACATTTTTTCAAATTGCTCTTGGCTAACTTCAATTCTGGCAATATCCTTATGGAATCTAACTCTTACCTGAGAAAAACCCAAATCAAGCAAAAGCTGTTCAGCCCTGTCAATCATTTGAAGCCTCTCTTTTGTGATTCTCTCTCCATAAGGAAATCTTGAAGCTAAACATGCAAAAGCCTGCTTGTTCCATGTTTTTAGTCCCATTTCCTTTGACAATAATCTTATCTCATCTTTTGTCATTAAAGCATCTCGTAATGGGCTTATTATTCCATGCTCGCTCACTGCCTGCATACCTGGTCTAAAATCGCCTAAATCATCATAATTTGAACCCTCAAGAATATTCTTTGCTCCCTCTTCCTTCGCAATTTCCTTAATTTTATTATAAAGCTCCTTCTTACAAATGTAACACCTGTTAACAGGGTTATCCGAAAAACCTTCCACCTCTAGCTCTTCAGAAACAATAACCCTTTGTCTGACTTTGTATAACTTTGCAAAGTCAATAGCCTCATTAAGCTCTCTTTCTGGATTTATCGAAGAATGTGCAGTGATAGCTACAACATCGTTACCCAGAACATCAACGGCTACCTTTAAAAGAAATGCTGAATCTACCCCTCCAGAAAATGCAACAGCTACTCTTTGCAAAGAACCTATATTACTCTTCAATCTATCTAACTTTTCGTAAATATTCATATACTTTCTCGCCTACCCTTTTACCAGCATTTTACTAACTATATACGTTCTATTCTAACCATTTATGCAACAAAAAGTAAATAGTAAATTCAAGACATTTGTATAAAAAAGCAAAGCCTCAGGTGGAGTTTTTACTCCTTCTGAAGCTTTTATTATCACTAGCAAAAGCATTTTGTTGTAATCCTGTTGAGAAAAATAGAGAAAACAGCTACTTAAATTTAAATATCCCTCTTATATTTCTACGATTTCTGAATGCAACAAATTTCTTTTTATCCTCAATACCTAAATATACATTTATCATCCTCAAATGTCCCAAAGCCTTACCAGGCTCAATACCGTACGAGTGCCCTGGATATATAAGTACATTATCAGTTACTAGCTTCTTTATTTTCTGAATACTGTCATACATTTTTTCTGCCGATGCACCAATACAAAAGCAAATCCCACAACCCTCCGAAAACAATGTATCGCCAGTAAACATGCAATTTTGCAGTAAATAGCACATACCTCCTGCAGTGTGTCCTTCTGTTAGAATGCAGGAAACCTTTGTCTTATTAATGCAAATCTCGTCAAAATCATTTAATGCATGTAAATTTCTGCATTTAAAACCATAGTAGTCAATTTCTTTCCGAGACATATAAACATTTGCATTAAATCTGTTTACTAGTTCATTAGCCAAATTTATATGATCTTCATGGGAATGTGTAAGTAAAATAGTTGTCAGTTGTGCATTTTCTTCATTAAGCTTGTTAACAATTTTATCAATTTCCCATGATGGATCCACAACTAATGCTTTTTTACTTTCTTTGTCCACAACTATGTAGCAATAATTTATCATATCCAAAAATCGTGTTTTTATTTTATATGTGCTGTAGCTAAGATTCATAGATTAAATCCCTCTATCCTTAATGACAATATCTTTTTTATTATAGCATGTTTTTTATTATATATGCTATAAACTCTATCAACGACCCAATATAATCAATTATTCAACATTTATCTACATTTTTATCGACAATATCTTTACATATGATACATTTTTCGATATAATAATATTATAGAACTAAATTATTTCTATACTGATATTAATTAACATTTAATTAATTATACAGTATATTTTAACGAAAATTTGAAACCATATCTTATATGAATATTTTAACTTAAGTTTTTTATAACACCTAGATTCAAAATGAAATTTTTCGATATTTATACACCGTCAAAAACCACTTGTGGTTTTTGGAGCTTGAAAATCCACCATGTTTGCACTAACTATATTTTCAAGCTATTACAATCAGCGGCGTTTCATCGAGGCTGGAAATATTCTCACCGCCTGAAAATCAAAGTGGTACCCGCCACTTATAGAAGTGGGGGACATTTTCTTTCCTCGTTATAACAAAAAGTTAACAATATAATACTATACACTTAATATTGTATTGTTAATATAGTAATTGTTAGATATTGACGTGGGGGACATTTTATTGCCTCGTTATATTTATTTAGCTTTAAAATTGCAAGGTTGCTTTTAATTGAAAGCAGTGCTTTTACATAGATAAATTAACAATTCTTTGTGCCAAATTTGGCGTAGGAGGTAATTATGAAAACAAAATTAAATATTTCATTATTAGAAAATGATATCATGGATATTTTTGAAAACCTACAGGATTTATTTGATGATATTGATGATATTGATGACATTGAAGATTTTGAAGATTTTGATGATTTTGAAGACTTTGATGATGACATTAAAGCAGAGAATTTATAGTAATTTATTTGAGTTTCTATAGACTTTAATGTTTCTAAAGTCTATAGTACTTTGTTATTCGGTAGCAATTCACTTTTTTATCCAATTAACTTAATTAAAAACAAGTGGTAGCTAATAGCCACCACTTGTTTTTAATCAATCTAAATATAAAATATATATTACCTTCTTTGATTGCCGCCCTTATTTCCTTTACCATGCAAATCCCAACCATTTTTGTTTCCTTTATCATTTTTGTTTGGATTTTGCTTTTGTGGCTTTTTATCTTTTATTTTATCGTCTTTAGACTTTTTGTCTTTTATCTTATCATCTTTAGGATTTTTGTCATGGTGTTTTTTATCCTTTAACTTATCATCTTTGTCCTTTTTATCATGAGGCTTTTTGTCTTTTATCTTTTCAAATACTGCAATAACTGTTACATTAGTTGCTGGCATTATAAAGCTATTGGAATTAATAACTGTTACTTTTTTCCATCTGTATACTTAAGTGAACCTGCTTTAAGCTGCATACCTTTACAAGGTGTAACCTTAAGCTCAATTTGTGTTCCCTCCTTTGCAGAAGCAGGAGTAGCTGTAATACACCCGCCTTTAACCTTTTTGCAGGTTACAGTATACTCTATTTCTGGAACAATACTTGGAACAAATTGTACATTATCCATATACATTCTACCAACAAAGTCACTTTCTACATCAGCAACAACAAGAGTTATATCACGTAGCATAGTATCTGCTTCAATAACCTTTTCATCATTTATATTATTCAAATCAAAGAAAACTTTGTAGTGGTAAAGTCCATCTGCAGTTTTCTCAGCTGCCTCTAGCTTTGTCAAATCAATGTTAAAGTTTTCCTTTGCTTGTGCCCAAAATCCAAGACTTGGCGGTGCAAATGCAAGGTTTATTGAAAGGGTTCCCTTTGTTGCATTTTGAGGTGCCAAATAAAAATCTAAAGTCAGATATTGATTAGTTCCACGAGTTTTATTTATACCGCCAAGCATTATACGAGGAGCAGATGCCCATCCGTCTGCTGGCTTCTCTTCTGGATAAGCAACTTCCCAAGATATTGCATTAGATTGATTAGCCTGCTCAATTGTTAGTGCATTTTTGACTCCTGAACTGCCGTCCCAGTTCCAACCTTGACGAGTATTATTTTCAAAATCGGATGGAAGCGTAGCAAATCCCAAATCAGCATGTACTATAGGCTCTTCGATAATAGCTCTATCTCCAGCTATAGATATATTGTCTAAATACACTGTATTAGTACCTGATGCACCAACAAATAAAATAATATTAGTCATAATGCTATTTGTAGCATCTTTTGCTATAGCCTCCAAGTTCGGTGAATCAGCTGTTGATATTGATAAGACTGCCTTATATGTACCATCCTGCTGCAATACAAAATCAGAAGGCATTACCTTAATTGCACGTATTGGATTAGCCCAACCATTTGTGCTGCTTTGAGGAATAGCTGCAATTGAAACTGCTGCAGGTGTTGTCACTATTACATCCATGCTAAGAACTTTTGTTCCATAAATCTCAGGTCTCTGAGATGAGTTATCTGCTGAAAGTCTGACATTTGCCCAATAGTTACCATCTGATATATCATTGCTACTATTGAGTCCTTCAATTTTTAAAGCATTGTTCTCATTACTAATGTTTATAGCAGGAGCTTTAACAGGGCTGTCACCATTTATTCCAAAGCCTTGTGTTGTTCCATCGTTGAAGTCCCATATAGTTGTAGTGAATTCCTCTTTCGGAGTCCTGTCAATAGGCTCATAAGGTATTCCCTTTATTCTGCTACGTGCATATTCCCCCGAAACACTCAGTTCCTTTGCTTCCCAAACCTCATCCTCTCCTGGATTTAAGTCTGTAGCAACTGTTTTACCTGTTTGATAAGGAATAAATGCACCTGAAATCTCATTTTTATTAGTCAAAGACCAGTTACACCAACTGATGTTATTTGCATTTAAGAATTCTAGCCACTCATCTGCTTCATTAAGATATGGTCCACCATCACCACTTGCCTGGCTTGTTCCCCATTCTGTAACAATTACTGCCACACCATTTTCCAGTGCATATTTCACATTACTCATTACATTGCCTCTATCTGTGCTATTATCAGATACTTTATGAGTTCCAGTGTAAAAATGTGCTGCATACATAATATTGTTTTCAGTATCTATAATTGGATTATCTGCTGCCAAATCAGGCCTCTGGCTCCAACATGGGCTTCCAACAATTATAATGTTTTTATTACCCTTTTCACGAAGCATTTGTATAATAGGCTCTGCATAGGACTTAACAGCAGCCCATCCATTTGCATCATTAGTTACTCCCGGGCTACCTGAGTTAGGCTCATTTGCCAACTCATAAATAATATGTGGATCATTTGGGTATGCATCTGAAATTTCTTTAAAGAAGTCCATAGCTCCTGAATATATTTCAGCATTAGGATCTCCTGGAGTAAGCACATGCCAGTCAACAATAACATACATGTCATTTGCTATTGCAAGATTAATTCCATCATAGACTCTTTGCTTGATAACTTCTGGGTTACTGGCATATCCATTCTCAGCTACATACATAGCAAGACGAATTACGTTTGAATCCCAATCATTAGCCAGTGATGCAAAAGCATTGTCATTGAGAATCTCAGGAAACCATTGTAATCCATGTGTACTCATACCTCTTAATTGAATAGGCTCTCCATTCTGATCACAAAGAGTTTTTACATCCCCTTTTGTTAGAATCTGTAATGCTCCACCAGCCTGCGCATGCTTAGTGGTAGTATCAAAGACTAAATGAGGATATTCTGCTTCCATTTGTGCTACTGCACCAACCTGAGCAGAAAAAATAGTTGCTAATAGTGTAAATGCCACTATTAAAGAAAGAATACGTGTTGAAATACTTTTCTTCATTTTATTACCTCCCAAAAAAAATATTATTTCAACCTTATTCTAACATTATAGTAACAATAGCACAATTATTTTAAGAAATAATTTGCATTTATTGTATAACTTTAACGAATATTCATTTATTTAGTTTCTTTATACCAACTTGTTGTATCAGATTTGCTACCAATCCTGTCCAGCCTGTTTGATGACTAGCACCCAAACCTGCTCCATTATCTCCATGGAAATATTCAAAAAATAAAATTAATTCCTTCCAATCCTCTCTTTCAAAAAGCTCCTGCTTCCCGTAAACAGTTCTTCGCCCCTCTGGATCTTTTTTGAATATTGCTATAAGCCTGTTAGCTAAATCATCAGCTATTTCGTAAAGATTATAGGTAATTTTATTACCACTTTGGGAGTCCTTGTATTCAATTGTTCCCCCAAGATAGTCTCCATATATTTGCAAAGCTTCAATTAGCAAATAATTCATAGGAAACCATATAGGTCCTCTCCAATTTGAATTTCCACCCATGATTTTTTCGGTGTTGGATTCAGCTGGTTCGTAGAATATGTTTTTACCATACCAATTATAGCTGCAATCCTTTGATAGAGAACGGATACCAAAATCGCTGAGAAACTTTTCTTTATCCAATAGCTTCTTTAGAATCTTTGGCAGCTTCACTTCATCAACAACTGCCAAATAGCACTCAAATGTAGAAATACCGTCATTTTCCTCTTTATTAATACTATTTATATTGATATTTTCATTGTTATCAATTAAATAAGGCTTTTTCCTTTTATACCAATTCAAAGTGTCCTCAATGCTTACAAATGAGCTGGCATACCTATGATTGCTGTCCATTTTTTGTGAAATATGGTCAATAGCAAATAAAGGTACTAAGCCAACTGCCGAGCATACTCCTATTGAACCAAATTCATTAGCATAATCACAAAAAAACTCTTCCTTTTCATTCCAAAAACCATGATTTCCAATTTTGTTCATAGCATCGCATATATATATATAGTGCTGTAAATATTTTCTTTGAATATCATGTTTGCCCAACTCTCCTGCAATATTAATCATATCAAGGCAGAACTTTGCCATCCAGGAGGTTCCATCTGCTTCTACAATGTCCTTGCCCTTAGGGTCTTTGCTGACTATCCTTATATTGTCAAGCCCTAGGAAGCCACCGCCAAACACATTGTCATTGCCTTTTGATGGATCTACATTATTTATCCACCAAGTAAAGTTCATATTTAATTTATCCAAAATTCTTTCTAGAAAATCCTTATCCTCAATTCCGTAAATTGTTTTTTCTTGCTGATATACCTTCCATGCAGCCCAAGCATGTACAGGAGGGTTAACATTGCAAAAATCCCACTCATAGGCTGGAATCTGTCCATTGGGGTGCATAAACCACTCCATGCATAAAAGTAGCAGTTGATGCTTTGCAAAATCAGGATCAATTATTGCTAGGGTTACAGTATGGAAAGCCATATCCCATGTAGCAAACCATGGATATTCCCATTTATCTGGCATCGACATAATATCATTTGAATACATATGCTTCCACTTCAGCATTTTTTCATCTGTCCTATGCCTGTCAGATGGAGGCACTTGCAGTTCGTCGCCCTCTAGCCATCGTTCCACAATCAGATTGTATAGTTGCTTATTCCATAGCATACCAGCAAAAGCCTGCCTTTGAATATTGTATAAATCCTGCTGCTCCTCACTTCCATTTCTGTCGTAAGGACTGATAGCATCGTAGAATTCATTTGCTTCGTATTTCCGTTTTGTAAATGCTGAATCAAAATCTTCAAAAGGCTTGGTTAAACTCATGTTTGATAATCTCAAATTTATAGTACAGCTTTGTCCTGGGTTAAGAGCTAATTTATAATGAACAGAAGTTTTTGTACCTTTTTCTTGCGTGTTGATATATCCATTAAGCTCTTGCTGGCTCTTGTTTCCAATATACTTGCCAATTAAGTAGTTGTTAATACCATTTTTAAAATATAGCTTCCCGTCATTTGAGCTATTAAATGCCGCTTCATTATCCGTATTGTTTTCCGTAAATAGTATTTCTTCGTAATCACCCTGACTATAGAGCCACATTGTAGAGACATTCGTAGGAAGTTGTTTTTGTCTTTGAATAATTTCAATTGTATCATTCATATTTTTTGATTTTGTCATTACTTTCTCATATGGATCTTCATTAAATGACCATGTATTACGAAAGAACGCAGTAGGAAGCAGATGGAGGGTTTTTCTTTCATTACCGCAGTTTTTAGCAGTGATTTTTATTAAAATGTCCTCTACATCATTTTTTGCATACTCAATTTTAACATCAAAATATCTATTGTTTTCAAAGGCTCCTGTATGAATAAGTTCAAATTCATAGGGCGGAATACTGTTTCTTTTATCATCAATATCCTTATAATCATAGTAATATGGATATTTGTAAATATACTTCATATATGAATGTGTAGGAGTGTTATCAGCATAAAAGTAATATTCTTTTACGTCCTCTCCGTGAATACCTTCTCCATTGGTAAGCCCATAAAGGCGTTCTTTAATGCATTTATCGGCTCCATTCCAAAGAGCTAATGAAAAGCAAAGAAATTGATGATCATCAGAAATTCCTGCAATCCCGTCCTCCCCCCATCTATAGGCACGACTTAATGCCTGCTCCTTTGAAAATGTAGCCTTATTGCCATTGTCACCCCAAGAGTTATCTACAACATCATAATTTTCTCTAACTGTTCCCCATTGGCGTTCACTAAGATAGCAACCCCATTTTCTCCAATTCTTGCCTTCAATATTATCTATATCATTTAGATATGTGGTGTATTGATTAATTCGAATTCTTTCCTTTGAATTTAATATTTTTTCTCTTCTTGAAGAATAAAAACTATCAGAACTTTTAGTATTCATAGTGTCTTCCTTTCTTTCAATAAAATAATACTCAACTTTCCATTGTTAAGTCTTAACACTTACAATTTCAACTAGGAATGTTGAGATAATAATATTTATTTAATTCAATTGAAATTATTTCCAACTATTTTTATTTTATCCATAGTTATATTGAAAAGCAAGTGACACAGTATAGAAATCGCCAGTAAAATATTGTATAATAAAAAACTTCTCAAATACTAACTATTGAGAAGCCTTTTATATATCATTAAATTATACCTATGAAATTTTATTCTAATACTACTACAACAGTTACTTTCCCCACTTTGCCAACGCATCTGCAAGTGCCGAATTAATTGGCTCTCCAGCATCTTGCTTTCTTAGAAATTGTGTAACTTCCTTTTTGTTTACCTGATCGCCCTTACGCTGTTTAAAGGCATCCAGCTTTTCTCTGTAACCGCATACACAATAGAAGGACTTTTTCTCGCCCTCTCCTCTTATTTCCATCTTCTTGTGGCACTCTGGGCATCTTGCATTGGATACAACAGTAACAGTTTTTCTATGACCACACTCTCTATCTGGGCAAACAAGCATTTTACCTTTTTTGCCGTTTACATCTAGCATGTATTTCCCACACTCAGGGCACTTCTCTCTAGTTACATTATCATGCTTGAATTGCTCCGAGTTTGCAATAACTGCTCCAACCAGCTTTGTTGCATAGCTCTTCATTTCACCTACAAATGTATTTGGATTAACCTTGCCTTTACTAATCATAGATAGCTGTTGCTCCCATCTAGCGGTAAGCTCAGGGGACTTTAAATCGGTTGGAACCAGACCTATAAGCTGAATTCCTTTTGAAGTTGGATAAATATCCTTACCTCTTCTTTCAACGTAGAAGGTATTAAACAGCTTTTCTATGATATCGGCTCTTGTTGCAGGAGTTCCAAGTCCGCTTGTACTCTCAAGAGTTTCCTTTAAAGCCTTATTGTCTACAAACTTGCCGGGATGCTCCATAGCAGATAATAATGTTGCCTCAGTGTACCTTGCAGGCGGCTTAGTCTTTCCATTAACTACTTTTGGAGAATTAATCTTGGCTTTCTGTCCCCTTTGTACCTCAGGCAAGGACTGATTATTGTCCTCTTCCTCATTGTCTTCCTCCAGCTTTCCAAAGCCTTCATAAACAGTTTTCCAGCCCCAGGACTTAACAATTTTGCCTTTTGCGTTAAAGCTCTCTCCATTTACATTTATTTTAACTGTGGTCTGCTCATATTCGAAGGCTGCACTTAATACTGCAATAAATCTTTTAACTATTAAGTCATATATATTTCTCTCTTCCGAGTTTAAAGCGGATAAGTTTACAAACTGTTCTGTAGGAATAATTGCATGATGATCTGATACCTTGCTGTTATCTACAAAACGGTTTGTTACGTTTAATCTGTTTCTTAATATGTTCTGGACAGGCTTAGCGTAAGGCCCTATCGCTATACTTTTTAGTCTTTCAGTCAGTGTTGGAACTATATCGGTAGTAATGTGACGAGAGTCTGTTCTAGGGTATGTTACAAGCTTATGAGTCTCGTACAGCTTTTGCATAATGTTTAAAGTTTGCTTTGCAGAATAAGAGTATCTTCTGTTTGCATCCCTTTGTAGCTCAGTCAAATCGTAGGCTAGCGGAGGAAGCTCTTTCTTTAATTCTTTTTTAACCTCAACTATCTCACCCATTTGTCCAGTTATCTTTTGAATTACACTGTCAGCCTGCTCCTTGCTGAAGGTTCTAGTCTGATTTGTTGCCTTGTCCTGCCATTGCACTGTAAAACCATTAAATTGAGCCTGTATACTCCAAAAATCCTTCGGAACAAATTTTCTTATTTCCTCTTCCCTTGCCACAATCATTGCAAGAGTTGGAGTCTGAACTCTTCCAGCTGACAGCTGTGCATTGTGTTTACAGGTAAGTGCTCTAGTTACATTCAAGCCTACTAGCCAGTCAGCCTCAGACCTGCTTTGTGCTGAATAAAACAGATTGTCATAATCCTTTGCAGGCTTTAGGTTGGCAAACCCTTCTTTAATAGCCTTATCTGTCTGTGATGAAATCCAAAGTCGTTTAATAGGCTTTTTAAAGCCCGATTTCATAATAATCCATCTTGCAACAAGTTCTCCTTCTCGCCCTGCATCTGTAGCTATTACAAGCTGGTCAACATCAGCTCTGTTTAAAAGTCCTTTAACAACACCAAACTGCTTCGAGGTCTGCTTTATAACAACAAGCTCCATCTTGTTGGGGAGCATTGGCAAATCTTCAAGATTCCACGACTTATACTTATTTCCATAAGCCTCTGGGTCAGCAAGAGTTACTAAATGTCCTAAAGCCCATGTTACAATATATTTCGAACCCATTATGCAGCCGTTAGAATTCTGATTGCAATTAAGTACCTTAGCTAAATCTCTGGCTACAGATGGTTTTTCTGCTAAAACTAAAATTTTTCCCATTTAAATTTATTCTCCTCTAAATATTTCAATTCTATTATTGCCTTAAATACTACTCGTTGCATAATGAGTTATACTAATTTGCATTTATCGATAGAATAAGCAAGCTCAAAGTTTTTTTGCTGGGAAACCGACACAATTTTGGTTTTAGCACACTATAAACCATGGATGGTAAATGTGGAAAGGCAGCAAAAACACTTCGGTGAAGCATTCCTGATTCTAGCAATTATTTTGGCACAAACCATTGATAATTCTACCGACTAATTGATTTTTTATGTGCAAAATTATTTTATTATTTATAACCGTATTCTATTTTACCATACTAAGCCTTGATTTCACAAAAAACAAAACTAAAACTTATTATGAGACTTCCTCTTTCGTTTTTATTGCTTTATAAGCGTTAGCAATTCGTCCATTTTTTCTGGAGGGATTTTTTCTATTTTCTTAATAACCTCAGAATATTTTATATGCTTATCCAATACCCTTTCATTGTCTATTATAGCTTTAGTGTCATATATGATTTTCTTAAAAAATCCACAAAATTATTTATTCCTATTTTCGAAATAAAAGCATTGGCCCTACTTTGAGAAAGTTGACATAATTTCATATACTTATTATTATCCTCTAACAACTCAAGGATAGCATTAATCCATAGGTCAATATTTTGCTCAGGTACAACAGGTTCTGGAAAACCACTATCTAATTCATTAAAAATATACTTTTCTATCACACATGCCGTAAAAGGCTCGTTAGCAAGAGAACCGTGGAATAAATGCAAAAACAACCGCTTTAAATTACAATTATTAGGTATATTCTTCACTTTTCAATGTACAATACTTATAAATCATTTTTTCATAACTTATTCAACTTTCGCACATGGAAAATGTGCTGTGTCCCTTGAAAAATCAGTAGTTTTGGGCAATAAAAAGGTTCAAGAATACCTCTAAATATGGTATAATATAAGTGACCAAACCCAATCACACCAA
>JAEWST010000148.1 GCA_023398105.1 Bacillota bacterium | reverse complement strand
ATATTTAGTGTATTTAAATAAATGATGCATTTTATTTCATATGCGCCAAGTCAAATGTTTCAAAAACGTGAAAAAATGAATTTTTTTAAGTCAAAAAGTAACGTTTTAGAAAAACTTATGCTATTTTTGCAATGTGTAAGCATTTTAACAACATGGATAAAGCTATAGAGAAAACAATTGATATTGATAAAATTCTAAAAAGCAAGATGGGGAGTAAGGCGAAATATGTACCTCGTTTTGCAGTATCTTGGCTTAAAAGCGTTATTCATGAGGATGAAGTTAATCGCTTTTTGTGGGAAAGTCGTAATCTCAGTGGGACAGAATGGCTGACAGCGTGTGTGCATTATCTTGACATGACGTTAGAAATTGTAGGTCTGGAAAACCTTCCTGACAAGTCTGACGGTAAATTATACACATTTGTTTCTAATCATCCTCTTGGTGGTGCAGACGGAGTCGCTTTAGGTTCTATAATTGGTCAGCATTATGACGGTAATTTTAGATACTTGATTAACGATTTGTTAATGAATTTGCCGGGTATTCGTCCTGTTAGTATTGGTATTAATAAGACTGGTAGTCAGAGTCGCAATTTTCCGCAGATGGTTGAAGCTGGCTTTCAAAGCGACAATCACATGCTGATGTTCCCTGCCGGAATCTGTAGTCGCAAGATAAATGGAAAAATACATGATTTGGCATGGACAAAGACTTTTGTGTCAAAGAGTGTTCAGTATAAGAGGGATGTGGTGCCAATTCATTTCGGCGGACAGAATTCAGACAAGTTCTATCGTATCGCAAATATTTGCAAGGCACTTCATTTGAAATTCAATATAGCAATGCTGTTTCTTGTAGATGAAATGTACAAGAATGTTCATAAGACGTTTCGTGTTTCAATAGGGAAACCTATTCCTTGGCAGACATTCGATAAGAGTAAGACTAGTAGAGAATGGGCACGTATAGTTGAAGAAGAAGTCTATAAATTATAAGAATATACATAAAAGGATATATGGAAGAAGAGATAATCCAACCTATTGATAAAGGTTTGCTGAAAAGTGAACTAACGCCGGAGCGACAACTTCGAATGACCAATAAAAGTAATAATGAAATTTATGTTATTACGGCTCATAACGCCCCTAATGTTATGAAAGAAATTGGTCGATTGCGTGAAATCGCTTTTCGTACAGCAGGTGGTGGCACCGGAAAGTCAATGGATATAGACGATTTCGATACGATGGATAACTGTTGCAAACAGCTTGTTGTTTGGAATCCTGAGGCAGAGGAAATAATTGGTGGTTATCGTTATCTTTTTGGATCAGATTGGGAAATCGATGAGAAAGGACAGCCAATACTTGCTACAAGTCATATGTTCCATTTCTCGGATAAGTTCATGGAGAAATATGCACCTTATACGGTAGAACTTGGACGTAGTTTCGTTTCTCTGGAATATCAAAATATTAGAAAAAATTCAAAGAGTATTTTTGCTCTCGACAATCTTTGGGACGGTCTTGGTGCTCTTACGGTTATTAATCCAAATTGTAGATATTTCTTTGGAAAAATGACAATGTATCCTTCTTATATACGTAAAGGACGTGATATGATTCTGTATTTTCTTAAGAAGCATTTTGATGATAAGGATAGGCTGATAATTCCGATTAAACCGTTGAAAATTGAAACTGAAGAGTCTGAATTAGCAAGTATTTTCAACAAAGATACTTTTAAAGAAGATTATCGTATTCTTAATAAGGAAATACGTGAATTAGGATATAATATTCCGCCTCTTGTAAATGCATATATGAGTTTGAGCCCAACGATGAAACTCTTTGGAACAGCAATCAACTATGGTTTTGGAGATGTAGAAGAAACAGGTATTCTTATTGCAGTGGATGAGATATTAGAAGAAAAGCGAGTTCGCCATATAGATAGTTTTATTAAAGAGCATCCAGAGGCACTTCAAATCACAAGTGGTGCAAATAATCTTATCTATAAAGAGGAAGATAAATAAAAGCGTAGATTACTTTTTATTGAAGAATTGTTGTCATTGAATGATAGTAATATCATGGAGCCTCTTGGTATTTCGTAATCATCTTCCTGCATATACTTGTAAGCTTCGACGTAGAAAGCGGGGGGCTATGGCGTAATTTAAATATCCCCACAATAGTCTTATTATATATTTTTCCTATATAATGTACGCGTACGCGCGCACCTAAAAGTTTTCTAAAATACTAGTGTCGTAGTGGCAATGGTCTGATTATCATCGCGTTATATATAATTTTTAATAAAATTAACTGTCGATTTTTGTGTTGTAAAATTTAGAAAAACAAAATCAGCTTTTCTTTCATTAGCATCAAATTACCATGTAAAATCAGGTGTTTTCGCACAGTAAAAATCGCCTTTTGATTATGTCCTATTTTGCGTTTCATCGATGAAACGCAAAAAATGACGTCTCTTGGCTGATGCTTTGTTATGCTAAAAAACGTTCTAACTAGCTGGTACACAACCGTTGGACACTTAGACACTATTTATTTTGAAAAACCTTAGGGGGAGATTGCCCTAATCAGCCATGGATGTAAATGGACAAAGTAGTATAAATCGCATCATAATTCAAATAAAACAATGCTTTTTATCACATTATTTGCTGTTGACAAAAGCGTTTGAGGGTTCAGAAATTCGTTTCTACGATCAAACGTTTGCGTTACTACGACATAAAGTTTCCATTTCTACGATAAAACGTTTTCATTTCTACGATGTAAAGTTTCCGTTTCTATATAGAAAAGTTTATGCTGCGAATTAAACCAGTTGAGTAATGGCTGTTTCCAATTTCTCCGATTAAAATTATGCTAATTCTTATAACATATATAAGTGATACATACCCTTTAAATGTAAATTAATAATGCGGTATTTTTGCTGCGTTCTTATTCAAAAATATGTATGTGGTGTTATCTGCAATATAGTCTTTAGCCATATACCAGACACCTTTATAGTCGCCAGCGTTGCCCCATGAATTTTTTACTAAATAGTATTCTACGCCATTTTCGTCTTTCGCGGTGCCATAAATCAGCATCACGTGATCGTAGGTAGCATCCCAATTGTCAAATCGCATTTGGCGACTTTCCTGTGTAGGCTTTTCTTTTGGAGCTTCAGCGATACCTGTACGTTCAAAACCATTGCCAGAAACATCGCCTCCCCATGCAACATTGTAAC
>JAEWST010000013.1 GCA_023398105.1 Bacillota bacterium | reverse complement strand
GTTTCAAATTTTGCTTGAGAACCGAGAAGTTCATCCATGAACTCAAATGCCTGAGAGTTTTGAAGAATATTGTAATTCTTTTTAACTCTTCCCATCAATTTTCCAGTATCAGTTCTATGAATTTCACGTTCATCAGAGTTTTCAATGACCTGAGAACTATAACCTATACCGGGAATCTTGATAGTTTGACTAGAAGGCCACAACTCAGTTTCAAAATCAAGACCGCTAAGTTTCATAGCCATTTCAAGAGACTGTGCGTTTTCGATAGTTACTCCCATTCCATCGAAGAACAACTTGCGTTCGTCATTACCGTTGCGCTTGAGGATTTCCTGAACCTTGTTGATATCATAAGTTGCGATTCCCATAATTATCCTTTCTTTTGTGGAAGCTTAATTCGGTTTACCAACCTTTAATCTTTTGTGCTAATTTGAATTTAATTAAGAAGTATCTACATTATATCTTGTTTATTTTAAAAGTC
This sequence comes from Bacillota bacterium, assembly GCA_023398105.1. Classification (GTDB taxonomy): domain Bacteria; phylum Bacillota; class Clostridia; order Acetivibrionales; family DSM-1351; genus Ruminiclostridium. Next base: position 2,731 of record JAEWST010000013.1, on the reverse strand, counting down.
AACAATTATTTTTGAGTAAACAAGATAAATATTTAATTATCCATCTCTTATCCTGTATCTGAACATTTAATTTCACCTACCTTTCTTTTGTGTATTTGAACCTCTTATATATTTGCTACTAGATTCTTAAGCCTTTTAGTAGCAATAAGACTATAAAAAGAGAGAATTTTTCCTCTCTCTAATTATTATTTCTTGTTTTTGCCTTTTCCCCAGAGCTTCTCATAATAGTTTAAAAGCTCTATATCGTCATTCACTCCTAAATATTCTTCGTCAAAAGCACTTCCATACATCCCATGTGAACTATATGATTTATATGAGCCATAATAAAAATCTTTCATTTTATACATTTCATATAACTCAGGCTTATGAAGAAATTTCGAAATCGCTTTGACTTGTTCATTACTCTCTATTGCTTTTTCGCAATAATTTGTCCTAATATAATTAATTGGGTCTTCAATCCCAAGTAATCCTAATACACAAGCCGCAATATATCCTGTTCTCCCATGACCTCCTACACAAAATAATCCTACTAACTTGCCATTTTCAAGATAAGTGAGAATTTCTTCTACTAATCTATCTAAAATATCAGTTGGTAAAACTTCAAAGTCATTTATAGGATAATAAGCGATTTTACCTGTAAATCCCCAATCCCAAATATCTCCATATAAACTGTCAAGAGGAACAAGTACATCAACTCCAATATCTTGTACCATTGTTTTTACTTGCGTTATTCCTCCAAGATAAAATTTACGAAAAATCTCTGTTACCTTATGGCAAGGAATTTTATAGGAATAAGAAGGGACTATAGAAGTAGAAGTTGTTTTTACTTTTACTTCTTCTTTATGCAAAATTTGACTTTTGCTTATATGATTCTTTTTACTCATTAATATTCACCTCTTCTTCTTTCATTTAATCTGATTCGTTCTCCATCTTCATTAAATTGTATGCCTCTTCTAATAATTGGAATTTTTGTCATATCTTTTTCTCCAAAAATAAAATGAATATAATATCTAAAAATTTCATCTAAATCTATTTCAGAGAAATAACTCTCTCCACAAGGAATATAACAATTGTTTTTAAAAGATGAAAAAACATTCCAAAAACTTTGTTTATCTCTTTCATCCTTAACTGCTAAACAACATGTTGATTTTTTTGATACGGAACATTCTTTTGTTTTTAAAGGCGTTTTGTTGTTTTCAATTATATTTAAAACAACTGCTCTTTCAACTAATTTATTAAAAGTATAACTGACTCCTTTTGATATTTCAATATAAGGGTTGAAGCTATGTTTTTTTTCATCTAAAAAACACATAAATTCACGGTCTCCAACAGAGGTTAAAATTCCTAAATGCTTATCAAAATAACTGCCATTATTATGACATAAATCAACACAATGGTCAATAAACACTAAATCAGGAACTTTTCCATACATTAATCCTGCTTTAGCAATTTTTTCCCATCCATATCCACCATAACCGTTTTCCCAGTTATTGTTATAACTATCAAACAAAAACTCACCTGTTTTCAAAATAGATTCTGCTGTATATAAATTAGCCCATTTTAATATTTCATATCTTTGCCCCTCTGAAAATCCAATTAAATCTAGCTCTAGGTTACTATGAAATGATAGATGCCTTAATTCAGAAAGTACAGATAAAACAGTATAATCATAAATAGCTTTAGCTAAATTAGAAATAAAATAGTTCATGTATTTATGAAAATCCTTTTCCCATTTTTCATGAGACTTTACAAATGGACGTAGTTTGGCTACTGCATCCAATGCAATTAAAGCATAGAATTCATGCAAGCAACAGAAAACATTAAGCAAAAACGACTGATAGTTTCCGGGATTGTTTTTGGAGATGTATACCTCTTTAGTAGTTTTATTCATTTCTTTTTTCCTCCTTAGTAAATTTAAAAAATCTTAAGTACATGGTTGATAGGAACTATATGTAAACCCTTAAAGGGATATTTTTATAGACAGCTTTTAGGATTAACTGTCGAACCGCTATGTACATTATTCAATTGTTGGCATTCGATTGGATACTAATAAAAACGGTGTTTATCTTTTGTAGATAAAACAGGATAGCCTATTATTTCACCGCCACACAGTCCTTTCTAAATGCTCTATAAAAGGTAGGAGTGTATTTCAACTCCTACCCTCTAACAGTACTTAGCGTCTGAAATATCCACGGATGAACACCCGTGAAAACATAAATGCGTCTCTTACGGATTTTCCTCTTGTTTCCTTAATCGTGAAGCAGAAACGATATCCAATAGAAGAGAGATACTCTTCGTATGCGCTTAGAGTCATGTTGACAGGAGTGCGAAGAACCATAGAATCAATTCCCATCAATTGAGGATATAAGAAAGTTCCACAAGAGTCGGGATGGAAACTCCCGTTTCTCATTTGGTAAAGTTCAGCTTTACCATAAATAGAAGAAGGGACAGCAGAAACGACAGTGAGAATGTTGCTTCCCTTAGTGAAAACCATAGCTTTTACGGTCTTCATTTCGTTGATGTCCATGTTAGTCATAATAATGACCTCCTATGTGAAATTGTCACCAGATTCTTATGCCTTTTAGTGACGGTAAGGCAAGAACTTAATTAAAAGCTCTATAAAACCCACCTATCTATAATTAAATAAATAGATGGGCTTAAACAACTTTTAAACTGTTAAGTAATATCCCAAACACAAAAAGTTTTAAAAGATTCTCTGAATCCACCATAT
>JAEWST010000051.1 GCA_023398105.1 Bacillota bacterium | reverse complement strand
GAATGTAATAGCTCGAAAATAAAGTATGTACAAACAAGGTGTATTTTCGAGCTACAAAAACCACAAGTGGTTTTTGACGGTGTATTTGTACATCGAAAAATTTCATTTTGAATCTAGGCGTTATAATTTAAACAAATTACATGCATCAACAATTTCTGATAATTTCTAAATAAAAATAAGGATAAATATTTGAAGGATGGGATGTACAATGAACTTAGTGTTAAAGCATTATGCTAAATTAAAGCCAGTGCGTTGTACTATAATAAGCGGAGATATTAGCAAATTAATTACCATAAAAATTGATAATATTAAGGGCAAAGATAATTGCTTTATAAAGGGCGACCCCGTTATATTAGCAATGCTAGGATGTGATGATGAACTGCAGCTTTATGGAGGAAGAGTTATTGCTATCACCTTGAATAACGACAACTATATTATTTTTTCAAAAAAAGTTATAACTAATTCAGCAGAGCTAAAAAGAAGAGAATTTCTCAGGTATCCGGTTTCTTTACTTGCAGATGTAAAGCTTAGAGGAACAAGTAATTGGTCAGATGCATGTATAATAGATATTAGCTACTCTGGAATGCGTATTTATTCAAAAGGCAATTTCGAAATTGGTGATACACTAGAGCTTAATATGTTTTTAAGTAATAATATACTAAAATTTGAAGCTGTAGTAGCGAGAAAAACTAAAAGCTTTAATAGAGAAGAATATGGAATACAAATTATAAATAAAGAAAGAAGCAATGTATTTATTACAAAAAATATAATTTATCAAGTATTACGAGATGAGACTGAATTAGTTTATAAGCATTTAATAGATTATAATTACAAATATTAATTTAAAAATCAAACATAGCACATTAAAAATTACTTATAAGTACTGATATTAAGCAAACTATTGCAAATGGAGTATTTGTTGTTTCAGTCTATCGGTGATAGAGAGATTTATATATTGACTACAAAGGTGACATTAAGATGATTAACTCATTTGACCCCATTATTGACAGCAATTGCAAAGTACTTATTTTAGGTACTATGCCAGGAGTAAAATCACTCCAAAAGCAAGAATATTATGGGTATGAAAGAAATGCATTTTGGAAAATAATATATTCTTTATTTGATCAAGAATTAAGCAATGACTATTCAGCAAAAAAAGCATTTTTAATCAAACATAACATAGCGTTATGGGATGTACTGAAATCATGTCATAGAGAAGGTAGCAGTGACAGCAATATTAAAAATTCAGTACCAAACGATATTGATAAACTATTAAGGGATTATCCTAATATTAAAGCCGTTTTTTTTAATGGAGAAACAGCCAAAAAACTTTTTTATGGCTTTATTAGTAAAAATCTTAAAAGTACTAATATTTCTTATATAACTCTACCTTCTACAAGTCCAGCAAATACAAAGAAAATAGAAGAAAAGCTTGATAAGTGGAAGGAAATATTACTACTTTTAAATGCAAGCGGTAATTGAATATTTTGAATTGGTTTTTAACGGTATATAAAATCGATAAATTTCATTTTGAATCAAGGAGTTATAAAAATAACATATTAAACTGGGAAAGCTGAGTTTATGATTATAAAAAAGTACTTGAAAGGTCAAAGGTATGAATATTCAAATTTATGGAGCAAAAGGCTTTGATACACAAAAGGCTGAAAGATATTTTAAAGAGAGAAAAATTAGCTATCAATATATTGATTTGTATAAATATGGTCTTAGCAAAGGTGAATACGATAGTGTAAAAGCTTCTGTGGGAATAAGAGAATTGATAAATGTAAACAGTAAGGACTATGAGAGACTAAACATGAAGAATTTAGGAATCGGAAAAGTAGCAGAGGAAGTTCTTTCAAAAAATCCTAAACTGTTTAATTCACCAATTGTAAGAAATGGGAAAAAGGCTACTGTTGGCTATAAACCAGAGATTTGGGAACAATGGGAATAGGAGCTACAATTAAAATAGAGTTAAAATTTTAAAGTTTAGTACTAGTTTGTTTATATTATCGGTATAGCTAGTGTGGGGGTTATCTTAAGTGGAAAGAAATATCAAGAAAAATCAGAAAATTTTCAGCATTCAAGTTGGAGATAAACATCTAGAGTATATATTGATTAGAAGTAAAAGAAAAACAATAGGAATTACTATAGATAAGAATGGATTAGTTAAGGTGACCAGTCCATATAGGGTATCTGAGAGCTACATTAATGAACTTATACTTAAAAAAGCATCTTGGATTCATAAGAAAATTACTGAGTTAGAAAATTCCTTAGCTAACACTAGTAGCCCTAAAAAATTTATTAATGGTGAAACATTTTTATACTTGGGAAAAGAATTTGAGCTTAAAATTTGTAGAAGCAATAATTGTAAAAAAGCACATGTTAAGCTTGAAGGAAAAAATATAGTAATTGTGGCACCCAATATTTTTAATGCTGATAGTATTAAGCAAACATTAAGACTATGGTATATAGAACAATTTAAGCATATAGTGTCAGAAAGAATTAATTATTATTCATCAAAGATAGGTGTGTTTCCCCAAAAAGTGACTATTAGAGAACAGAAAACTAGATGGGGCAGTTGTAGTAATAAGGGTAATATTAATTTAAATTGGAAACTCATAATGGCAGCATTAGAAATACTGGATTATGTCATTGTTCATGAATTATGCCATATGATTGCGATGAATCATTCTGAGGAGTTTTGGAAGGTTGTTGAAGCTTACTCTCCCCAGTATAAAGATTATAAAGTGTGGTTAAAACATAACGGAGATATGCTAAGCCTAGAGTGAAACTATTTTTCAAAGTTCATTATTTCATACAATAATAATATTATTGTTGATACTAAAGGGATTATTGACAAAGTGAAGTACCATTGGGGTATAAAAAGCTAACCTCAATTTTTCCTGAATGGCTGGTGACACAAATAGTAATGAAAAAAGTGAATGGTCATTGCTTGATTTCTCTAATCCACAAATAGCTGCTTGCAGAGGTTCTATTCATTTTTGAAATCGCCCTTCTAAAAACACCAACAAAAATTACAGTGTTCGTAAAAACTTTATTTTTGAGTTATTTCAAGCTTTTATCATTGACTAATGTGAATTATTTTGTTAGACTTAATAACAAGTAAAGGGGAGTAGCTTGAAAGCGATAAAGTCAACAATCGGTAAAAAAAATGCCTGGCTTTATTCTCCATAGTGGAAAGCAAGACCTTGAATGATGTAGTCATACACATTCATGGTCTTTTTTTTGACATAGGACAAAAATTTTAGCTTGTAAGTTACGATGTTACATATTTAAATTCAAAGGAGGCATTATATGATGTCTGCAAAAAAAGCAGTAAAGTTTGTTTTAATGTGGATGAGTTTAGCAGTATTGTTTAATCTAGGAGTATGGTATTTTGAGGGGTCAGCAAAAGCGTTAGAATTTCTCGGCGGTTATATTATTGAGTTGAGTCTTAGCGTGGACAATTTATTTGTATTTTTAATGATATTCACCAGCTTTGGTATTAAGAAGGAATATCAGCGAAGAACCTTAAACTATGGTATTTATGGAGCTATTATATTAAGAGCAATATTTATTCTATTAGGAATAAAAGTAGTTAATAGTATCCATTGGATATTGTACATTTTTGGACTAATATTGATTTTAAGCGGCTTTAAGATGATGTTTGGGCATGATGATAATAAAGACTACACTGATAGTAAAGTATTAAAAATTATTAAGAAAATTATTCCTGTTACAGATACAATGCATGAAGAAAAGTTTTTTATTAGACACGGTGGAAAATTATTAGCGACACCATTATTTGCTGTATTGATAATTATTGAGTCTTCAGATGTTCTATTTGCTATTGATTCTATACCAGCTGTATTTTCAATATCTACAGACCCATTTATTGTGTATACCTCAAATATTTTTGCCATCCTTGGGCTAAGAAGCTTGTATTTTGTGCTTAACGCATTACATGAAAAATTCAGATTTGTTAAGGTTGGTGTAGCTTTAATATTGATGTTTACTGGAGTAAAGCTGGGAATATTATTCTTCCACATAGAAATCCCTATTGTAATATCTCTTGTAACAATCTTTACTCTATTAGTGGGCAGTATTATTATTTCACTTGTAGTAACTAGAAATGAAGAGAAGAAAGAGGATAAAGTTAACTAAAATCGACATCGTGTCGGTTTTTTAACAAAAAAACTTTGAGCTTGCTGAATAGTTGAAAAAACAACCTTCGTTATTCACAAATAATAACATTGTATTTATTCAGCAAGCTTTTCTAACTCAACTTTCGAATGAAAAGTTGAGCTATGCTTAAGTTTACTAATGGCTTGTTGTTCAGTAAACTAACTTATATTATGAAATTAATTTAAATTTTAATTTGATAATTGCTATCACACCTGATATTACTAGGCTTTACTTTTAGTAGTATTTTCAACTGTGAAGTTTGAGTATATAATTAATAGAAATAAACTCATAGGCATTCTAGACCTATGAGTTTATTTTTATTAGACATAGCAATGTTGGGCTTACCAACTTGCAGGCTTGGAATAGATGATTTTTAGCAGCAATCGTCTTGTTTTCCACAGCAGAAGCAGCAGAATAGGATAATAAGAATAATTATTACCCATATTGTATCACCATCACATAAGTTGCAGAAGCAATCACTAAGACATCCACCTTTTTTTGACATTATTTTGACACTCCCTCCCAAAATAAAATAATTTAATTAAGCTCCCAAGTATAGTACACAATAATGTACTTATGCTACTTGTAAGAAATAAGTAATTACTTGGCTAATAATATAGTATTCATATTGAAATTAAGTGTTACAAAATTAATAAAATTAAATTGATACTTCATTAGCAATATTCTAATAGTGTAATATAATAAATTAGGAGTATACATTGAGGTATCAATAATGAAATCAATAAAAAGAAAGTCATCTCATCATAAGAAAAAACATGATAATAAGCATTATGAAAAGGTAGATATGGACGTATATATGCAAGGGAAAATGAAGAATCTTGCCTTTGAAGAATTTATTGGGAATACTGTCACTGTATTTGTAAACTGCGGAGGCTTTGCTGGCAGCGGTTTTACTGGGGTTATAATAGGGCAAGAGCCTACATACATAAAGTTGCTGATTTTACCAGCGACACCACCATCCTGCTCGCTTTCTAATGACTGTCTTGCAAGAAGCAATAATACAATTCTTTGCTCCTCCTGCCCATATAATAATAATGCAACATTAGGCTCTGTTGCAGAAATACTAATTTCTAGCATAGTTGCTTTTGTACATAACAATTAGTGTATTTTAATTTGAAATTTGTGTTACAATTACATATGATAAAAAAGTTTAAAGGACAAAAAACTAGAAGCAACGGAATTAAAGTTACATTAATATAGTTATTTCATACCTATTGGGGGTAAGAACTTAAATTTAAGGATAACATTTAATAATAATTCGATTTAATAAATAGTAAAAACATATTTATGTACAAATTAATATAAAAAGATTATTCAAACTACAAATATACTGACAAAGCGAGGTAAAAATGAAATACAAGATATTTTTCCCTGATAATGTAGGCTATATTATTGAAAAGCTGAATTCATATGGTTTTGAAGCTTTTATAGTTGGTGGCTGTGTTAGAGATAGTATTCTTGGCAGAATGCCTGATGATTGGGACATTACAACAAATGCATTTCCTGAAGATATTAAAAAGATATTTGAGAAAACTTACGATACTGGGATCAAGCATGGAACTATAAGCGTTGCTATTGACAATGAATGTAGTGAGGTTACAACGTATCGTATTGACGGTGAATACTCTGACAATAGAAGACCTGATAGTGTTCTATTTACTTCTAGCCTCAAAGAAGATTTGGCTAGACGGGATTTCACAATAAATGCTATTGCATACCATCCTAAAGAGGGACTGATTGATTATTTTGAAGGACTAAAAGATCTGGATAATTGTCAGATAAGTGCTGTGGGAGATGCTAATCTGAGATTTAAGGAAGATGCATTAAGAATGCTAAGAGCCATACGCTTTAGTGCTCAACTGGGTTTTAGTATTGACACAGCCACTTTTGCTGCAATTAAAAGAAACTCTCCATTGATAGAAAATATAAGTAATGAGAGGATACGAGATGAACTAAATAAAATTTTGGTATCTCCCAATCCTAGGCATTTTGATTTCTTATATCAGACAGGCTTGCTAGAGCATATAATTCCTGAGTTTATTACATGCTATAGTACGAAACAGAATAATCCTTACCATATATATAATGTTTCAGAACATATTTTACATTCAATAGCTTATGTGAAAAACACTAGTGTTCTTAGATGGACAATGCTTTTACATGATATAGGTAAACCCATACAAAAAACTACTGATGCAAAAGGTATAGACCATTTTTACGGGCATCAGCAGGTTGGAGTAGAACTAGCAAGAAATATATTGAACAGGCTTAGGTTTGATAAAGATACAATAAAAAAGATAACTAATCTTATTCTTTATCATGATTCAGATATACTTGATAGTGAGAAATCAATTAAAAAGGTAATCAATAAGGTAGGAGAAGACTCTTTTTGGGAATTAATCGAAGTTCAAAAAGCCGATGCAATGAGCCAGAATAGTGCATATTTAGAGGAGCGATTGGTAAAGTTCGAAAATATTATAAAAATATATAACAAAATTAAGGCTGATAGTCATTGTTTGAGCAAAAAGGACATGGCTGTTAATGGATATGACTTGATTTCCATTGGCATGAAGCCAGGCAGGGAACTAAATGACATGCTGAACTATTTGCTGGAATGTGTTTTAGAAAATCCTGAACTAAATGACAGGCAAAAACTGATTGACTTAGCAAAGAATAATATCTAATAAGGAGTGGGACAAGTTGATAGGTGTTGGAACAATTGTAAATACTGGAGCTGTAATTGTAGGAGGTATTGCAGGGTATTTTCTGAAAAGTGGTATTCCTGAGAGATACAAGCAAATAGTTATGCAGGGCATTGGACTTTCTGTATTATTTATCGGGATATCTGGAACAATTAAAGAAATGATTGCTATTGTTGATGGTAATAAATTGGATACTCAATTTACTATGCTAATGATTTTTAGTTTGGTTATTGGTGGATTTATAGGTGAATTCCTAAAAATTGAGAAAAGGCTTGAAAATATGGGTCTGTGGATTCAAAGTAAAATACCTACAAAGGGCGGTTCTTTTTCTGAAGGCTTTGTTTCTGCCAGTTTGATATATTGCGTAGGAGCAATGGCTATAGTTGGTGCATTAGAAGATGGACTTATGGGTAGCACCTCTACCTTATTTGCAAAATCTATACTCGATGGTGTAACAGCTGTTATTTTTGGAGCTACCTTAGGAATAGGTGTAGCATTTTCGTCTATATCTGTTTTAGTATATCAGGGCAGTATAACTCTCTTAGCGAGCTTTGTAAAACCGTGGTTAAATGATATGGTGATTTCGCAAATGTCTTTAATAGGTGGTATATTAATATTTGCAATTGGGTTAAATCTACTGGAAATAAAGAAAATAAAAATAGGAAATCTGCTTCCTGCCGTATTTATTCCAGTGTTTTATTACATAATTAAAAACATATTAGGGTTTTGACCAATGGTTTGTTACCCAAATAGATGCATGAATTAGTAATGGTTCATATATCCACCAACTAATTCATGCTTGATTTGCTCAAAATGCGAAGAGAACGATGAAGGCACGAAATCTAAACTTCGCATATTTCAATGTCTACTATTGTAATTTGGCTTTAACTAATCTATTTCTAATTTGCGGGCCCAAGTATGCAGCTATAAATATTTTAATCAAATCTCCTGGAATAAATGGAATTACGCCTGCAATAAGTGCTGCACCAATTGACATATTTGCTTGATATGATAACCAAATAGTACCCAATATATAGCAAATAGTAGTGCCTAACACCATACCAATAATGCATAAAAACCATTTGTCAAAAAATTTATCTATAAAAAATCCAGCTATCAGTGCCATAAACATGAATCCTATAAGGTATCCTCCTGTAGGTCCCAAAAGCTTAGAAGGTCCACCTGAGAAACCAGAGAAGACAGGAATACCAGTCAGACCGATTAACAAATAAATAATGTAGCTTATAGTACCTTTTTTCATACCAAGTATGTACAGCACGAAAAATATCGCAAGGTTAGTAAAGGAAATAGGGACTACGCCAATTGGAAAGGATAAAGGACCTAAGATGCAGATTATTGCAGACATAATCCCTATAAATACTATTTGATAGACATTAAATTTCTTTTTCATAATTATCTCCATTTTAATAAAATTAATTGCTGACTTAACTTTTCTATATCCTGTTTAGTGCTATTACCTACAGTTCTTAAAAAATCACCAGATAGAAATAAACTTGAACGCCATCTTAAATATAACTTCTGAATGCTGCCATATAAATATCCTTAAACTGTTATCAGGGCATTGATTGGAATAGAGGCTACTTGTAATTAATCCAAAACAATGATTGCAATTGAAGTATAAAGGATTAACGATTTATTGTCAACTATAAAATTGTATTATGGTTGACAATAAGGGCGACAGTTTACTCAATACATATAGAATTAGTAAGGTTACAGTTCAGAGATAATATATGTAGATTGAATTGATAACAAATGATTGTGAATTTGTCATGTCATATGACTGAACATTATTAAAAGAATATCTTAAGAAAGCTTAATAAATAAGCCAAAGTTTTTCGGAAATATAGCGGTAATGGGACTCGCTGTAAAATTATGTATATGTTAAAAGTAAAAGTAGTCAATCAAATAGTACACTAGCTATATTTTTGCTGGTGTATTTTTTGTGAGTAAACTAATAAATTAACTTTTGCACATAAAAATCCCATACCTAAAATATTCAACTGCGAAAGTTGAATATTAAGGTTAATGTAACAATAATGCACATGTTATGCATTAAAATTACAATAAAAATACAATCTTTAAAAAACATAACTGTGTTAACATTATTTACAATGAAACAAATTATTGCTGGAATTAAGATTTAATAATCACACTCGGTACATTAAAAAGCACTTGTAATTTATGATATCAGCAGACTTCCGATAGGTGGGGTATGTACAAGCAGGTTATTTAATTTGGTATTGATTCCTGTATTTTAACTCGAGGAAATAAAAGGAATTCAGTATAGAGAGAATGTTTAAGTGGTCGCGAACTTTGACATTCGAAGGTCAAAATGTGAGGAGGTGAAATGATGAGAAAATTAGGTAAAAAGACTCATGAAATGGTAGAGAGTGTTGAAGCGTATGGCTGTTATGTTTGTTGTAATTCTTCGTGCAACAGTATGTGTCCTTCCAATGAACCGGGTATAAATCAAAATATTTGGCGTGGACAATACAACTAGAGTAGCATATAATTCAAAGCCAACGAGCCAAAAGAGTAATGTATACCATGACATTTATTACTCAACAGGCAACTGATAGTCAAAAGTCCAGCAAAAGAATATTATCCTTTTGCTGGACTAATTTAAAGAATGTGAGGAGGGCGTTTATGCTTGAATCAAAACCGTTTATTTACCCATTCTGTACAGCAGGTGGATGCTATATATACGACGTCAACACAAACAAAATTATAAATGTAAGTAAGGAAGCCTATGATTATTTAGATGGAAGGACAAATGAACTTCAATTTATCACCAAAATTGAAGTCAATAAAATGATTAAGAATGGATTTTTATCAGATGAAAAGATAAACGAGATATTGCATCCTGCAAGTAAAAATCTGAATGATATCCTAGACAGTACCCTAGAAAAGATTATTCTACAGGTGACGCAGCAATGCAATCTGCGGTGTGAATATTGTATATATTCGGGTGATTCTGGTCATTACCAGAACAGGAAACATCAAAGTAAAAGGATGAGCTTTGATATAGCAAAAAAGGGAATTGATTTTTTGATTACACATTCTCAGGGCTCAAAAAATATAAATGTGGGATTTTACGGCGGAGAACCTCTTTTGGAGTTTGAACTCATAAAGAAATGTGTAGAATATGCAAAGGAACATGCTGAGGGAAAAGAACTGTCCTTTTCCATTACAACCAATGCAACACTACTGAATGAAGATATTATAAAGTATTTATCTGAAAACGATATCATGCTTAGCATCAGTCTAGATGGGCCAAGAGAAATCCATAACAATCATAGAAAGTTTGCTGGCAGCGGGGAAGGTTCTTTTGATAAAATGATGGAGAATATGGAAAATCTCAAGAGAAAATATCCGGAGTATTTTAAAAAGATATTGTTTAATGTGGTTATGGATCCGACAGCCGACTTTAAATGCATATCCGAGTTTTTTATAAATTATGATATGGTAAAGGATGCCACTCAAATGTCTACCTTGCCTTCTACCAATTATTTGGAAGAGCCTTTGACGATAAATGAAAATTTTAGAGCAGATTATAGATATGAATTTTTCAAAGTTTTCTTATACAAACTGGGACGGCTTGAGAAAAAGTATGTCAGTAAGTTAAACCTATCTTATTTTGACAGGTTAAAAAGCAAATATAATAATAAAAGAACACCTACATTAGGTCTTTATGATTATGGACATCCGGGAGGACCTTGTATACCTGGACAGATGAGACTGTTTATGGATGTAGACGGTGTATTTTACCCTTGCGAGCGGGTAAGCGAAGCTTCGGAGGTAATGAAGATAGGGAACGTGGAGGATGGCTTTGATCTTGAAAAGTGCTTGAGAATACTCAATGTAGCTAAAGTTACAGAGGAAAGCTGCAAGAATTGCTGGGCTTTCAGATATTGCACCCAGTGTGCCGCTTTTGCAGACGACACAAAAGAGCTGACTTCGGAAAAAAGGCTGAAGGAATGTGTGAGTACAAAAAGAGATATAGAAGAACAATTGAAGGACTTCTGTACATTATTGGAACTGGGATATGACTTTGATGCTGAGGAAGAACTTATTATTTAAATTACAAAAAAACAATGGGAGGTAAAAGAAGATGATACAGAAGCAAAGACTACTTGTATATCCCTTTGATAATGATTTTTTAGCTGCAATTAAGCATACTGAGCTAATAAATGAATATGAGATAACAAAATTAGTCTCACCTAATGGATGGGGTTTTGTTGGCAAAGATGCAGGAAGCGCAGGCAAGTTGAAAGAAACAGGAATAAAGGTTGAGGGGAATTTTAAAGATGCTCTGGGTGCTTGCGATACCGTGCTCTTTATTGATTCTTTTTTGAAGCTGGATTTTGAAAAAATAATTTATCCTAAAATGCTGGAAGCCATAAAAGAAAAGAAGAATATCCTGTGTGAATTGAATGTTGACGACAAAATAAAAAAGGAGCTAGCTGAACTTGCTTCAAACAATGGGGTAAGCTGTGATTTTCTAAATGACAATGAAGTATGGTCTTCGCCAGAAAAAAGTGAAATCTATAACATAAATACACCAGTTATTTTCGTATTGGGAATGTCGGAGAGAGCAAATAAATTTGAAATTCAGCTGGCTCTCAGAAAAAGGTTGATTAAGGAAGGCTATAAAGTTAGCCAAGTTGGAACAAAAAAACATTGTGAGCTTTTAGGCTTTCACTCTATGCCGAGCTTTATGTATGGCAACAGCTTATCGGAGCCAGAAAAGATTACCTTGTTCAATCATTATATTAAGAAAATGGAAAAGGAAGAGGAGCCAGATGTTATAATTATCGGACTTCCTGGCGGGACAATGAAAGTTAATAACAAGTACACCTGCAATTATGGAATTACTTCCTATGAAATATCTCAGGCTGTTATTCCTGATGCGGCAATTTGCAGTATCCTGTATGATGAATATAAACCTGCATATTTTGAAAACGTTTGTAAATCCTTGCAGTATAAATTAGGGTTTAAAGTAGATTGCTTTAACTTGTCGAATTATCAGCTTGACTGGATGAGAACTGATTCATCTATGCAAATGTGTTATACGTTGCTGGATTCAATGGCTATTACTCAAAAAGTTGAAAATTTATCTGGGCTAGAAACACCAGTCTTTAATATTCTTGAGGAAGATAATGCAGATGAAATGTGCAAATTCATATTGGATAAATTAAGCGACTATGCAGAAGTATCGGCTTTTTAAGGAGGATGAAAAATGGAACATATAGAGAAAAGGCTGGATGATATATTTAAGAAAAGATTTGGAATAGAGATGAGCCCAATCAAAGAGGAGGTTAGAGATAAAAAACTTCTAGGACAAGAGTTCGGCATGCCTCCTAGAGATTTATTATATCTATTTTTTGATGTTGAAGAAGAATTTTCAATAAAAATCCCACAAGAAGCTATCGCCTCAGGTCAATTCAGTACCTATACCGATATCTGTAAAATTATAGATAATGAACTGAGAAGTGAATAGACAAATGAAAATAGTTATTATTGATGATGGGATAAATGAAAAGCTTTATAACACAGGAAGTATGTGGCTGAATTTAGAAGTAACCAGAGACCTTCAGATTCATCAGCGGGCGGATTACTCCCCGTACGAGCCTAGCCACGCTACCACCTGCGGAGCAATTATCAAGAAATACAGTCCTGATGCTAGATTAGGCAGTATAAAAGTGCTCAATGAGACTGGGCGAGGAGTTAGAGACCAGCTTATTACAGCCCTATACTGGTGTGGGGACAATAACATAAAGTTTGTAAATTTAAGCCTTGGTACAATTGACTTCAGGGATTATGAAGAGGTGCGGAAGGCTGTGAATTATGTTGCCAGAAAAGGAGTCATTGTTGTAGCAGCATGTAATAATGGAAATATATATACTCAGCCAGCCTCTTTATCAAATGTTATCGGAGTAAAATGTGATATTGAAGGCAAATTGCAGGAAGGACAGTATAGCTATAATTGTTACCCACTAGATGGAATAGACATAACAGCTTGTGCAACTCATTTTCTCGTAAAATATGATGGCACTGAAAAAACAACAGCTCCATGCAACAGTTTTGCTACACCTATGATAACTGCAATAGTTAGTAATATTTTACGGCAGAATCCCTCTATGTCCCTTCAGAAAATTAAGCGCAAGCTTGCGGAGAGTGCGGAAAATGACTTGCCAGCAAATTGGCATGCAAACATGTACCCAAGGGCTGACTGGATAGAAAACGCTATAGTATTCAATACAAACTGCTCAAAAAAACCAGAGGTGAATATACCTTACAAGGGAATGGTAAAAAGAGCAATTGATATTGAATGTAGTAAAAGTGAAGGGGGTATAGAAAGAATTCTTGAATACTTAAAAAAAAGCAAAGATATTCTAGATGGAATTGACACCGTTATAGCCAATTTGACCCCTTCAGCTTGTACAGCAAATGGCACAAGTCTACTTGATTTAGTAAATTTTGTCAGTAGCATGGAGAAGAACTTAGTCTGCCTTGGCGATAATTTGCCACATCAAAATATTTGCTACGATGATAGTAGCGAAAGAATTAAAATATTTCATCCGTCAGTTTATGCAAATGTAACTAGTGGTGTAAAAGCATATGTTGATGTGCCTGTGATAGCTATATATGATTTCAGCGGTATTGAATTTCTTAATTGCATCGGAAAATTGAAGGATATTTTTCGTGAAAACGGTTATAACGCCATTGCAGTGTCGGATTCATATGAAGGAATTCCAGCAGAAATCGAATATTTGCCTAGTATGGGAAATGCACTAGAGGATGGGTCGGAGCATATTTCTCTTGAACACCTAATCAGAATATACGACCCTGATATAATTATTTTGGGCATTGATGCTTTAAATAAGGAAGCTGATTATTTTGAAAAGCTGGAAAACAGATATGAAATAGATATTAAGATTTGTATTCAAAACGAAAAAAACCAGAATACGCATGATACTATTGATTGCTGTACAGAAAGTAAAAATATACGAATCATCACAGGGAATGTGCATGAGAGTGGTGGAGGGGAAATAATAGACATATCCAATGAATTCTATATAGAGACACTATATAAATATATCATTGAGATGTTTGACGAGGATAGTAAGCTTGACTGGGATTAAGACATAAGAATCACTGTTAAGTTTTGCCATTATGTTTAAAATACATTAATATGAACCTGTTATTAGACACTAAGGGTTATCCTTAAATATATTTCTAAAGCAGAAATCTACCTTGGTAAAAAATACTATAAAAAAGATAACATTAAATTGTTAATTTGTGGCACAGATATACTTTTTAGGTGCGAAAGTTAATTTTGTAATATTAACTTCCATATGTAGAGTAGCTGGGGGTGGAATTTAACTTTTCAATTGAGTTTTTAAACAAAAAGTTAGTAAAATTTAAAATAATGTGTTGACAAAATCTTATGTGATATGTATAATAACTCTTGCATAAAGGTCATGCGGGTTTAACTCAGTGGTAGAGTGTCACCTTGCCAAGGTGAAAGTCGAGAGTTCGATTCTCTTAACCCGCTCCATTATTTTTATTATGCTTTATGGTAAGTTTTACTGATTGATATATAGTTATTTGCGGGTGTAGTTCAATGGTAGAACATCAGCCTTCCAAGCTGATTGCGTGGGTTCGATTCCCACTACCCGCTCCACAAGAAAGAACTGTTCTTAATAGGAATGGTTCTTTTTTTGTGCAGATAATTCGGGTGAGAGAATAAAAGTTCAGTAAATTAGTAATTACAAGTGTTTTTTTTATGTGCGAAGTTTGAGTTGGTAATCCATTTTAAAAGGCTGAATAGTAGCGATTATAACGCCTAGATTCAAAATGAAATTTTTCGATGTACAAATACACCGTCAAAAACCACTTGTGGTTTTTGTAGCTCGAAAATACACCTTGTTTGTACATACTTTATTTTCGAGCTATTACATTC
>JAEWST010000139.1 GCA_023398105.1 Bacillota bacterium | reverse complement strand
GCCTAAAGGTCCACAACAAATTCCAAGACCCATAGCAAATGGTGCAACTGCTTTGGCAAATACTGCTGATGAAGCAAATCCCCCCGCATTTTCAAGAGACCAGTCCCTTACAATCTTATTTCCTGCTTCTTTGTTACCCGATTTATAAGCCTTGTTGGCCTCATTTATCATATCAACTAAACTTACTACCATTAAAGGCATCCCAACTACTCCAAGAGTTTTTAAAGTAATTCCTCGGTATTTCATGTATTTTAAGCTTTTGGACAAATCTGATATATAAGGATATTTAATGCTTATATCAGCAACAGCCTCTTTACCAATAAATTTCTTAAATCTCTCAAAAGTTTTTACAGCATCAATTGTTTTACTAAATATCTCAGGATTGGATTCAAGAGCTTTTAATAATTCACCTTGTGAAAGGTATTTTGCTCTTATTTCGGCTTCTGATGCTAGTCCCATAGCTTCTGCAAGAGAATATTTAAATTCAAAACTCTTTGGAATTTTAAATCGCTTATTACCAGTAAGCTTTGAGGTATCCACTCCAACTATCTCGGCTTTTCCCATATAAATATCTACCCGTTCCATATTTTTAGCAGAGGAGTAGGATACTATTTCACGTATACACTGCAACGCTTCAATTTCAGTATGTTTTCCTGAACGCATTAATGTATCTTTCAATAAAACAAGTTTCTCTCTAGGTAAACCATCAATACTTGTAACATTTGGCATTTCAAGCAACGTAGGAAGCTCTGTCAGTGCCCAAACCTTGTAACGGGCATTAGGATCAATGTCTAAAGTTGCACCTCCAGTAAAAGTAAATACATTGCCATGGGCATTTTTTAGCATAACATTCTTTGAAGCAAAGTCATTAATGGACAATAGATTTCCTGTACCGTAAGGTGTTCTAACGCCATTTACTTTGGCACCATTAATAATGGCATCTGCTTTATTTGCATCTCCCACAGTTCTTTGAATTGCACTTTTAAATTCGCTGTTTTCTATTAGCCTTCCAACTTCAATATCTGAAATATAGCATAACTTAGCGTCACCTCGTGATGCTAGTTTTGCTATCCTAAATGCTTGAAAATCTGTAATCTTTCCAGTCGCTTCAAGATTCCCACTATAGGTAATAATATTAGAGTTCTTACTGTCTTTAAAAGAAATTACTTTTTTAATTATATTTTGAATATCTACAGTAAAATCATATAACTCTTTTTCAGATAGCGGAACGCCTTTTTTTATACCATTTTTTGTACGCCACGAGTATATATATTCAATTATGTTTTGTATATTTTTGCTCATTTATATTACCCCGCAAATAAATTCAGGCTCAGCTACAAAATCAAAATTAACCTTTGTAACACATTCTCTTATACCTGCAAACCCAAAAGCATCAAAGGCTTCCTTAATAAGCTCCAGCATCTCCTCCATGTTTTTTATCAAAGTATCAGGTGCTTTAATTTTAGTTATTTTCCACCACATCTCAATACCTTTACTATAATTTCCTTCACCTTTAGAATAGGTGTCAAGAATAATCACATTCTTTTTCCAAACTAAAGCATAAAACATAGGGATATCTGATTCATATGTACCCTGTCCAGCCAATCCTACCAAAAAAGCATCCCGTTCTCTGTCTATTGTCCATTCCCTTGCAAATATAGGCTCGTCAGTAAAAGGACTTAATAAATTAAAAGAATTGAAATACTCCCTATCATTTTCTGGTATTCTTTCATTTACAAATGCCATATTTTTTTCTCCTTTATGTTTTTATATTAATTTAAAAATAGAAAACCCTAGATAGACTTATTTAGCCTTAGCTCCAAATAATAATATTTAAAGCTTGCTTAAAATCAAAATTCACCTTAAAAGAAACGATATTCTATCGTTCAAAGACTTTAACCGTAATTAGCATTAGTAAAATTCGCACTTTTAACCATTGTATCATTGTAAATTGTAACTGTAAATATTTTGAATACAAATATTGAATACAAATATTCACTTTTAATTTCCAACTGTGAAAAAACAACATCAAGTATCTAACTAAAACTGGGACACCCTTTCTATTGGCTAACTGTTGGAACTTTCATCCCCTAGGTATGAATTACTTCCTTTTAAAATACACTTGTGTTATTAAATATACGTTATTAAATATATAACTCAAACTTCGCACATGAACAAGTGCCTATGAACCTTGAAAATTCAATAATAGCTGGCATTGAAATAGCATGAAAACACTGGTTTTGGTATAATTAAGTTACCACAAAAAATTAATAACCAGAGTGCTCATGCTATGAATAAAAGTATAACACAAGCTAACCAGAATGATAACCAGATTTCTAAATCAATCAAAAGATTTTTCACCCGCTTCCACGTTTCTTCGGCTCTGAAAACATCAAATGCATATAAGAATAAAGGAATACCAGTTATTGAGATTTTTCAGTACCTGCTTCTACTAATCTTTTCAAACCATTCCAGCAAAGGTTGTGTACGTTCGTAATAAAAACAAGCGAAATGAATATCTTTGTATCATCTCAACCGATACAACCCTAGATGAGAATGAAATTATCCGTATTTATGGAAAACGCTGGGACATTGAAGTGTTCTTCAAGGTCTGCAAAAGCTATCTTCGCCTCAGTAAAGAGTGTAATTCCTTGTCTTATGATGCAATGACAGCTCATGTAGCTGTAGTTTTTACAAGATATATGATGCTATCTATAGAGAATCAAGAGTCCCAGGACGAACGGTCACTTGGAGAACTCTTTTTATACTTTTCTGACGAAATGTCTGATATTACATGGATTCAGGCTTTTCAAATTATTCTTCAAATGTTCAAAACACTGCTTACGGATAATTTAGAACTATCCGAGGAAAAAATCGGCAAATTAGTAGATGCATTTATGAATGCTATTCCATCTGCATTAAAAAAAGTACTACAGACGGCATAGGAGCGGTACATTGACAACTTAATTACTGCCAGATATTGAATTTTCAAGGTGCATAGCTAAAATCTATGTGCGAAGTTTGAGTATATAATTTATAATATATTTATTTTATTTACATATTCTGGTATAATTAATTAGAGATATTTTTCTACAATCGAAAAATTTCATTTTGAATCTAGGCGTTATAAGGAGGTGAATTGTATGGGTTGGGTTTTATTAGAAGTATTAATTTTTATTTCTATAGTTGGCATTATTTTAATGATTATAGGGCATTATCTAAGAATAAGGCTCGAAGAAAAGGGAAAAAAGGAACAACAAAAAATAGAGGAAGAACCGGAGAAAGAGAAAAAACTAGAAAAAGAGAAAAAACTAGAAAAAGAGAAAGAACCAGAAAAAGAGAAAGAACCGAAAAAAAAAGGAACAAAGGTTAGATTTTTTTAATACCTACTCCTCAAATCTGTAACCGTTTGTTTACCAATATTTTACTCAAAAACCTTAACTAATTCGCCCTATTGGACTTTAACAGACGAGAAAGCTCCCATGCTGTATACACGTGGAAAAAAGGCCATGGACAAAAATTGCCCATAGCCTTCTTCTTCAGTATTATATCATTACAAAACAGCAAACAAATGTTAAAGTTTAAAGTTTTTAATCAGGCTAGTCAATTCCTCAGACAAATCTGCCATTGCTTTTGAAGAAGAGACTATTTCTTCTGTTAATGCTATTTGTTCTTCACTAGCAGCCGATACTCCTTCTGCATTAGCGGCAAACTCATGGCTAGTCTCATTTATCTCCTGCATTGTACACTCAAAATCATTGCTGCTTTCAGTCATTATTTTAACACTTTGAGTCACATTACCTACGATATTCTTTAGTCGATCAGCCTGCTCATAAATTGCAGAGAAAGTATCTCCGTTCTTTTGAATAGCCATTACACTAGAGCTTACAGATTTCATACTGTCATCCATCTTATTAACAGCTGTGTCAACTCCACTCCTTATTTCTACAATCAGTCCTGCTATCCTTCTACTGGCATCGGAGGACTCTTCAGCCAATTTCCTAATTTCATCGGCAACCACGCTGAACCCTCTTCCTGCATCACCTGCTCTAGCCGCCTCAATAGCTGCGTTTAAGGCAAGCAAATTGGTCTGTTCAGCTATACCGCTGATTAATTCAATAATTTGCCCTATTTGATTAGAAGTGTTCCCCAAATCGGAAATAACCACTGAAACGCCTTCTGTATCAGCTTTAAGATTATTGATGCTATCAATGGATTCAGCAGCCGTCTTGCTCCCTTTAGCAATATCATCTATCATATTCCCAGTAGTTTGTTGCATATTGTGCGTACTCATATTAACTCCATTAATTTGACTTATTAAATCTGTCAAGTTAGAAAGTGCCAATTCAATCTTTTTAGATTGCTCTTCAGCACCATTGGATATATCAAGGATTGTGTTACCAACGTCCTCCGCTGCCTTCCCAACCTGCTCACCAGATGCATATAATTCCTGACCAGATGCAGCAACCGTGTTTGATGTTTCAGTTATCTGTGTAATTATTGCTTTAAAATTCCGATTCATATCGGCAAAAGAATTGGCTAGCTTACCGATCTCATCCTTTCTTTTCAAATAGTTTTCTTTAAAATTAACAGTTAAATCTCCATTTGCCAATTGCTCTGCATACTTGGCAGTTGCAAGTATAGGTTTTGTTATTTGTCTGGATGTAATATAAATAATAATTGATGCCAGTAAGCTACTTATTAAAATAACAAAAAATAATATTGATTTTAAATTGTTTATCTTTTCCATATATACAAAAACAGGCTTGTAGGTTAATACGTACATACCGTATTTGCTACTGTTGCTGTAAGCAGCTATATAATTTTTACCATCAAGGGTAAAGTTATCAATACCTGTTTTATTAGCTTTGATTGTATTATACAAATCCTGCAATCCTATTTCCTTATCTTGAAAATTTAAAGATAAAACATATTTTTGCTCTGATGAAGCAATAGCAAGTCCCTCTGAATTTAAAATAAGTGTTTTTAATTCAGAGTCAGAAGAATTTATATCAATAATTTTTTTAGAAACATTATTCAATTCTATAGCCATTGCTATTGAACCTAAATGTTTGTCATTATTTTTTATAGGAGCTACTATTGTCATAACAGGTCGCCCAGTAGTAGGTGATGCTATTGCAGGACGTATCAGTAAGTTATCGGTGCTTCCAATTGTTTCATTTTCAAAACCTATACTTTTTCCCCCAATACCATCTGCTATATCTTTATTTTTATACATTAAAAATATATTCTCAAAAAGACCGTTTCCCAGCTTGAAATTATCCTCAAAAATCTTTGAAAATTTCTTAAGGTCTGCCTCACTTGGATTAGCAGAATTGATAGTAGCCTCGTTTAACGAGTCAACTATACTGGGTTGCATTGCAATTGATTGAACTTGGTTTTCCAAATCGGACAATGCCAATTCGATTTGATTTTTCTTTTCAGAAGCAAGGTTTAATAATGCATTACTAGCTGAGTCCTCCAAATACTTTTGAGAAAAAAAACTAGTAATAACAAAACTTGTTACCAATGGTATTAACAAACATAAAACAGATACCATAAAAACCTTCCAACTCAATCCGCTAAATCTACTAAGTCCTTTTTTTGACATTTGTTACCTCCTGATTATTGAAGATTATAATATAATTTACTTCAAATAAACAATGTTATCTGTAGTAATTTTATTTTATTATGTGGCTACAACTCAATTACAAAATAAGATCAATACAGCTCTTATCAGCATTTATTTGCAATTACTGTGCACTTATCGAAATCTATACATCGTTTTACTGAACACCTTGTAAATCAGACAATCTAATAAACTGATGAATTTAGACTTTATTTAATAATGTATAAATTTATAATATACAATGAATTGTTCATATGCATTTACTAAACCAGAAAGAGGAAACTCCACACAAATGCAAGGCTAATACCTTATCAATAAATTTTTATGTGCGAAGTTGAGATAATTAGATTATAAGTGGTTCAGTGTTTTATGTCTACTGGTATATCCTAGTATAGTTATCAACTTAGTCATAGCACGCAAGCTAAAAGAAATCCTACAAACTTCTATATTCGCTGATAATTAAGTGTATTTATGAAAAAATATGCTGGTGCCAGAATGGTATTTCATTGCTATGTTCTATTTGCTCATTTGAATGTAATTCAGTAATGGCTTGGAAGCGGTATGAAAAAACTCCTGAGGAAATGGCATTAATTCTGTCAATATGTTTTTGCTTGGACCTTTTAAATCAGCGAATTTGAAATGTAGAAATGATATAGAGGAAAGTTCATAAAAAATATGTTTTTAAATTACAAAGTGATTGCTGAAACAGTTTGGTTAACTGAGTTTCAACAATCACTTTGTTTTTTGTAAGTTTACTTATGTTTATTAAGCTATTTTATTCAAACATCGCAGTTGAATATACTGCTTAAAGACTAGTAATAATAGGTGCGGAAGTTGATATCTGATTACTTAAAGTATATTTTGTAAGCTATTACTGCAGCCTGAGCTTTAGTAACACTTCCTATCGGGTCAATTGTCATATTTCCTATTCCTGATATTATACCTTCTTTAATCATTGTTGCAGTGCTTTCGATAGCATATTGAGATACTTTTGCAGTATCCTTATAATTGGCAATATCTATAACACTTGCCTTCTCTGATACTTTGTCTGCTACCTTCAAAGCTTTGTGCAATATTGTCATCATTTCTTGTCTAGTGATATCAGTATCTGGATTAAATTTATTTTGTCCTACCCCTGATATAATACCTAACTTCTTAGCTATTGCAACTGACTCATAATAGCTGTCTCCTACATTTACATCAATGAAGTTAGTATCAATTGCTGCTGTCAAATCTAAAGCTTTTATGATGTAATCAACTAACATTCCACGTGTGATATTTTGTGCCGGATTAAACTCTCCTCCTGCTACATCATTTATTATACCTTTAGCTGCCATTACTTCAACTTGCTTCTGTGCCCATTTAAATTTAGTCAAATCCTTATATGTCACATTATTATAAGCAACAACATATTTACTAAAGTGAGTAACATCGAAAACCACTTTGTTAGTTTTTACGTCAAACTTAGCATTGTAAATGGCTTGTGCATTACCTTTACTGTCAATATACCATACAACTATATGGTCAGGATCTTTTAGTTCATCCGCTGTTGGCCTATATTTTAATGAAATAGTTATAGGCGTTCCAATGTTATTCCATGTGAAAGCTTTTCCATCCTTTGTCATTTCTAATTCAATTGCAGGTCTATTACCTATTTTTTGTCTCATTGCATTATCTAGCTTAGATAAATCTGCACTTGTAATTGATATTCCAATATTTTCAACATTTTTAACCTCTTCAGGCTTAAATATATTATTTGGTAATTCAAGTGTGCCAAAGGTTGTAATAACCTCAAAGGTTAAGTCTTTAGCTGTCGATGAAACTTTACTTGCAGGAACTTCCAAAATGTATTTAGTAGCATCCTTAACTTCTTTTAATTCAACAAAAACCGTTTTTACGCCATCCCTGTCAGCAGTTGCCTTTTCTAATAATATTTTTAGAACTCCTTCTGTAATCTTTGAGGTTGCTGCTTTATCAGCTACTACACCTGTAATTGTAATTTTATTACCATTTACTTCTAATGTATCTCCTATCAATACAGGAGGCATCATTGGGAAAGCACCACCGCCAAAACCACCGCCATCTGATACTACTTCAGGAGTAGTAAATGTTAATATAGTTTGTACTCCTGCATTTGTTTTGGAAGCGGCAGGAATTCTAATTCTTAATTCTACATTTCCTGTTAAATCTGGTAGTGTACCACTGTATTTAGTCCAGTTTATTCCATTAGTACTAAATTCCATTGTAGCATCAATTCCGCTAACTGTGTTTGCACTATTATCCCCAGTTACTTTTGGAGCATCAGGTCCAGGAAGTATATCTATTATTTGATCATCCCCAGCTGGTGTTCTAAGACCTTTAATCCTAACTCTTATATCGTTTACGTCACTAATGCTGTTAATCTGGATTGGCGTAAGAGCCATATTATTTTTAGTTACTTTTAAATATATAATTCCTCCATCTAAGCTAAACTCCATACCTGTTGTTGCTCCCATGAGTCTTGCCGCATTTTCACCTGTAAAACTAAAATCAGTCTCAGGAATAAAATCGGGCTTCGGTTCTACAATTGCTGTCAAATATGCATTGCCATATGGATCATCATATCTTCCTGTGGATATCAATTCTTTAGCCACAGTGATATATATAGGTAAATTATTATCATAATCCACAGTACTATTTCCTACTAAACCAATTTTTAGATGTGTATCATCTATTCGAGTAACATTACCCTGTTTCGTACCAATAGGAAGGCATCCCAAATCTATTGTAACTGTTGCTTTATTATAAATACCAGTCTCATTTTTGAACAGACCACCCTTAAGCTCAACTAATATGGTTCCACCATCTTCCGCTCCTTCTATTATGCTAGAAGCATCTACTAATATTTCTGGTTCTCCCAAAGTTTTTATGTATTGTGGTTCACTCCAAGCACTTGTGCTATTTGCACTTACCGCTCTCACAAAATACTCATGCATTGAATTTGCTGAGAGTCCAGTGTGTTCAAACATATTTGTGTCTGAATAATTTTCCGCACCGTCAGCTAATATGTAATAGCCAGTTGCATCCTGTGAAGCATCCCAATTAAGAGTTATAGCCGAACCACTTGTGCTGAAATTAAAATTAGTGGGAATAGACGGTACAATAGCATCATCTGCTGTTATGGTAAAGCTTCTAGTATCACTCAATGCACAAACAGTGCTGTCATTTACACCTGCTATTCTCCAGTAATATGTTTTTCCCTTTTCCAGCCCTTCTGCTAAAGTACAAAAGTATTTATCACCTGAATAATTAAGTCCATTTGACCTATCAACCTCATACTCCAATGCATTAGCAAAGTCACTACTTTCTGCAACTTGAAGAACGAAGAATTTAGTACATGGAGTAACTCCCCAAGAAAATATAGGCTTTGTACCAACAACCGCCATATCAGAAGGAGACATTAATGTTGATTTAAACCCACTGGATGCTTTAACTAAGCAATCCATTGTAGCAGAGATGCCATTTAGCTTGATATTTTTCAATTCAACATTTGTGGATTTATTAGGTGTAATGTTACTGTAATTAAATCCATATAAAGTATCTCCAGCATATGGAATTTCAACTCCTCCATGATACAATGGTTCGTCTTTATATACCTTTATTCCGTAAGGTGCTCCTATAAAGTTTGGATTTTCAGCAGAGCCTGGAAATGGATCTCCACTATCACCTAAATTATTTGGAAACCATAGATTCCACTGTCCATCTGCTTGTTCCAATTCAACTCCTAACTTCAAATTATTATTATTGACTTCATTTCTATTTATCATTTCAAGGGTTGTTTTTTGTTTATCAACATGCCACACTAAAACTCCCTCACCAGGTAATGCAGCATCATATCCCATTCTTCTGCGATATTCAATCAAAAAATATTCATCCGAATTTATGTCTCCATTAGGCCATAACCTGTAAACAGTGCTGTTACCATTAGAATTATTCAGTTCTAGGTTTGTGTTGTTTGTTACATCCTGAGGTACAACCCAACCAAGATATTCTTTACTCCAAGCCGATAAGTTTGACGGACAGCTACCTCTATGCTCTCCTGGAAGTGAAGTCCATGAACCATCTGACATAACATCCCACTCACCAACTCCTAGTGTTAAACCATTGCTTGAGCCATCAGCATCATATAAATCAGGCAGCCCCAAGTCATGTCCAAACTCATGGCAAAATATACCTAGGGGGCTTGTTTCAGCCAAAGTAATATAGTTAAATGCATATACGCCATCAACTAATTGTCCAGGATTATTTTTTGTTCCAATTGCTGATGCATGTGACCATATCAAAGCATTAGAAACATCATACCCGCTGGCTTGGTCATCACCTGCATGAATTATAATAATATGATCTATAACCTTATCCTTATTAGTATCAAACTGTGAAAAATTAAAATCAGGATTTTTAGAATCCAGTATCATTACTGCTTCTCTTGCCATTTCCGATGCAAACCCATTGGCGTCGTCTAATCCATTAGCAGAATCTTTTCCATAGTAAGACATGTCGTATTTACTTGTAACTATATCTGTTACTGTTATATCTACTGTTATTCCTAAATTAGGGTTCTGATCATACCCAGAATTTTTTTCATAGTAATCCTTAAGACTGTTTTCAGAACCAGCTAGTAAATTATTAAAATATTGTTGATTATATGTAGGTGAAAAAGGCGTATCTTTAAATTGAATTGGAATAACTAGTATTTTTTCTGTGCTGCCTGAATTTAGTTCTGGCGCCTTACTTATAGAAAGCTTTGAGTTACTTAAACTTGTATCAAACTGTGAAGAGTGAAATATCTTATTGTTAATATCACCCCTCTCTATTACAGAATATGCTTCCGGATTAGGAGAAACATAGTTAATACCAAATTCAACATTTTCCTGTGCCGAATTTGCATTTGCTGCATAAGGCACGTTAATCAATTGAGCTATGCATAAGGTTAGTGCAATAAAGACTAATCCAGCTGATTTTAAATTTTTCATTTATTTACTCCCTATTATTTTTATTAATATTCCAAAACAATAATTTTTCAAAGTTATTTTAGATATTAATAGTAATTATAGCATACCAATATAAATTTAGCCTAGATAGATTTTTAATAATTTTGTAATAATTACTCAAATTTTGTACAAAAAAATATAGCACTGAATACTTATCAATGGTATGTTACAGACTAAACCAACTTATTTTAAGCAATTATTTAATTCTTTATTTGATAAGCTTTCTCACACATAAAATTTTCAACTGTAAAAGTTGAGATAATTATTATTCGCTATACACAGTTTACATAAATGTATATTTTTTCATTGAATTTATTTTGTTAATGTTACACATATTTATATAAGAACTCAAACTTCGCAGTAAATATACCGCTTAAAGCCTATTAATATTAGGTGTGGTAACATTATCAATAGACTATTTTGGTTAGAAACGCACCAATAGATTTTTTATATTCGAAGTTTGAGTACAAGAATATATTTATAGCTAAATTCAAAATATGAAAGGACTGATATTATGCAAAATCGCAAAAAACTTGATAATATTTCTGTAGACATAATAGGTGAAAATGAAATTAAATTCGAAAAACCAGCAGGAAATGCTGGAAAAGACCCTTTTTGTGTTTATGACCACAAAAGACATGCTGTAGGCTCAAAAATAATAAATGACGACGGCACAGAATCCATATGCACAGCGGATGGTTCTTGGAAAAATAGTAAAAACACATAAAATATGGCTTGCTGAACGATAGTAAACATGTATGACTCTTGCTTTCGATTAACATATTTGTGATTCACGTGTATGATTTTTGAATATATATGCGAAATATCTTTGCATCTTAATTGGATTAAAAAGAGTACAATTTAAATTAATGGCTGAAGTCAATTACGCATCCAAGCTTTTGCAACGATATAATCTGGAAAAACTTTGCACCACAATTGATGTGATTTAAATTGACTTTCTTCCGCTAAATAATCGCTTGAAATAGCTCGAAAGTATAGTTGGTGCTTACATTGTATACTTTCGAGCCTCAAAAAACTCAACATCCTGACTCGGATTTTTACTAAAAGCTACTTCCTGTAGCTTTTCCGGCTACATTCATAAGCTTCACCTATATTTCAGCAATTATTTCTAACCAAGCTTTGCCATTAATTTAATTGTACTTTTATAATTTTTCAATCATATTCTTTATCCATTCAGCAAGCCCTAAAATAGCATCAAATTATTGGTAACGAGAAGGCAGATATTCTCACCGCCTAAAACCAAAGCGGTATACACTTATAGAAGTGGGGGACATTTTCTTGCCTCGTTATATCATTTTTGACACCTTATTGAACTATAATATTAACATAGTTTTATTTCAATATTTTTTATTGCATATAAATAGTATAATTACACTTTTATGATATAATTACTTTGTGAAAATGAAGTCATTAGACATGACAGATAGGAGTTTATAATGATTAAGGATATTTACAGTTCAAAAAAAAATGTGTTTTCTTTAGAGGTATTTCCGCCCAAAAAAGATGATGACTTTCCAGTACTTTTTAATACTTTAGATGAACTTAAAAAACTAAAACTTGACTTTATTAGTATTACATATGGAGCAGGAGGAAGTACAAGTAAAAGAACTCTTGATATTGCTTCCTATGTTCAAAACAAGTGTAACATAGAAGCTCTTGCTCACTTAACCTGTGTTTCCTTAGATGAGTCCACTTTTAACAAATATTTTGGTGAACTACAAGAGAATCAAATCAACAATGTATTAGCTCTTAGGGGTGATCGTCCAAAAGAAATGTCTGATGAAGCTTTTTTTAACAGATCCTATAAATATGCTATAGACCTTGTTAATCTTATAAAGCAAAAATCAGACACCTGCATTGGTGGTGCTTGTTACCCAGAAGTACACCCTGAAGCCCGCAATCAGCAAGAGGACTTATCTTTCTTGAAAGCCAAGGTAGAGGCAGGTGCAGACTTCTTGCTTACACAGCTGTTCTTTGATAATACGAAATTCTATAATTTCTATGAACAGGCTAGAAGTCAAGGTATATCTGTCCCTATTTCAACGGGTATTATGCCTATTACAGCTCCAAGTCAAATACATACTATAGCAAATTTGTCTGGTGCTTCAATACCAGAGGAACTAAAAGCAATATTCACCAAATATGAAAATAATCCTGCGGACTTCAAAAAAGCTGGCATAGAATATGCAACTAAACAAATCAGCCAATTGCTTGATTACGGTGTTCAAGGTATACACCTTTATACGCTGAACAAAGCTGATGTCAGTACTGCTATTTTTGAGAATTTGGGATTGAGGTAAGCAAATAACCAAATGGCTCAACTTCTCATTGGAAAGTTGAGCCATTTTTTATCAAAAACCCTTACGCATTTATCATTTGCCTAGCCCCAAACCTTGATGCGGTTAAAGCCCTCTTTCAGTCCTTGGAACGGTCCTACTACCGACTTTTCTGCTCTAGGAGCTCCAGTATAATCAGTGTCAAGTACAATCTGATTACCATTTGGGTCATCAAATATTGCCTCAACTATACGTACTGTACCAAGGGTCTCAGTGGAAACAACTTTTGACGGTATGTCCAGCATTTGCTTTGCCACATTCATCTCAAGATATACTTCCTTGCCCTCTTCAACAATTCTTACATTTGGATTAAAGGACTTGTCAGTATAGCTGTCTTTTTCACGGTTAAAGCTTTCTGCTCCGTTCAGATAGGCATTTGCAGAAATATATACTGGCTGTTCAACTTTATTAAATACTTCATGGTCACCGACACCATAGCTTAGCACCTGAGCAACATACTCTTCAAATGAGGCTGGATTAGGATTAAAGCCCGCAGTTCCACAGTTCTCAATGCCTTCTCCACCCACGAAAATGTTGTTATAAAAACGGTCATCACCGCCATACACCACAGCTGCACCTGCCACTTCAGTGGTATGAGGGAAGTGATAAGGTGTAGCCCTATCGAGCACCTTGTTCAAATACATCTTGCCACAGGAAAGATTATTGACATATGCTCCGCCTTGTGAAAAATTATCAAAGGAATAATCTGAAGCAAAAATGTTGTTATCCACTAAATATGGACCATGGCTAACCTCTACCATCAAGTCTCGGTCATTATTATAGTAGAGATTGTTGTTGACCCTAACACCTTGTGCTTGCCAATCAAGCCAAGTACCAAGCGTACAGTTATGAATACGATTGTGATGTATCTTTACGTCAATAGGTGCATGGAGCTTTATGCCTGCTATTTCATAGCCGTAATACTCATGCTTAACAGCAATATTATAAATATGGTTGTTGTAAATTTCGCTGAAGGCACAACCCATATGCCCTACAATACCATTTTGTCCACAGTCATAAATGACATTATTTCGGATAATATGTGAACCAATCTTTTCCTTGCTCCAGCCAATCTTTAGTCCACGGAATACAGCCTCCATCTGATATTGGTATCCTGGCTTTTGATGCCTTCTAGAACTGAGATTATGTCCTGTAGACGCTTCTTTACCAATACTAATTGCACTACATTTTGCATCGTGTATAATATTATTTTCGATTATCCAACCCTTGCTCCAATTTGCACCCAAAAGACCTGGCTGGTCTGCTGTGGGAGGTGTCCAAGGACAGGCTGCCTGTGCCATTTCAAACCCTCTTACAGTAATGTAATTCATGCCTGTTTTCACTGGGTAAAAGCAGCATTTTCTCACATTGATTTCAACTAACTCTTTATTTGGGTCTGCACCATGGAAGTTAGCGTAAATAGTTGTATTGTCATTATCCACTTCACAATACCACTGATAAATTGTTTGCTCAGGATGCAGAATTTTTTCAAACTTTCCAGTCCAT
Organism: Bacillota bacterium; assembly: GCA_023398105.1. Lineage (GTDB taxonomy): Bacteria > Bacillota > Clostridia > Acetivibrionales > DSM-1351 > Ruminiclostridium. The sequence goes on along the minus strand of JAEWST010000139.1, from coordinate 15,980 downwards.
GGCATTACAACTACCCCAGTACGCTGAGTTGGATTTTTAACCTCTTCTAACGAATAAGTTTCATAAAAAGAAACTCCATTTAAGTAGACATCTCCAAGATGGAGGTAAATATCAGGCGTATAAAGCAACCAATCACCTGTCAAAATTTCTTTGTACGGATTGTAATCACCGAAAAAAGAATTTGAGAGAACTACTTTCCATACCGAACCCTCTACCTTTTCCCAGCTCTGGATTCTCTCCGAACCCTTAATAACAACCTTGTCACCCTCCGCTACTTCATAAATAATCCTGCTAAGATTACTGTAGCCGCTGTGATTAGGCTTTACCCATTCACGATATTCACCTTCATGAACTATGACCTTATCCCCAGTCTCCGCAACTTCAGCTGCTTTAGAAATTGATCTAAAAGGATGTTCTTTGGTACCCTCTGCTAAGTCACATCCTGTAACCGCCACATGATATTCCTTTTTCATTGAGCATTCCTCCGCATAATTTGTCATTTTGGTAATTTGCAATCAATATATATTATTTTTCTAAAAATAAATTTTATCCGTCGACGTATTTCTATATATGAATTTTAGCATATATCATTTAATAATACTTGTCAGATATTATCATTTTTTAGACAAATATTGCGATTGAAAGGATGCTTTTACTTTTTAAGCTTTTTAATAATTATTATCCCCAGTACAACTGCAATTGTACAAAGTACAATATTAAAAACAAGCTTATAGTCAACTTTTTGCTTATCTGGAATTTTAGATGTGTCTGCTTTGATATCTTTTATGCTTAAAACATCATATCCTTCTTTCAAAATTTGATCCTTGTAGTTTGAAATATCGTAGCTCTTTGGGATAGGGCTTTCGCTATTACCATACTTTAGAGTGTATTCATCTGCATTTGAGCCTTCAAATATCAACTCGTCAACTAGATATTTTGCTTCAATTCCTAATATTTTTATTGGTTTATCATCGTTGTTGGTTATTGTTATTTCTGCTGTATCAGTAGTCACTCTGTATTGCGCTAGTGGGAGGGTCAACTCTTTATACTTCGTGCTTTCAAACTCCAAATTATAAAGCATTTTGGATTCAAAGCCATTAAAGGTCACCAACCGTTTAAACATGCTATCTGTTTTAAGAGTAATACTACTTAGCTTTAGGTTTTTAAGTCCCTTAATTTTAATAACAGTTATTTTTTCCCTCTCCTCAGTGGTAAACATAGGAGAAATTGTATCTGTAAAGTACTCTTGTTCTTGAATAACACTATTGTGCTTCAGCATAACTTGAGTAAAAGAAAGCTTTTCTAAGTTATTTGATATCTTAAATCTGTAATGTGTATATTTTTTAATCCCATCAAAGACTATTTCAAGTTTTCTATTACCATCAACGTAATATATAATGTCATCCTTAACTTTTTCCCATTTTATATTGTCATAGCTCCCTAAAATTTGAACTTCCTTCGCGAAATTTTTATTTTCGGTTTCCACTTTGATTGATGAAGCCACAACATCCTCATCTTGAGGCGTTTTGAGTGTATAATCAAAATAAAAATAATCGTCTTTTACAAAGGAGTTAATTTCCTTCATTTCATAGGTAAAATTAAGTACAAAGTCACTATCTTTTGAGCTGTTTATAAAATAAGGTATTGGCTCTTGCCTATTTCCATATAGCTCTAAATCTGCCATGTTCCCCTGTATATTATTATATATTTCAGAAGTGAGCCGCACTGCCTTATATTTTTTATTTCCACCGCTTTCAATAGTGGCACTATGTGAAAAGTCAACTGCATACACGCCTGTATAACTTAAAGTAAGCAATATTACTACACTAGCTATTATTCTTTTTATCATCAGAAATTACCCCACTTATTGTATCTATTCTTTTATTAAAATATTGGTAAACAAAGGATATCGCAATTAACGTTATGCCAAATACAAAATATGATACTATCCTATAGCCCTGTGATAGGAAAGAAAGGTCAATAATAAACAATTTCGCAACTGCCAACATACACATACCAAGCCCAAATCGCCTTATTAATACATATCTCTTTATAAATCCAAACGTAATCCAAGCCAGAGCAGTAATCAGATATATTATGCTTATTGCTGCATTATTTATTTCTAGACTAAATTGAGTTATCAGATTTTGAGTTAAAATCACTACAAAATAAAAGGATACAATCAGTGGATACCATTCTATTCCAAGCCTTTTATCTGTAACAAGGGTCAATACCAAGTCCCTTACCACAAAGACTGATAACAACGCTATAACCAACAATTCTATTGTACCCAATACACTTATCGTCAAAGGCACTTCATTCAAGTGCCCTATTACAGGTGAACTGTAATTTAAAGCAAATAGTGTTACTAATCCTATGCCATAAATAATTACAGCGATAATCTTCATAAATTTGTCTAAGAGTACTTTAATTCTAGGAATGAAATATGCTATAGCAAAACTGACTAAAACCATAGCAGCAGTAATTAAGTAATCCAAATCAAAATTACTTTGTAACATCAATTCTGATAAAAGACCTCTTAATTTGCTTCCTATAATGTATAAAGAGAAAATCCATATATTTATTGTGGCAATATACTTAAAAATCTGTATTCCCTTGCCATCTAGTTTGTTTTGTAATATTAATGTGCCAAGAATAATTATGCTTCCAACAGTTATTGCAAGATATTTATAAACAAACAGAGAACTAGCAATGTTTGTTAGGTCGAAAATAATAAAAGCCAATAGACATAGCAATGAAATAATAACTCCAGTGCGCTTAAATGCCTTTATTTCTTTATATATTCCATATGAAAGAATTGCAATCCCTTCAACCAGCCAACCTAATGAAAGCCATACACGACCAAATTGGAAAGGTATTATCAAAACAACAAACGTGAGCCCAGTAATAAAAAATAGGGCAATTGCCTTTTTCTCATTGGGTATATGCTTCTCAACAGATCTACCCAAAGCAATGTAAACAATTGCAAAAGCAACTGCAAGAAGTCCTGTAAAATCTGATAAATTGACAGCATAAAAGATTGAATACAAGAACAATGCACTTATTACAGTATTTAATGCTAGCAAAACAATATCAGAGGTTTTAAAGCTAAGTTTTTTCATTAATGTTCCAACCACTGGAACTAGTGTATATATAGCAAATACAAAGGTTATATAAATAATTGTTATCAAGTCGTCTATTGAAAAAGAAGCATAATTGCTTCTTCCTTCAAGCATAATAGCTGAAATATAAACAGAGCCTATGACATTTAGCCAAAAGCCTATATAGGCTGTTATGCTCCACTTTTTATTTATTGATATAACCAGTGCTAAAATATTCAGTATCACGAAATAAACCATTGCACCATATATCATTGCTTTATTTCCTTCAATTGAAAATATAGGCAAGTATCCGCCTACCATTGCAAAAGCCGAAATAGTTTGAGAATTATACCTTTGGGACATAACAAATGCACCAGCCGTTATAAGCACACATAGTCCTAACGCAGGATATTTGCCTATAACCTCAAATTTAAAAAAGCTTAGTGCCAATGCCACGTATAATATTGCTATACCTCCGCTGGTAATACCAAGTGAAAAAACATTTGGTTTTTTGCGGTTAAGGATTTCTCCTACTACAAGCAGAAGTCCCCCTATCACAAATGCAAAAATACATTTAAGCACATCTGGTAATTTAAAATAGGTAAACTGTGATGCTGTAATTACACCAATGATAAGCAATAGAATACCTAACTTGTTAATAAGATTAAGACCTATAAAAGATTCAATATTGTTCTGTTTTACACGTCCTTTTATTTCATGTTCTGTAACCTGCTCATGTCTTAGCTTTTCAAACTCTGTAGCTCTATCCGCATCAAATGCCTTAGAATTTTTTAGAAGCTCTTCACGGGCATTTGTTACCTTAACATTAAGTAGCTTTCTTAATTCATCAATCCGTATATAAATATCGTCTGAGATATCTATTCGATTTTGTTTTAGTGTGCCAACCATTTCATCTATTCGCTTTTTAACTGACATCTCAAAGCTTATTAATCTGTTTAGCTCTCCCTGTACATTAGAACTATAATAAACTTCCAGCTTTTTATTTGTAGAGTTTAATATCTGAATTTTCTCATTATACAGCTGTTCATATATTGCATTTTTAAGGTTTTTATTTTCCTCTGATATTCTTGAATTATATTCTTTCTCGTTTCTCAAATCTGCCTGACATTTTGATAGTTCTGTTTTCAAGCTTTGATTTTCAGATACCAAATCACTTGCTTCAATACGAGAAATCTCACTTTGTAAATCAGATAGAGTTTCTTTCTGTTTTGCAAGAATACTCTTTAATTTATCCACCATAGACATTAATTCTCCTCCAATCATTGTAGCTTTATTGCTAGTAACATAGTTAACATATTACTTTTATGTAATATATTCAACTTTTGAAGTTTAAAATTGTAGGTGTGGTAGCATTATAAATGGACAGTTGGGTTAGAAATCACACCAAATGATATAGCCTTTACCCCTGCTCTTTTTTACGCTTTTTTAATACTGATATCACTGTAATACCCAGTAAATTAATACCTATTAGAACTCCAACAATAATTCTTATGTCAATTCCATTTTGGGTTTCAGTCCCCGATTTATTTGATATATTTGATTTGGTAGCATTTTCATTATTTGAAGCATCTTTTCCTATTTCATCTGTTGAATTATTTGCATAAATAGGATGTCCATCAGGCTGTATATCTAAGCTAGTTGAAGAAGCCGCTACAGATGCATCAGAAGATTGAGCTGGAACTTTATATTTTATAGTTTTCTGCTCTGTTCTATCCAGCCAGTCTGTTATTGTAAAAGTAATAGTGTATTCAATACCAGAAATAAAATCTCCAATATAACAAGAAGTTATCCCTGATCGTGAAAAATCTTCAATGTTATTTCCATTTTCTACATGACTAACGGCAAGCAGAGTATGTACAGGCTCTTCTCCAAGGATTTTACATTCTAATGCGTAGTAGTCATGCATTTTTTGAATATCTATACTCTCAATTTTAGTATCAACTTTTACTACTTTGTCCTTTGGCAAAAAGCTTTTAATATATAAAGCCAATATAGAATTATACTCTTTAACAGCCTTGTTATATAAAGAAATCAATTTGTCCGTTTGACCCTTGTTTGCTAATTCCTTTACTTTGTTGTAGCTAGCTATTTTTTGATTAATTTCCAATCTCAGCTTATCTTCGTCATCTGTTAGGTTAGATAGAGATTCTGAGTTATAACGATAGTTATTATAAGTTACTTGAAGATTATATTTGGGTTCAAAGTCGTTTCTAGCCCATACCAAAGTGTTCCCTTCAAATTTAAAACCTCCCAGATTAAGTTTCTCAATCTGGTATGGCTTAATATTTCCAAGCTTGAAAGTAACCTTTGCAGAACCTATAGTCCCTTTCCACATAGCTCCTGTTTGCAGTACGTATCCACTATATATAAAACCAATGGAATCATAAGTTGGTGTGAAATCATAAGTATTACGCACTGTAATCTTCTCATTTGCTTTAAAAGGTACAGTGAAGGTGAAAAACTCACTGTATTCTTGCATAGTCATATGTTCCAGAGTCTCATTTTTAATACTCTTTTCACGGATAACAGGTAGTTCTTTTCCTTTTACAAATGTTTTGAATTTCTTAATCTCAAGATTCACATCATTTGTAAGCCCATTATCCATATCATCATAAATTTTCCCCGGAAAACCCATGAATACAGGTTTGCTCTTCCCTGTATTATGAAATACAAATATGCATTCTACCTTGTTCTTCTCCAGATCAACTGTTATTTCTTCTGATTCCATTATTACATCATTTTCTTGCAATGGGAAAACTCCTTCTGGAGTTCTTCCCATACTGGTATCATCAGCGTAAGCAGGTGTATAGCAAAACAGCGTTAATATTGATATTAGTGCTATAACCAATGCAGAAACTAATGTTATCGAGTTTCTGATTTCTATTCTCTTCATACTAACCTCCAACACTTTCGGCATAAAAAAAATGGTGAAACTATCAGTGGAAAACTCTAATTTGCAGTGATACGCTTTCTTTTTTGACATCATATGGCTTATTTTAGCTAAGAAAACTGAGCAAATCAAATTGGTTAAATATTAACCCATAAAATAGTATATTCCATGCCTTACCTTATGGTCGGCGTTCCACCCAAACTAATTCCAAGATTATTACGAATCTGAATTAGCTGTGAAACTTGCTTATCGCTGAGTTCATTGGCTTTACAAATTATATTTCCAGTATACATTAGGACTGTTGCATAGTATTCCAACGACTCAAGCCTAAAATATGCTTCAAATACATCTTTACCCCATGTCAGTGCTCCATGGTTTGCAAGAAGCACCGCATTGTAGCAGTTACAAAAGGGTGCTATTGAGTCAGGAACCTCCTGACTGCCTGGTGTAGCATATGGAGCTATAGGTACTGTACCAAGATTTACTATTGCCTCAGGTAATATTGCTCTATCAAGTTCAATCCCAGCTATTGCAAAGGAAGTAGCTACTGGTGGATGTGCATGAGTTACTGCCATAACAGAAGGATTTTCCTTGTATACACGCAAATGCATTTTTAGCTCTGATGATGGTTTATTGTTTCCAAGTATAACATTTCCATCTAAGTCTACTTTTACAAGCATATCCTGCGTCATATAGCCCTTTGACACAAGAGTAGGAGTAGTCCATAAAGAATTTGGACTAACCTTTATGCTTATATTACCATCATTTGAAGCCACAAAACCTCTTATATACATTCTTTTTCCAATTTCAACTATAGCTTCCTTAGCCTCAGTATCTGTTATATATTGCAAATCATTCATATTAGACATTTTATTGTATCTCCATATTGTTTATTCCTTCTATATCTTGAAGCTAACATTTTCATTTTAAGCTTTTTTTGAAGCCGCTTTTGCTTCAAATATCTCTTTTAAAGATTCATTATAAGGAGCCTTAGCTATACCATATTCAGTAATTATTGCAGTTATAAAATTCTCATCAGTAACATCAAATGCAGGATTAAAGACTTTAATATCCTTTGGAGCCATTCTTTTCTCATACCACTTCTCAGTAACCTCTTCAGACTTGCGCTCCTCTATATGAATGTCCTTTCCTGTCTTGCAATTTAAGTCTATAGTTGAAGTTGGTGCACATACATAAAAGGGAATATTATAATTTTTAGCTAATATTGCTACACCTGAAGTACCTATTTTATTTGCAGTATCTCCATTTGCAGCAACCCTGTCACAACCAACAAACACTGCTTGTACCCAACCATTTTTCATAACCATCGAAGCCATATTATCACATATGAGAGTTACATCTACACCTGCTTTGTTTAGTTCATAAGCAGTTAATCTTGCACCCTGCAGTAGCGGTCTTGTTTCATCAGCAAACACTTTAAAGTTATATCCCTTTTCATGTCCAATATATATCGGTGCAAGAGCAGTTCCATATTTTGCGGTAGCAAGCTGTCCTGCATTGCAATGCGTCAGTATTCCTATATTGGGTTCTAACAGTGTAAGTCCATTTTCACCAATAGTTCGGCACACCCATATGTCCTCTTCCTTTATTTCATTAGCTTCAATAAGTAAAGCTGCTTTTATATCTGCTACCCCTTTGTCTTTATTTCTTTTAACACACGCATCCATTCTGTCTAAAGCCCAAAAAAGATTGACAGCTGTAGGTCTTGATGATGCCAGATACTCCTTCAGTTTAATAAATTCAGTATAAAAGCCATTATAGTCGGTGGCTGTTAAAGCCTTTGCTCCCAAATATATTCCATAAGCAGCAGCAACACCAATTGCTGGTGCTCCTCTTACCTTTAATTCATATATAGCTTCCCAAATTTGTTGTTGAGTTTTTAAATTTATGTAAACAGAGTCAGCAGGTAACAGAGTTTGGTCAATAATTATCAACTCACTGTTAGCATCATCAAGCATAACTGTTTCCATATCATAGACCTGCTTTGTTTCATTTTTCATTATATTATCCATTTTTTTGCCCTACCTTATCTCGAAAATTTGCTTTCAACCTCAAGTATAGTGTTAACAAAATGCTCCCCTGAAACATAGCTTTCACGACTCTTTATGTATTTTTTTGCAACTGTCATACATATACGTTCTGCACGTGTTCTAGCTTTTTCATTCTCGATAGAAGTAATATCCTTAACATGTGCCATTCCAACTATACGACGACAAAGTTCAAGTCCAGCAACTGCAGCAGTATCATGTAGTACTGCTTTTAAATACCACTCATCAAAGCCAGCAACTTTAGCTGAAATCTCTGTAGCTCCTTCTCTCCAGAGCTTAAGGAATTTAACGTTGAACATATCAATTACTTCAGTAATAGTTTTCTCAATCCACTTCTTGAAGTTTATACGCTCCTGATCCTTCTGCACTGTAGCATCAGCATTAGCCCAAGCAAATATTAAATTTGCTATTACATTTCCAACATCGTAGCCTATTGGTCCATAAAAAGCAAATTCAGGATCTATTACCTTGATTGAACTTTCATTTATAAATATAGAGCCAGTGTGCAAATCACCATGAAGCAAAGCCTGAGCATTTGTCATAAAATCAAATTTAAGCTTCGAAACCTCCAATTTAAGCTCATCATCTTCATATAGTTCCTTCTTAACCCATTCTAAATTAGGAGGGTAAACATCATTACGGTGCTTATAATCATTGTAAGGTTCAGTATACACCAAATCTTCAGTAATCTCGCATAGTTCAGGATTTATGTATCTCTTTAAAAGTTCCTTCTTTTCCTTATGGTTTAAAAACACATCAGTAGTTAAAAGTAATGTGTTTACCATAAATGTGGTTATTTGATCTGCAAAGCTTGGAAATATTTCATGTTGTAATAGTGCTTGCCGCATAATAGTATAGTCAGATAAATCCTCCATAGAGCAACAACTCATTATGTTATCATATTTATATACTACTGGTACAAGACCTTTAGCTAATTTTCCCTCATATTCAAGTAATTCAGCTTCAATTCTGTTACGATCAGTTGAAAGCTTAAAGTCACTAGATATTCGTGCTGTATCCCCTGCTTGTTTTATTATCACTGAGCTACTAGAATTTTTGTCCCATACACGAAAAACATAGTTTAAATTTCCATCCCCTATTTCTTTACTTTCCAATTCTGCATCGGCATTAAATAAGTTTAGTTTTTCCAAAGCATAATCCTTTGCAGCAGATGAATCCATCAAAAAATACTTATCAAATTTTGACATAAAATATCCATCCATGCCATACTAGTACAAACTCAATAAAAGTACTGGCACGGACTTAATCCCCCTATTCATTTTAGTTTTTTCAACCTTGTTTCCCTATTTAGAAAAATCCCTACTTGTTTGATGTAAGTTAGCGTCAGATTAGTGATAGATATTAATTTCATTGCCATTTTAAATTTATTTTACCATATTTATTTTATAGTTCCAGTAATTATCTTAAATATTGTTTGTTAATGTATATACAGGTTTAAAAAACAACTCAACTTTCCAGTTGAAAATTGTGGAAAGTTGAGTTAGATGTAACGGAATTTTTGTACATTCGAAAAATTTCATTTTGAATCTAGTCGTTATAAAAGTATATTTCATAGGTAAGAGTTGCTTTTTTATCCTCTGCTGTTACAACAACCTTGGCTGTACCAGGTATATTAGTTGCCTGAGTTATAGCTACTTTTGCAGCAGAATCCTTTGCAGAAGCTGTTACTATAGGAATGCTATCCTTAGCTCGAAGTTTTACTCTATAATAAGTAATATCAGCATCAAAATTATCTATTGTTTTCCCCATATATTTCAAACTTTTAAGTTTTGTATCATTACTAGCTTTAACCTGAAAATAAATCTTATATGTCATAGTGGTTCTGCCGTCTTCTGCTATTACAACAACCGTTGCATTTCCTGGTAATTTAACAGGCTGAGTAATTAATATTTTTGCTTCAGAATCACTTGTTTTGGCTGTCACATTAGGAATAGTTCGTGTACCTTCAGGCAGCACTACATTGTATATGCTCACATTCTTTTTAAAATCCTGTACTTTAATGTCATTATATTTCAAGCTACTCAAAGTGGCATCGTTAATTTTGTTATCAGAATCACTTACCACCACCTTATCAAGTTGTTTTGAGTCGTCGACAGCTATCTTTTCAGTTCTCTCAACTATCTTTAATAATAGTGATGCTGCTTCTGCTCTCGTCAAGGAGCCTTGTGCGTTAAACTTTCCATTTGAACCCACCATAATATTATTAGCATATGCAGTATAAACATAACTTCTCAAATTCTTTGATATACTATCATAATCAGTAAATGTACGTTTTAAATTGCTATCATTACTTACCACCGATAAACCTAATGCTTTAACTAATGCAACTGCCATATCTTCACGCACAGAACTCTTACTACCATAAAAATACATTCTTCCGTTTTCAGCTTTATATCCTGTCAAATATATCTTTGCTGCCTCAACTGCTTTATAGTCCCAGTTCTTTACAGGTATGTCCTCAAAGGTTTGCTTAGTACTTGACGTAGACAAATTAAGTGCCTTAGTTAGCATTGAAGCAAACTGTGAGCGTGTAACACTTTCATTTGGCTTAAAGGATTTATCAGAATACCCAGAAATAATCCCACGATTATTAAGCTCTATTATCGCATTATATGCCCAATGGCTACTTTCAACATCAGTAAATCTACTATTGTTAGCATTACCAGTAGTAAAAGACACACACACTGATTTTAGTATAAACCCTTTATTATCTTTTAAATTGTATACATAAAGCTTGTAAGAAGTATTTTCATTTAGTTTGGTCTTAGGTTTTATTACAAGCTTGTCGCTGTCGCTTGTTTTAATATCAATATTGATTTTTCTGTTTGAGTTGTCAGTTAAATAGATTTGCGTTTCCAGCTGTGATGATTTGTATGAAATACTACCTGAAAATTTTAGTGTAATTGATGTGTCAGTATTTACAGAGGTTTGCCCTTCATTAGGTGAACTAGCAGTTAAAGCTACATTAGAGTATATTGGGTTGCTTTGCTGCCAGCCCATGTTGTAATAATTTCCATATACATTCATTACCGACGCTGCATATACTCCAAAAATGCATATAAGCATAATTGGAAATACCGTTACTAATGAGAAAATTTTAATTGCTTTTTTTTTCAAGTTAATCATCCCTTCCAAAATGTTGTTCTGTTTACAAAACCATTTTATTCCAACTATCCCAAAAAATCCATTTCAGAACCATGTCAAGTTTGTAACAACATTTTGAAAATCAGATGACAATGAAAAGTCAATATGTAATTTATTTGTTTTCTTTTGCTTTAATCCTCTTTTTTTGAGCTTTTCTTGCGAGACAAGGATAATCCACCAAATCCGCTGATAATTGCAATGTAGAAGCCAAAATCATACCACCAGCCTGTATTTGCAACTTCATAAACCCTTATGTTTTCATCAAAAAATCCTACAACAAGTGAAATTGGTGATATCCATCCATGCCATATGCCCCAAAAAAATCCTGCTGGATCATCTGCTGTATATGTTCCATCACCTGGAATACAGCCTGTTAGTGAAAATAAAAGTAAAGCAATAAAAACAGCTAACAATATTCTCTTTTTCATAAAAGAACCCCCTACAATAATTTTAAATATTTATACATATTAATTACAAGATATTACTATAATATGCTTCTATATGTTTTAATGAGCTATAATATTTATTACGACACGACTAAACTTTACTATTATTGATGTTACGATTTATATAAAATATTGTCTGAAAGTTCCAAAACAAACAACTCACGTTATTTGTCCATCATTGTTTATTACAATAATAAAGCTCTCGCTTATTTGAAAGTGAGAGCTTGTCGACACCAATTAATTATTTAAAGTTCGTGAAATACAATCAAACAATAATGGTTCATATTTATCAGGTGCTTTTTCCAGCACAGCGATGGTACTCTTAAAATTAATTATACCTAAATAAAATTCTTATAATCCTTCCAGTTCTTCTTTAATAGCTCTGGAGTATCTAACCCATATGGACAATGGTTCTTGCAATGATTGCAATTTATACAGTCATCTATTCTGCTCATCTTTTCCTGCCATTCTTTACTTAAATAAACTGATGTGGGAGCTCTTCTTATCATCAACGACATTCTTGCCGAGGTTGGGATATCAATGTTTACAGGGCATGGCATACAATAGCCGCAGCCTCTGCAAAACTCCGCAAAAAGCTCCTTTTTATCATGTTCAATAACAGCTGACAGCTCTTGATTCAAAACAGGTGGATTTTCAGTATAGGATATAAATTCATCAAGCTCAGTTTCCTTTTGTATACCCCAAATAGGCAGTACATTATCATACTGTGCCAAATACGCATAAGCTGCCGCTGAATTAGAAATAAGTCCCCCAGACAATGCCTTCATGGCAATAAACCCGATTCCGTATTCTTTACATCTGTTTACCAGCTCTATTTCCTCATCTGTTGCCAAATAGCTGAAAGGAAATTGAATTGTCTCGTATAAACCTGATTCAGCAGCCTCCATAGCAATTTTAATTCTATGATTTGTAATACCAATATGACGAAGCATTCCTTTGTCCTTGGCTTCAAGCATAGCTTCATACAAGCCTGTACCATCATTAGGTTTAGGGCAGACACTAGGATTGTGGAATTGATAAAGATCTAAATAATCTGTTTTCAACAAGTTTAGAGAGGTGTTTAATTGCTCCCAGAAACCTTTTACATTATCAGTCATTGTTTTTGATGCAATATATATTTTTTCACGGACATCGCTGAGTGCATATCCTATTTTTTCTTCGCTATCAGTATAAAATCTAGCAGTATCATAAAAATCAATACCGCTGTCATATGCTTTTCTTAATATATATTTTGCCTCTTCTCTGCTGATACGCTGTATAGGAAGTGCTCCAAAGCCGTTTTTATTAACGCAGATTCCTGTCTTGCCTAATATTACTTGTGACATGATTGTTTGTTCCTTTCTAAATCATTTTTAAAAATGTTGTAATTAACTACACTTCGCTAATTAATATAAATTTAGATGTAATTTTTCAAAAATATAATTAAACTATCCATAAGTTAGCAATGTTTAACAAAACTCATTCAAAAATCCTTATCATTTTCCTTATTGATTATAACAAATTTGTTATATAAAATGAATAAAACCCAAGTCCTTAATTTTTAACAAATCACAGAACTTGGGTTATTTATATTTTTATATAAATGATATATTTTAGAAATCAATTATTACTTTTTTTTCACTTTCCCTATCTAATTTAACATATTGCCTAGGAATTTCATTGACACCCCCAAAACACTCTACTAAGTCTCCATATGTTACTCTTACATTCGAGTAAAAACGCCCCTTAGCTCTCTCTCTATCCATTGTCTCATCAAATATTTTATATATCTTACTTATAGCCTTTCTAGACTCTTTGTTACGAGGATTAGATTCTATTCGTAATAATTGAGATTGTAGCTTTATTCTATCTATATAAACTACTTTATCAAAAGGAATTTTTAATTCAGGTTTTCTATGCAAAACCCTTCTGCCAATATTTTTATTGAAACTAGATATTGATTTTAATTTAATTTGCGAACTTTTATTTATTGTCATTATTAATCCCTCATTTTATAGTATAATTTTATTATATCACAAATTCCACAACCAAAATACTTTTGTTTATATTCAGAAAAAAATTCTTCAATCCATTTTTCTATGGATAAATAATTTAATAAATATAATGTATTTGTAAATTTCTTATCAGATATAGATATTCCAAGGCTAATATACGGTACTATTTCTTTTAATTCTTCATCTTTATCATTTTCTAAAGTAGGAATTGTAATATAATCTACCCAAACTAAGTCATTATTACCATTTTGATGGCATTCAGTATTAATACTTTTAACTAGTGAAGTTTTTTTATTAAATGCATGATAGATCATACTATCATTCCATGATATATCTGTCATATCATCAGCATATGCACCACTACCGCAAATAGCCACTAATTTTTTGAATTTTTTATCCTTCGGATCAAATACTCTTGCATGTACTCTTACACTTTTTTCACCAGATTCTAATTTTTTGCCAAATACATTTTTATGTATATTCAAACATAATTCAAAAATATAAGCTATAATATTCTCCCACCATTTTTCTATAAAACTTTTATTTCTTGCTTTAATAAGTTCATTTAACAAATTAGGTTTATCAAGCTCTTCCAACTTTTTCCGTTCTTCAGTAGATCTTGTAAAATATTTATTTATCTTTATTTCAGAAAACAAACTATTAAATCCATAATTTAAGTAATTATTCATTTTTGTTTTTACATAGCAAAGTTCTAAGGATATCTTTTTTATATCTTCTATAATTAGTTTATTAGGATATAATCTAAAATAATCCCCTCCCACTGTAGAAATTGGTAAATAACTATCGCTATTAAACATACTAGTCTTTAAAGAAGCAACAAAATGCCCCTTTGTATCAATATTATTATATACTTCAGTATCACTAATAAATTTGCCTTTACTATTTGTCTTTTTTAACCAAACCTCCACAAGATGATTTGATGTATCAAATTTATATAAAGCATATCTACATTGTTTTAACTCCTTTGAGTCATCTGAAGCATCCCATCCGATACCTGATATTAAAGTAAGTATTGAACTATCTAAGTCAAACCAATTAAATACTTCTGATTTATGTACATGTCCACACATAATAACATTAACACCTAGCAGATTTTCATCAGAAAAATATTTCATAGCCATCTTCTGCTCAGCATCTGTTAACCATGTCAAAGGATGATGCATTACTGCAACTGTCAAATCAAATTCTATATCTTTTTTCCTTACTTCCTTTAATTTATTTAGAATGTAATCTAATTGCCACTTTCCAATTCTTAGTTTTTGATAATCATTATCACCCCTACAGAACCAACAACTATTAAGCTTTATAATACCAATTTTACATTCTCCAACTTCTTTTATAGATAGTCCAAAACTTTCATATTCTGAATTATCTTTCATTTTATTTTCAGTATAATCCATATAAAATTTATTGTAATCTTCAAATTCTGTATTGAAGAACATCCACTTGTTTTTTAAAAAATTAGTATCACTAAATTTAATAGTTTTATTTTCAATATTATCTATAATGCTCTTGATATATTCATCACGAACTATATCATGATTGCCGGGAACAATAATAATATCCTTTCTATTAATACCGATAACAATGCATACCTCATTTAAGAATTCTACTACAAGTTTTGATTGTTTTTTTATATTACCTTTATTAAAAATATCTCCTGAGATCACCAAAATGAATTTATTTAAGTTATTATTTTCTTTCATTTTTTTAATATCTTTAATTAATTCAGAATAAATTGAAGAATAATCATCACAGCAACTGTCCATATGTAAATCGGACAAATGTAAAACACAAAATCCCCTCATACCTTCCTCACTTATAACTATATATTTTTTTAATTTGTCTATTTTTTAATAAAGAAAATCTTAGAAATGAACAACTTTATTTTACCATATTTCATCATATTTGTAACCATTTTTTATATTTAACACCATATTTTAATTGTCACTAACGTGTTTAAATCAATCGTTTCATATATAAACAAAAAAACAAGTGCAAATGTTTAGCCATTTAAAATGGTAAACACTTACACTTGTTTTGTACCAATAAATTACTATATAAGCTATCACTAATCCTTAACTCCTTACACGTTCAAAACCCAAATATCTTGTACCCTGAAATGTGAGCTTTCCAACATCCCTTTCCACAAGCATTCCATACTCATTATCACGTACTTCAAATTCCATACGGTCTCCGCTTGCCACTTCAAAGGTAACATAATATGTAGTGTGCGATGATGACATATGGTT
>JAEWST010000114.1 GCA_023398105.1 Bacillota bacterium | reverse complement strand
ATACTGATCCTGTCAACAATGACGCTGACCCTACTAACGACGTAGAAAGTAACAGAATATTAACTATAACCTTTAATGATCTTACGCTGAATTGGCTTGAAGTTGGTGATAAGATTACAGTAGACCCGGCTTGGGGACTAACTGATGAAGATAAGACTACTGCTGTTTGTAATTCCAGTGCAATAATCGGCGGAAGCTTTACATCAGTACCAAAAGTAACAAGTGTTACTATGACAAATGGAGGCGTATTAAGTAAGATAGATGCTGGTGATACAATTAAGATTACTTTTGACCAGGCTACAAACGCTCCTGCTATATTGGCAAGTAACCTGATTAAGAACTTTACGCTTCTTGCATCAGACGGAAAGACAGCTCACAGTTGGGGTGTACAGCCTGCAGGTAATATTACCTGGAGTGCTGACAAAAAGACATTAACTATCAAGCTTACAAGTATGACTGGTGTTACCGTAAAAGTTGGTGACAAGCTTACAATACTGGCGGCAGCAGGTATTAAGTCTGCAGATGGAGGTACTGCTTCCTGTGAAGCAAATGGTATTACTATTGGTGGTAGTTATTAAGGAAAACTTGTATGGGTTAATGTGAGAAGTAGTAAGAATTAGAACTAATTTATTGAATACGTTAAAATAAAAATGCCTAATTTCACTTTTTGTGGAGTTAGGCGTTTTTTTCGTGTTCATTAGAGGTGCTTCTAGATTCTTGTTTATTGAATTTCTGTAAACAGTTGATTTTTTTAAAATATAAATGTATAATATGTACTAAATTGTAAATAGAATAGCCTAAATTAGGTTGCAAACCTTCACAGATAGAGTTGATTTAGCTCTAAGTAGGGGCATTTGTGAGGGGCGTATAAGATGGGAGGTGTTTGGTAATTCTGTTTTAAATCCCTAAATTTTATATATTTATATTGGAGGTTTTTATGAAGTTTAAATTATTTTCTTTAGCAGTTATAGCATCTATTATGATAAATTGTTTGGGTGGTATCTCATTTGCTAAAATTAATTCTCAAACTGATTTATCAACAAGTATTGCTTTTATTACAGATGATAGTAATGAAACGGAATTTGTCACTGAAATTGATAAAAAAATAAAAAATGAAGACTTTCTTAGCAAACATAAGCTAAAGAAAGAATTTTTTAATAATGTTAATACCAAAAAAATAGAGAAAAAAGCTACCAGCAATTCAAGACAATTTAAATCAAAAGATAATTCTTCGATTAATGCTGAAACAATTTGTATCAATTATGACATTTTTAAATCCCAAAGTGGTATTGTAGATAGAGTAAAAGAGCTTGTTGATAATGGTACTACAGTACTATTTTTTGGTGAAAATATTGATATGAAAAAATTCTGTGAATCATTTGGACTAGAAAAAAATATTCCTAAGGAAATGTCCGATAAACAATCCGAAGTTCAAGAATGCAAAGATATTACTGTTTGTATAGGTATTGAAAAATCAGAATGGGGTTATTCATTATTACAGAATTTTTCCACAGAATATAATTTCTATAGAGTAGTAGATGGATTGTATGCAAGTGCTGAACATGCTAAAAAAATAAAAATTAAAAAGCCATATAAAGATGTTGATGGGAATAGAACTTCCATGAATTCCAAAAATCCTATAGAAGCTTTTACTAACATGTTTACAAATACTGCTAATGCTAGTGGAATAGATGATTATCCAATCATAAATTCAGTAAGATATCAATCTGATTTTGGTACGTATGATTGCAATTGGCATCTTATTACTGATTGCTATATGCATAGAGTTCCAGACGAAGATTCTCAAAGAGATTATTTTGTTTTTGAAACGATTTCCGAATTTGATTCCTACTATGATGAAAATGATATTTTTATAAATAATGCTGATCAGTTTTACTCAAAGTTAAGTCCAGCCTATACTAACGATATAGTAAGAGCTGGAGCTCCAGAAGATCAAGGTGGAACAACATCTGTAAGTGTAGCTATGTATCCTCCACAAATAGCTTTTACATATCAGCCTGGTTCAAAAATATCTGTAGATTCTACTCTTTCTTTACAAAATAAATATTTTGAAGCATATTATGATGATGCTTCATTTTGGGGCACGGGATTTGATGGTCCAACAATATTCAGAACTGAATTATCATTTAGTTGCTATGCACCAAATAGTAATTATACGTATGTAGGTGTTAACATATACCAAAAAGCAAGAAATCTGTCCCACCATGATCAATACCCTTGGGCATTTAATGGAACATTATATTATTATAATTACTAATAATTGATACAAAAACTGCATAGTATAGTTTAAATTAAACTTTACTATGCGGTTTATCATCAATCTCATAACAGAAAAGGTTGGTTATCATGAATATAAAATTAAAAAAGAATGTTTTTAGAGTTGCTATGGTTGCTGTTTTAATAATAATTATAATACCAGTTATTCTTCTAGTATCAACGTCTATCTGGAACAAAAGTATTGAGCACTTTGATTATAAAAAAGACTTGAATTCTTATTATGATATTTTTTCTGGAAATGTTACATATTGTGACATTTCATTAAGTAGGTATGAAAATAATGTTTTAACTCCGTATAAAACTCTTAGATTAAATGAAGTTAATATAGAAGAATTTGCTGATTTTTTTTATGCTGCGAAAAAATTTGACAATGTTAGTTCTGTGAATTATATTAAAGAAAACAGTATAAATGTTTTTATTAATGTTATTGAAAACAATATAACTAGCCAGATAAACATTTATATTAACTTAGAAAACGAAGAAATTTATTTACCGGAATCTAAATCTACTCTTAAAATAAAAAAGGAAAATATTGAACATTTAAAAAAAATACTATTATAGAAGAAATTAATAAACCCAGTTTTTGATATTATCAACAAAAAAGCCAAAGGTAGACTGCGGCTTAGGATTTTATATCTTTAAAAGCTTTTCAGATAGTATGCCTTTATAATATGGCAACCCTTTCTTTACGTTTTCTTTACAACTTCCCCTCAACTATAAGTATATAATGCTATAATGACGATATAAAATTAGAAAAAGTCATATAATCTTGGCTAAAACTATTATGTTATACTAATTTGCATTTAAAAATAGTTCCTCTATTATAAATACGAAATAGTATTATAGCTTAGATATTCTATAGGTTTATAGCGTGGGTTTAGGCATGGTTAATTTTTATACGCTCAGGCTTTTTAACCACAATTGACTTTAGTTATTATACTTTCGGGGGTATTTTATGAAGACTAAATTAAGGCTAATATCAGCAATTATTATTTTGAGTATGATTTTCCCAATTTGTTCAGGGATAATTCAGCCAGTATTTGCGGCTGATGTTGCGATAAAGGTTTACATAGATAGCTATAGCAAGAGTACAGGGGTTGTAAATATTCACTGGGATCAAGTAGCAAATGTTACTAGCGGTACTATTGAATATCATGTACCAAGTGCTACGGGGTATGATACTATCTCACTGCCTATTGATGTAACTAAGAATTCGGCTTCAATTTCAGGAATGCAGGCAGATATTATATATGATTTTAAAGTTTCACTGGTTAACAGCAGTGCACAAACATATGTTGGAAGGTTGTATTTTTTACCACAAGTATCATTTTATGCTGAGCAGGTAGAGCAACAGTCTGTGACAATACCAGGCGGTGGTGTGGAAACAGGTGACTACCCTTCAATAAAGATCATATGGAATATGCCTCGGGTTTTTAATAATGCAACCAACACTATTCAATATGCAAATGAAAGTGCGGTGCTTTCTCAGATAGATGGAAGCATCAAGTATTTGAATTTTAGCATAAACATAACAGGTGAAGCATCTCTTGCCAATGTAATTTTATCAATGAATGATAATCGTTCGTATACTGCTACCGTATCAGGTGAAACACAAAATTCAACTTATTCTGATGTGAAATGGGATAGCTCTACAGGTCAGTGCTCATTTTATTTATTAGGTGTAAAAGATAAATCAACTATTATTCCATCAAGAGATAATATCCGTGTTAATGCAATAAATCCAGAAACAGGATTATCTACTCTGCCGCAGGCTATTGCATTAGCTGGGGATAATGAATATGTTTTAGCACATCAGGAAATACTTCCTGGTACAATTTATAAAATGAGCATGAACACATTATTTGTTGACAGTGACAAGAACTATGTGGGAACTGTTGCTGATGGGTTGGCTGAAAATCCACTTTTAGGTTCTACAGACTATACATATACTCCAATAAGATTTCAATTGACAAAGGATACTTTTGACACTGTGTACGTACGAATATACCGTATTAATCAGGGCGGTGTCAACATGCCTAAATTATACTATGAGGTTCAGACAAGTAATGTGCCATCATCACAGGATACCAGCTGGACTAGAAGAAAAAAACTGGATGATTCCTATTTTGATGGAGAATATGCAATAACAGGTATAGACGGAATTAATTCAAAAAACACTCTTTATTATAGAGTTGTTGTAAAGTCTGACAGTGTTGCAGATAGAATACAGTCATTAAATCTAGCATATAAAATGCAGGATGATACTGCAAGACCTCCAGTACCAAAGAATATAGATGTAATAGGTGTGGATTTGGCATTGCCAACTGCCGCTAGCGGTATTACTGATAATTCTTCTGATGTTACAATATCATGGGACAAACCAAGTAACTGGGATCAAATAAAGGGAAATCTCACAAACGACATCTATTTCCACTTCTTATTAAATATAGATGCTGAAGAACTTAACCTAGAGCCAACTCCTTATTTGGAGGCAAACGGAAAAAGTTATGGAATGTTTCCTGTTAAGTATAGACTTGTCAAATATATAAGTGCCAATTCTCCCAATATTGATGATTCGGGGGACAAGTTGGTTTATAAATTTAAGGGCTTTGATTTATTTAAAGGAGAAGATGAGAATGGTAATCCTTTAACATTAACCAATGACGACAGTTACCCTACATATTTTCTTCCAAACAAGACGTATTATTTGCAAATGTATACAACAAAGGCTGCAAATAGAGGAGCAACCTATGATAGCACTATAATGTCTGAAAAGTCTCTTGTAGAAAGCTTTACAACACTTACAACTTCGGGTAGAGATGTTCCTATTCCAAGTAATCTTGAATGGGTTAATACTACTGTAAAACCCAGCAGTGCAACAGATGAGGCTGAAGCGTCTGTACAAATCAGATTTAATGACCTGGATATAGATTGGAGTAATTATACTACTAAGCACAGCGATAATGACGAGGTTATTTATGACTTGTACATGAGTAACAGAACAGAGCTAAGCTCATTTAAATTGATTGGCACAACTGATACAACAAGTGTTTTGGAGGATGTTGCCTTTACGAAGCAAACCTTGGGCAGTACAACTTGGGTATATGCTACAATCAATAAGTTTACTGCAAGTAATAGCGTTGCTTCCTTTGGATATTCGTTATCACCTAACACTACATATTATTTTATGGTCAAGGTAAGGCTCAAAATGGTAAATGAACAGGAGCAGAGACAGTCGATAGAAACAGTATTGTTGCCTGTTACTACTCCTAGAGCTGGAGAACTAGAACCAGACGAAACTGCTGAAAGACCATTAGCTCCAACAGATTTTGCTATTGCAACAGATGTTGATGGTAATCCAATGATTACTGGACAAACTGTTACATTTGAATGGACTGTTAATGAGAATGAGGCACAATACAATCTTATATCAACTACAAATAAGGTAGAGGCTGATGCCTCAGACACTGATAACAGTATTTTACTTGATTCAATATATCAGAGCTTTATTAGTTCCTTTGGAAACAAGGATAATAATATAGATAATAATGAAACAAAATTAACATTAGATCCTAGTGTTAATCCGTTGCCAACAAATTTTGAATATAATAGTGCAACAAGAAAATGCAGATATACAATAGATACCTGGTTATATCCAAACAAAATATATTACTTTACTCTTAGAGCAGAAATTGTAAATGCTTCAGGTACAAAAAATAGTGTATGGGTGTCAATTCCAGTTACTACATCATTAATTGAAAGCCCTTCGAATTTACAGGTTGTAAACGACTGTGAATTAGCTTTCTATTGGTTTGATACCACTCCTGGTATGACCACCGACAATTATTCGATACTGCTGAAGAAGTCCAATGAAAGCAAATATATCACACTTCCTAAAGCAGATTATAAAATAGTTAAGGACGAAAGTGTATATTATGGGCGATTATTTGAACTTAAAGCAGACACAATCTATGACATTAAGGTTATAAGAATGACAAACAATGAAAGCATTAGCAATCTCAGACTAAAAACAAGAAATGATTATTATGAAATAGACTTGAAATGGCAAGGAAACGCAATAGACGCATATTCTGGTTATGAGATTGCGGTTAAAACTGCCGATGACAGCAATTATGCTGTATTGGATAACAATGCTGACTTAGAAAAATATGTTGATATATCAACACATTCTTATCCATATTATATTGAAAAACAGAATAGCCAATTAAATACTAACTACTATACATATAATGCAAGAATAAAACTAGTTCCTACTATATTACCAGATGGGTCTTTGGAGCATTTGCCTTTAAAACCTAATACAAAGTATTTTATTAAGGTGAGAGCAGTGAAAACTGATTCTTCTAATTTATCAGCAGTTACCCCTTCAAAGTATGTAGGACCTGTAGATACAAGAACAGAATTCAATCAAGAGGACTATGACGAGGAAGATAATAATACAAATGTAACTGCAAAATTCCTTGATTTGATTGAAAAGCTTGAACAAGAGCCTTATTGGGAAATTGGTTCTGGCAATGGGGTAGTAAATAAAGTATATGTCAGAGATGATAAAGTCAAAGACTTACTTGAACAGGCTGGTAGATTTACTTGTACGATAGATATATCTAATAGTGCAAACTATATTTATAAGGATGAGATTTATCTGGCGAAGGATATTTTGGAAGCTGTAAAAATAAATGATAAGAGTGTAATAATAAAATGCAAGGATGTTGAATATACAATACGTCCAAATACCTTTGATATAGATAACATGAAAGAGTTTAAGAAAGCACTAGAAGATGAGGATGCTGAAGATGTATTTTTGAAATTAAACAATACACAGAGTTCAAGTGCACAGCCAAGTGTACCTGCAAATACTGCGATTGTATCTAAAATGAATGTGCTATCTGCTCAGGCTGTTGCAAGTACAAAGACTAATGATGACATAAATGCACTAATTAAGAATGAGTTATACAATGAAAAGACTGGCCTTATTCAGAAAAAGGTAGCAGTTATAAAGAATCCAAATAATAAAAAGACACAGGGAGATGTTAAAGAATCTGAAGTTGCTGAATATTTGAATAAACTATATGATGAAGTCAAGGGTGAGCTATCATATTATTTAGAGGATACACTTGAAGGTATAGCTTATAAAGAGGGCGTGTTAACTGATACCTATAGTATTTCAAAATTCAGTTCTCCATTGGGTGTAAAGATGTCTTATAAGGCTGGTACAATTGCAAATCCATTTGTAGTGTATGGAAATTCTGCAAATTGGCAAAAGCTGACTCAGAATTTAAAACATGATAATGGGTATTTAAGCTATTTTGTTACTAGTCCAGGAAAATACGTAGTTCTTTCTTTAAAGGACGTTTCAACTACCGTTTCTGAGGATAGCACTGCAAAGCCTTATATAGCAAAACTTGCGTCAAATTATGACTTGGCTGCTGTATTTCCAGGATTAGATACTTCCTTTAATTCAGATTTAAATATAACTGTTAAAGAAAGTATTTTGTTGTATGAATTAATCTCAGAAGCAACAGTTGATAAACAAACCGACATTAAGACAAAGGCTAAAACATATGGAATTGATAAAATGATAAACATTACAAATGTTAATAGAAATATTACAAGACAAGAGGCTGCCGCAGTTATAATTAAGCTATATTGTCAAAGGACAGGTGCTGATTACAATAAGTTAAAAGCCTCTTATAATAGAACAATTAAAGATGACAAAGAAATAGCTAAAAGGTATGCAATGCCAGTGTATTTGAGTTTGAAAATGGGAATAATGACTCTCGATTCCAGCAGTAAATTTTATCCAACACAAGCAATTACTAGAGCACAGTTTGCAACGGTACTCCAGAAAATGCTGGATTCATAAGAAGAAAAGAGTTGAGTTATTAAATCGTTATCTACTTTAAGGAGAGTATGCACAATGAAAACAAACAAAATACTAGCAACAATAATGTTAGTAGCATTCTTTATAACAACATATGGTTCTAATTTAGCTTTGGGAGCTGAACTTCCAGATCAACCTGCACCTAGTGGACTAGCTATTACTGCCTTATATCCAAATGTTGAAAAGTCTATTGGCTATAGTTCAGCTGACGGAGGTGCTTCAGGCTTTTACACTGATATTGGTTGGGCAGGTGTAGATAATCCCCAAGGAATATCGGTTGCAGGAAAGTATGTAAACATATATCTGCAAGAGTCCCCAAAGGGATATAGGTCTGCTAAGCCTGTCTTTCTAAAGGAAAAGGACGTACCTGCAGGTACTACACCTTTAAGAATGAGGAATTTAAACTCAGGTACAGTTTATACTGCAAATGCAAAAGCATATTATACATATACAGATGCAGTTACCGAAAATACAATGAAATCTCCCGAGTCAGCAAGCTCTAATACCGTTAAATTTCTTACTGATATTGACGTACAATGCGAAACTACTGGTACAAATAAATTCAAAATAACATGGGATGATGTTTGGAACGATGGCAAGAGAATAAACTATAAGCTGTTTGTATCGGAAAATGCTGATTTTACAAATACTCTGCCAATACATATAACTAAGAATGAAATTGGATTAAATGGTCCAGTTTTTGTAAACGAAGCAGAAGGAAAACTTACATATGAACATAATGTAGATGATGCAGGAAGGGTTTATTATGTAAAAATTGTACCAGATCTTACTGATTCTGAAATAGTAAGAACACAAGAACCTACAACTATTCTAGTTAGTACTTATATTTTAGCAAAAACAACAAAAATGGCTATAACTGATGCAGGAATCATATGGAAGCTAGATTGGAGTCCTGTCGTTACAGGTATTTCCTCTTCGGATGTAAAGGTGTCTTATCAGATTGATAAATATATAGGAAATGTTCCTATTCCTATGCTTGTTGAAGAAAGTACATCAACCTTTATTACTGTGCCGCTGGGCGAGGAAGTAAGCTATTATTTAATAAGAGCAACTGTAACTAGAGATGGATATAATTTATATCCTGACAGTGTTAGCATTGTATCTGATAAAATAACTCTTCAAGATGAAAAAGTGTCATCAACACCCGCTATGCCTGAGATTGTACCTGAATTTCTAGACTCAGCAGGTAATGTGATAGTTACATATTCGGATATTCTTAATGTGGATAATACTGTAAAAACAAAAGGCGAACTTGGTACAAATACAGCTACAGTGCTTTGGAGAGTGCCTAAAAAAGCAGATGGAACTATTGATAAGGATGTTTTATATGATATTTGGTTAATAGAAGATCCAAACACTATAGATGAGCCAGCAACAGATACACTTATTCAGTCCTCCTTTGCCCCAGGAGAAACAAATTATGTAATAGATGCTGCTGATAATAATAAAGTTATTGGTTATAAGTATAAGCTTGAAGGGCTGACTGCAAACCACACATACTATTTCAAGATAGTGGCGAAAAAATATTTTGCTGAAAAGATTGACGATGTTATTCAGAATGTAGAACACGCATCAGCTCCAGCATTGAAAGTAATTATTACTTTATCAGGAGGAGCAATTGACACTCCTTTGATTCCAGATAATCCTCCTCTTCAGATAAGAAAGAAGACTGATGGAGTCAGCAATATGATTACAGACACAAGTGCCACTATTCAATTAAAAAATAGATGGTATGAAATATTTGATACAGTTAAAGGGGAGTGGTCATATGATGATCAAAAGTCAAGAGCAGATAAAACATCATTAAATGATACACCACCCTATAATCCAGTAACGACACCTCCTGATGATGTAACATACAGAAAGGTAGCTTATGGTGATGGAATTACATTATCTGTAGGCTGTCAAGAATATTATGAGGGTATAGACATTACAACAATAGACAGCTATGTGGTTGAAGGTGTTTCTACTGCTCCAAATGATGAGAGGGAGGATGCAACCTTAAATGCGCCAGAAAATATTCCTTCTGAAACTGTGGCGGCAATATACGCAAAGCACAACATAGTAATACCTGTAAACGACCTTCAACCAAATACAACCTACATACTGTGGGTAAGAGCTGTTAGAGACGCTGAAAATCCAGAAGAATCTTTGGTTTCAGATGTATCTAACCCAATAATATTCACTACATTACCGTCGCCTACACAGATTGTAGAAAAGCCAATAGTGCCTTCCTTTAACTATACCTACGCTTCTGACACTTTTATAGATTTAGGCTGGGAATTAGTTGATGGAAATACTTACTACATTAAATACGGAACAGTGGATGACCCAGCAAAAGCTGGTTCTGAAATTACAGTCACTACAGCTCAAATAAAAAGCTCAGGGGTGGATTATATAAGAATTCCTGGACTGAAGCCAAACACACAGTATTATTTTTGGATTCAGGCAGAGGCCTTTAGCCAAGATTTGACGCAAAGCAAGAAGTCAGAGTGGAGTGATTCGTTGCTGGTAGAAACCTTAGATGAAGTTCCTCCAACAACGCCTAGAGGCTTTGGTACAAAAGAGAAAACTAAAAATAGCATTACCTTTGAATGGATACAGGAAGAGAATCTGGAATACATTCTAGAGGTTGCAGGTGGAGTAGATTATAAGGATGTGAAGCAATACAAGGTTGGAGCTGTAGCTGAGTACAAAATAGATGGGCTTAAATCCAATTTCAGATATTTTGCAAGATTGTATGCATATGACCCAGCTAAAGACTTAACCT
Organism: Bacillota bacterium; assembly: GCA_023398105.1. GTDB lineage: Bacteria > Bacillota > Clostridia > Acetivibrionales > DSM-1351 > Ruminiclostridium. Next base: position 106,751 of record JAEWST010000114.1, on the reverse strand, counting down.
CTCAGCCAACTCAGAGCATAAGTGTAAGAACTCTGAGGAGCAGTGATGATTATGACTCTGACCAGGATGTAGACAATGTCATAGGTGGTGAATTCATTGATAAGTCAACAAAAGTTGTTGGAGGAATATGGACTGTCAAGATAGTAGGTGTTAATGCAGACAGATTGATTCAGGTTATGAATACTGATAACAAGCTGGATTACATTGTAGATGTATCGGAGCCGCCTTCAAAGGCAGATTATATTTCTATATATGTATCTAAAAAGGTATTTGATAAGCTAGAACAGTTAAAGGAGAATATTTCATTTAAAACATCAACAGTAACCTATGACTTAAAAGCAGGGATACTTGCAAATGTTATAACTGAGAATACGCAGTCAGAACAGATTTATATGTTCAATATAACATTATCGCCAAATAAACCCACAGCTAAAGCAAATGATTTGCTTCTCAGAAAGCAATTAGCACAAATGGCAGTAACACTTGATACAGGAAATGAAGTCATTGAAATATCGGAGTTTAACATACCTTTAGTGGTAAATTATCCATATACTATTATGAATGACTATGTAGAAGGAAAGACAGCAGGATATGTGTTTAATCCAAAGATAAGTAATTGGGAAAAACAGACTTCTTGGAATCAATATGATGCGGACAATCAATCTGGAGTTATTAGTTTTAGATCTCAGGTGTCAGGAATATTTGCAGTAGCTGATAAGACCACTAGCATTTTTGATGACATTTATGGTCATAAATATGAAGCTTCTATAGTAAATGTGGCATATATTCATAAGCTAAACAGCGTTTCAAGCAGATTGTTTGAGCCTGATGAAAACGCAACCTTGGGAGATGCTGTAAAATTGATTTTTGACGTACTAGAATATCAATATGGCAGTGAATATATGGAATCAGCAACTAAGGCTAGCTTTATAAAAGGTGGTAAATATTCAGGTGCTGTATGCTCAAGACAAGAGGCTGCAACCATGGTAACTGTTCTCTATGAAATAAAGTACGGAGAAAAGGTTCAAGCAGAAGATGATATAACTTCAAGCTATAGTGACTATAGCAAAATTGACAAGGATTTGCTGGGTAAGGTTACTTTTGCAGTTGAAAACGGCTTTATACCAAATTCATCCTCAAGTAAGCTAGATCCAACAGGTGCAGTAACAAGAGGAGAACTCATGTACATGATAGAAAAAGCCTTGGCACTTGCTGGTGAGATTGAGTAATAGGTGTTGGATGAAGATAAGTTAGCTATACTTATATATTAACTACTAACTTTCCCACTCTAAAAACTATCGGCGTTCAAACTTATCAATGCAACTATTTCTAACTCAACTTTCCATTGATAAGTTTAAACACCTACAATTCAACTGGGAAAGTTGAATTAACTACATTAAAAAATGTTATCAAATGCTGTACAGACTTAGGTCTACTCAAAGTACTTAAGCTGTACAAGGTATAGGTTCTTCATTGTGGGGAACTGTTAAAATGGAGGAGCAAATGAAAAAAAACTCAAAAAAATACATTGCAATTTTAATAATATCATTGCTGCTTTCAACTTTGTCAAGCCAAGGAGTTTTGGCTAATGGTGTGAGGGTAACGACAAATTATAGTAATTCTAAATACAAAATTACTCTCACCAGCCAAGAAAAGGGCAAGGGAATTAAAATAGTTGCCTTCAGTCCTTCTAATGGCAGAGTAATAAATGTTACGTATGCCTTTGACAGCAAAGCGGCTGTATCGGCTTCAGTTGAAATAAACGAAGCAATGGTTATTGCTCCCTTTAGAGTTATAACTACAAATACTGATAATTTAAACTATAGACCCTTCAAGGATATATTAAATACAGAGGCTGATAACTATATACGCCATCTCCATGATATTGGGGTAACAAATGGGTTCTCAGATGGAACCTTCAAACCACAAAACACTCTGACAAGAGCGGAAGCAGCGGTAATGCTGGCAACAGCTTTAAATTTGCAATTGGATAGCAATGCAGATTTGAGCAAAAAATTTAAAGATGCCAATAAGCATTGGGCGAAAAAATATATAGCTGCTGTAAGTGAGAAAGGAATAATGGGTGGATTTGATGATAAGACCTTTAGACCCAATAATAAAATAACTGTTGCTGAGGTTTCCACCATGATAAGTAAGTCTTTTGAATTTAAAACCATATCAAAGGGTGTATACACAAAACTTAAGAAAAATCAGTGGTACTCAGCATATGTTCAAAATATTTTTAATTTGCAGATTTTAACACCTGAGGATAGCGTATATAAGACCTTTAATGAAACTAGCAATATTTCAAGAGGCAATTTTGCTATAATGCTCAGCAGGGCACTTTCAACATACTAATATGGTTTTGAATATTAGAACTAAATATTAGAACTAAATATTTTTGAAAGCTAATTGGATTACCTCTCACGTCTACTTTAGACACAAAAATTTGATAAAGCTTTTAGTGCAGAACTGCTGATTTAAAGAGATACGCTGGTGTTTTTGAAGTTATATTATTTCCATAACATAAATAAATATGTAATTAAGCAATAGGACAACTTCAGATTATCTGAGGTTGTTTTTATTTGTAAATTATTCAACTTTTCCAGCTGAAAATTGCCTGATTTAGCTGATTTAGATTTATCAATTTTTGGATTTTTTCATTTATTATCTTGTTATTCTGCATTATTGGCACTTTAAAAAAATTTTTATCAATTTTATCATGTATACTACTTTTTTATTAGGCAATAATCTTAGTATCAGCTAGAAAACAATGTTTGTGCTAATATGGTGTATTTTTCTATTATAAAAAGTTAAAAATGAATTTTTACCAGTTTTAGGTTAGGAGGTTATTATGAAAAAATTTAATTTTATTCTTATTACAGTTATTCTTGTTGCTGTAATTGCTGGAACCACATACTACATAAGAATGCAAAACCAAGCAATAGAGCAGGATATATCAATTGTTGATGTATTTAATTCATCTGGTGCAAATATGATTGTAAATGAAGTGTATTTTTTTGCAAGGGCTACCAGTAATTTTGAAGATCTAGATAGTTTAACAGAAGTATGTGAAGAGGTATTTAATGCCTTAGAAATTAAGAACTTTTCAAAGAATTCAGCTAGTACAGATAATTTATTAAAAAAAGAGATATTAGGCTCTACAAAAGATGGTGTAAAAGTATCAGCTATGGCAAGTATTGTAGGGAATAAATCTGATACGGAAGATAAATATATAACTATAGATGCAACTGGAACAGAGAACAGAAATGCTTTGTTACTTAGGGAAAAAGTAGAAAATATATTTAATAAACATGAATTAAAGGTAGTAGTAAATTCATGTATTACTGGAACCTATGAGGGAAATGTTGAAGACACCCAGTTGGAAAAGATTTGTAGGAATATTTTAAATGAAAGTGATGCTAAGAAAGTAGATAGTATACGATTTGAAAATGTAATCAGTGTTTCGGCATTTTCACCAATGATCAAAGATAAGCTAAATATTAATGGAAAAAATGTAAATTTGAGCATAGCTATTAGATACAATAAACAAGAAAACAAAACGTATCTATGGGTAGCTACGCCTATAGTGAATACCGAGTATTAAAGAAGTAAAAATCCAAAAACGAAAGGAAGAGCTCATTTGGCTAAATATATTATCAGCGAAGGTGTACCTTTAAATGGTAGGATTAAAGTAGATGGTGCGAAAAATTCAGTTCTTCCTATAATGGCGGCATCTTTATTAGGCGAGACAAAAAGTATTATTGAAGAAGTGCCCGATTTGAATGATGTGAAAATAATGTGCGAGTTGTTAAAATCTCTTGGAGCAGTGGTTGAGCCACAGAAGAATAAATCATCGTCTATTGCCTTTTATCATAGAGATATAACTAATTCAACGGCTCCCTATGAGCTTGTAAATAAGTTAAGGGCTTCATTTCTTGTAATGGGTCCTATGCTAGCAAAAACAGGTTTTGTCAGAGTTGCACTGCCAGGAGGATGTGCGATAGGCTCAAGACCAGTTGATTTACATTTAAAAGGCTTTACAGCACTTGGAGCAGAAATCACACAAGGACATGGATATGTTGAGGCTCGAAGGACAAAGAAGCTTATTGGAAATAAAATTTATCTAGACTTTCCAAGTGTTGGGGCTACTGAAAACATTATGATGGCTGCTGTTTTGGCAGAGGGTCAGACTTGCATAGAGAATGCTGCTATTGAGCCAGAAATTGTTGATTTAGCTAGCTATTTAAATGAAATGGGAGCTTGTATAAGAGGTGCAGGAACAGATACAATTCGAATTGAGGGTGTTGAAAAATTATGTGGCTGCACTCATACTGTAATTCCTGATAGAATAGAAGCGGGAACATATATGGTTGCTGCTGCTATTACGCATGGTAACGTAAGAATTGAAAATGTTGTACCTGATCATTTGAAACCTATAATTGCTAAACTCAAAGAAATAGGTGCTGAGATTGAAGAGAATACGTCTTCAGTCACTGTAAAAAGCAGTTATGATTTAAAGCCAATTGATCTTAAAACACTTCCATACCCAGGCTTTCCTACAGACATGCAGTCTCAAATGACAGCACTACTTAGTTGCTCTTCAGGAACTAGTATTGTAACAGAGACAATTTTTGAAAATAGGTTTATGTACGTTAGTGAATTGAAAAGAATGGGTGCAAATATAAAGATTGATGGCAGAACGGCTGTAATTGAAGGCAAAAAATGTTTGACAGGAGCTAGTGTTAAAGCAACAGACCTACGTGCTGGAGCGGCTCTTGTCCTTGCTGGATTAGCTGCAGAAGGTGCAACAGAGATTAGTGATATTCAACATATTGACAGAGGTTATTGTGCGTTGGACATAAAACTAAAAGCCTTGGGAGCTAAAATTGAAAGGATAGAAGAAAATTAATAACTCAACCTTCCCACATGAAATCTATCGGCGTTCAAACTTATCAGTGGTTTTATTAACTCATAAAAAAACCCCCTAATGAATATACTTAAAAAGATATTTGTTATGGGGGTTTTTCTATATTTTCACAAAAGGTTTGATGAAGACCATTCTGGTGGCAAATCAGTCTAGAAAGTTTAGTTGAATGACAAAAGGGAGGTAGGAATGAAGAAGGTTTTCGGCTATGTTATTTTGATGCTAATAATTGTTGTAGTTATACCTTTAACCATAGTACATAATATTGATGTGGTAACAGCACCAGAAAAGTCTATTATTGAAAAAGAAGGACTAACTATAAATGTGTACATGAATGCTCAGAAGAAAGTAGTTGAAATGAAATTAGAGGAGTATCTGCTAGGAGTAGTGGCAGCCGAAATGCCAGCATCCTTTGAAATGGAAGCTTTAAAGGCTCAAGCAATTGCAGCTAGAACTTATGCTCTAGGACGAGCAACTAAACTTTATGGCTCAAATACAGATAAAACCCATAATGGAGCAGATGTTTGTATTGACCCTGGACATTGTCAGGCGTGGATTAGTAAGAATACTGCAATAAAGAGGTGGGGATTCCTTTATTCCTTCGGATACTGGAACAAAATTTGTAAGGCTGTAGATGATACCTCGGGACAGGTATTAGAATACAATAAGGTACTTATAAATCCATTATTTCATTCAAATAGTGGTGGGCACACTGAAAATGTAGAAGATGTATGGGCAGGAGTTTCAGAACCTTATCTAAGGGGAGTAGAAAGTCTTGGTGAGGATACCTTTAAGGAATATAAAAGTGAAGTGATATTAGAGCCACAGCAGATGATTAAAATACTTAAAGAATATAATCCTGAAATAGAATTAGAACAGGAAGATATAATGTCAGATATAGAAATAAAGAAATATTCTTTAGGAGATAGAGTAATTGATATTAAAATTGGAAATATTATTATGAAAGGTACAGAATTTAGAAAATTATTACAATTAAAATCAACGAATATAAAATTAGCTCAGCTCCCTGATGGCAAGATTTCTATAACAACTCTTGGCTATGGGCATGGAGTAGGTATGAGCCAATGTGGAGCTAATTACCTCGCCAAGAAGGGAACTAGCTGTGAAGATATTTTGAAGCACTACTACAAAGGAGTTGAAATACACGATTTTTCTGCTTTGGAGTAACAATTATTTTTATATTGATAGTCGGCTTGATAGATAAAAATACCGAGAATTAAGAAGATTTCCTCCTTAATTATGTATATTGTTTACATTATAGGAAACAATATTTAATGGAGGTGGAATATATATTATGAAGAAACTTATTCCAGACGAGAAAAATTGGAGAAACAAACTGTCTAAATTCTTTAGCAATAAAGGATTCTATATAATTATAGCAGTTTGTATATTAATTGTGGCAGTAACGGCAATATATGTAGCAACGCAGAATATGAACTCCCCTGATACCAGTATGAATGACAGCACAAAGCTTATTCCTGGTGAAGCAAATTCAGAAGAAGAGCTGGGAGAGCATGCAAAAGCTGTTGCTGGTAGTGTTAGTAAAGCTGAGATGGCAAGTCAATCAGCAGTTGCAAATCAATCAAATACCGCAAGTAAAACTGCAAGTACTCCTGCAAGCACGCCTGAAAAAAAGGATGCAGTAACATCAACTAAGCCTAAAAGTGATAATACTGCCGTAAAGTCAGTCTTGATATTTAACCGACCTGTTGATGGGCCTATAATGAAAGACTTTACAAGGGATGTAAACACTTTCTCAGAATCAAAAACTTTAGGAGACATAAGGGCACATAAAGGGCTTGATTTCAAGGTTGAAAAACTTACAAAGGTTAGAGCAGTTGCAGATGGTACAATATGTTTGGTAGAGGATAATGCAAATGGCATTACAGTTGAAATATCTCATGGGAGTGATGGCTTGGTAACAAAGTATGCTGGACTTTCCAAGCAGGGTCTCGAAGACATCTGCTGTGGCTTAAAGGTTAAAGCTAATGAGATAATTGGACTAGTGGGAGATCCTATTCAGAGTGAATGTGAAGATGGTGCTCATCTCCATTTTGAAGTTCTGAAAAATGGCAAATCAGTTGACCCTGTACCATACTTAAGATCAACCTCTGAAACAACAGAAAAAGATAAATAAATGATTCATAGTATGCTAAAACCGATATCCTGTCGGTCTTATAGCAAAGTTGGTTAAATTAATTTAGATATATTTTAGAATACCAGAGCGTTTAGCTTACTAAATACTCTGGTATTCTTGTATAATTGGTACTTAAATAGTAAAATGTAAAATATAATTTAATGGATATTAACATTTTACCAAATTTTTGTGCCCAAATGGGATGTGGAGGTTGTTATACTATGTCAAAAAAAAGAGTGGCTGTTATATTTGGAGGTCAATCTTCCGAGCATGAAGTATCTAGGGTATCAGCTCAGTCAGTTATAGAAAATATAGATAAGCAAAAGTATGATATTGTTATGATTGGAATTACAAAGGAAGGCCAATGGCTTACATATGATGGAACTACAGAAAAAATAGGCAGTGGAGAATGGCAGGCAATTGCACAACAAAGGCATTTGGCACAAAAAGGTGGATTAATAAAAGCTCCTCTAGAAACTGCTCTAATTAATTCTGCAAGAGCTATATTAACTGAAAATGGAAATAATCCAATAGATGTTGTTTTTCCTGTATTACATGGTTGTAATGGAGAAGATGGCACTATACAGGGGCTTTTTGAGCTTGCACAAATCCCATATGTGGGTTGCGGAGTATTAGGATCTGCTTTGGGAATGGATAAAGCCTATACAAAAGTAATGTTTGAAAAGGAAGGCTTGCCACAGGGAGACTATCTTGTATTCAGCAGAAAGCAGATTTTCAATGAGCAACAGGAGGTTATTCAAAAGGTAGAAGAAAGGCTTACTTATCCTTGTTTCGTAAAACCCTCTAATGCAGGTTCATCTGTTGGTGTAAATAAAGCTGGAAACAGAGAAGAATTGGCAAAGGCTCTTACCATTGCAGCAAGGAATGATATAAGGATTCTTGTAGAAGAATTTATAGATGGTAGGGAAATTGAGTGTGCAGTATTAGGAAATGATGCTCCAATTGCCTCTACAGTGGGAGAGGTTGTGCCCTGTAAGGATTTTTATGATTATGAAGCAAAATATCAGGCAGGGGATAGTTCAAAAGTAATGATACCAGCAGAAAATCTGAATTCTGAAACAGTAGATAAAATCAGAGAGTATGCAGTTAGAGCATTTAAGTGCCTTGATTGTGCAGGATTATCAAGAGTTGACTTTTTCGTACACAAGAAGACAGGGCAAATCTATATAAATGAAATTAATACACTGCCTGGATTTACAAAAATAAGCATGTATCCAAAGCTATGGGATAAAAGTGGTATAGCGTATACTGAATTAATAGATAAACTTATAGAATTGGCTTTTGAAAGGTTTAATGATTGCAAAAGAGAGTTTACTAATTAACACAACTTTTCATTTGATAAGTTCTCCCACGCCTACAGTTTTTGCAAAGTTGAGTAACGAAATTAAACTGATATAAATTGCTTTTACAAAAAATATATTTAAAAAAGTAGTGTCAAATGTTATTATAGTACTAATTCACAGTGCAAGAAGATACAAGATACAAAATACGAAGATTATAGGAGGAACCCTATGAGCAAAGACGTTATTATCAACGTAAAGGGTACTCAGATTGACAATAGCAGTGATACCAATACTCTTGAACTTATAACAGAGGGCAAGTACTATCAAAAGGGAAATAACTACTACATAACCTATAAAGAGAGTGAAGTAACTGGGATGCTTGGAACTACTACAACTTTAAAGGTTGGTGAAGGTATAGTTACACTAATGAGGTTTGGAAAGGTTAATTCCCAATTTGTTTTCCAAAAGGGACAGAAGCATGTATCTTCTTATGAAACAGAGTATGGGATATATACTATAGGTGTTTATGCAGAAAATGTTGATATAGATATTAATGCTGCAGGTGGAGAAATAAGTGTTGGTTATCAGATTGAAGTTGATAACCAAAGTGCAGGAAAAAATAATTTTTATATGCAGATAAGAGAGGCAGGAGCGGTAAATGAAAAACATGTCAGAGAAAATTCGCCAACAAATTAAAGCTGTTGTGTTGAATTCTATTAACCAAGCCATAAAAAATGAAGAATTACCTTCATTAGAGATTAAGGATATTTTAATTGAGGTTCCTAGAGAAAAGGGATATGGTGACTTTTCAACAAATGTTGCAATGCAGATTACTAAAATTGCAAAAAAAGCACCTAGGCAAATAGCAGAAATAATAATTAAAAACATTGATACAAAAGATACCTATATTGAAAAAGTGGATTGTGCAGGTGCGGGTTTTATTAATTTTACATTAAAAACTAAGTATTTATACGATACATTAGAAATTATTGTTGAAGAAAAAGAGGATTATGGACATATTAATATTGGAAATGGCAAAAAAGTAATGGTGGAATATGTCAGTGCCAATCCAACAGGTCCTCTTCATATGGGTAATGCCAGAGGAGGAGCATTAGGCGATTGTATTGCAAGCGTACTTGCTGCTGCTGGGTATGATGTTACAAGAGAGTATTTAATCAATGATGCAGGAAATCAAATAGAAAAATTCGGCAAGTCCCTTGAAGCTAGATATATTCAGCTAATTAAGGGTGAGGATGCCATTGTATTCCCAGAGGACGGATATCAGGGTGAAGACATTGCTGAGCATATGAGGGAATTTATTAAAATTAATGGGGACAAGTTTATAGATGCTGACTCCGAGGAAAGAAAAAAGGTATTTGTTGACTATGCACTTCCTAGAAATTTAGAGGCAATTAGAGAAGGTCTTGAAAGCTACGGAGTTAAATTTGATGTATGGTTTTCAGAGCAGACTTTGCACAAAAGCAACGAAATAACTGAGACATTACAGGTTCTTAAGGACAGAGACTGCACAGTTGAACATGATGGGGCACTATGGCTAAAAGGCTCTGTAATTGGAAGTGACAAAGATGAGGTTTTGGTTAGAAATAACGGAGTACCTACCTACTTTGCAGCAGATATAGCTTATCATAGAAACAAGTTCGAAACGAGAGGCTTTGATTGGGTAATAAACCTATGGGGAGCTGACCACCATGGACATGTGGCACGAATGAAGGCATCCATGGCGGCTCTTGGAATAAATCCGGACAAGCTTGACGTAGTGTTATTCCAGTTAGTTCGTCTATATAGAAATGGTGAAGTTGCAAGAATGTCAAAAAGGACAGGAAAGTCAATTTCATTGATGGATTTAGTTGACGAAGTAGGTCGAGATGCAGTAAGATTTTTCTTTAATGCAAAAGCATCAGGAAGTCATTTGGACTTTGACCTTGACTTGGCTACTAAACAATCCAATGAAAATCCTGTTTATTATGTGCAATATGCTCATGCGAGAATTTGCAGTATGATTAAGCTTATAGCTAGTGAGGGTGTAAATGTTCCATCAATAAGCGATGTTAATCTTGAGTTGCTTCAGGCGGACGAGGAGCTTACTCTTATTAAAAAGCTATCTGAGTATCCAGACGAGGTGAGAATATCAGCTGAAACCCTTGAACCGAGCAGATTGACAAGATATGTTCAGGATGTTGCTGCTTGCTTCCACAGCTTTTACAATGCATGCAAGGTTAGAGGTGAGGAAGAGAGGCTAATGAAGGCTAGGCTTTTACTAGTTGATTCAACAAGAACAGTAATTAGAAATGTATTGGACTTGTTGAGTATAAGTGCTCCTGAGAGAATGGAATGATATGATTATTTGAATTGGTTATGTCTGTAGTATAGAATACAGTGGATAGAAATGATTATTTCTAGATTTTAAAATGGTATTTGTATGTAAAAATTTAGAACTATTTTTATGAGAAATTAGCTTATACAGTATAACAAGAGGTAGGTGAATTATTCACCTACCTCTTACTTGATTTATAACTTTTCTATATTTTAATATGAGAGACATAATCTCTGAGATTGTAGGAAGATTCTTTTGATTTTTCAGACTGCTGTAGAACTTCTGAGCATCTTTCTAATATTTCTTCTGCTTTAATAGCTATATTTGAGGTGCCTTCAGCACTTTCGGTTACTGAAGAAGTTACTTCAGATATTGCCTTCACCATATTATTTATTGATACCATAAGTTCTTCTGAAGTGGAACTGAAATCCATAACCAAATTATCAATGCGAACTGCATCATTACTATATTGCTCACCTGAATCAACCTGATTAGTATAATCTGGAATTACAGTGCCTTCAAAAAATTTTAGAATATTTTGTGAACTTGTTACAAGATTTTGTACTGCAGCAAACACAGTACCTGTAACTTTCTGAATTTCGCCTACAGTTTTCTTTGAGTCCTCAGCCAGTTTCCTAATTTCATCTGCAACTACTGCAAAACCACGACCTGCTTCTCCAGCTCTTGAAGCTTCTATTGCCGCATTTAGTGCTAACAAATTAGTTTGTGAAGTTATTTGCATAATTGCCTCAGATAAAATTTTAATTTGCTCGATGGACTTTGAATATTCGATAGCCTCTTTCAGTTCAAGGTTAGTTGTTTTATAAATATTGTAAGCAGAATTTTTTGATTCTGTAGCTTTTGTCTGCAAGATTAATGCTCTTGTTCTTATATCTTTAGCAGCAAAAGAGGTTTCTTGTGCTTTATTGGCAATATTTTCTATAGCTGACTCTATTTCTGAGGAGGTTGCATTCATCTGCTGCATGGCTGAAGCAGTTTGTTCCATACCAGCAGATAACTGTTGGGTGGTTGCTGAAATATCTTCTATATTACCATTTAAATCTGAAATACTTTTTGATGATAAATCTAAAGAATTATCTATACTATTTGACTCATTAATAATGGTTTTAATTATACCCCGTACAGAAGCCTGTAAATCATTTGTTGATTTAGCCATCTCTCCTATCTCACCTGATAGAGCTAGTTCCTTTTTGGAAATAATACCAGTAAAATCTCCCTCTGAAAACATGTTTAAAAGTTTATCTATTTCTCTGATAGGTTTAACAATTTTGTTGCCAATATATATTGAAATTAATGAACTTATAATTAGTGACAAAAATATGCATATACCAGTTACTAGTACAAGCCTATTAACCTGATTGTAATACAGTGTTTTTTCCAATCCAGAAAACCACATGCCTATTATTTCACCACTATTATTTTTTAGTGGAGTATAATAGGCAAAGGTATCCTTATTTTCAACTACTATATCGTCATAATAGTCTGTTCCTTCTTTTAATACAGTATTAATTACAATAGCAGAAGCTTTAGTACCTTCTGCTCTAACTCCATTAATATCCAAAACATTTGTTGAAACACGGGTATCACCCATAAAAATTGTGGTAAGATAACCGCTTCTTTGTTTCATTAAATCAACAAAATCTTTTATACCATTAACTGGCTTAATTCCCTTATAGAGAGTATTATTTTGAATACTCCATTCACCAGGATATTTTGCGTCAAAAATTGAAATAGAAAGGGCGGCACTTGATTTGACACTGCTTTGAAAGTTCTCTGTTAGAGACGCTGTGACTCTCAAATAAACAATTGAAAAGATTACTAATGAAAAAATAAATAGAAGGCTTGTAAATGAAAGTGTAAGTTTAGCTCTAATTCGCATACGCACTCTCTCTTTCTGACATTAAGTCTAAATATAAAGAAATATATTATTATTATTATAAAGGATATTTTTAAAAATTAATATATCAAAATGAAAAAAAGAGAAAATAAAATAATAAAAAACACTATAATGTCGAAATATGAGTGAAGATACTTATCTTAATATAAAGAAAAGCAGCCATTATGTGGCTGCTTAAATAAAAATAATTAATAAAATACATTTACTTGTTGCCACTTATCTGCACCATTGCCCAATAACATTTTTTTCCAACCCATTACAGCAGATTCAGTAGAGTCCAAGCATATATGTCCAACGGGCAAAGCATCTTGAATTTCATTATCAATAATCCGCCCTGGATAGAAGGTGTCAAACCCAAACTCATCTATTCTGTTACCTTGTGAAAACGCTAATATTACACGCCCATCTAGATATCTGCCTTTGCCGAATTTCATATTGTTAATCATAGTTATTACACCTATAGAAAAATTAAAGGCAACTGATTGTGAATTAGTAGTATTTATTATATTTCCTATAATAATATCCTTAGAGGGTGCCGTAGCTATCTGAATTCCTATTGCTGAAGCATTGTCAGGAAGTTCTATCTTATTATTTTGTATAGTATATATCCCTGTTGAATTAATTAATATTCCTCTTAAGCAATTTTTTATAATATTATTGCTTAAAAGGGCTGAATTTCTAATTGCTGAACTACCAGAATATAAATTATCATACAGACAATTATTAAATACATTTGTACAATCTGCAATGCTTGCTTGCAAATATTGTCCGCTTACTTCATTTCCTTCAACATCCCACATTTTATAAATGCCGTATTTAAATGATTTTTCTCCTATATTTGAAATAATATTATTACTTACTTTTATGTTTTCTGCTATTCCCAAATCATTTCCCAATATACCAACAGCAAGGGAATTGGTTAAGTCCGTTTTAAATCTTATGATATTTGAAGCTATCAATATGTTCTTAATTATATCTGTGTTTGAAACTGAACCACCTATAGTAATTACTCCAGCTTCAATTTCTTCTATTTCGAAAATATTACTACTAACAATAACATTTTCTACTCCTGCACCTTCTATCCCTGTGCTAAGAGTCCTTCCAAATATAGCTAGCACCTTTGACTGTGCGGTAGTTGCACTTTTTAGTGTAGTAAATTTATTATTTGTTACATATACCGTTTTAACTATGCCATCTCTTCCATAAAGACCTAAGGATTCATCACCGCTATTGATAATAAAATTATTATTATTTATGTTTATATTATAGGTTTTATTAGTTTCATTTGGTTCTTCGGTAAGATTGCAAATCCACACTCCACCGCCAGTATCAGTGCCAGTAAGATTAGTAAAAGTGTTGTTTTGAAGTGTTAGATTATAATTACAAGAAAATACATATAGTGCAAGGGAAACAACTGTTCCTGACATATCAAATTGGCAGCCGTCAATAATTACACCATTAGTATTAGCGAGGAAAATTATTACTTTCAAATCAGCACTTGTGGTGGATTTGGTAAATATCAAATCACGTATAACAAAACTATCTGCTGTAGCTTCGTCATACGTGCGTTTGTTATGTTCATTCCACATAACTGGATGATAAATTTTGTTTGGATTATTGGGCTTGTTTCCTACGAAAGTGTCATCAAACATTAATTGACTGCTTCCCTTGAAACCTAAAAGATTTACTTTATTTCTAAGGATAATGTTATTTTTTACCAAATAAGTTCCGCTGGGGAAATGTACTGTGCCTCCACCAACAGAAGCTGTATGATCTATGGCGTTTTGAATGGAGGTAGAATCATCAATAATTCCGTTGCCAACTGCACCGAAATTTTTAACATTAGTAATAATATCAGCTGACCTGATACTATCAGATGATTGAAATGCCTTGGAAAATAAATTAAAAGACATTAACTACTCCTCCTTATATTAACTTTTATTAACTAGAATTATCTCGAGCCTTATAGATTCAATATTATGTAATTTGTCACAACCTAATAAAGTTTATCCCCTTAGAGCCTTTAAGAATATAGCCTATTACATCCTATGTGCTTTTCTGTTAATATGTGCAAGGAATATAAGGATTTGAATATCAACTTTCAGATAAAACGAGGCAAGAAAATGTGGTGAAATAAATTAAGAGTTGGGAGCGAAAATACTGCGGCGAAGCATTACTAATTCAAGCAATTATTTCGGCAACAAACCATTAATAAGTTTGAACAACGATAGATTTTTGGGATGGGAAAGGTATATATTTCTGCGAATATTTTTCCATTTACTTTAATACATACGGGCTGTTCTCCAAATGGAAAATCAATATATGAATATTTCTTTGTAAGGCAATAATTAATTAATTGTTCAGAATTCATTGCTTTTCTCCAGTATAGAAATATTATTTTTAATTCAAAATTACTATTTTTTGTCATTGTCAGAAGTAGTCTTCTGAATAAGTGCAGCACGGCTTATTTTATTAATACCATGTTTAATTCTTATTTTGTCGATAGCTTTGTCAATTCGTTCATGCTTATCATCTTTTAAATTATCTTCATTAAGGTCGAAGAGTGATAACTGACCTGTAGCACAATCAGCATCAAAGCCTGAAATGCTTATACCAATTAGTCTGACAGGACGAAAACGGTTCCAATTCTGCTCAAGCAAATTACAAGCAGCTTGGTAAATAGAACTAGTAACACAGGTTGAAGGTATAGTAGCTTGCCTAGTGACAACCTTAAAGTCTGAATATTTTAAGGTTATATGTACAGTTCGGGCGTTTTTTTCATGCTTTCTAGCTGTCATACCAATATCGTCGGTAAGTTCTAATAAAACAAGCTTGGCACTTTCAATATCAGTAATATCATTAGGAAGAGTTGTTGACCTTCCAATTGATTTCATATCACCAGAGGTATGGGGTTGTAGGGGAGAGTTATCATCGCCATTTGCATGTAAATAAATTTCGTCCCCATATTTTCCAAAAGTTTTCAGAAGTTGAGCTCTATCATATTTTGCAAGTTGTCCAATGGTTTGTATTCCCAATTGTTGGAGTTTATCAGCAGTTTTCTTACCTATTCCGTACATTTCTTTTACAGGGAGCTGCCAAAGTTTTATTTGTATATTTTCTTTCCAGAGTTCAGTTATTCCTAGAGGTTTTTTTAGTTCTGACGCCATTTTAGATAGGAATTTGTTTTCAGAGATTCCAATTGAGCACCAAAGCCCAAGCTCATCTTTTATTTCATTCATTATCTTCTGTGCAGCCTCTAGTGGAGTTCCAAATAAACCTTCTGTACCAGTCATATCTAGCCATGCTTCATCAATGCTATTCTGTTCTATAATAGGAGAATAATTTGATAGAAGTGTCATAACTTGCTTCGATTTCAATTCATAAAAAGAATGATCAGGTGGTACTAATTGCATTTTGGGGCATAGCTTTAAAGCTTCGTGAAGAACCATTGCGGTTTTAACTCCATAAGCTCTGGCCTCGTAGTTTGCTGCAAGAATGATTCCTGAACGGTTTTTTGGATCGCCAGCAACAGCGGAGGGTTTTCCAACAAGAGAAGGATTTCTTGTCATTTCACAACTTATAAAAAAAGCATTCATATCAACAAGAAATATTACTTTTTGCATATAAACCTCACTTTTAAGAACAGTCTATAGTTAATTTTAATAAAAAAAGAAAGAATAAGCAACTGATTGGATTTTGCATAAAGTATATTATCACGCTGATTTTTTGTATACAGCTTTACAGCATATCAACAGCAGTACTTAAAACTTTTCCAATAGAATCGTGAATGACTATATCAGCCTTTGAGTCATACTGAGTAGTACTTTTGTTTATTAAAATGAGATTTTTACCTCTAAAATAATTTATAAGACCAGCCGCAGGATATACTACTAATGAAGTTCCTCCAACTATAAGAACATCAGCGTTTTGAATAGCATTTACTGCACCGTTTACAATATTATCATCTAGTGCTTCTTCATATAAAACAACATCAGGCTTAATAATGCCTCCACAATGGGGACAAAGGGGAACGATACCCTCTGAATTAATTATAATGTCTAAATCAAAAAAAGCATGGCAGCTAATACAATAGTTCCTATGTACAGAACCATGTAGTTCATAAACATTTTTACTGCCTCCAAGTTGATGCAGACCATCAATATTCTGAGTTATAACGGCTTTTAATTTACCAATGCTTTCCAGTTTAGCTAATGCAATATGACCTAAATTTGGTGCGGCAGCCTTAAAAATCATTTTCTCTTTATAAAATCTATAAAACTCATCGGTATGAGAAACAAAAAAGCTGTGTGAGAGCATTGTTTCGGCGGGATACTCATAACTATTGGAAGTCTTATAAAGTCCATTTTGAGAACGAAAATCAGCAATGCCAGATTCTGTGCTCATTCCAGCACCACCAAAAAATACAATATTATTACTGGCTTCTAAGACTTTGGACAATTTCTCAATACTCATATAAAACATCTCCTTGATTAATTTATATTAATTATCGCATAGCTTTTATATTTCAGGCAACAAAGACAATAGGGAATATGATAAAATATATAGTACTGTGAAGAGGAAAAACAAAACAGTGGCAATTAGAAGATATACGTTTTTAAGTAATTTCATTAAATGATGTAGAAAAAAGGGGAACTAATTTTTGAATAATAATGATACTGGCATCTTATTTTCTACTGGGAAGACATATAAAATATCTATTGGTTGGAGACTTTTTATAGTAATAGGAGGCTTAGCGATAGCAGGCTTATTAGCTTATGTAGGAATATTACCATTTACCGACTATGTAGAGAACAGCAGTAAAGATTTTGTTCTATTACTTATTTTAGAGCCTTTTTCAGCTTTAATAATATTTAGCATAATCTATTTGCTTCATAATAAGATAACTATATTTGATAATTACATAGTTCAAAAAAATCTTTTTTCAGAGGTTAAAGTTGAATTTTCGGAAATAGTCAGTTTTACAGAAATTCCTAATGGAGGATTTATACTTTACACAAATGATAAAAAGAGAAAAATTGAAATAAGCAAGATGATAGAGGATTTTTATGAATTAATGGAATGGATTTCAGATAAAATTTAAAGAATGGATGTTATAAAGAATAATGAGAACAAGCCTTGTCGTAAGCTGTCTGACTATTATTATTGAGTTCTATCACTCGTTGTGTTAGAACTGATAGAAACTGATAGAAGGGGTGTCATTATGAAATTGTACGAAAGTGAAACCATTGAATTAAAAGAAATCTATACATCTGACTTAAAGAAAGAAATTGTTGCCTTTGCAAATACAAACGGTGGGACAATCTATATTGGTGTGCGGGATAGCGGAAAAATTATCGGAGTTGATAATGCCGACTTTGTAATGCAACAGATATCAAATTCATTAAGAGATGGTATTCGCCCTGATGTTTCTATGTTCACTAATATTGAGTTAATGCAAGAAGAAAATAAGTTTTTTATTAAATTAACCATTAGCCAAGGTACAAAAAAGCCTTATTATCTATCGGATAAAGGACTTAAACCAGCAGGCGTATATGTTAGGATTGGAACAACATCTGCTCCAGCATCCCAAGACGCTATCCCCATGATGATAAAAATGACAGATGGTGATTCATTTGAAGCAAATCGTTCTCTAGTTCAAGATTTGACTTTTAATAGACTAAATGAGGAGCTTCAAAAAAGACAATTAGAATTTACAGAAGTTCAAATGAAAAATTTAGGAATTCTTTCTTCTGATGATATTTATACAAATATGGGGTTACTTGTTTCAGACCAATGCAAGCACTCTATCAAATTTGCAATTTTCCAAGGCACAGATAAGCTAGTGTTTAAAGATAGAAAAGAGCTTAATGGTTCTCTATTTGAACAGCTTACAGATGCCTATAAAACTATAAATTTTTATAACAGGACAAAAGCTACCTTCCATGAATTATTACGAACAGATGAGCGGGACTATCCAGAAGATGCTGTTCGTGAAGCCTTACTTAACGCAATTGTTCACAGGGATTACTCCTTTAGGGGCAGCACATTTATTAACCTCTATTCTGACCGTTTAGAGATTATCTCTTTAGGTGGACTAGTGCCTGGTTTATCTTTAGAGGCAGCTATGCTTGGGGCATCACAAGCAAGAAATGAAAAATTAGCAAATTTATTTTATAGAATGAAATTAATTGAGGCATACGGCACAGGTATTAGCAAGATAATCAGTTGTTATAAGGGATTGCTTGTACAACCAAAGTTTGAAAATGTGGAAGGTGCATTTAGAGTCACTTTGCCTAACATACATGCACAAGAGTTAAGTGCAGAAGATAAAAAGTATTTGCCAATACTAAAATTATTTGAAAAGAAAATAGAAATTACTCGCAGTGATGTCGAAGAGGCTTTGGGGAGTGGAACAACCCATGCGGTCAATATACTTAAAGAAATGCTAGATAAAGGGCTTATCAAAAAGGTTGGTAATGGAAAACTGACGAGGTATGTGGTGAAGTAGACTGATTCTAATTGAAGTTAATAAATACTTTATGGATGGTGATTTAAATGAAAACTGATATAACACAAGAACAATGGGTAAAGATTAAGGAGCAAGGCAAATTTAGATACTTACTGTTTCATTGGATAATAACTATTTCTTTGCCATTGGGGATTTTTCTCCCAATATTACGAGTCCTGATATATAGGAACTTTTCATATAAACAGTTTATAACTAATATTATAGTTAATATTATATTGCTTTGTGTTATTTCAATTTTCTTTGGATTGAGAAAATGGAAGAAATATAGTAAAATGTTCAAATGATTTATAAAAATTTAACGATGTAAAAGGGCTGTTCAAAGTTGAGTAGTCCTTTTTACAGCATATATAGTCTTGTTAACTGATAGTTGTCCATGTTTAACTACAAACCTTTAGCAAGTTATTCCCGCTATTATTTAATCTTATTTGGTAATTTTCTAATAAACAAATCACATGCACTCAAAAATATTGAGTGTTTGTCGTATATTATGGTATAATGTGGGAAAGAATTCCTCGAATTTTACAAGTTAATATTTTGGTATGTGTCGTTAATAAAGCATAAATAATATTAAGATAATAACGAAGGTATAATTTCTTTAAATATAGACATTTAGCAATTGCATTTGAAGGGAATAGCTTGCTGTTGCTCTAATTTGTATAAAAAATCGAAACGGAGATTTACTAATGATTACAGGTGAACTAAAGAATAAAATTGACGGCTTATGGGATGTTTTTGCAGCAGGGGGCTTGACCAACCCACTTGATGTTATAGAACAAATTACTTACCTAATGTTTATTAGGGATTTAGATGATGTAGATAATATTAAACAAAGAGAAAGTAATATGCTTGAAATACCATATAAAAGCATATTTGATGGAGAATTTCAGGTTGGAAATAAGAAGATAGACGGCAAACAATTAAAATGGTCATCCTTTAGAGATAAACCAGCTACTGAGGTGCATGAAATAGTACAGCTAGGTGTATTTCCTTTTATCAAGGGATTACATACAGACAAGAATAGTGCATATTCAAAATATATGGGAGATGCCTTATTAAAAATAGAAACTCCACAGTTGCTTTCAAAAATAGTAGATTCGTTGGACGAGATATATGGATTGCTAAAAAAGGAACAAAGTAAAGATGCAAAAGGCGATTTATATGAATATTTACTGTCCAAGATTTCTACTGCTGGACGTAATGGTCAATTTAGAACACCTAGACATATTATTAGAATGATGGTTGAGATAATGGCACCAAAGCCGCAGGATATCATATGCGACCCATCATGTGGCACAAGTGGATTTTTAGTTAGTTCGGGTGAATATTTAAAAGAGAAATATCTCGAAGAAATTTTTATGAATGCAAATAATAAAGCCCATTACAATAATGAAATGTTCAATGGTTATGACATGGACAGAACTATGCTTCGAATTGGTGCAATGAACATGATGACACATGGAATTGAAAATCCAAATATTGAGTATAGAGATAGTCTTTCAGACCAAAATACTGATAATAACAAGTATTCTATGATATTGGCAAATCCGCCTTTCAAAGGAAGTTTGGACTATGATATTGTTTCCGCAGATTTGCTTAAGGTTACAAAAACAAAGAAAACAGAAATATTATTTTTAACATTGTTTTTGCGTATGCTCAGGGTTGGAGGGCGTTGTGCATCTATTGTTCCAGATGGAGTATTGTTTGGTTCATCAACAGCCCATAAGGACATTCGTAAGGAAATAATAGAAAACAATCGTTTAGAAGCGGTTATTTCAATGCCAAGCGGTGTATTCAAGCCCTATGCTGGAGTTTCAACAGGAATATTGATTTTCACTAAAACAGGACATGGCGGCACTGACAAGGTTTGGTTCTATGATATGCAGGCAGATGGCTATAGCCTTGACGATAAGAGAACGCCTGTTGAACAAAATGATATTCCTGATATTATTGAACGCTTTCACAATATTTCAAATGAAGAGGGCAGAAAAAGAACCGATAAGAGCTTTTTTGTAGACAAGCAGGAAATTGTTGATAATAGATATGATTTATCAATTAATAAATATAAAAAGGTTGAGTATGTAGCTGAAGAATACCCTGCACCTTTAGAAATCATAAAGGAGATACAGGAGCTTGAAGTGCAGATAACTGAAGGTTTGAAAGAACTGGAGGGGATGTTGGGTGAGTAAAAAAGTTCTGATTTTAGACTGTGTTGATGTAATAAATAGAAGAATAAGCGAATATAAGGGTGAGAAATTATATATTAGTACTGGAGCAGTAGATATTAATAAGGTTGATTATAAGCAAGCACAAGTTGTTACATTTAGTAATAGACCTTCAAGAGCAAATGTGGTTGCCCAGGAAAATGAAATACTATTTGCCAAAATGAAAGATACACAAAAAACATTATTAGTTACAGGAATAGAACAAGAGTTGATTTTTTCAACAGGTTTTTATTGTTTAAGAGCGAAAAGAAATAAAGTGCTTCCTAAATTTCTTTTTTCATATATTAATAGTCCGTTTTTTTTGGAACAGAAGGATAAATATTGTACAGGAGCAACCCAACAAGCGTTAAATAATGATGGTCTAAGTAAAATTATAATCCCGGTACTGAAATTGGAAGAACAAAAGAAAATTGCTGAAATATTAGATAAGGCAAGCACTTTGATATCTCTTCGAAAGAAGCAAATTGAGAAATTAGATTTTTTGGTTAAAGCAAAGTTTGTTGAGATGTTCGGAGATCCAATAGCAAATGAAAATAATTTTAAAATTCATAGTTTAATGGATTGCTATGACAAGGAAGATGCTATAAAATGTGGACCATTTGGTAGTGCATTAAAAAAGGACGAATATATTGAATCAGGTATACCAGTATGGAACATGGATAATATCACAAAACAAGGTAGATTTATAAAAACAGCTAATCTGTGGATAGCACTAGAAAAGTATCACGAGCTTAAAAGTTATAGTGTTCATAACGGAGATATTATTATTTCTAGGGCAGGTACTGTTGGAAAGATGTGTGTAGTAAGTTCAGAATATGAAAACTCAATAATTAGCACTAATTTAATTCGGCTTAGATTAAATGAAAGAATATTACCATTATATTTTGTTATGCTAGTAAATGTTCATGGAAATAAGGTTTGTCAATTAAGGACAGGTGGGGATAATGCGTTTACACATATGAATACAGGAGTGCTAAATAGCATTAAAATTCCACTTCCCCCCCTCGACCTCCAAACCCAATTCGCATCCTTCGTCCAGCAGGTCGAGCAACAAAAAGCACAATTACAGCAAGCCCTTGAAAAACTAGAACTAAACTATAAAGCATTAATGCAACAATATTTCGGATAATAAGAGGGAGAGGCAGCGTATTATGACTAACTTTGATTTCTTAAAAACAGAACCCCAATTTGCCCCATTTGCAGATGTGGCAATATCAGCCGAAAAAGTTTTTAACATAGATTATGCTACCTCTGCTATAAATTGCAGGCGAGCAATGGAGTTTGCCATCAAATGGCTTTACAGTGTAGATAGTTCCTTAAGTATGCCTTATCAGGATAATTTAGGTACTTTGATGAATGACAATAACTTTAAAGACATTGTAGGCCCAGACATCCATAAAAGAATGGAATATATCCGCACCATAGGAAACAATGTTGCTCATAAGGCAAAGGATATTACAGAAGATAGAGCAAAGCTTGCATTGGAGAATCTATTTATTTTTATGGATTTTGTTGCTTATTGCTATGCTAAAGATTATACCTCTTCAGCCTATAATGAGAAATTACTTGAACAAGTAAAACAGGAGACTACAAAGGAATTCCCAGATGTAGATGTTGAAAAGTTAATCAAAGAAAATGCAAACTTAAAAGAACAATTAACCAAGCGTAGAGAAGCTAGAGAAGAAAGTTATATTCAAAAACCACTAGAATTTTCCGAATTTAAAACCCGTAAAGCATATATTGATGTAATGCTTACAGATGCAGGCTGGGAACATAATAAGAATTGGATAGATGAGTACCCAATACAAGAGATGCCTAATAAATCTAATTCTGGGCTTGCTGATTATGTGCTATTTGGTGATGATGGCAGACCTTTAGCTGTCATTGAAGCAAAGAAAACCTGTGTTGATGTTTCAAAGGGAAGACAGCAGGCAGTTCTATATGCCAACTATTTAGAGAAGAAATTCAAACGCAGACCTGTTATATTCCTAAGTAATGGATTTGATACGAGAATATGGATAGATGGCAAAAAAGGATATCCAGAACGAAAGGTGTCAGGAATATATTCTAAACGGGATTTAGAAAAACTATTTAATATTTTGGACATGAGAACTCACCTTAATGATATTCAGATAAACGATAATATTTCTAATAGGTATTACCAAAAGGCTGCTATTAAGGCTGTATGTGAGACTTTTGATGAATATAATCAAAGAAAGGCTCTTCTTGTTATGGCTACTGGCAGCGGAAAGACGAGGACAGTTATTTCTTTAGTTGATGTGCTGCTTCGTCATGGCTGGATTAAAAATATACTTTTCTTAGCAGACAGGACAAGCCTTGTAACTCAGGCTAAAAGAGCGTTTCACAATCTACTGCCTGATTTATCCATTACAAACCTATGTGAAGATAAAGATAATGCAAATGCGAGAGCAGTTTTTTCCACTTATCAGACTATGATGAATTGTATTGATGATACAAAGGATGATGCTGGAAGCAAGCTTTATACTTGCGGTCATTTTGACTTGATTATAGTAGATGAGGCTCATAGAAGTATTTACAACAAATATAAAGACATTTTTACTTACTTTGATGCCCTATTGATAGGTTTAACAGCTACACCAAGAAATGAAATTGATAGGAGTACATATTCTATTTTTGAATTGGAAGACGGTATGCCGACCTATGGCTATGAACTAGACCAAGCGGTAGAAGATAAATTTTTAGTAAAATATCGTGTGGCAGATACTAAATTGAAATTTACGCATGAGGGTATTTTATATAAAAACCTTACAAAAGAAGAAAAGGAAGAATATGAAGCTACCTTTACTGCCGAAGATGGTACAATACCTGAGAGCATTGACGCTAGAGCCTTGAATGAATGGTTGTTTAACAAGGATACCATTCGAAAAGCTTTGAATACTCTTATGACGTATGGTCTAAAGGTTGACTACGGAAATAAAATTGGAAAAACAATTATATTTGCAAAGAGCCATAACCACGCTGAGGAAATTTTAAAAGTTTGGGATGAGGAATACTCTAATTACCCACCCCATTATGCAAGAGTGATTGATAACTACACTAATTATTCGCAGAGCTTGATTGATGAATTTTCTGATGCAAAAAAGCTGCCACAAATAGCAATTTCAGTTGACATGCTAGATACTGGTATTGATATTCCTGAAATTCTGAATCTTGTTTTCTTTAAACCTGTTATGAGTAAAACAAAGTTTTGGCAGATGATAGGGCGTGGAACTAGACTTTGTCCTGAATTAATTGATGGGGAAGACAAAAAATGTTTTTATATATTTGATTTCAGCGATGTATTTACATTTTTTGATGTTAATAAGAATGGTAAGGAAGCTGTTGCTGTAGGCTCCTTACAAGAAAGACTATTTAATATTAAAGTTGATATTGTATATAAATTACAAGACTTGGAATACCAAACTGAGGATTTAATTCCCTTTAGAAAGGAGCTAGTGAAGTATTTAGTGGTCAAGGTTAATGAGCTTAACCGAGATAACTTTGCAGTTAAACAACATTTAAAATATGTAGATGGCTATAATAATGTTGAAGCGTATCAAGCATTAACCTATGAAGTGACCTTGCAGTTGGCAGAGCATATTGCACCCTTAGTGCTGCCAGACAAAGACGAAATATCAGCCCTTCGCTTTGATAATTTGATGCATGGGATAGAATTAGCCTATTTGGTGGGAAAGAAATATAGAAAGGCTAAAACTGATTTATATAAGAAAATATCGGCACTAGCAGGATTTGCAACTATTCCAGAAATTACGGCTAAAAAAGCTTTTATTGAAGAATTATTACATACAGACTATATTGACAATGCTGGAATCAATGAGTTTGAGGCAATCAGAACAAAACTGCGTGATTTAATGAAATATGTCAAGTTTGAAGCACATGCAAATTATGAAACTGATTTTGCAGATGATATTTTATCAATGGAATGGAGAGAGGCTGATCTTTCAAATGATTATTTGAAAAACTACAAAGCCAAGGTAGAGTATTATTTGAAGCAGCATGAGGATATATTAGTTATCTCAAAACTTAAAACCAATAAGCCTTTAACAGAAAGTGATGTTAGGGAATTGGAAAAAATTCTTTGGAACGAAATAGGTAGCAGACAAGACTATGAAGAAGAGTATGGAGACACTCCTCTTGGTGAATTAGTACGGTCAATTGTTGGTCTTTCAATGGAGGCGGCTAAAGAAGCTTTTTCCGAGTATTTGAACAATGCCAATCTAAACAGTAATCAGATTAACTTTGTTAATATGATAATCACATATGTTGTAAAGAATGGCATGATGAAGGACTTAAGTGTTCTTGGTGATAAGCCTTTTAATGACATGGGCAGCGTGGCAGAGATATTTGAGGATATGGGTATTTGGATGGGCATACGAAAGGTAATTGACAGCATTAATAAAAATGCAAGGGTGGCATAAGGGAGCTTAATGAGATGGGATTTCATTTTTTGTTCTCATTGTATTTCTCCTACGCAAAAAAACTCTTAATTTATTGAGTTAATATCTGCAAGACGTGAAAATACATATCATGGAATACTTGACGTTGACAAGAAATATTCAAAATGCAAGGACACCGTAGAAAAGTGCATTGATAAAATCAGAGATATTGACCCAAAGATTTCCGACAAACTGGAACAAGCCATCACATACTAGCACAAAAGTACTTTTTTTATATTCTGTGCTGTCACAAAAGTGTTGCAGGACTTTAAGTGTTATAATCAAATTCCTTAGCGTGGGTAAAAAACAGTTTTTGTTTCCAATTGTTCCCTTAACGTGGGTTTCGTCGGAAATGTTGGCTACAGTCCAATAACTGGATATATATGAGAACCAGTAGATTTAATGTAAAGATGTTTACTATTGTCAATATATTACATATAATTAAATCAAGCATTTTTAATTCAAATGAAAGGAGTTTTTTTATGCAAAGAGTTATTAGTAAATCAAGAGTTTTAGTGACTATTTTATATTTATTACCCATATTGTTAGTTAGTGTTCTAACTCAAAAGACAAACTATTTTTTGCTTAGTGCCGGAGTGATGACAACCTTACTTAGTCTAAGTATGTACCTTATGCCAAGATGTGTTGGATATAGAAAAGATTTAGATAAGTATCACAGTCCCCTATTTATAGGTATATCAGGAATACTTTTAGTATTAATTTATACAATGGGGTAATATTTAAACAACATAGTAAAAGGTTTATAAGTACTTTAAGGTACTTATAAACCTTTGCTTCTAAATTAAAATTAACTATTAAAGCGGTATTACAGCATATTCATTACCAAGTGCAAATTGTAGATTTACAGCTGCATTTGCAATAACAAGAGAACCACCTATAAGAGCAGCTATTGGGGCTGTTACTGGGGTACCACATAATGCAGCAACAGCAAAACCTACAGTGGTAGCACCGCCACCTATGTTGATTATTTCTTTTATAATATTCCACCCTTCTTTATTAAACATAATTTGACCATGATTTGGAGTCGTAGGTATGTACATAATGACAGCACCAGTTGATGGATTATAGTAACTACGTTTGATAGCTCCAGTATTTGTTGAACTACTCGTGTTTTTTTCTATAACAGCCATTACTTTAGCAGCATAATCTTTGGTTATCAACTTATCTTTAACTAACTGGTTTAGTGCATTTTCAACATTAGCTTTGTTTATAGGTATTGGATTATTCTGAGCAATAGTTGCAGTACTACTATCTTTACTTGATGCGGCAAAACTTTGTGAACTGAATACAAACAGAAGACACAGAACTAATGCTATTGAAGTGACTTTCCTAAAATTAATCATTGAACTAATTTCTCCTTTGTGTTTGTTTTTTATGACATGTCCATAATATAATTACACATATATACATATATGTCAACAATTACTATTTTTCGGCAGCTCCGACGAGTAAATAATTTTTAGTCATCTTATTTCAAATAAATAATTATTAGTATATAAAAAGCAGAAAACATGCAGGAAAAATACTATTGTCTGTTTTTTGTTTTAGCAATACCTTCACCTCTCCCATCCATCAAAACACATCGACTAATTATACTGTTATTCTACATTTTAAAATGCAAATCAGCACAAGTTGCTGATTTTGTAATGAAACTTTAACACAAAAATCTATAAAATCAGCCGATAATATTAACATGAAAAGTATAAAAAAATTACTATATTAATAATAGGGGCTAATTATATGACTTTATTAAAATTATTCAAACAAAAAAATAAATATTCAGACCAAATTAAGAATCATAAGAAATTTTCTCAAACACTGTCAAAAACTCTTGCAGTAGTTCTCAGTTCAGTGCTGATTTTTCAGACAGGCTTTGTAAATGCTGCTGTAGCAGATGAACAGGTTTCCAACGCTTTTACTTCTGCAAAAAATGGACAAGCAGCAATTAGCAATTTAAAATATACAGATATCAGCAAAGCAGGCTATGACCTGAAGGATGCTATTTATCAAAATGGTGCACTAGGAATATTCCCATCCTTAGGGAGTACGAAATTTAACCCTAACGGCTCTATTTCAAAGGAAATGGCACTTTATCTGGTGTATTTGGCGGCAAACAGAGCACAGGATATTACAACACAAGGAGAGACATTAAATGCTGTCAGATTTCCCGATCAAAAAAAGACAAGCCTACAGGCAGTTTTATATGATGGAAGTCTCCAGTTAGCAGCAAATGAGGGCTTGATTACGTTACAAGAACTTGCCGATGCCTTGCAGACTGATCAGACAAGCTTAGAGGCTTCAGCATTTAAAAGAAGCTCAGCTGTAACCAGACAGGAGTTTGCTACATGGCTTGCAAAGGCGTTGATGCTACTGCCTGTATATAATCAACAGGAATTGTTTAATAGCTTTGCCGACTGGAAAGGTGCAAAAGCAGAAAACGTACCGTACATAGAAGCTATACTTGAAAATAATATTATGAGTGGTGATGGCAAGGGAAACTTCAATCCAAATCAGGCTGTCACACGTTCACAGGTTGCCAGAATATTAAAAAATGCTGAGAATGTGATTTTACCCCTTCGTAGCATGGAAAAGAGAACGGCAACAATAGAAGAAAAACATTCAACAAAAGATACCTCAAAGGGATATCAAATAGACTATAATACATATTATGTTCGCAATTCAGATGGACTTCTTGATACAATAACAGTAGAAACACAGTATCAAAAACCTACTACAACCTCAAATGAACTTACAGGCAAAGCTCAGGTAGCATCCCGTACAGAAATACCAGTATACAAAAACGGGACTATTACTACTTCTAATAGCTTGGCTGTAGGAGACAGGATTGAATATATTGCAGGATTAGAGGACAGGACAGTACAGTATGCACGTGTGCTGTCCAGTAACAAAGAGATTAGCTATAAGGCTGCTATTATAAACAGTGTAAATAGTAACGCTAGAGCAATAAATATTACACCACTTAAGCAGGAAATTGAATATCCAAATCAAGATGTTGCAGATCCCAAACCACAGACATATGCTGATGGAAGTACTGTATATGAAAATAAGTCCTACTCAAATGGTGTCATAAATGCACTGACAAAGGCGAAAGTTGATGTTTCTGCCATTAAGCCTGGAAGCATTGCAATTATAGGTATAAAGCAGGATATGATAGTTGAAATAACTCCTATAACTGTTAAAAAGGAAAGGGAGCAGGGCTTAGTTGCAGGTATAGTTGAGGAAAATAATCCTCAGCTTGGGTACATAACACTTTACAATGAGGATGGAACAGGCAAGACACCATTAGCAACATCTACACTTAGAACCTTTAATTATGCTGACCCCAATGCTGTAGAAGTATTTAAAAATCACGTGCCAGCGGAATTAAATGATATCGAGTCAGGAGATACAGTTTTTGTTAGAATAGATGATGAAGGTGCTATTTCTTCTATCAGTGGAGTTCCAAATTACTCAATATATTACGGCAAGATTATAAATAAGAAAATTAGCACTATAACAGTTGAAACAGAAAAAGGAAAACAGCTGATTTACAGCACAAACGGAGTAAACGTAATTAAAGACGGAAAGCTGTCAAAGCTAAGCCAATTAAAAAATGGAGATAGGGTAAAGCTTTTAGTAAATTCTGCACCAAATATCACTCTATTAAAAGAGATAGTTATTGAAGGCGGAGACAGGCTTGTTGCAAATGTTTATAAGGGAACCTTTGAAGGCTATGATGATTTATCAGAAAAGGTTATGCTCAGTAATCCATGGACTCTTCGTAAAGGGCAGTGGATAAAGAATACAACTGACCCTTTTATGACAATAAATATAACTAACAATTTCAAGGCATATTTCGACGGCAGTGAAAGGGTTATTTCAACATTAAATACATATATGAATGGAACAACAGTTTATATAGTTAGTGAAAAGGATTATGGCAATGGTGAAAATGGTGTATTAGCAAGCTTTGTTGATAATTCTGACAAAGAAGTTGTATACAACGACAAGGTTTATAACACTACAAGTGCTAATAATTTCACACTGGAAAAAACCTTGGATAGTATTGCTTTAAACAACGGCACAATTGTTGTCAAGGATGGCAGACTAGTACAGGGTAGCAGTGTTAACCCTGATGAATATGCTTATGTTATGGCTAATAGGGATGCAGAGACAGGAAAGCTAATAGCTGGAGTTGTTTCAATAGAGGATAGACCAGGAGCTGAGGCTATTCAATTATATAGAGGAAGAATCCGCAGTATTGATGAGTACAAGAGTGTTACGCTTCAATCCTATGCAAAACTTGAAGGTACAAGCTGGAACTACGCCAATACTCCAATGACCTTTAATTTATCGGCAGATACCAGAATCACTGATACAGATGGTATAATAGGTCAGGGTGATTTTAGCAACTATAATGAAGCAGGCACTTTCTATGATAGAACCATATATATATTAAGTGATGGAACAAATGCTGTTGAAATAAGCACAGCACCTTACGGTAATTTCAACATATCAGGTGTTGTAGCAAGTACATCAGGAGAGACAATAGGTGAGGATGGAAGTCTTCTTAAGCAGCCCGATGCAATAGCACTGCGAAATTGTAAATACTATGATGCAACCAAGCATTTATGGGTTAGCATGAAGGACAGCACATTTAATATTCTGACAAATTCTTTAATAATAAAGAATAATAAGAGAATAAATCCTTCTGAACTCAAAAAAGGTGATAAAATACGAGTTCTTAAGAAAGATAACACCACAACTGGAGAAGCATACATAGTTATAGTTGAAGAATAGAAAGATTTATAGTAATAAAGAGAAAAAAATCATATTAAGTGGAGGTTGACTATTTTGCAAAATTTATTAGGAAGAATCAAGGTAATAAAAGCTATATGCTTAGGCTTAGCAGTTACAATGCTATTAGCTCTGACCGTACCAGATATGACATTTGCAAAGCAGGGGGATAGTGGATATGACGGTGGTATATCATCGGGGGAAGTGCCCACTACAACCACATCCACTACTACCTCAAGTAAATTTGTGTATGATTATCAGGAACCTTGCTTTTTGAGCGGTTTTCCTATAATTCTTAGCGGAACAGTGACTATAGCAAAGAAGTTTAAAGAGGACTCAAAGACTAATACTCAGACATTAACATCAACATATACTTATAATTTGGCTAACGCAGATAATAAGCTCATTCGTACTCTTGTCTACGTGACAACAATTACACCGAAAGCCAACGGACAAAAGACGCAATCAACTACACTGTCCAAAGCAACAGAAACGTTAACTTTAGACGGCACTAGATACATAATAGCAGGCACAAATGACTATGTGTTGTCAAAATCCAATCTTATTGATATGAAGCCTGCAGTTAATTATTATAACGGCACATTGAGAAGCAAGAAAACATATCATATTGGAACTGCAAGAAGTACAGATACTATTGTTGTAGAAGCCTCGGCAAATTATTCGGGTTATGACGAGTACTGGAGCACGGCAGAGGCACAAAAAATAGAACAGACTATTTCTTATCGTAAGCCAGGAAAGACAGTTGGAAGCATTGGTAAAGTAAGTATAGATATATCTTCTACAACAAAAAAGGAACTGAAATACGATGAAAGTATTGCTGAACAAACAAGTGTTGAGGGCGGGTATATACAAACTCAAAAAAATGAGAATATCTTGAAGTATACTGCAAAATTGAGTGAGCTTGATAAAAATAAGGTTCCAACCACTAAGGTCAATACTTATACGAACAGTTTAAAGCTTGAAAGCTTTCCAACACAAATAAGCTTGATTTCTCCAAATTTAAAACAGATACATGGGCATCCTTCGGAAGAAAGTATTACTCTTATGTTTGGATTAGAGGCGTTCAAGGAGGATGAAGCTGCGGCTTTTGACCCACAGGAGTACATGAGCAGAGCTGAATTTGTTGATGCTTTTATAAATGTTGCAAAGGAAGTTCCACTTGATCCAGTATTTGTTTCCAAAAAGAAAACAACAAATAAAAAGGATGTGGAAGTTAAATCCTTATTTACAGATGTTTCAACTAACCACACATTTTTTGATGTTATAAATGCTGCCGCAGTTAGAGGCATAGTTTATGGTAATGGAAAAAGCCAGTTCAGACCAAGCAATTTAATAACTATGCAAGAAGCAGTTACCATGATGATAAATTCATTGGGATTAAACGGTCTTGCACCAAATCCTGCACCAGTAACCAGCTTTGCTGATAATGACAGTATCTCCTCCTTTGCCAGACCTTCAATGTATGTTGCAGAGAAGATAGGCTTGATTGAAGAGGACACCAAAGGCTATATTTATCCTAAGTCTAAGGTTACAAAGGCAAAAGCCGCTGAGATGATGAAGGCGTATATAGAATACATGAATAGCAGAATCAGAAGTGAATATATGGACAAAATAGTGAGCTATTAGTTAAACTGAATAAAATAAATGTTTCAACTCTAGCAGTTGAAAATTGTAGGTGTGGGAGACATTATCAATGTGAAGTTGGGATTGATAAGTCGCTCACACCTATAGACTTTTTATGTGGGAAAGTTGATTTGTTTAGGTGTATGGATTGATTTCATAGATTATTATTAGCGAAAATTGAGGGGGATTTTAATAAGTTTTAGTTTATGACTTAGCCCCCTTAACCATGTATGCCAAAATAATACATGGAATTATGAAATAGTATAGGTTATACTACAAAAGGGTCATAGATAGTATCAAAGGGGGGTATTAATAGTGAAAATAAATTTAAAGAGGGTTACAGCGATAGTGCTGTCAGTAACGATAACCTTTACTTTGCTTGGCTCAAATGCAATGGCAACTGAAGTACAAACACAGGAGAGTAGATTTAGTGCTGAGTATTTAGAAAGTGTCAGAGAGCTGATAAAACAGAAATACAGCGGAAGCATAACGGATGAAGATTTAAACAAAGCTACTGTCGAGGAGATGTTTGAGGCTTTAGACAAATATTCTGTTTTTTATAGCCAGAGTGAATATGATTCATTCATGGCATCTATTGGTGGCGAAGTTCATGGAGTGGGAATATTAGTAGAACAAATTGGTGGATATGTAACGGTTATGGATGTTTATGATGGTTCGCCAGCACAAAAAGCAGGGCTGGGGAAAGGTGATAAAATATCAAAGGTAGCTGGAATATCCGTAGTTAATACCAAACTTGATGACGTAGTAGCAAAAATTAAAGGTTCTGTTAATACAAAGGTAAAGCTTGGTATACTAAGGCAAAGTAGTAAAAGTGAAGTTACAATTGAGGTAGAAAGAGAAAATGTTGAGGTTCCCAATGTTAGCTATGAGATAAGAGGTGATATAGGCTATATTTTTATAGATATGTTTTCTGCAAATGCATTTCATGGTGTGAAGGAAGCCCTTAGCTATTTTGATAGTAAAAAGGTTACAAAGGTTGTAATAGATTTGAGAAATAATCCAGGCGGGCTTTTAGATCAAGCGGTTTTTATTGGAAAACTATTTGTACCAAAGGGTTTGATTACAAAGCTGGACTATAAGGACGAAGCACTGAAGGATGAGCAATATTTTTCAGCATTGGAAAAAATGAAGTACAAGCTTGCTGTATTAGTAAATGAGAAATCGGCAAGTGCTTCAGAGATTTTCACAGGAGCTATAAAAGACTCTGGTGCAGGAGTTATTGTTGGAAGTAAGACCTTTGGAAAGGCAAAAGTACAGAGTATTGTGCCAATATTATCACCTGAAGCCTTCGAAAGGTTTAACAAAGATAATGAGAATAAAACGGTAAACGCATATGCTTTTTCAGGTGCACTGGAAAGTGACCTTTTGGGCTGGGGTAAAATGACTATGGGTATGTATTACACGCCAAAGGGAGACTGCATTGATCTAAAAGGCATAGAACCAGATATAACTGTTAAGGAAGGAAGCTCAATTGTAGATGGTATAAATGTAACTGAAATAAAGCCGCTTAGTATTGCAGTTAAGCCTACATTGGGAACAAAGTCCGACGAGGTAATTAGTGCTGAAGGCATACTTAAGCTGATGAAATATGATGTTGATAAGCCTGATAATATTTTAGATAAAAAGACAGTTGCAGCTATTAAACAATTTCAAAAAGATAATAAGGTTTATGCATATGGGGTGTTGGACTTTTGCACACAGAAACTCCTAAATGCCAAGTTGGATAAACTAAAGGAAATGCAGGTATATTTAAAGGTAAATGAAATAAAGCCCCTTTATGTAGCAGTTAAGCCTACATTGGGAACAAAGAGCAACGATGTATTTAGTGCTGAATGTATTTTGAAGCTGATGAATTATGATGTGGATAATCCAGATAATATTTTAGATAAAAAGACAGTTGCAGCTATCAAAAAATTTCAAAAGGATAATAAGGTTTATGCATATGGAGTATTGGACTTCTGTACACAAAACCTTTTGAATGAAAAGCTGGATAAATTACAGGAAACACAGGATGCAGTTTATTTAAAGGCAATTGAGTTGTTAAAAAAATAAGAAAGTCAATTAGTCTTAGGCACGGGAGAATATCAAGGCTATGTTGCCCAAAATAAAGTAAATAACTCGAAAGCATAGTTGGTGCTTACATGGTGAACTTTCGAGTCTAGTAAAGCTGAGTAAAATAAGAGCAAAAGACAATAAAGGTATTTTATGTTTTTTGCTCTTTTTTGCGTTCAAAAAACAAATTAAGTACAGCATAGCAGGATGTTTTACAAGTTTTGTGTAAATTACGAAAGCGAACATCTAAGTTCTTATTTCCATTAAAAGACATATTAATTTCAAATAATTCTTAGGTTTCTTTACATCAAATAGTTACAGCTATTTACTAAATTTACAATAAGTTTTTAAAACTTTAAAAGTATAAATGTTGAAGAATTTATTTATTGTGTGGGAAATGGCGAAAGCATTAAATTTACAAATTAAAGATTCGGTGTATAATTTCAAATTGCAAGGAAGATTAAAAACAACCTTTGTGGGATTTGTTCAAACGCCGCAGCTATTAATATCGAAAATGTCATTGCAAATTTTCAATGCAAATTAGCATAAATTAACCAATAACGAGGTTAAAAATGGATAATTATGAAAAACAAAAATGGTATGCATTATTTGTTGTAACTGGTGAAGAGGACAAGGTCAAGGAAAGGATTCATCTTAGAATAAGGGATGAACTTAAAGCACTTGTCCCCAAAAGAAGAATGAGAGAAAGAAAAGAAGGTAGTTGGCAAGAGCGGATTAGACCTCTTTTCCCTGGATATGTTCTGCTAAATGGTCAAATAAATAACAGGACGTATAACTTAATTAGTGATATGCCAGGAGTAATAAGGCTTCTCAAGAATACTGACGGTCCACAAGAAATTTATGAAAATGAAATATGGTTTTTGAAGAGATTGATAGCAGATAATGAAATCATTGGATGCTCAAATGTGTATATTCAGGGTGATAAAGTTGTGGTTGTAGATGGTCCGCTGTTTGGGTTAGAGGGTTACATAAAAGCTGTAAATAAAAGAAAAGGCAGAGTAAAGGTGTTTTTTAATCTAATGGGAGAGCCAAGAACAGTTGAGCTCTGCATAACAATGGTACAACCAGCATAATATTTCTTAAGCTTAGTTTAATTGTTTCGGCGTTAAGCAAGTAAAGGAAAGACATATAGATTTAAACAAATTAGAGGACTTGGAATATGTAAAGGATTCCAAATGGCGGAGCTTTGCCTTTTAGAAAAAAAATACGATGTAAATAAAAAATAGAGGAGAAAGATAAATGGAAATACGTAGATTTCTAAATTCAGTACAGAGAATGCTATGGTTAATTGTTTTATTTGGAGTAATTGGAGCAGTCATTCCTGCATATTTAAATAATGTTAGATCCATTCCAATGTATAGTGCAGAAACAACTATATATGCAATGAGTAAAAATAGTGAAAATAATGGCAGTAAAGGAATCAATTATCAGGATGTATCCATAAGCAGGCAGCTGGTTTTTGATTATCAATATGTTTTAATTAGCGAAAAAGTAATATCTCATGCAAATAAGCTACTAGAAAAATATAAATTAACACATGAACAATTGATAGGTATGATAAGCATAACTCCCCAAAATGAATCAAGTGTTATTGCTATAAGTGCCATTTCAAATGACGCAAAAAAATCAGCAGATATTTCTAATGCAGTAACTGAAGCATTTATTTCTCAATTAAGTGAAATGACAAATAGCAATATTATTGGAGTATTAAATAAAGCTGAAATACCAAAAGCACCAATTGACAATGGTGCAACTAAAAAAACAATAATGGGCTTTTTTATAGGTTTAATAATTGCCTTCTCCATTATTTATATTAGAGAATTATTTGATATGGAGCTAAGGTACATTGATGATATTGAAAGCACCTTAAAAATCAAAGTAATAGGAGCAATTCCTAAATATAGTATGAGATAGAGGAGGTTTTGAATGCCTAATATAAGATTTCATTCATGCTTACAAGAAAATCAGGCAGTTAGAGATGCATATTCAATGCTTTCTGGGAATATTCATATGGAAAAGGAAAACAGTGATTTGAAGAGCATTGTTATTACAAGTTCTGAACCTAAAGCAGGGAAAACCGCAGTTGCGGTAAATCTTGCAATGACTTTGGCAGGTTGGGGGAAAAAGACCATACTGGTTGATGCAGACATGAGAAAAGAAACTACCCATGCATCAATACCAAAATGGGTTAGTAGTTTAGGACTATCACAATATCTAAGCGGTAATGCTGAATATGAGGAAATAATATGTTATACAAACATAGAAGGCTTCAAGTACATGCCAAATGGAGGTGTTGCATTAAACCCAATTGGACTAATCTGTTCAGAAAAGTTTAGTGAATTACTTGGTAGGTTAAAGGAAGAATTTGAATACATAATATTTGATTCGCCTCCTCTTGATACAATTTCTGATGCAGTTGTAATTTCTACAAAGGTGGACTCTGCCATTTTGGTTGCAAAAATGGGAAAAACAAATCTTAAAGCAATGAAAAGGTCAAAAGAGAAATTGGAAAGGTCAAATGCAAATATATTAGGTGTAGTAATTAATGATGTTAATAAAAAGCATTATAAGGACTATTTGAACTCTTATAAATATTTCTACAATGCTAAGGACAAAAACGAAAAGAGTGAAAGACCTAGTAAAAAAGCTGTATTGGCGTAATGAGTTTGTATATCAAGGAGGAGCTGCAATGAAAATAACTATAACTGGAACTGGGTATGTTGGTATAGTCACAGGAGTCTGTTTGGCTGAGATAGGGCATACAGTGACTTGTTATGATATTGACAAAACTAGAATAAAGAAGCTGCAAGACTGTATAATGCCAATATTTGAGCCTGGGCTAGAAGAAATGGTCATTAACAACAGAGAGCGGCTTAGCTTTATCAGTGATTATAAAGAGGCTTATCGTGACAGTGAGGTAGTATTTATTTGTGTAGGAACTCCTGAGAAAAAGGATGGTTCCGCTAATTTAAAATATGTTTATGATGCTGTTCAGCAAGTTGTGGACTGTGTAAAAAGGGAATGCATTATAGTTATTAAATCTACTGTGCCTGTTGGAACAGGTGACAATTTGCAAAGAATAGTCAGTCAAATACATGATAAAAAGCATTTTGAAATTGTAAACAATCCTGAATTTTTATCACAGGGAACAGCAATCAGCGACACAATGAATGCTGCTCGTATAGTTTTGGGAGCTGGTTCAGTAGCAGCAGAGAAGGTTCTCAGAAATATATATGATGGGTTTGGACAGAAATATGTTGTAACAGACAGAAGAAGTGCTGAAATGATTAAGTATGCTTCAAATGATTTTCTAGCTTTGAAAATTTCCTATATTAACGAAATTGCAAATCTATGCGATTTCATTGGTGCAAATGTTGAGGATGTGGCAATAGGCATGGGCTATGACCCTAGAATAGGAAACCGTTTTTTAAAAGCAGGTATTGGATATGGCGGCTCCTGCTTTCCAAAGGATACCAAGGCTTTACACTGGTTGGCTAATTTTAATGACTGTGAGCTAAAAACAATTAAAGCTGCCATTGATGTAAATGAGAATCAAAAAATAAAGCTGATAAAAAAAGCTAGAAAATACTATGACAGCTTTCGTGGATTAACAGTTGCAATATTGGGATTAACCTTTAAGCCTGGAACTGATGATCTTCGTGAGGCTCCCTCCCTTCAAAATATTCCTATTCTTTTAGAGGATGGGGCAAGGGTTAAGGCATATGACCCAATTGGAATGGACAATTTTAAGAAAATATATCCTTCTGAAATTGAATACTGTAATTCCATCGATGAAGCACTTGAGGATGCAGATATCTGTTTTATTCTTACTGAATGGCCAGAAATAGCCTTGATGGAGGTATCGAAATTCTCATTATATATGAGAAGTCCTATTGTACTTGATGGCAGAAATTGTTTTTGCCTAGAAGAAGTTGAAGGTAAAAATTTCATTTATGAATCAATTGGCAGAAAAGTAATAGGGCAAAACTCTCAAATCAAAGAAAATATATTAAAAAGTGAGAAGGCTGGTTAGAGTCAATTACTATAAGCTAAATATTCTTATGATATCGGACGAAGGCTTTAAACGCAATAATTTTAGTAAGTCTTATTAGGAAGGAATGTACTATAAATGCACCACAATGTAACTATAAAAAAAGTGAGTATTTTTATACTCATCTTCATGCTTGCAATTGCCTTGCTGTTTTTAACAAAATGCAATCAAATATCTGCTAATATCAATAATAATGAAATAGGAAATGCTAACTTCTATAATACGAAAGACCAAAAATATTATTCTGATAAGAATTTTGAATTTGAAGCAAATGATAATACCAACTATATAATAGAAAAGTTTAGTGAAGACGGTAAAGTATATATACCTGACGGAAATTATTTGTGTAAAAGTCCAATACGTATCAAGGGTAAAAATGTACAATTATATGGGACTGAAGGAAAATGCAAAATAATTTTTGATAGTAAAGCTAATAAAGCTATTGAAAAGAAAGAACAACAATCCTACATAATTAATGCTGGCTATAGCCTTAGCTTTAATAATAATACCGCTCAAAATATAAGTATAAACGGCATAGATTTTGAAATAAAGCAAAGTGATAATAACCCGTATAACTATTTATTAACACTTGCTAATGTAAAAGGAGGTACAATCAAAAATTGCAGATTTATTTCTGATAAAAGTAGCAAAAGTATGGTGACTTTAGTTAATTTACTTAGCTGCTGCAAGAATATGAAAATAACTGATTGTTCCTTTAAAAACATGACAGGTGCAAGAACAGGCGGCTGTATTTGGGTCAGAAACCTGACCACAAAACAAAAATTAAAAGAAAATGTAACCGAAAACATATCAATTAGCAGATGCAACTTTATTCAAAACTCAGGTGATGAAACTGTTGCTGTATATTCAAGTGTAGGGAAGGTTAAGAAGGTATACGTTAAAGATTCAGTATTTGAAGATTATTCAGATATTAACGCCAAGGTTTTTTCAACTTTTCCAAGCGACAATAAAGATGATGGTACAGTTGAAGAAGTACAATTTGATAATAACAAAATTTACTCAGAAATTATTAAATATTTTATTATTACTGTAGGTGGTCCAAATAGAAGTAATAGTGTTTCTAATGTTTCCATTTCTAATAATAAAATCACAGTAGAAAAGGATTCAGATAACAAATGTGCTTTAATATATGTCAATGATATTAATACAAATAACAGTGACATAAAGGTATATAACAACACTATTTCGGTAAACAGCCTTTTAAACTCTACAGGGATTTATAATGCTAGTTTTACTAAGAATAATCGAATATTTGGAAGGCTGGGAAGAGGAATTGTATTTGGGGAATGCTATGAAAATACTATAAATGGGGCTTTAAGAGGAATAGTAGCTTCTGAAATAGCTAATCAGAATGAAATATATAACAGCAGAGTTGGTATATCCTGCGAAAATAAAAATAGCTTAATTAGTGACAATAAAATAATACTAAATCAAAAGGAAGGCTTATGTGGAATTGAAGTGCAAAAGAGTCAAGAAAATATTGATATAACCTGTACAGACAATAAAATTATAACAAAAACTCAAGAACAAAATGGTTTTATTATTCACAATGGTAATGTCAAATTAAGAGATAACGAAATATCTGGACCAGGAAAAGAAGTTTACAAAAGTGATGAAGCTGTAATCTTAAACTAATTTGCATTTAAAAATAGTTTCCCTATTTTAAAATACGAAATAGTATTAAAATAGCTTTTTAGGAGGAAATAATGCAGCATGACGAGGATTTGGACTTTCTAAAAGGAATAGGCATAGTTTTAGTCGTTTTGGGACATTGCTTTACAACGGCACTTGAAGTTAAGTATTATTCCATAAGGCTTCTAAAGGATTTTATCTATACTTTTCATATGCCGCTATTTTTTATAGTATCTGGTTATCTTCAAGGCTTAAGACCCTATAGTATTAATAAGCTAAGGAAATTCAGCCTACATCAAATAAGAAAATTATTTCTGCCATATATAGCATGGTCACTTGTTTTATACTTATTCTATTATTTTTTAAAAAGCTTTAACATAATCACAATACAAGAAAATATAAGACTCAATCCATTCTATTTGATTTATGACATACTCACATATAATATTCGAACAGGAAATGTATTATGGTTTGTGTATATTTTATGTATTATTTCAATTGTATCATATACATTTCATAATTTAGTTACTCGAAGAGGCTCTAATATAGCTTTTTTGATAGCTGTACTTTTTCTGGGGATTTTAGCAAATATGTATTTTCAAGATGAGCTGTTTGTACTGAAAAGATTTTTAGTTATGTGGATATATTATGAAGTAGGTGTTTTTGTAGGAATATATATAAAGGATGTAAATATTAAAGCCAATAATAAAGTTAATATATTTTTATTAGCCTTGTATCCTTTTATATTTGTTTTATATTTAAAAACCAACAGCATAATTACATATGGACTAAAGGTAATTTGTGCGTTACTAGCAGTATTCATTCTATATAGCTTATCAAAATATAGCAATTGCTGGCTGTATAGGATTTTGAACTATTTGGGGAAAAGAACCTTATATATTTATTATTTACATAATCCATATATTGTTCTGGTACTGGTTACAGGACTAACCAAATTTACTAAACTGAATATAGCAGTCTCAATCGCTTTTGCATTTATATTTGGGATAATAATACCTTTGATTATAGGCAATCTGATATTGGCACGAAATAAAATGACAAAATTAATTCTATTAGGAGAAAGATATGAAAAGCAATATTAGTTTTGACAACATAATTTTAATAGTAATATTTCTGTCTCCCTTTTCGAATTTAGTGGTATACAAAACTAATATAGCCGATTTCAGGCTGATTCAAATGCTTTGGCTAATGGTATTTTGTGTATTAATGATAAAGAAGGCTGAAAACAAGGAGCAGCTTATTTCATCGGCAAATAGGTTAAATTTAAATAAAGGCTCAAAGCTCACTTTTTTATTTTACATATTTGCAATTAGCATTTCGGGATTATTATCTATTAACACAAACCGCTCTATAAAAGAGCTAATACAGTATATATATTTGTTTATCTTGATGTACACAATATATTGTAAGGCTAAAGACCATGCTTTTATGGAGAAAATAATAAAGAGCATTATTTGTTCAAATGTGTTTTTAGTTACCATATGTATTATAAGTTATATTTCAGGAAAGGTTATCATTCCATCCTTTACGATTTTATCGAATGGTATGATATACGTTAACAGTAATTTATTCAGTACAAATACACTTATAGAATCAGGAAAAGAAATAGTAAGGTTAAATGGAGTATTGGGACTGAATGCAACACTTATTGCAAATCTAATACTAATACAATCCTTATTGGTTAATTATTTAATAAGGAAGGCAACTGGGAAAAAGAGAGTTTTGTCGTGCCTATTACTGGCAGCAAATTTATTTACAATGGTAGTTACATTCTCAAGAGTGGGTTTATTGATATTTATTGCTGTGCATTTGTTTACAGCAATGAGTAAAAATCAGATGAGAAATGTTGCTATACTGGTAGCGGTAGCTTTTATTGGCTATTTGTTTTTAAACATGTTTCCAGATGTAAAAGAGAGAATACTAGAGACCTTTAACACGGAAGAACGCTCTTCAAAATACCATTTTGCAATTTGGCTAATTGCTTTAAAGACAGGGTTTAACAATATAATAGTGGGAATTGGACTGGGTAATATGGCTTTTAGCTATGATAGTTTTTGGTATGAATTTAGTAAATTTGGCATTGAGAAAATAAATAGTGTAAATGTTCATAATTTTATACTTCAAATATGGGCAGAGCAAGGAATAATGGGATTAATTGCAAACTGTATTTTATATTTCAGTCCCATTCTGCTCTATATAAAATTTAAATTCTTTTATAAGCAAAAAATAGATAGAACATTATATGAATTCATTTTTCTTTCATATATATCAACCTTAGTTTATAACCTTACAAATAATAATTTTTATATTGAAGCCTTTTGGATTTTGGCAGGTGTGGTTTATGCTATAAAGGACTTCCACCTGAAGATGGAGGAAAGTAGTGTTGTTGAAACCGACATATCGAAGGTTTATCAGCAAAAAAGCTTTGGGATTGCTGAACAACTGTAAACATATAATGCTACCACACCTACAATTAACAAATGAGAAATTTGAATTATTAATGTTGAAAGGTCAAACCAAAAAAAATGGGGGATTTTATGAAAAAAGTGCTTGTTACAGGAAGCTCAGGTTTTATTGGTATGCATCTGTCAAAAAGACTATTATCGGAGGGATATAAGGTTGTAGGAATAGACAATCTTAATGACTACTACTCTGTTAATTTAAAGAAGCATAGGACAGAGGTGCTAAGTGCCAATTCCAATTATTCTATGCATATATGCAGCATAGAGGATTATAGTGCCATAGAAAAGGTTTTTAAGGATAACCAGTTTGAAGGTGTTATAAACCTTGCGGCACAAGCAGGTGTAAGATACAGCATTGATAATCCAAGGGCATATATAGATTCTAATATTGTAGGTTTTCTGAATATATTGGAATGTTGTAGACACTTTGAAATTCCACATTTGATATATGCGTCCTCAAGTTCTGTATATGGAGCTAATGAGAAAGTACCCTTTAGCATACATGACAATGTGGATCACCCAATGAGCCTATATGCAGCAACCAAGAAGTCCAATGAACTAATGGCTCATGCATATTCAAGTCTTTATAATTTGCCTGTTACAGGACTGCGTTTTTTTACAGTATATGGGCCATATGGAAGACCTGATATGGCATATTTTTTATTTGCAAATGCAATAAAGAGTGGAAAACCAATAAAGGTATTTAATTATGGAAAAATGCAAAGGGATTTTACCTATATTGATGATATAGTTGAGGGAATTGCAAGACTTATTAAAAAGGAAGCTCCAAAACCTAATGACAGCTGGAACAGGCTCACTGCAGATCCTTCGGCAAGCTATGCTCCTTACAAACTATTCAATATAGGAAATAATCGGCCTGTTGAGCTGGAATATATGATTTCTCTTATGGAAAAATACATGAATAAAAAGGCTCAGAAGGAGTACTTACCCATGCAGCAAGGAGATGTCCCTGTTACCTATGCTGATGTAGACGATTTAATGGAATACATAGGCTTTAAACCAAAGGTAACTATAGAAGAGGGGCTTCAAAGCTTTGTTGAGTGGTTCAAGGAGTATGAGCAACTATGTTAAAAAACTTATTGAAGAATCCATATTTTTACTCTGTTTCTAGTAAAATTATAATAGCAGCCTTAGGCGTTCTGAATATGGTCTTTATAAATAGGCTTTTAGGACCAACCTTAAGAGGAGAATACGCATATATACTAAATATAGTAAATCTAGTTATGATGTTTTTGAATTTGGGTATTTACCAGTCATATCCCTTTTTTAAAAGAAAGGATATTCCACAAATTCAAACAAAGTATATAAATAATGTATTTTTTCAGCTAATACTTTATCTCATATTATCCTTTACTCTTTGTGTTTTTTTTAAAGATAAACAACAGCTTATTGTCATATTTACGCTAATTCCTTTTATGGTTATAAATAAACAGATAAATTTCATAGTAATGGTTGAAGATATAAATTTACGAAACAGAATAAATATTTATATAGAACTGATTTATTCGTTAGGTATATTCATTGTGTTCTGTACAGCTTGGCAAAACATATATG
Organism: Bacillota bacterium; assembly: GCA_023398105.1. Classification (GTDB taxonomy): domain Bacteria; phylum Bacillota; class Clostridia; order Acetivibrionales; family DSM-1351; genus Ruminiclostridium. Next base: position 62,562 of record JAEWST010000114.1, on the reverse strand, counting down.
TAATTCTAAGCCTTATTTACATAAAGTCTGCACTACAAATAATTTTTGTTATTATTTTGTTCAGTATAAAGATTAATCTTAGATTAATTGATTTGAAGCTACTTGCACAATCAATAGGTGTTGGTTTTGTCTCAATGCTGTCTCTGTTAATGATTACACTAAATTATAAAGTTGATATATTGATTTTAAAATTATTTACTGACTATAAGCAGATTGGATTGTATAGCGTTGGTGCGGTGCTTGCCGAGCAAGGGTGGTTAATATCTGACGCCTTTAAAGAAGTACTATTTTCAAAAAATGCGAGAAATGATGACATAGATGATATTTGTATGTGCATAAAAATAAATGTTGTCTTAACGGTATTAATGTTTATTGGAATTGCCCTTTTTGGAAAGCCAATGCTATTTATATTGTTCGGCAAAGAGTTTGTGGAGGCGTATTCAGTTACAATAATATTGTTTTCTGGAATATTAGGCATGGTTTTATTCAAGATGGTTTATCCTTTGTTTATTGCAACGGGAAGACAAAAAATAAGTTTAGCAGTGCTAGCTATTTCAACCATAACTAATATAATTTTCAACTTTCTCTTAGTTCCGCATTTCGGAATACAAGGCTCGGCAGCTTCATCTGTTATTTCTTACAATACATGCGGACTGCTGTTTATGAGCATTTTCTGCAAGAAATATAATTTGAATTTAATAAATACAATTTTACCTTCTATACAGGACTTTAAATATGTGAAACGAAAAACCTTAGCAAAATTCAGAAAAAAACAGCAAGAATACAACTACTAAATTAAGGCGGTATACACATTATGATTAAAGTAGGTATACTTACATTTCACAGAAGTATAAACTATGGATCTTTTTTGCAAAGCTATAGTTTAGCTAACGCCATTAAAAGCCATACTGATTTTGATGTGGAAATAATAGATTACAATATGACAAATGTAGAGTTGTATAGTTTTCTGAGTTGTTTTTCTTGGAATATTACACAAACTTATAAGAATATTTTAAGATATATTAAATTCAAAAAATTATTACATAAAAGCCTGCCTATAAGCAAAAATAGAGTGATTACCAACAAGCTTAATATAATAGAACAGCAACTAAAAGACAAATACGATGTAATAATTGTTGGCAGTGATGAGGTATGGAAAATTAACAAGTTGAGGGGATTTCCAAATATATATTGGCTTAACGAGAAGCTTAACTGCATTAAGATGAGCTATGCTGCATCAGCTAATAGAACCCGTTTTGAAAAATTAAGTGAGGTGCAGAAGAAATACATAAAAAATTCCTTAAAACAATTTTCATATATAGGTGTAAGGGATGAAAACACCCTTAAACAACTGAAAAATATTGATAATAAGCTATTAATCAGAAGAAACTGCGACCCTGCCTTCCTTTTTGAGCTTGAGAAGACAAAAGGTGTAAAAGCCTTGCTATCTCAAAAACTAAGAAAAAAGTATAAGCTTGATTTAGCCAAGCCCATTATTGCAGTAATGTGTACTGATGATAACGTCTGCAAAAATATATATGACAAGTACAGCAAGGACTATCAAATAGTAGCTCTATACACCAATACTAAATACTGCAATGTGTTTCTATATGACTTAGACCCCTTTGAATGGGCACATGTATTTAGTTTTATTAGTCTTAGCGTAACTAATTTTTTTCACTGTACTGTTTTTTCAATTATTAATAATACCCCTTTTATTTCTATAGATATAGAAAATACAGCAGTGCTTTATGAAAGTAAAATTAAGGATTTACTTAAGAGGGCTGATTTGCTGGAAAATTATATCAATATGAAGCATCCTGCCTTCCGATGGGAAAAAGTTTTTAGGCAAATTGAACGCAGTATGAATTCTAATGATACCACTAAAATGGAAAGGTTTGCTTTAGATGAAAAAAAATATTTTAATGATTTTGTTAAGGAGTTAAAAATTTTATCAAATAGAAACTTGGTAGAATTTGAATCTAGGCGTTATAAAAAAATAGATGAAGGGGGTGCCGAGTCCGTGACATTTTTATAAAGATGTTTTTATACGAAATGCAGGGCATGGAATAAATATGAGTAAAATATTGTTAGTAAATTATAGGTATTTTGTTTCAGGTGGACCAGAAAAATATATGTTCAACATTAAAAATGTATTTGAACAAAAGGGACACAAGGTTATTCCTTTTTCTGTAAAGAATAACAAAAATGTTGAAACAGAATATAAAAAATACTTTGTACAGCCTATAGGCGGAGAAAACGTAGTTTATTTTAATGAGTATAAAAAAACACCTCAAGCAGTTTTAAAAATGCTCAGCAGAAGCTTTTATTCTCATGAAGTAAAAAGAGCCATGGAATATGAAATTGACATAGAAGAACCTGATACTGTCTATATTCTGCACCATGTCAATAAATTGTCACCAAGCGTAATAAAAGCTGCCAAGGATTCTGGAAAAAAAGTAGTGGTTAGGCTTTCGGATTTCTTTTTGATGTGTCCCAGATTTGATTTTTTGAGGGATAATGATGTGTGTGAGAATTGCTTACAAGGCTCTTTAATTAGTGCAGTACATCACAATTGTGTGCAGAATTCAAAGGCTGCTTCAATAATTAGAGTTATGTCCATGAAATTTCATAGGCTAATCAAAATATATGATTTAGTTGATTATTTCGTTACTCCTTCCTCATTTTTACGCTCAAAACTCATTGAATTTGGCTTTGATGAAAAAAAGGTAATTCATATTCCAACCTTTATAGATTCGTCAAAAATTGAAGCTAAATACACACATGATAACTACATTTTATATTTAGGAAGATTAAATAAAGAAAAGGGTGTGGAGTATGCCATAAAGGCTATGAGGCACATCGAGGATAAAACGCTGGTTTTAAAGGTGGTAGGTCAAGCCAGCGATGGTGAACTGGAAAACATAAAAAACATTATAGTATCAAATGATTTACACAATGTTGAACTGCTTGGCTTTAAGTCAGGCAAAGAGCTGGAAACTCTGATAAGCAATGCAAAATTTATTGTGGTTCCGTCAATCTGGTATGATAATATGCCAAATGTTTTGCTGGAGGCATTTGCACATGGAAAGCCTGCTATTGCATCAAATTTTGGTAGCTTGCCGGAGGTGGTGGAGGATGGGGTAAATGGCTTGCTTTTTGAACCAAAGAATGAACTGGATTTGGCTGAGAAAATTGATTTATTAAATTCTAATAATCAATTGATAAAGCAATACGGTAAAAATGCAAGGAGCAAGGCAGAAAAATATTATAATAGTGAATTGCATTATGAAAAATTAAGCAAAATTCTTCTTTAAAAAATGCGAAGTTTACATTTCGTGCGTTCATCGTGCTCTTCGCATTGCAAAAAGCTGCAAGCAGCTTTTTGTGGTTTTGAGCAATGTATTGTACGAACATGGTGCTTTTTCGAGTTGCAAAGGGGCTGTTACAAAACAACATTTTCTGTATACCGATGTTTTATTGCAAGAAATACTGCACGGGAGTACTATTTAAGCAGTTTACTGTGAATGGAGGTTAGTATGAAAAAAAAGTTAATATGCCTATGTATTACAGTTTTTATTTTGTGCAATTTGTATTCTGTTTCTGGTATAAGTGCTAAAGAAGCTTCCAAAAGCGATAATGAAATTAAAAAGGAGTTATATATAAAAAATTCCGCTTGTGTAACCTTGGACAATGATTGCAGGCTGTTTCAAACAAACATCTCCAAGAGTGGATATTGCAGACTTGAAATTAGAAATAATACTAAGCCTGTTACAATAACGTCGTGTGGCAAAAATTTATATAACGGCAGCTATCAAAATGGCTATATCAGAAGTGATATTAAGGAAGAACTTAAAAGTCCAAAAAACAAAAAATATAAAACCACCAAATGGATAAGGGTATACCCTGGTCAAACGCTGACAATCAGCGGAAGTGGTGTCAACAGAAATGTATGGCAATTTAAAAGTACTGATAATGCTAACTATAGCATTAAGAATTCAGCAACAGTAAAAATTCCATATGGAATATCATGGGCAAGAGTCTTCTATGGTTTTGGAATAAGCGGTAATGTTCAAATTGAATATGGAGATATTGCTACATCATATGAAAAATATACAGAAAGTAAAATAAATATTCCTGTAATAAAGGATGCCATAGGATTAGCTCAGGATTCAATGCTTAATTGGTATATATTAGACACTAAAAAAGGCTATAAAAATATAGGTCTGCTAAAGAGCTATAATGGATTAACCAATTTTTCTGTATCAGGTGAGGGCATTGGAAGTCTTAAAATTTATTATCCTAAGAAAATATTAGCTAAAGATGATGGCATTTATGGTGTTAGATGGAGCTTGACTGAGCTAAATGAGAAATGTGAGAGGTTAGAGGCTTCTGTAGGGCTTATTGCAAGCGCAGTAGAAGGTGAACTGCCAGTTGCCAACGACTTTGATTATATTTATCCGTGGTCTGAAATAAAGCTATGCAATATTGCTGCTGAAGAAAAAATTACATATCAGGGGCAAAAGGGATTTGCATACGATGGCTCAAATGGAAATGTATTTGTTGAAATACCTAAATGGTATGTAAAAAGGTATCAGGATGCTACCCATGAATATTTGTATATTTCCAAAACTCAGAAGGAGGGCTTCGAAGTAGAGCCTGCATTTCTGGAGGGAGATCAGGTTTTAGACAAAATATATATTGCAGCCTATGACGGTTTTGTGACGGAGGAGAACAAGCTGGTAAGCTGGTCTGGCAAATACCCTACAACCAATTTACCTCTTGCCACCTACCGTGACTACGCAAGAAAAAACGGAAGCATGAGATATGGAGTACTTGACATAAGGTGCATATTTGCTCTGCAACATTTATATCTCGTTGAGTTTGCTAATAAGAACAGTAGTAAGACTATAGGTATGGGCTTGCAAAAAATGCAGTATCCTTTTATAAAAGCAGCTGCAATTTCTGAAAAGCACAGTAACAGAATTATCTTACCCAGAAATGCGTGCTTTAAGGTTGGTCAGTCCTGCTCAATATCTGAAAAGGGCAATTACTATATGAATCATAGAACCATAACAGCTATTGAACGCTTCGATGATAAGAACATAGCAATTTGCTTTTCAGGTGAGCCTTATGATGTCAACGCTTCAACTACATATATCTACAACACACCGATGGCGAGTGGTATGTGTGATACAATGACGTCGCCAAATGGATATGCATTAGGTGCTCTTAATGGGAATGGATATACGAGCGTTAGATATAGGTTTGTTGAAAATCCATGGGGGAATATTTGGAACTGCATTGACGGAGCAATAGTGAAAAATTTCGTTCCATATGTTTGTTATGATATGACGAAGTATGTGAGTGCAGGGTCAGAGGAATATTTGCCATTAAATTATACGTTGCCAGAGCAAATGGAAAATGGGAATAGAGAGAATTATGTAAATCAAATGATAAAAACCCTTGGATATGATGAAAGATACCCCTCGATAGCATTTCCTGTAGAAATATCAAACGGAGCTAACAAGGACAATAGCTTTGCAGACTCTTGGTATTGTGTAAAATCTACAAAACCTCGTGAGCTTCGGTGGAAGGGTGCCTGGGATTTGGGAACAGGTGTAGCTGATAGAGCAGGTATATTTATGCTGAGGGCATGGTTTGATATTGATCATCCTTATTGGCATGATGGTGCAAGACTCATGTACAAACCAATTAAATTAGACTCTAGCAAATAAATAACTCAACTTTCCCACCAAAAAAATCTATCGGTGTTCAAACTCATAAATGAAAATTTGAGTTAGCGAGTTATATTAAGTGGCTGAATAATAAAAGAAAAGGAGAAGCAGCATGAGAAGAACATTATACGGCTCTATAATTATCACATACCGCTGTAACGCTAGGTGTAACATGTGTGATTGCTTTAGAGATCCCAGCAAGCCCAATGAAGAGATGTCTTTGGATTTGATTAAAAAGCTTCCTGAGATGGCGTTCACTAACATAACAGGCGGTGAACCCTTTATTCGTAATGATATAAACGAAATTGTCAGAGAACTTTACAAAAAGACGAATAGAATAGTAATCTCAACTAATGGTTACTTTACAGACAGAATTCTAGACCTATGTGAAGAGTTTCCACAGGTGGGCATAAGAATTAGTATTGAGGGACTGCAGGAGGCAAATGACAAAATAAGAGGAATTCCCGATGGCTTTAATAAAGGCTACACTACGTTGAGAAAGCTGGTAGCAGCTGGACATAAGGATGTGGGCTTTGGCTGTACCGTACAAGAAATGAATTCTGATGATTTGCTTCCTCTTTACAAGCTTGCTGATGAGCTAAATATGGAATTTGCCACTGCAACACTACATAACTCCTTCTACTTTAGAAAAACTAACAATAAAATTAACGATAAGCTGAAGGTATCAAAAGCCTTTGAAGAGCTAATAAATAAGCTACTTAAGTCTAAATCTCCTAAGAAATGGTTTAGGGCATATTTTAACCATGGATTGATTAACTATATATACGGCAATAAGCGATATTTGCCATGTGAAATGGGAAGCAATGGCTTTTTTGTTGACCCCTTCGGACATGTTTTGCCTTGTAACGGAAGTACCACCAAAATGTCCATGGGAAATTTAAATAAGAATAACTGGGACGAAATATGGAGTTCCCAAAAGGCTAAAGAGGTTAGAAAGAAGGTAAGAACATGTACAAAAAATTGCTGGATGATTGGTAGTGCAGCACCTGCAATGAAGCAAAGAATATGGATTCCGCTATTTTGGGTTATTAAGCATAAGCTAAAGGGAGGCTATAGCCTATGTGAAAATAAATTCATAGACATGAAGGAGTATGCAAAACATGAAAATCGCAATGATAGGGCAAAAAGGTATTCCGTCTAGAGCTGGAGGAGTAGAAATCCATGTTGAGGAAATTTCAAAAAGGCTTGTTTATCTGGGCTGTGAAATGGAGGTCTACTGCAGAAAAGGCTACTGTGATAAAGAGTTCTCTGATAGCAAGTATAATGGAATTACTGTCAAATACACACCCTATATTAAGTCAAAACATTTGGACTCTATAACGCATACTTTTACTTCTACAATAAGTGCACTCCTTTCCCACTGTGATATATTTCATTATCATGCATTAGGACCATCCACAATGGCTTTTATCCCAAGAATATTTGGGAAAAAGGTTATTTGTACTGTTCATGGACTTGATTGGCAACGTGGTAAATGGGGTAAATTTGCATCAAAATACTTGAAATTTGGAGAGTATGCTTCAGCAAAGTTTTCTCACAAAACAATTAATGTATCAAAAAATTTAGTCAAATATTATAGAGATAAGTACAAGCTGGAGACCAGCTACATTCCCAATGGAGTTGAAAGACCTGACTTAGTAAGACCCTTAATAATAAAAGAAAAGTACAATTTGAGCAAAGATGACTATATTTTATTTTTGGCAAGGCTTGTACCTGAGAAGGGAATACATTACCTGATTGATGCATATAAGAGAATTAAAACAGAAAAGAAGTTAGTAGTAGCAGGAGGGTCAAGCCATAGTGAGAACTATGAAAGTGAATTAAGGCAAATGGCAATTGAAAATAAGAATATTATTTTTACTGGATTTGTAAGAGAACTAGAACTGGCGGAGCTATACAGCAACGCTTATTTTTATGTTCTTCCTTCTGATATTGAAGGCCTGCCAATAAGTCTGCTAGAAGCTATGAGCTATGGGAATTGCTGCTTGGTCAGTGATATAGCAGAAAACACAGATGTTGTTGGAAGTATCGGGTACTGTTTTAGAAAATCAGATGTTGCTGATCTAGAGCAAAAGCTCAACATGCTACTTGAAAATCAACGTAAGGTTTTAAAAGTAAGAGAGCTTGCAGCTCAATATATTATAAATAAATATAATTGGGATCAGATAGCCATTAATACAAAACACATTTACATGGAGCTAATGGGCACTAAGAAAAAAATAACAGAAAAGTGGGGGTTGGGAAATGACGGCAAGAGACATACTCTTAATTGAAATACTATGTGCTGCAATTTACAATAGGGAATTTCAAATAGATAAATCTAAAGCAGAAGCTATTGATTGGGACGAAATCTATAAAGAAGCTCGTGCCCATCAAGTCCATACCTTAGTATTTCCAATTATAAAAGACATAGACTCAAAAATAGGTCTTGATGAAAAGCTGATGGCTGTATGGAATATATCTGTTATGTCTTGTGGAATACAGATGATTTGTGGTGAAGTATGGCTTGGAGAGGTTATAGAAAGTCTTAATGTTATAGGTATTAAGACAATTGTCCTAAAAGGGATGGCTATAAACAAGTGTTATCCACAACCTGAGCTAAGGACTATGGGGGATGCAGATCTGTTAGTACATGAAGAAGACATAGAAAAAGCCACTGAAGTATTGGAGAAATTAGGATATATCCCTGCAGAGGACAAAAAAACCAAACATATAGAGTTTTTCAAGAAAAACGCCATAGCAATTGAATTACACAGATTATTAATAGATTATGACTTTATGCAGAATAAAGAAAGCTTCCATGATGAAATATGGAAGAATACCGCATTTGTAAATTTAGGCTCTATAAAAGCTAATATTTTATCATGGGAAATGCAAATTTTGCATATATGTATTCATATGGCTGCACATATTTCTTATGGAGGTATAGGTCTTAGACAATTATGTGATCTGGCTATGGTGGTTGAAACAAAAAGAAATGAAATAAACTGGAATATTGTACAAGATAGATCAATAAAATATGGCATTGACAGTTTTATTAGTGCGATATTTTTGGTTTGTAGTCGGTTATTTAATATGGAAGTTCCAGTAGAGTTATTATTTAGAAATGCGGACGATGAAAAATTAGATAGACTGATTAAGGATATTCTTGCTGGAGGAAATTTAGGCAATAGCGACATTTATCGAACATCTGCAAATATACTTATAACAAATTCAAATAACGCAGATGAGCTGGATTACAAAAATAAACTTTCTAGAGCTAGATATATTCTTTTTCCAAATCGAAACATTTTGGCAAAAAGAAAAAAGTATCTGTATGTTCGAAAGAGTCCGATATTTTTGCCTTTCGCATGGATTCATAGAATTGTATATGGATTTAAAAGGAAAGATTTTAACTTCAATGATAAAAAGGCCATTTTTAAGGATAATGAACTAAATATAATGGCTAGGGAGCGAAATAATCTTTTAGAGTGGTTGGGGTTGAGATAATTCATTATTAATCAATATCCATAAAAAGTTTATTGGTGTTGGAATTTGCACACTTAAAATTTTCAACAAGAATAGTTGAATAAATTACCCCAAATACATGGCTATAAAAATTTTAGAGAAAAAATATTTTTCCAGTTAGTTTATTAAATTAGTGTGAGGTTTGTAACTGGGAAAAAAGTATCTTAAACCTTACAAAACTTATTTTAAGAGGAGGAATAGCATGAAAAATTATGTAAAACCAAGTGTAGAAGTAGTTAAACTTCGCCCAGAGGAAGGAATTGCTTGCTTTGGATCTAGCAATGATAGTGGAGGTGGACAAAGCGACTGGACATATTTTTGGTTTTTGTGCAATTGGTAATGATATTGAGAATAACTGAGTAATATTTTACGGAGGAAGATTATTGTGCAGATAAAAAGTGGATTTATGCTTAGAGAAATAGCAGGGCAGTCAGTAGTAGTTCCGCTAGGAGCAAGAGTTGTTGAATTCAATGGGATTATGACTCTGAGTGAGAGCGGTGCATTGTTGTGGAGAGAGCTTGAAAAGAATTCATCTGTTGAGGAAATGGTGGAGCTACTTATCTCTGAATATGACATAGACAGGGAAACAGCTCGAAATGATGTTGATGAGTTTTTAAAGAGCATGGCAGATACTAGTATTATTGAATAATATAGCTTGTGCTAAGTTACTATTCAGCCATTAATATAGATTATTAACTCAGTCTATGGGTGTTCAAACTTATCAATGGTTTTAACTTTTCATTTGGTACGTATGATCATTGTAAATGGCTGAATGATAACTGTGCGAACATGGTGCGTTTTCCAGCATCAAAAACCACAAGTGTTTTTTGCAGTGTGTAGATTCTCAGCTGGTACTTTACGAAAAATTTATGCCCCAAAAGGGTATGGAGGGTGTTATGAGCCTGAATTGGAAAGAGTTTAATAAGAGATTGGCAGCAAATGCTGTAGAGAACGGAATACCTTTATCAGGTGCATTTGAGCTGACCTCACGATGTAATTTTAAATGTAAGATGTGTTATGTGGCATGTCCTGCAAATGATACCAAAGCCTTATCATCAGAGTACTCGGCAGATGAGTGGATTGATATTGGGAAGCAAGCACGGGATGCTGGGCTGTTTTATTTGATTTTAACGGGTGGAGAGGTTTTTTTAAGACCAGATTTTCAGAAAATATATGAAGCATTGTGCAATATGGGGCTTAACTTGACTATTTACACAAATGCAAGCTTAATAACTCCAGAAAAAGCTCGCTGGCTTGGTATGATGCCACCTACAAAGCTAAGTGTAACAGTTTATGGAGCATCTCCTGAAACTTATGAGAGGATTACAGGAAGTGCTGACGGTTTTATCAAAACTATGCGGGCATTGGATAATCTGAAGGCGGAAAATATAAATCTTGAAATTAAAACAACAGTAGTAGAAGGCAATTATAGAGACTACGAGCAGATATATAAAATTGCACATACATATTCTGATAACTTAGGTATTGTAAATTATATTTCTCCAAGAAGAGAGGGCTGTGGCTCAGATCCAATGGGAAACAGGCTTTCTCCCGTTGATATAGTGAATTATGAAAGATATATAACTGAATATGGTAAAAAAATGAGGCAAAAAGATAAAGGTATAGAATTGAATATTGGTCAAGATGACATGGAAGATAAGAATTTATTTTCAGATAAGCTAAACAAGATGCTGGAAGAATCAGCGTTCAAATGTCAGGCTGGTAAAACAGGCTTTTGGGTTACATGGGATGGCAGACTTTTACCCTGTGGGTTACTGAATGAACCAGTTGCTATGCCTTTTGAAATAGGGTTTGTGAATGCTTGGCAGCAGATACGAGAAGGTTGCAAAATGGTTCCGAAATGTCAGGATTGCATAGAATGTGATGTTAAAAGTGAATGTATGGTTTGTCCTGGAAGATTGATGACAGAAACAGGCTGCTTTACAAAACCTGCACCTTACCTTTGTGAGACCGCAAAATATAGAGCATCCTTAAAGCAACAGAAGGGTAACTCAGAAGCTGTAAAAATAGCTACATGAGGATTTGCACAGTCGCATGCGGCGGCTATTTAAAGGGTTTTAACTATTTATATCAAGCTGGTATATGGGTCGAACAGCGGCAAAGCCGCTGATTAATATAAATTTTATATAAAAAAATTTTACTGGAGGTGAAGAGAATGAAAAAATACGTGGCTCCAAGGATGGAATTAATTGATTTAAGAGTTGAGGAAAGAATGGCAGGTAGCATATGTACAGGTGCTTGTCCCGAGGACGTTGTATACGGTGGCGTAACTTACTTTGCTATGGCAGGACAAACAAAGTAAATTGAACATTTGTAATTATTATTGAGTGAGAGAGGTGAAAAAATGAGAACATATGTAAAACCAAACATTAAAATTATTAATTTAAGAGTTGAAGAAAGAATTTCAGGCAGCTGTATAGTAGTTGGATGCTGCCCTGACGTAACTGGACAACCGTTGGTTACTAATAATGTTTAGCAAAAAGTCAATTAAAATTGGGGCTTAAACCAAAACCAAACTATTGACTGATAGTTTATTATTTTTCAGCCTATAGTAATTGACTTTAGTATTAATTATGGGGGCTACTGTATAGTTGAGTTTACCCATGCTATGTGCAAGGTAGTAATTACCTGTTCATAGGATTGAGGAGTAAGAATACTTTACAGTGGCTTCATATAATGCTATTTCGTATTTAGAAATAGAGGAGCTATTTTAAATCAGCGCTATAAATAGTAATCCCCCAAATTATAAATACTGATTTTGCCTGAAAGCTTGTGTTTGAAGCATAAGTGTAAATATACTCCTGCTAGGCTATAGGCTTTAGCAAACTAAGTTTTATGAGATTAATACGAGGAGTGATGGAATGTTTGCTTATAATGTAGCAGGCACAAATATACATATTGAAACATGTAACAATTATTTAACTAATAGAATGAAGGCTTTTGAATGTAGTGAGCGTGTGAACCCTGATATATTAGTAGAAATTGCTCAGTGCTCACATATTGCAAAACCTGAAGGACGCTTGTTGATTTCGGAAAGTATAAAGTGGCTTAGAAAAGAAGACAAAAATGGTGGATTTCATATATATAGTACGGATAGAGAAGAAAACCTAATTTTATCTCATATAGAAACAAACAGTGAGTGGAGTAGTGCAAATATAAAATATTTAAGTCAAGAAATTGATGATAATAAATCTGAATTAATAAAAATATGGCCAGACATGCATACATTTATGCTTATGGGGATAATATTCAGAAATAACCTTTTAAATAAAGGTGGAATAGTTATGCATGCATCCTCCATAGCTTGGAACGGTAAAGGAATACTGTTTACTGCACCTTCGGGAACTGGCAAGTCTACTCATGTAAGGTTATGGGAGCAATATTTAGGGGATGAGGTAAAGGTAGTTAATGATGACACTCCTGCAATTAGATTTGTAAAGGGTGAGCTGATGCTTTGCGGTACACCTTGGAGCGGCTCATCAGATAAATTTGAAAACATTGAAGTACCTATAAAGGCAATAGTTGTTCTAGAACAAGCACCACAGAACAGCATCAGGAAGCTTGAAGTTTTTGAGGCACTACCAAGGGTGATGCCAAGATGCTTTTTGCCCTATTTTGATGAAGAGTTAATGAAGAAGGCTTATGAAGTATTGGAAAAGATAATAAACAAAATTCCTGTTTATCTTTTGAATTGCAGACCCGACAAAGAAGCGATGGAGTTGGTATATGAATGTGTGAAGTAAAAAAAATAAAATCTGCAGAAATGTTTCCTGTAATTAAAGAAATTTTAGAGGGTGGAGGCAGAGCATGGATAACAGTGACGGGTATGAGCATGTATCCCTTTCTGCGTGAGGATGTGGACTCTGTTGAACTCTCGCCCACAAGCATTGATGCAGTTAATAGAGGAGATATTGTTCTAATCCAAAGGGTTACAGGTGAATACATACTGCACAGGGTTCTTAGAAGAGGAAAAGAAAGCTTTTATATTATAGGTGATGCCCAGCAGTGGATTGAAGGACCACTAATGCCTGAACAGCTTATTGCAGTAGTAACGGCAGTAAAGAGGAATAAGCTTCAATTCAGCTGTCAGAACAAATTGTGGAAATTACTGGTTAGAGTATGGATTAATATTGTCCCCCTAAGGCATATATTTCTTAAGGGTATTAGATTCCTTGCAAAAGTAAAAAGAGTATTTATAAAGGCTCAGGCAACATAGACATTCTCGGAGTAAGCAACAATGCAGCACGCATAGCAGGAGGAAATATGAAAATCGTAATGGAGTTTAAAAGGGCTTATGAATATTTCAAATGGATTTTAAGCAATGCTAGAGGTTTTAGGAAGAATATAGTCGCTATAATTAGTCTCGATGCCGTTACTGCTTTAGTAGGCGTAGCAGTGGCAATTCTTTCAAAAAATCTGATTGATTGTGCTGTCGATAGAACAATCAGTAAAGCTATAGTTTTTGCTGGGATATTTGGGGTGCTTGTACTTGCAAATCTAGGAATAAAAGCCTTTTCATCAATTTTGTCAGTAAGGACACACGAATTGATGGCTAATAGCATAAGAAAAAGAATTTTCTCACGTATCAGCATGTCAGAATGGCTATATGTAACTAAATATCACAGCGGTGATGTTTTAACAAGACTTACAAGTGATGTGGGCAATGTAACAACAGGTGTTGTTAATACATTGTCCAACATTATCTATTTATGTGTTCAGCTGTCGGCGGCGTTTGGAACACTTTTGTACTATGAGCCTATGTTAGCAGTTTTAGCCTTCATATTAGGACCATTTACTGTTTTGTTAAGCAGAATATGGGGAAGAAAGCTAAAGCATTTGAATGTTAAGGTTCAGGAATCAGAAAGTGCTTACAGGTCCTTTATTCAGGAAGCCATAGAGAATATGCTTATTATTAAGACCTTTCAGATGGAAAAGAAAAATGTTGATACTATATCAGAACTTCATGGCACTAGACTGAAATGGGTGATGAAAAAGAATGTCACCAGTGTGGTAGCAAGTACTACTTTAGGACTAGGCTATTGGATAGGATATTTACTGGCTTTTTGTTGGGGGGCTTTAAAATTGAGCAGAGGAACAACATCATTTGGTACTCTTACTGCATTTCTGCAGCTGGTTTCTCAGGTGCAGGCACCATTTATTGGGCTAGCAAGCAATATACCTCAATTAATTGCTGCAATAGCTTCATCAGGAAGGCTGATGGAATTGGAAGCTTTGCCAGTAGAACAATTATCAAAGGGACTGCCTGCAGAATCAGTAACTGGAATAAATTTGAAGAATATTAACTTCTCTTACGAGGACAATAAACCAATCTTAGAAAAATTGACATTAACAATTTGTTCAGGTGAGATAGTGGGGCTCATTGGTTCCTCAGGTGAAGGTAAGACAACTTTAATAAGACTTTTATTAGCATTGGTAAAGCCTGATGATGGCATTGTGTCATTTGTTTCTACAGAGGGGGGAGAATTTTCAGCTTCGGCAGAGACTAGAGACTGGATATCATATGTACCTCAAGGAAATACTCTTTTTAGCGGTACGATTGAAGAAAACATAAGAGCTGGTTATCCAGCTGCATCTGTGGAGGAAATCCAAGCCGCCGCAAGAGCAGCATGTGCTATGGATTTTATAAAAGAATTAGCCGACGGCATGAGTTCAAAAATTGGTGAAAGGGGAATTGGGCTTTCGGAGGGTCAAGCTCAGAGAATATCAATTGCGAGAGCCTTACTCAGAAAAGCACCAATACTTATTTTGGATGAAGCAACCTCATCTCTGGATATAGACTCAGAAATGCAGGTTTTAAAAAGCATACATGAGCTTAAGCCAGCAAGAACATGTATTGTAATTACCCATAGACCAACAGCACTAAGAATATGCTCTCGTATTTTGAAATTGGAGAATGGAAGATTAATGGAGCAAATTATTGATGAGGTTGAGGATGAGGAAATGTATGGTGGAAGCATTGAAAGTGCATAAGCTATTCAGTATATTCTAAACTCATAAAAGAGGACTATTTATTGGCGGCAGATAATTGATTTTTTTGAAATTATGAGAAATACTCTTATGGAAGGATATGATAGTTATGATAGATATACACAGTCACATTATATTTGGGGTTGATGATGGGCCTTCCAATATAACACAATCTCTTAATATGATTAAGGAGGCTGAGAGGCTTGGAATAGGAGTGATTGTAGCATCTCCCCATTATCAGGAAACAGTTTATGATACAGATCGTGTAGAAGAAAACTATCAAGAACTATTATTTCGGGCAAGTGATTATAATGTCAAAATAAATATGGGATACGAGGTTTTTGCAAATCCTGTTAATCAGACTTTGATAAAAAACCGCAAAAAACTGAGTATGAGCAAATCGGGCATTATTTTGTTTGAATTTCCATATAATACTAGCCCCCAGAGTTGTATTGAAATGGTTTGTAAATTCAGATTACAGAAAATCATACCTGTTGTAGCCCACATCGAAAGAAATAGAGTGTTTATGAATAAATTTGAGTACTTTGTAGCCTTTATAAAGGCTGGTTGCTATATACAGCTTGATGCGGCTAGTATAGTGGGAGTTTATGGCTCTAAAATAAAAGAATTCTCAAAAAAACTGTTACAGATGAAGTTTGTTGACATAGTGGCATCAAATGCACATTGTGCAGATGATTATGCCAATTGGTATGCTCAGTCTTTAAAAAATGTAGCAAACTGGATAGGAAAGGAAGAGGCAAGTGTACTTTTCCATGACAATGCCAAAAATATTATTGAAAGTGGCAATAGTGATGATTTGGCTTATAGGAATATATTAAGATGGGAGAGGCTGGTATGAAAGACATAGAATATACTGTTAATTATATAGTTGGGCAGAGAGCCATGTTTGACAATGTATCACTATTATATTTGTTTTGTAAAAGAGTTTTTGATATAATAGCCTCATTTACAGCGGTACTACTTTTGCTACCATTATTTCTTATAATAATTATACTAATAAAAATAGACTCGCCAGGACCAGCCTTCTTCAGTCAGGAAAGAAACGGCTTCAAAGGAAAATATTTCAATATGTATAAATTTAGGTCTATGGTTAATGATGCAGAGGATAAATTTAAGGAGCTTGAAGATAAAAACGAAGTAAGCGGAAACATGTTTAAAATTAAAAATGACCCTAGAGTCACAAGAGTTGGCAAGATATTGAGAAAAACCAGTATTGACGAATTACCTCAACTACTCAATGTTATAAAAGGCAACATGAGTATTGTCGGGCCAAGACCTCCTATAGGCAGAGAGGTTCAGAATTACGATGCCTGGCATAATTTGAGGTTGTCTGTGAAGCCTGGTATTACTGGATTGTGGCAGGTAAGCGGAAGAAATGACTTGGGATTTGAAGATATGTGCAGGCTTGATCTTAAATACATACGTGAAAGAGGCTTTTGGTATGATTTAAAAATAATAGTAAAAACAATTCCAGTTATTTTTGGAGACAGCAGGGCGTTTTGAGAGGATAAGGAACTGCGTAGCAAAGGTCAAAAATTGAACTTAACCAATCTGATTTACTGTGCGGAACCTTGAAAAATCAATATGGTATAAAAGGTTCCGCTTCAAGTGGTAAAATTGAGTAAGAAATAATAATTTATAAATAAAGGTATGGAGGAAATGCAATTTTCATAATTTTTTCTTGCAATAACTTTTGTTGATTACAAGGATCTTTATCTGTTATTAAAGCTTGAAGCATACCTAAATAATTATCATAAGTTTGAACAATTGAATATAATACTTCAGATATGGTGCTTTCTGGGGAACGCTTAATATGATAAATAATTGTGCCTAAAACACAATTTACATATTTCTGTAACTTATTTGAATACAAATCTATATCTAGTTTATTTCCAACACCAGAATGAACTAATTTGTTTCTTAATCTATAAATAGAATTTAAATCATGCTGAATTGCAGAGAATGAATATTTATTTAAATTTATTAATTGTTGAGGGTTATTTAATATACAGTTCAACTCTGCTATCTTTCTTTGAATTATTATATTTGAACCAAAAAAATCATGTAGTTTTTGTGCGCTATCTTTATCCTTTAAAAATGTTGCAAAGGATAATCTATCATACTTTTTAGGATTATCTGAAGAAATACAATGATTCAAATCACTTGTTTTTCCACGCTCTATATAAGGCAATAACTTATCCCATAAGATATTCATTTTGTTTTTAAAAATATACAAGCATATTACTCTTGGAACTACTTGTCTTACCTTTTCGATGATACTTTCTTTATTATATGATTTTAATATATATTCCATAGATGTCCAAGTGTTTAGCAACCTATTGTCTTTTGTTAGTTCAGGTACTTTTTGTAGTAGATTAATCACTCTCTCGATTAAATCTATGTCGATTGACATAATGTGATTTTTTCTTAAAAAACTTCGTAATTGAATAAAGTCTTGAATATCTTCCTTTTCCCTAAGTGTCATTTTTTTAAAATTAGTCTCTTCATTATGTAAGGGGATTTCCCTCCATTCTGAATCTTCGCTAATTAGACATCCATTAATAATCTTGTTTTTAATACTAGTATCGACTGTTTTATACATTTCCATATAGTTTTCTAATGGTAGTTTTACTAATTCTATAGATTTATAAATATCACAAGATTTAATATTTGAAGTCAGGTATTCAAATTTACCAGACTCGTAAAATTTATCAAATTTTTTGCTGGTAATTAACTCAACATTCTCTAAATATATACTTTGATACTCGACATTAGATATACAAATTGTTTTATTTTCTTTGATTTCTTTTTTAATTTCATATGGTAAGGAAACTTTTAAAATTATTGAATAACATTTATTACTTTTACAGGATAGTTTCATGCATTCACCAATAACATTTTTTAAACCTTCTTCATCAGAAATTCCTTTCATGACTTCATACCTAAAAGTTTGTCCAAACCATTCCTCTAAATACTTTAGTGAATACCCCTCAAATATTAACTCGCTAATAAAGACTTCTGTAATTTTATCAACATCAGCATAATCTTTAATATAATTCTGTACCATATCTATGCATAAATATAAAATGTTTATTGAACTAAATTTCTTATAAACACTGCTTATAGTATTATAAATACAAAAAGGGTCTATCTTATCTTTTTTCTCTGACTTATCTTTTGGTTCTGACTTATCTTTTTTCTCTGAATTATCTTTTGGTTCTGACTTATCTTTCTGCTCTGATTTTTCTTTTAGTTCTAATAGTTTTTTTAAGCTCTGTATATCATTGGTTATATGAGGATGCCTTGATATTGGATTTTCTTTACAATAAAATATTATTGAATTAAGTAGGTTATCTAAACTCTTTTGATATTTACCCTTATCTCCTGTACAACTATTTATTTCAGCATATAATTCAAAGTAATCTAAAAGAAGTGCTCTAAAACTACCGATAGTCCTGCTTTCGAGTTGGTCATAATCCGATTTTAAATACTCTTGCATGTTATAAATAAAATATCTATATGCATTTTTTTTCTCGATATTTGTCATACTTGCCTCCCTAGATATATAATCATATGTATCTTTATTTAAACATTTATGTTGACAATTTTGTTTACTCCTTGTAAACTATAAGTATAAATAGCGAATTTAAAGCATATACTATTAAAGCAAAAGATGGGTACAATTTAGTGAAATGGGCTGCATGCGTAGTTCCCTCACTAAGTATGTACCCTTTAGTAATTTTATACATTTTTATTATAACATAGAGAAAAATAGTTACAACTGCTTATTTTTCCTTTATATTAGAACAAAGTCAGCTTATCATTTTATCTATAATTGATTGTATGATTTCCACTTCTTCCTTTGGAATAGAACCATTCCTATATAAATACTGTATTAACTTGGTAAATCTAACTTCAGATAATTTTTCTGAGTAGACATTCTTATCAAGATGCTCTTGATTTATTAAGTTCTTATATTCCAAAATCATACTCTCATAAGGTAAAAGATACATTTCTACAAGTAACTTATTAACTTCAGCAGTTCTTAATTTTATCGTTTCTGTAGTAAATTCATATTCAGCAAAAAATTTTAGGTGAGAAATTTTTGATGATATAAGAAAGGTTCTTTTATCCATATAGGATTTATTTTTCATTTTGTTATTCAACTTTTCTGGGCAGACTATTAAATTTCCTAAAGAATAATATATATTCTCATCATCATCAATTAATATTTGGTTAATATTTGAAAATTCCTCATAGCTATTTGTTAACTTAATTGAAGATGGTTGACCTAACACCTTATTTGTAACTAATTCTTTTAAGTATATGATATCACTTAAACATTGATTTTTTGAAATCTCTTCTATGTTTTCTTTCAAAAACCATACTCCCAACAAAATGACTCCAATCTGGTGTAGTCTTTGCACAATAATCAATATCACCAATTAGTTGCTACCAATTAATTTTATTCCATACATATCGTCTTTGATATCTTGGTATTTCATAATTATCATCGTTTTTAAATAATAGAGTTATATCAATATCTTGTACATCAAATGCCATATTTCATTCCGCCTATATTACTTGTATTACTTAAATATTTCCCTCATTATACCATGTTCCATATCATCAATACTATAAACATGTTCCATAACTTCAAATGTTTCCCTCAAATTTCCTCTTGCACTTTTCCAGCCGATCCCGTCAGTAAACCACACAAATGTAAATCCATCAATAGTATCAGCTTCCTGAGATATCATTTTATAGCTTCTTGCTGTCTCATTTAGTTTAGAACCACCGCCACCATAAAAGTTTGTTTCACACCCATAAATCATATTTTTTGTTTTGATTACAAAATCAAATCTCTTAGCTGCTTTGCCTTGATTAGAAAGTGCAGATAGATCAATATTCCAGTTATTCTCTATATCTGCCAGATACATTTCTTTAAAATATGTAACATCTTTTTTAAAACCAGCAGCTGAAATATATTTTTCAACCAAATCTTCCATCTGGTGTCCGCCTCGGTTTTTACGACCATTAGAATCCAATCCTGTTTCAATTCCCAATGCATAGTCTACAAGATTATTTACAATATGGTTTGCTATAATATCAAACAAGCCTGTTTTTTTCATAAAAACTTTGTATTGTTCTATATTATAATTCTGATTTTTGAAATTGTATAAAAAGGCACCTTCTTCATCCTGAGCGTAAATTTCATTTCCCCTTACAGCAAGTAGTAGAGGGATACACTTCAAGGTTTCAGGATATTTTTGAATAATTGATGTAAACTCTGCCTCAATATTCTTAGAGCCAATTAGTGAGTTTAAGATATTCAGTTCAATTTTAATTTCATTAACATTTCTTACAACCTTTTTGAAATCTATATAATAGTCATAGTTTGAAATACTTGCTCGAAATTTTCCTAACCATTCATCAAAATTTCTATTCTTCATGTGTCTTCTCCAATCGTCTCTTGCAAATTTGTAGATATTCTTCTACATTATCAATACCTATAAAAAGTCTATTGTTTTTACAAGCTGCTACTCCTGTTGTTCCTGAACCACAAAATGGATCTAATACAATATCATTTTCATTTGTAGAAGCTAGTATTATTTTCTCCAATAAATACTCGGGTTTTTGTGTAGGATGCTTACCCTCTGACTTTTCAGATGGTTTTGTCAAACTTCCAGTCCATACATCCTTCATCTGCTTTCCAGCGTTCATCCCCTTCATTAGCTCATAATTAAACAAATGTTTTGCTTTCTTTTCATCCTTTTTCGCCCAGAGGATTGTCTCTGTTGAATGTGTAAAGCATCGGCAAGCTAAATTCGGTGGCGGATTTGTTTTTTGCCATGTAATATTATTTATGATCTTGAAGCCTTCCTGCTCTAAAGCCATACCGATAGAATATATATTATGGAGAGTGCCTGAAATCCAGATTGTGCCGTTTTGGGTAAGTATATTTTTACATAAGCTAATCCATTTCCTATTAAACTCATGCTTTGACTTTAAATCTTTTCCTTCATCCCATATGCCTTTATTAACTGATACCATTTTACCACCCTTACAGGTTATTCCATCATTACTTAAAAAGTATGGGGGATCAGCAAATATCATATCAATGCTTTCTAGTTCTATTTTTTTTAATATTTCAAAGCAATCACCTAAAAATAACTGCTCTGATTCTGTTTCAAAATATGGTGTTATATACCCACTGAGCAGATTTTTCAATGCAATCACCCCTAATAATTGGTTATAATAATCTCTTTTCCTACCCTTTTTGTGGCATCGGAATTAATCATTCTTTTAACATTCACTACTTCCTTATGAAACCCATCGTATAATTCATTAATAAACTCTGTATTATGGTTTGTAAGCATACAAAAACAGCCTCTATCCGATAAATTTCTAAATACCTCCGCAAGACGAAGATGACTTTCTTTGTCAAAGCCTTCTTTTGTATAGGATTCAAACGAAGTTGGATTTAGTGGTGCATAAGGACTATCAAGAAAGACAAAATCACCTTCTCTTGCCAAATCACAAGCATCTTGAAAATCACCAGCCATAATATTTACATTCTGAAGGAATTCAGACACCGCCTTTATGTTTTCACTTTTACAGGACTCATTAACACTGTTGTTATAAGGAACATTAAATAAACCTTTTCCATTTACACGATAAAGACCATTAAAACAGTGCTTATTTAAAAATACAAACAAAGCAGCTAATTCAACATCATATTCTGCTTTTATCATTTTATCATTAAAATGTATCCGAACTTGGTAAAAATACTCTTTTCCACTTGTTACAATTTCTTGATCTAGTATTGCTATTTCTGATAGAAATTCTTCTGGGACTTCTTTTATCTTTAGATAAGTATTTATTAATGCGGTATTTATATCATTTATCAGAGCACTTGCAGGTAACAAGTCAAAAAGAACTGCCCCGCCACCTACAAATGGCTCAAAATAGTTATTATAATTTTTTGGCATTCTTTCTCGTATTTGTGTGAGTAGCTGCCTTTTTCCGCCAGCCCATTTCACAAATGGTGCAACATTTATATTATTCATTTTCATAACCTTTATTTCAAAAAATATAGAGTAGACTATCAGATTTGATTATAGATGAAATAAAATTAAATAACAACAACTAATTGCTGTAAGAATTGCTAAAGTCAATTTGACAAAAAAAGACTATAGAATAATGTCTCGAAAAAGCATCATGTTCGTAAAAAGCTGTTTTTCGTTTCTAACCTTCAACCCAAACTATTGTATTATATCATCGGCTATTAAGCCGATAGAAATTTACTTTAGTCAGTTGCCTCAAATTAAGCTATTGGATGGCAAAAGCAGTTTCAACGGATGGTAATTGACTTCGAAAATATAAAAATATATTCATGTGCCAACATCAAAAAATCCCTTCTTTTATCGCTCCAATATTCTGTAGATTTGCAATTATGCTGCTCTTTTATAATAATTTCTTTTGATTGAAATCCTGCCTTTAAGAAACAGTTCATAACTTGAAAGCCTAATGGTATGACATTCCCATACTGTCTAATATCTCCCATCATAATGGCACATATTTTTTGAGGTTTGAGTACTCTAAAAGATTCTAAAGCTACATTATACATTTCGTTAAGGAAAGCTTCTAATGGTAACAATGAAATGTCAGTATTTAGATTTTTGCTGTATCTAATGATATTAGCATATGGTGGGTGCATACAAATAAGATCAATGCTTTCAGCTTTAATAAATGATAAATTTCTAGCATCGCCTTGCTTTATAAGTATTTTTGATTTTGTTTGAGAATTAAATTTGAGATTTGTTTTTGAAATAGAAATTGATGCTGCATTGACATCTATGCCAATAGCATTCCGATTTAGTAGCTTTGCTTCCACCAGTGTAGTGCCACTGCCTAAGAATTGATCTAATACCCATTCATTTTCATTACTATATCGAAGAATAATATTTCTTGGAATATATGGGGACCAATTACCACGATATCTTCCTGAATGAGTTGCCCAACTACCACGGTCAGGGAATGACCAAATTGTTGTTGGTTCAAGATTAAAATTATTTGGTTGTAAACTTATATGTCATACCTCCCTTATACACTTTAAACTTATTAAAAAACCATATTAGCACCATGTTCTACGTGTCTTGAGAAAAAAGTTTTCTGTCTATAAATTTCATATTTATATCATACAGCAATGATAGCCATTTTTCCACTAATGTTTTATTCAATTAATCAACTTTTGCAGTTGAATATACTGCTTAAAGCCTAGTAATATAGGTGCGGTAGCATTAGTATATGTCCTATAATAAACTTGTAATAAAACTTACAAATCCAAAAATACAAAAAATCATCATATATACCATATTATAATTGAAGTTTACATTATTTTATGTTAAAGTTTACTAGTGTTTTAACATATTTAAATTGCTAAAGTTTTTCTGAGTCAACAGCCGCTTCTTTTACACTTCTATAAGTATGAGATAAGTGAAACTATGACCAAGGATAACGATTTTTTGCTTCAATTTTTGGAGCTATTCATATTGACAAAAAACTTCTTTTATTCGTGACTATAAAATATATTTTGAATCAATATTAATGGTAATATTCGCAATAGCTATATGAGGTGAAATTTAATGGAAGTTATAAAGAAAGAAAAGGTTGAGGTAGTTCTTAGTCAGGATAGAATTGGTAATAGAGGCATAGATATAAGTCTTAGAGATATAATTGAAATACTGATAAAAGCCAAATGGATTACAGCTAGTTCAGTTATTATAGGTATATTATTAGCCGTTGCAGTTAGTATGTACATGCAATATCAACAACCATATAAGGGCTCTGTTAACATGATTGTTACGTTTAATTTTAATGGGATAGAAAAAGGTCTTGATCCATATGGAAATGATTTTGACATCAGCAAGGTAAAATCGCCTGTTGTTTTAAGCAAGGTAGTTGAAAACTTAAACTTATCTGGTTATGGCATTTCCGAGGATAACTTAAGAACAAATCTTAAATTTGTACCTATTATTCCAGGAAACATAACAGAGAAAATCAAGTCGCTTGAGGAGTCAAAGGCTCAGAACGTAGGAGATGGACAAGATTATACGTATTACCCTAATACATATTTGGTAACTCTAAATCTGCCTAGAGCATTTTCTATTAGCTCTATTGAGGCAAGAGAAATATTGGATGAGCTTTTTAAGCAATACAAAAAGTATTTCTATAATAGTTATTTTAGTGGTGCATTGCTAACAGATGAGATAGGACCTACTGATTATAGTGTGTATGATTATCCACAGCAAATTGAAGTACTTAAAAATCAATTTGTTAACTTGCAACATTATCTGAAAACAAAAAATAATGAGATAGGTGCAAGCGGCTTCAGATCAAAAAAATATGGGCTTACCTTCAGTGATATTATAGAATCAATTACAGTGTTGGAAAAGGTTGATTTACAAAATATAGGAGCTATTATTGATTCGTATAATCTTACAAAAGATAAGGAAGCACTTATAAAGCTTTATGAATATAGAATACAAGAATGTGAGCTGACTTCAAAGAAAAAAAACGATGAAGCAAGCGTTTACTTAAACTCTATAAACAGATATCAAAAGGATAAAAATATCCTTGTAATGCCTAGTAATGGGGCAACTTCAGATATCAATTCTGTAGAAACAAATCAGACCAGCAAGTATTATGATGATTTAATAGAAAAATCTATTTTGGCACAGACAAATGCAAAGGAAGTGCTTAACAATGCCAATTATTACAGGAATCAGATAAGTAAGCTGAAAAATGACACTGTAGAAATATCACATAAGAAAGAAGCTGAAAAGAAAGTAAAACCAATGCTTGACGATATTAGAATGAAGTTTAGAGACTATATTGATATTTCTAATGAGACTGTTCAAGAGTTTTATAATTCTGAATTGTTTAAAAGAGCCATGACAATAACCTCACCTGCGGAGTATTCCAGTGCAAAATCAAGTTTAAAATTATATTTGGCAATAGGTGTATTAGCAGGCTTAATGTTTGGAGTGCTTGTCGCATTCTTCAAGGAATACATGATAAGAACCGAAAAAAAGAAATATGATTTAGTAGCAGATTAAAATAATTCTTTACCAAAACAGAGCTAGAAAAGACTTTAACTGGTATTATCATGCTGATGGTAACGACAAAATAAGGACTAAGTCTAGGACAGAATATTAATAGAGTCCTACGAAATAGTATTATAGATACGACATTTATTTAAATGAAGTCTGTTTTTATTTAGGAGTGATACAGTGACTTTTATAAAAAGTATAAACAATAATAAACCATTTAGGATAGCTCAGATAGTTGGAAAAATGAACAATGGTGGTGTAGAGACGGTAGTTATGAATTATTACCGTAATGTTGACAGAAGCAGAGTTCAATTTGATTTCATTATTGACAGCGATTCAAAGCACCCTCCTATTAAAGAAATTGAGATGTTAGGAGGCAGAGCATATATTGTTACACCTTATAAAAATCTGATTAAGTATATATTCCAAGTATATAAGATAGTAAAAAACAACAATTATGAAATTGTACATTCTCATTTAAATACTATAAGTGTTTTTCCGCTATTAGCTGCTTTTTTAGCAGGTGTTAAGGTTCGCATAGCTCATAATCACAGTACTGCTGTTAAGGGTGAGCCTAAAACTCTATTAAAAAAAGTATTAAAACCTTTTGCAAAGGTATTTGCTACACACTATTTTGCTTGTTCCGAGTATGCTGGAAGATGGCTGTTTGGGGATGAGTGCTTTGAAAAAGGATGTATTACAATAATTAACAACGCAATAGATTTAAATAAATTTAAGATTAATAAAAGCATGAGAGACTTAATCAGAGCTGAACTTGGTATTGAGGATAAGCTTGTTATAGGACATGTGGGCAGAGTAGTTTATCCAAAAAATCATGATTTTTTAATTGATATATTTGAGCAAATTTATAAGAGAGACAAGAATACAATACTATTGCTAGTTGGAGAGGGAAATTTAAAAGAAAACATTTTAATAAAGATTAAAGCTCTTAATCTAGAAAAGGCAGTTATTTTTTTAGGAGTTGTAGAAAATGTAGCTTCAATATATCAGGCTATAGATGCTTTTGTTTTACCTTCACTATATGAGGGCTTTGGTATGGTTGGGATTGAAGCACAGGCTACAGGTATTAAATTATATTGTTCAGAAGCTGTGCCAAAAGAAGTTAAGGTTAGTGACTTAGTTGAATTTATATCACTTGAAAAATCAGCAGAGTACTGGGCGGATATCATTTTAAGAAATAGTACAAGGGATAATAGCTCAGATTATGTAGAACAAGTAAGACAAGCAGGATTTGATGTAGAAATAGAAGCAGAAAGGTTATTAAGCTACTATGATAATATTAAATAAATCAACCTTCCACATTCACCATACATGGTTCATAGTGTGCTAAAACCGACATTGTGTCGGTTTTCCAGCAAAAAAGCTTCGATTTGCCAACTAATTCATGCAATTATTTCTAACCAAACGTTCCATTGATAAGTTTAACACCTGCGATTTTTAACTGGGAAAGTTGAATTAATAAGTTGAAACCTACAATTTTTAACTGAGAAAATTGAGTATATAGAAATAAGTATTTTTATTATTGCTTTGAAAAAGCTGTAAATAATTACATTTGGGGAGGTGTATTGTCCTGTCCTCCATTATACTATTTTGTATAAAGGTAGATGTGGGTATTAAATGGAACCATTGATATGTATAATAGTGCCAATATATAATGTAGAAAAATACATACACAAATGCATAAATAGTATTATTCATCAGACATATAAGCATCTGGAAATTATTTTAGTTGATGACGGTTCTAAAGATAATTGCGGTGCTATTTGTGACGAATATGCAGAAATAGACAGCAGGATTAAAGTCCTTCATAAGGAAAATGGTGGGCTTTCTGACGCCAGAAATTTTGCTATAGATATAGTTACAGGTGATTATATTACATTTATAGACAGTGATGATTTTGTAGAAGCAGATTATGTGGAGTATTTATACAAGCTTATTCAAAAATATTCGGCTGATATATCTATATGTAATATAAATAAAACCTGTGAAGAGCAATATAAGGGAGAAAATATTACTAGTGATATTCAGCATGTATACACGGAGCAAGAAGCTATTGAGCAAATGCTGTACCAAAAATTATTTGATGTATCTGCATGTGCCAAATTATACAAAGCAGAATTGTTTAAAACCATAAGATATCCTAAAGGCAAGTATTATGAAGACCTAGCAACTACTTATTTAGTGTTTGATAAATGTAATAAAATTGTTTATGGTAGTTTGCAAAAGTACAATTATATGATAAGGGAGAACAGCATTACTACTTCTCAATTTTCAATAAAGAGAATGGAATTAATTGATATAGCGGAGGAAATGCTGAATTTCATATCTAATAAGTACCCTGATATTAAGAAATCAGCTATATCAAAATTTATAAGTGCAAATTTTCAAGTCTTTTTACAGACACCTAAAGAGAAAAGTTTATTTGCAGAGGAAAAAAAGAGAATTATTAGAAATATAAAAAATTATAGAAAAGCTGTCTTATTGGATATTAAAAGCAGAAATAAAAATAAACTTGCAGTGATTTGTTCATATGGTGGAATGACGTTCCTTAGATTTGTGTGGAGAATACTTTGCAACGGAAGGATGTAGTAGGAATTAAGGGGATAGAAAATGCTGGTATACATAATTGCAACAATGCTGTCTATTGTATTTGCACACTTTATTATTAGAAATGAATATTTTGACATTTCCGAAATGTCTTTTAGCGTGCAATATGAGAAAAATATTTACAATACTTTTTTTATGCTTCTATCCTTTTTACCGTTGTTCATTGTTGCAGCTATAAGATGGGATGTTGGTACTGATTTTGAAAAAGTATATGAATACGGCTTCAATTTAATTATAGCTGATAGTGTACAGCCTAGATGGGAATTGGGATTTACATTTTTAATAAAGATAATAGCTATGGTTACTGATGAATGTCAGTGGATGTTTGCTGGTACTGCGTTTGTCTTTTGCTTTTTTACGTTCAAGGCTATATTTAATAGTAGCAAAAATGCATGTCAAAGTATTTTCCTTCTAATGACTACAACATTATATTTTTTCGCACTAAATGGCATAAGACAAGGTATTTCAGTAGCAATTTTTCTATATTCAATTAAATATATTAAAGAAAGAAAATTGTTAATATATATATTGGCAATTTTACTAGCTGCCAGTTTTCATACGATAGCACTGATTTTTATACCTTTATACTTTATTTGTAATATAAATATAACTCCTAAGACGGGTGTTATTGTTATTGTTGCTTCAATTATTAGTGCACCATTTGTGGGAAGTATATTCAAATTCATAATGTCTCAGACAAGGTACGTGACTTATTTCGGTAGTGAATATGATGTTCCAGATACGCCATATGTCCATATATTGATAAATACAGTTATTACAGTTATTGGTTACTTGTGTTTTAGTAAAAACTCAGAGAATTCAAACTATAGAATATATATGAACATACAATTGGTAGCCTCGGTTTTTACTATTTTTTCTGGCTCAATTTTAATAGCTGAAAGAATAATATTATGCTTTGAAACAGCTCAAATACTATTTATTCCAGAAATATTATATTGTGAGGATAATGCAATTAAAAGGATTGTTATTAAAACTGTAGTGTATTCAATGTTTATTTTTATATTCTTTTATGGAACAGTAAAACTTGGCTGGTATACTGTTTTACCGTATAAGACATTTTTGAGCTAAATTCTGTAACAAAAATAGGTGTGGAGGTTTGTATGTCAAATATACCTAAAGTAATTCATTATTGCTGGTTTGGAGAGAATCCAATACCCTTTGCTGTAAAAAAGTGCATAGAAAGCTGGAAAAAGTATTGCCCTCATTATAAAATTGTTGAATGGAACGAGAATAATTTTGATTATACATGTAATCCGTATGTATATGAAGCTTATCAGGCTAAAAAATGGGCTTTTGTATCGGACTATGTACGGCTTTATGTGCTGAAGGAGCAGGGTGGAATATACATGGATACTGATGTGGAGCTGCTGAAAAATTTAGATACTCTATTAGAACATAATGCATTTTCGGGATTTGAGAATAAAGAGTCTATACAAACGGCTGTGATGGGTGCTGATAATAATAATAGCTGGATAAATATGCTGTTAAAATCCTATGAAAACAGACATTTTATAAAAGCAGACGGCAGTTTTGATTTAACTACAAATGTTACCACTATTACAGCAATATCAAAAGAGACATATAATATTGAGCTGAATAATTCAATGCAAATAACCTCTGATGGCACAGTCTTTTACCCTAATGAGTTTTTTTCGCCTAAAAATTTTGAGACGGGAGTAACTACAATTACTCAGAATACCTATTGTATTCATCATTTTGATGCATCCTGGTTGACAAGGGGAGAAAAATTAAAGCATTTTTGCACAAGTAGGTTAAAAATGCTGATAGGAGAAGAACGAGTAAATAAGCTAAAAGCTTATTTGAAAAAATAAATGAAAGGAATGAAAATGAGTTTAAATAAAATCGCATTAATGACTTGGTTTCATTACAATAATTTTGGCACTGTATTACAAGTGTATGCACTGAGCGAAATTTTAAAGGGAATGGGATATGACCCAAGTGTTATTAATTATACACCTGACGATAAGCATATTTGGACTGTTAAGGATATGCTTAAAAACCCCGTGTTTTTTCTAGATAAGGTTGTTAATACAGTTAAAAGAATGCTGAAACTTAATAGTGATATTGATATTGAAAGGAGCAAATTATTTGATGCTTTCCGTGAAGAGAATATTAATTTTACTCATTGCTGTGACACAGCATCTCAGCTCCATGCTTTAAATAGTCAATTTGACACATTTATATGTGGAAGTGACCAGATATGGACTCCTACAGCTTACAATTCTAAGTATTTTCTAGATTTTGTAAATAATGATTGGAAAAAGATTGCATATGCTCCCAGTATGGGCGTGTCATCAATTAATGATAATGATATAAAGGAGTGCATGAAAAAGCAGTTGGAGAGTTTTAATTACATATCTGTAAGAGAAGATGAAGGAAGAAAAATAATTCATAGTTTAACGGGGCAAGATGCAAAAGTAATGCTAGATCCAACGCTACTGTTAAGTAAGCAAGACTGGAAAAGGCTTAGAGCTTCAAAGTCTGACTCGAAACTAATTAGTAAGCCCTATTTGCTATGCTATTTTTTAGGATATGCCAAGAAGCCATGGAAAAGCGTGGCAAGAATTGCTAAAATGCTAAAATTAGAAATAGTAGTAATACCAGTCCATGCTAAAGACTATAAAAGAAGGTCTAAAGTTATAAAGGGAGTGGATCCAAAGGAGTTTTTAGAACTATTTAAAAATGCCAGTTTTATTTGTACGGACTCTTTTCACGGAACAGTTTTTTCCATTATTAATGAAAAGGCATTTGTAGCTTATAAGAGATTCTCGGATAAGAAAAAAACTTCTCAGAATTCTAGAATATACAATATACTAAGTCTGCTGGAGCTAGAAAGCCAACTGTATTATGGAAATGATATGGCATCTATACAAAATGCAAGGAATATTAATTATAAAGCTGTTAATAAATTACTTGAGGAAAAACGTGAGCAATCAATAGATTTTCTGCGGAACTCTATAAAAGATAGTATAAATTCAGAGCCCCTTTCTGAAGTTAAGATTACCAACACATGTTGTGGGTGTGGAGTTTGCAAGGCTGCTTGTCCACAGAAGGCAATTTCTATAGAGGTTAACGAAAAGGGCTTTTTGCAGGCAATTGTCAATATGGATAATTGCATTAAGTGCAGGAAGTGCATAGCTGTATGCCCTTTTAACGGAAAGACAGTAGCACCTATTGGCAAGGAACAGGATAAATTATTTATGGGACGATCAAAATTCAATGAAACATTAGACAGCTCCTCGTCAGGGGGTATAGCCCATGAACTGTCAAAGTATTACTGTGAAAATGGATATGACGTTATAGGCTGTGTTTATGATAAGGAAAATAAAATGGCAAAGCATACGTGTATTATGGCAGGCAATATGGCTCGGCTTAATGCTTTTCAAGGCTCTAAGTATATACAGAGCCATTTTGGCGACAGCATAAAACGAATATTAAATTCAAAAAAAGCAATAATTTTTGGCACACCCTGTCAAATTGCTGGAATTGATAAGTTATTAAGAAGTAAAGGAACAAGGGATAATTATATTCTCGTTGACCTTATTTGTCATGGAGTACCTTCTGACATTGTATGGAAGAAATATCTTAATGAGGTAAGTTTGCGATACAATGTAGGAGACACTCCTGATGTTGAATTCAGATATAAACCAAAGGGCTGGCAAGAACGTCATATAAAAATAACTAACCAAGATAAAGTTTATACCAACCAAGAAACAAAGGATTTATTTTTTAGGTTTTTCAAAACTGGTAATTGTCTAGCAGATTGTTGCTATGAGTGTAATTTTAGGACATCTAGCTGTTCGGATATCAGACTAGGTGATTACTGGGGTCAAAAGTATAAAAATGACAAGAAGGGCGTTTCAATGGTATTGTCATTAACCCAAAAGGGTGAACTACTATTAAAGAGTTTGCATAACAACAAAAGAATAGATCTAATACAAAACCAGCTTAGTGATTATTGGACTATACAGATTCCAAAGAATTCCCAAAAGCCGATTTTTTATGAACGGCTACTAACTGATTTAAAAAGTGACAGAACTTCATTAAAAGTGCTCGCAAAAAAGTATTGCAAGCCATATGAGCAATCTAAAAAAATGTACAAGCTAGCTGGTCAGTGTAGAAGTACCGCTAAAATGATATTTAGAAGGGGGGATAAGCTATGAGTAGTGCAAATAGAATGGTAAAAACAACTGCCATATATTTTATTGGCAATTTTGCGTCTAAGCTTTTAACTTTTTTTTTGTTACCCATATATGCAGCTTATTTAAACCCTGATTCCTTTGGAACAGTAGATTTAATAATCAGTACTTTGCCCTTAATTGCTCCTGTTTTCACGCTGCAATCAACAGAGAGCGTCTTTAGATTCATATGTGGTGAAGAGACGGAACAAAAAATAAAAAGCAGTATTACTAATGCGTTGGCAATTTTCATTTCTGGAATGACTGTATTTTCAGTCTTATTTATCCCTATAACAACAATAAGTAAATATAGTAATTCGGGTTTACTATATTTATATTTTATATTTACATATGTTGGTATATTTTCGCAGCAGGTGGCAAGAGGGGTTAAAAAAAATAAGGAATATGCCGTAGCAGGAGTAATGACAACTATAATTCAAGCAGCTTTAAATATAATATTAATAGTAAGCTTTAAAATGCAGGCAGAATCACTATTGATTTCTGCCAGTGTAGCCTCATTAGCAATTACAATTTATCTTGTTTATAAATCAAATATGTGGAAATACATAAGCTTTAAACTTATAAACAAGTTAGAACTAAAAAGTCAGCTTAAATACGGTATTCCTCTGATTCCGAACCAAATATGCTGGTGGGCTAATAGTGCATTTTGTAAATATGTGCTGGTATATTTTTGGGGCACAGGCGACAACGGTGTATTTGCTTTTGCTAGTAAATTTCCAAATTTAATAATAACAATAAATTCAATATTTCTTCTTGCCTTTGTGGAAAATCTTATAATGGAGTATAAGTCTCCTGAGTGTAGTGAATTTTTTTCAAAATGGTTCAGACTGTTCTCTATTTCGCAAATACTACTTGTTGCATTGCTTTTACCAGTAACCAAAATATATAATATTTTAACTATTTCATCAACCTACAGTACAGCTACATTTTACATTCCAATACTGTATGTAAGCTCACTATTTAGCTCCTTTGCTGCAATGATTGGCAGTATTTACACAGCCTCCATGAAAACAGTATATGCCTTTACAACTACGCTGGTTTCTGCATGTGCTAATGTTATTTTTGGGTTAGCACTTATTCCTAAACTTGGAATATTAGGAGTATGTATGGCAAATGTGGTTTCGTCAATAGTATTTTTGCTGGTTAGAGCTGTAACAATACGAAAAATTATGATAGTTAAATATAATTTAATTGAAATAATCCCAACAATAATGGTATTGATATTCACATTTATTTGGTTTTACTTATTTGGTTTATATTATCAAGTAATACCAATTTTATTAGTGATGGCATTTGTACTTATAAAATATAAAAATGAATTGATTTTAGTATTAGATTTATTCAGAAAGAAGTTGAAAAATTCAGTGTCTAAAAACTAATTTAATCAACTTTCACACATAAAGTCTATCGGTGTGGGAGAATTACCAATGGTTTATTGCTAAGTAAACCAACTTGTTTTGTGCAATTATTTAACTTTTCAATTGAGTATTTTAAAATACATTTAGAAATTAACATAATTGGCAATTGTATTTATTGTAATATAATTGTATACTTTGTAAGTATAATAAAAAATACATAATATTTTGCAAAGTGGGTGCTAAGGTTTGAATAGCAATAGGTTTAGGTTTTTCAGTAAATCTATTTTATTAATGGATGGTTTGATAACAATTAGTTCTTTTTTTATAGCATATTACATTAGAAATATATTTTTTGGGAATACATATGGATACTTATCCCAGTTTAGTAGATACACCTGGATAGTATTAATGGCTGCAATTATAATACCAATATTTATGACAGCATTTAAGTCATATGAGAGAATGCTAGAAGACAAAAATAGTATCCTAATTAGCAGAACTACAATGTCTATATTTGCAAGTATAATATGCATGTCTGCAATTTTGTTCCTAACAGGTGATAAGTCCTTAAGTAGATTGTTTTTGGGGATATTTGGGTGTACAGAAGTGATTTTGATTTTGTTGGAGAGGACAGTACTGAGAGCATTAATTTACTTTTATTGTAAAAACACTGTACATAAAAGAAATATATTGATAGTTGGATGCGGTAAGGTTGGTAAATTATATTACGAAAGAATTAAGGAGCAAAAACATATAGATATTAATATTATAGGATTTTTAGCCTTGAATGAGGCACAAATAGCTTTAGCTGCCAATAGCAAAGTTATTGGAAACATAGAAGATATAGGAATAATAGTGAAACAACATAAGGTTAGAGAAGTTATTGTTGCTCTTTCTGCAGAAGAGTATGGAAGTTTAAAAGATGTAATTTCAATGTGTGACAGAGAAGGGCTAAGAGTAAGTATATTGCCTGCTTATTATGAATTGTTGAAAGTAAATATGCGAGTTGAGAATGTGCTTGGTATTCCTATTATAAATTTAAGGGATGTGCCACTTGATTCTATAGAAAATAGAGTTTTAAAAAGAACTTTTGATATTGTAGTTTCACTTCTGGCAATAATACTATTATCGCCTGTGTATATATTAGTTGCATTAGGGGTAAAGCTCACATCACCAGGACCCATGCTTTTTAAGCAGGAACGAGTTGGAGCTGGAAATAAGCCATTTATGATGATGAAATTTCGTTCAATGTGTGTTCAGAAGGAAGAGGAAGAGAAGACAAAATGGACAACACCAAATGATTCCAGAGTTACTAGCTTTGGTGCATTTATTAGGAAGACAAGCTTGGATGAATTGCCACAGTTTTTTAATGTATTAAAGGGCGATATGAGCATAATAGGACCAAGACCTGAGAGACCTTATTGGGTAGAAAAGTTCAAGGAAGAAGTTCCAAATTATATGCTCAGACACTATATAAAGACTGGAATTACAGGCTGGGCACAGGTTAATGGACTTCGAGGTGATACTTCTATAGAAGAAAGAATTAATTGTGATAATTTTTATATCCGTAATTGGAGTATGTGGATGGATATAAAAATAATGTTTATGACGGTAATGGAAACGCTTATTAAGAAAAATGCATATTAAGAATGCTGTCTCCCACACTTAAAATTTTCATCTGCGGAAGTTAAAATTCTTATAAAAAAGGCATGTTATTATTACACAGCCTTTTTTATTTGCTAATTAGAACATAGAAAATAGCCGAAATAATTAACATAAATTAAAAGGTGGGCTTATTTTTATGAAAAGTAAAATACTAATCATAGCATTAATTATTTTTGCAGTAACTTGGTTAGGTGTTATTTTTTTTATGTCAGCACAAACTGCTACAGAATCTGAACAAATTAGTCAAAGGGTTACCAAAGCTGTTGTTTTATTAGGTGAAAAAGTTGGCACTATAGAGTTTGGAGCCAGTAACTCAGAGAGAATCTTGAAGGAGTATAATTTGAGTGTACGCAAATTTGCTCATGTAGCTATGTATTTTTTACTTACAGCTTTGATATTTGTTGCGTTATGGCAGTTTAGAGTAAATAAGCTGGTATCGGTTATAATTAGTTTCTTTGTATGTATTTATATAGCATTTGTTGACGAAATTAATCAAATGAAATTCACTGGAAGAAATTCGGGTTTACTAAGTGAAGGGGTTAATGATATTTATAAGGACATCCTTGGAATTTTAAGTGCCATATTTATATTCTTTATAATCAGGATAATTAGTGAGAATAGATGCAAAAAAGTACAATAAACTTTCCTATTTCACAATAAATATATTGACCTTTGTCATATCAAAATATAAAATATTAAAAGTATGAGTTAAACAGAAAGTTATCATATAATAAAAATTTTTAATAATACATTTCTATATATTGTATTCAAGAAGGAAAATGTCGAGAGGAGCATAACAATGTCAGTAAAGTATATCTTCGTAACTGGTGGTGTGGTTTCCGGATTAGGAAAAGGAATTACAGCAGCATCATTGGGAAGGCTTTTAAAAGCAAGAGGAGTACATGCAACTATTCAAAAATTTGATCCCTATATAAATGTAGACCCAGGCACTATGAGTCCTTACCAGCATGGAGAGGTTTATGTAACAGAGGATGGAGCAGAAACAGATCTAGATTTGGGACATTATGAAAGGTTTATTGATGAGAATCTTAGTAAGAATAGTAATATTACAACAGGTAAAGTCTATTGGTCTATCATTAATAAAGAGAGAAAAGGCGATTTCCTCGGAGGAACTGTTCAGGTAATCCCACACATTACTAATGAAATTAAAGACAGAGTATATAGAGTAGGAAAGTCTGAAAGAACTGATGTTGTTATAACGGAAATAGGAGGAACTGTTGGCGATATAGAAAGTCTTCCGTTTCTTGAAGCTATAAGGCAAGTAGCTACAGATGTTGGAAGAGAAAATGTTATGTATATACATGTAACACTTGTTCCGTATCTCGGAAAGTCAGAAGAACTGAAAACAAAGCCAACTCAGCACAGCGTTAAGGAGCTTAGAAGTATAGGAATCCAACCTGATGTTATAGTTTGTCGAACTGAGAAATTTTTATCACAGGACATGAAGGACAAGATTAGTCTATTCTGTAATGTGCCTGAGGGTGCAGTTGTTCAGAATCTTGATGCAGAAGTGCTATATGAAGTTCCGTTAATGCTTGAAAAAGAAGGCCTTGCAAAAATAGTTTGTAAGAGATTAGGCATTGAGTGTAAAGAACCTGATTTAACTGAGTGGGAAGAAATGGTCAGAAAACAAAAAAATCCAAAGAGTTCTGTAACCATTGCTTTAGTTGGTAAATATGTTGAGTTGCATGACGCATATTTGAGTGTTGCCGAATCATTACGCCATGGTGGAATAGGAAATGATGTTGAGGTTGATATCAAATGGGTAAATTCTGAGGAAGTTGAAAATGCAGATATTAGTGAGTATTTAAAGGATGTAGATGGAATAATTGTACCGGGTGGCTTTGGGGATAGAGGAATTGAAGGAAAGATTTCTGCAATTACCTATGCTAGAGAAAATAAAATTCCATTCTTCGGAATATGTCTTGGTATGCAAATGGCAGTTGTTGAATTTGCAAGAAATGTTGCAGGGCTTCATGATGCAAACAGCTCTGAGTTTGGCGAAACTCCATATCCAGTAATTGATTTAATGCCAGATCAGCGTGACATTGATGAGATGGGCGGTACAATGAGATTGGGAGTTTATCCTTGCAAGCTCAATGAAAATACAAAAATACATGATATTTACAGTGATGAACTAATATATGAAAGACACAGACATAGGTATGAGTTTAACAACGAGTATAGAGATATTCTTTCAAAGAGTGGTATGATTTTATCAGGTCTTTCTCCAAGCGGAAAGCTTGTTGAAACTATCGAAATAAACGATCATCCTTGGTTTATTGGTGTTCAGTTCCATCCTGAGTTTAAATCAAGACCGAACAAGCCACATCCTTTGTTTAGGGATTTCATCAGAGCTGCTTATGATAAAAAACAGAATGTGTAGCTATGTGTGCTGAAATGTAATACCATTAAATAGGTAAAAGGTGCAAACCTATTTATAACGCCTAGATTCAAAATGAAATTTTTCGATATTTATACACCGTCAAAAACCACTTGTGGTTTTTGGAGCTTGAAAATCCACCATGTTTGTACTAACTATATTTTCAAGCTATTACAATCAGCGGCGTTTCATCGAGGCGGGAGATATTCTCACCGCCTGATAACCAAAGTGATACCCGCCACTTATAGAAGTGGGGGACATTTTATTGCCTCGTTATAAGAAAAAATTTAATAGTTTTGATATAAATGAGATGAGCGGCTAAATGGCTGCTCGTCTCATTTTTAGTATACGAATTTATATGTTCAAGATTGTTATAAAAGCATTAGCAATTCTGAGCTTGAAGGTGTACACTAGAAAATTCCTGACTAACAAATTTCCACATTCACCATCCATGGTTCATAGTGTGCTAAAACCGACATCGTGTAAGTTTTACGGCAAAAATGCTTAGAGCAAAAGTTGAATAAATTATGTAAATTTTCAGAATTAATTCATAACTTGTATAATTACTTAAACATTTGACAATAATTATTTATGAATCCTTTTTTGTTAATATTTTTATTAGTGGGGAAACTGGAGGGGAATTTTATGAGTAAGGGAGTATTATATTTAAAGTCAAATACATTAAGTAAGAAAGCAGAGAATATAGTAAAATTAACCGTAATAGCATTGATTTTAGCGGTACTTGTTGCGTGGATTGTTTCAAGTATTTATGCAGAGGATGTGAATGCGGGTCTTTCACAAAATCTTGTAAGACTTCATGTAATTGCAAATAGTGATTCAGAGGTGGATCAAGCTTTAAAACTAAAAGTTAGAGATGCTATAATTGACTATATGAAGGGGAAATTGGCGGATTCAAAGGATATTAATGAAACCAAGACTATTATTAGTAACAATTTAGATAACATAGAAAAAGTATCACGAGAAGTTATTTTGAGGAATGATTGTACGCATAGTGTAAAGGCTACAATAGGAAATTATGATTTTCCTACAAAGATATATGGAGATATATCGTTACCTGCAGGAAAGTATGAAGCTCTTAGAGTTGTTATAGGTGAAGGGGCTGGAGCTAATTGGTGGTGCGTACTTTTTCCGCCTCTGTGTTTTTGCGATGCAACTCATGGTGTAATACCTGACTCAGTAAAGAATGATTTGAAAAGTTCACTTTCTGCTGAGGAGTTTAGGCTTATCACTTCTGTAGACAAAGATGATGACATACCAATAAAAATAAGATTTAAAGTTGTTGAATTACTGCAGGGTTCAAAAATTAAGGTTACAGGTGCTATAAATAGAATGTTCAGATAATACCTTTCCACATTCAGCATCCATGGTTCATTGTGTGCTAAAACCGACATCGTGTCTGTTTTTAAGTTAGGAAAGTTAGTTTATCAATTTATATATTCTTTGAATAAAGAGCTATGTAGTTAAGCAAACTATACAGCTCTTTGTCATATTTGTAGCACTTCATGGTTAATGTTGATATAATAATATAACGAGGCAAGAAAATGTACTTCACTTCAATAAGTTGAGGGTATCGCCTTGGGTTTTAGGCAAGAAAATGTCCCCCACTTCTATATGTGGCGGGTACCGCTTAGGTTTTTAGGCGGTGAGATTATTGCAGAACAATTTCATCTTATAGTATGCCTATAAATGGGTGCGGAGGTTTAAAATGTGGCTAATTAATGCGTTTGGCGGTCAAGCCGAATTCTATATATCAATTATTATAAGGCTTCTTGAAGCTTGTCTTCTTGGGGGGATTATCGGATTTGAGAGAGAACACCTACATAGGCCAGCAGGCTTTCGAACACATATACTTGTATGTGTAGGTTCTGCATTGGTTATGATTACATCAGAATTTATATTCCATAAGTTTTCGCCTAATGTTAACGCAGATCCTGCAAGGCTTGGAGCTCAGGTTATCAGTGGGATAGGTTTTCTAGGTGCAGGAACTATTATTAAAGAAGGTATAAATGTAAAAGGTCTGACAACGGCAGCCAGCCTTTGGGCTGTTTCTTGTGTAGGAATAGCAGTAGGTATTGGCTTTTACTCGGGAGCCTTTATTGCAACTATTATAATTTTTCTAACTTTAGTAGTAATCAGAAAGGTTCAAAGGAGAAGGACTTCTAAAAAAAATATAAGACTGTGTATTCATACCCTGATAAAAAGAGGTGAAGTGCGAGAACTCTCCAACATTATTGAAGAATTTGGAGTAACAGTAACTCACACTGAATTCGTAAGCAGTGAGCGAGACGGGGAAATGATTTTGAGGTATCTAATTCAAATACCCAATGAAATTCCTACTGTAGAACTGATTGAGGCAGTGCTGTGCCATAATACAGTAAGACGTGTATATGAGGAATAGAAAAACCTAACTTTTCCAATGAAA
Source organism: Bacillota bacterium (assembly GCA_023398105.1). Lineage (GTDB taxonomy): Bacteria > Bacillota > Clostridia > Acetivibrionales > DSM-1351 > Ruminiclostridium. The sequence goes on along the minus strand of JAEWST010000114.1, from coordinate 22,412 downwards.
AACTATCCATGCTAAAGTTATCAATGCTTTGTTGCCTTTCCACCTTTATTTACCAAACTAATTCATGCAATTATTTCTAACCCATTTCATTGATAATGCTACCACACCTCATATTATTAGGCTTTAAGCAGTATCTTCAACTGCGAAGTTTGAGTAATCTAAATTTCCGTTGAGCAGAATAAAAAGTAGCAGGAAAAATTACATAATAATCTTGTACTATTTCGGTGTTTTTGTGAATAGAAATATTTTTAGAATACACGAAAGGTAAGAATCTTTTTTAGGCTTACTAAGAAGGGATTTTTATAGGTGACAAGATGAGCATAGCCGAATCTAGATTAAACTTTGCAAATTCTAAAAACATACTTACTGTTGGTCTTACAGATAATGAGGCAAAGAAAAAGCTTCAGAAGCATGGCTTTAATATTATATCTGAAAGAAAGAAAATATCTCCGCTGAAAATTCTGTTTCAACAATTCACAGATGTAATGATTATAATTCTTATATTTGCAACTATTATATCAGGATTTATGGGTGATATGACAGAGGCAATCACAATAATAGCAATAGTAATAGTAAATGCTGTATTGGGATTTGTTCAGGAGTTTAAAACTGAGAGAACAATGGAGGCATTAAAATCTCTGGCAGCACCATCTGCAAAGGTTATCAGAAATGAACAGCAGGTTAGTATTCCCGCAGAGGAAATTGTTCCAGGAGATGTCCTTGTAATTGAAACTGGAGACAGGATTGCTGCAGATAGTGCAATTCTTGAATGTAATAGCCTAAGCGTAGATGAATCACTTCTTACGGGAGAATCTGTTCCCGTAGATAAACATGCATTAAAAATTAAAGATTCTCTGATTAATTCCTATGACAAGAAATCCTCTGTATACATGGGCACAGTTGTAACAGGTGGAAGAGCTAAGGCTGTAGTTTATGCAACAGGTATGAAGACTGAGATGGGAAATATCGCTGATATGATTCAAAACATAGAAGATGATGAAACACCTCTTCAAAGAAAACTATCCCATCTTGGAAAAATTATTGCAATTGGATGCTTAGCTATTTGTACAATTGTGTCTATAACAGGAGTTTTGAGGGGTGAACAACTTTTAACTATGCTCTTAGCGGGGATTAGTTTAGCAGTAGCAGCTATTCCAGAAGGGTTACCTGCCATTGTCACCATTTCCCTTGCATTAGGTGTGCAGAGAATGTTAAAGAGAAATGCATTGATTCGAAAGCTACCCGCTGTTGAAACACTAGGCTGTGCAAGCATAATATGTTCTGACAAGACAGGAACTTTAACAGAAAATAAGATGACAGTTCGAAAAATATATGCAGCTGGTTACAAGCTGGATGTAACTGGAAGCGGATATAGTGCTGAAGGTAGCTTTTTGGTTGACAAGAAGCCAACTGACCCATTCAGGATAGAAAGTATCAAACTGGCTCTTGAAATAGGGGCTTTGTGTAATAATTCAGTTTGTTCTACTGAACAAAGTAATAACATGGCAATTGGCAAACTAAAATCCTTGTTTTCAAAACAAGCAAATTTAAAAATAACAGGAGATCCAACGGAAGCAGCATTAACAATAGCAGCTATGAAGGCAGGAATAACTCGTAGCACCTTGAATAACATTTATCATAGAATAGATGAGCTGCCCTTTGATGCTGACAGAAAGTGTATGTCCGTAGTTTGTAAAAATTCTCTTGGTGAGCTTTTTGTATTTACAAAGGGTGCACCTGATATTATTATTGATAAATGTAATAGAGTAATGTCATCAAGAGGAATTACCAAGCTGGACGATATGACAAAGAGAGATATTACAAAAATAAATGACATGCTGGCAAATAATGCACTCAGAGTAATGGGTTTGGCATATAAAAAGCTAGAGACAGGAACACATAGAACAGAAGGTAAAAATATAGAAAAAGATCTTGTTTTCGTTGGACTAATGGGTATGATTGATCCGCCGAGAAGAGAAGCTGTAGTAGCAGTACAAAAATGCAAGGTGGCTGGTATTAAGCCAATAATGATAACTGGAGACCACAAGCTGACAGCTGCTGCCATTGCAAAGGAATTAAATATTTACTGTGATGGAGATAGAGTTTTGACAGGAGCAGAGCTGGATAAGATGAGTGAAGAGCAGTTGGCAAAGGTGGCTGAAACTGTTTCGGTTTATGCAAGAGTATCACCAAAACACAAGCTTATGATTGTTAGAGTGCTTAAGACATTAGGGCATATTGTAGCAATGACGGGTGATGGCGTAAATGACGCACCAGCAGTAAAAGAGGCCGATATAGGAGTGTCAATGGGTATAACAGGTACTGATGTCACAAAGGAAGCCTCATCAATGGTGCTACTAGATGATAATTTTGCAACTCTAGTAGCAGCTGTTGAAGAAGGGCGTGTAATATACAATAACATACGAAAGTTTATTAGATATATGCTTGCTTGTAATCTTGGGGAAGTACTAACAATGTTTTTAGGTATACTATTGATGCTCCCAATACCTCTTTTGCCCATCCAGATCCTTTGGGTCAATCTTGCTACAGATGGATTGCCTGCAATTGCTCTGGGATTAGATCCTCCAGAAAAAGATATTATGCTGAGACGACCTAGAGGGGCTAATGATAATATTTTTTCACATGGCTTGATGAAACTGATAGTTACAAGAGGAATCTTTATTGGGCTAAGCACATTAGGGGTGTTTGTGAGTATTTTGTACTTTTTAAATAATGTAGAATTGGCACGTACAAGTGCATTTATGACATTGGTTATAACTCAGCTGATACATGTATTTGAGTGCAAATCAGAAACAAGAAATATATTTGAAATATCTATATTTAATAACATACCATTAGTGCTAGCAGTTTTGTGTTCAACTGTCATGGTGCTGGCGGTTGTGTATGTTCCAGTTTTACAAGGAATATTTGATACTGTGGCGTTAGGTATGAGTGAGTGGTTTATAATTATAGGTTTTTCGCTTATAGTTCCTATTTTATCAAGTATGATTAGAACTAACAGGAAGCTTAAAAGAAGCTGATTAAACAATATTGGGTTTTGCTTGAAAACATTATAAAAAGAATATATAATCAATAAATGGCTAAACTATAACTTGAATGTTAAATTAGCCATTTTTCATTTGAAAATAAACATTTTCTTTAGTAAAAAAATTTTACATTCCGTTCATAGTTTATTAAAAATAATGATGGATAATATGTATTGTGTATCAGTAGAAGAAATGTTATTTGAAAAAATGCACGGAACAATTTAGGGGGGAAAATAATGATCGAGATTCAGAATTTGACCAAAAGTTACGGTCAGATAAAGGCTGTAGACGATATAAGTTTTACAGTTGAAAAAGGTGAAGTACTTGGTTTCCTTGGTCCAAATGGTGCGGGAAAATCAACTACTATGAATATCATTACTGGCTTCATTCCTTCTACCGAGGGTACGGTAAAAGTGTGTGGGTATGATATTATGGAAAGTCCAGCAGAAGTTAAACAGAGGATTGGATACTTGCCGGAATTACCGCCATTATATATGGATATGACTATTAATGAGTATCTGAACTTTGTGGCTGATTTGAAACTTGTTAGCAAGAAACAAAAGAATAGTCAAATTTCAGACGTTATGGAGCTTGTTAAATTAGGCGATGTACGTGGAAGGTTAATAAAGAATCTGTCAAAAGGTTACAAACAAAGAGTTGGACTTGCTCAGTCTCTTTTAGGTGCTCCCGAGGTTTTAATTCTTGATGAACCTACTGTTGGATTAGACCCTATGCAAATAATTGAAATTCGTAAATTAATTAAGGCACTTGGAAAGCAACATACTATCATACTCAGTTCTCATATTTTGCCTGAGGTAAGTGCTGTTTGTGAAAGAGTTGTAATTATTAATAAAGGTAAGATTGCGGCAATTGATACTCCTGAAAACCTTTCAAAAGGCATGGGAACAGTTAGTAAAATATCAGCAACAATTGCTGGACCAAAGAGCTCAATTGTGAGCAGTATTCAAGAAATTTATGGAATCAAATATGTAGAGCCTCATATTGAAAAAGGTTCTGATGTAGTTGAATATATTATTGAATCTGATAAAGAGACGGATATTAGACGACCTCTATTCTTTGCTATGGCAAAGTCTGGATATCCTATAATTGAATTGAAATCTTTAGACCTTTCACTTGAAGAGATATTCTTACAATTAACCATGCAGGAAAAGGAGGTTATATAATTATGCTAGCTGTATTTAAAAAGGAATTTAGATCTTATTTTACTTCACCGATAGCGTATGTGCTAATTGGCTTGTTTGTATTATTGTCATCAATGGTATTTTACATTAATTTAGCTTCGCCAACTGCAGAATATAACTACTTAAATCTATCCTATATGTCACTGTTTTTAATATTGATAATTCCTATATTAACAATGAAAATACTTGCTGACGAAAGAAAAAGCGGTACAGAAGTTCTATTAAGCACATCACCAACTAGTTTAACGAAAATAGTTGTTGGAAAATACTTAGCTGCTTTTTCTGTTTTTATGATTATGACTGTAATTACATTTATTTATCCTATATTACTTAAGATATTTGGAAACCCTGATATTTCTGAAATAATTGGTGGATACGTGGGCTATATACTTCTTGGAGCTTCTTTTATAGCTTTTGGTTTATTTACATCATCTCTAACTGAAAGTCAGATTGTTGCTGCAATAATTAGTGTAGTAGGTCTTTTGATTATGTGGTTGTTACAAGGAATAGCTCCAAATCTTGGTGGAATATGGGCATATATTCTCAACTGGTTCTCATTATATTCAAGAACAGAAGATTTATTTGCAGGAATACTTTCACTTAAGGCAATTGTATACTATTTAAGTTTTTCAGCAGTATTTGTATTCTTAGCAATTAGAGTAATAGAAAAAAGAAGATGGAGCAAGGGGTGATAAAAAGTGGGGAAATTTAAAATGAACAAGAAATCTCTTAAGTATGGTTCAAATTCAATAATACTAGTAGTTATCGTTTTGGCTATTGCTGTAGCAATTAACCTGCTTGTCGGCTTAGGTGATTTTAAATTGGATTTGACTTCTGAAAGTTTATATAGTCTTAGCGATGATAGCAAGAAAATATTAGATTCAGTTAAAAAAGAAGTAACAATTTATGGTTTGTTTGATGAGGGTCAAATACCAGGGGGATCACAATACAAACAATTAATCAATCTTTTAGATGAGTACAAGGAACACGGAATAACTGTTACTTATGTTGATCCTGATAAGGACCCTGGAACACTTACTTTCCTTGATAAGGATAAAACAAAAGGCATAGCAAAGGGAGATTTTGTTGTAAAGAGTGGCAACAAGGTTAAAAGGCTTTTGGCAAGTGAACTTTATGGTGAAAATTCAATGTATGGCAGAATATACAAGGCTGAGCCACTTATAACAGGTGCAGTAAAATTTGTAACTGCAGATATTACACCAATTGCTTATTTTGTTGATGGTCACAATGAATATTCTCTCGCGTCAAATTTAACACAAATGAGAACAGAATTAGAAAACAATAATTTTGAGGTTAAAGCACTTACACTTATGACTGTAGAAAAAATCCCAGAGGACTGCAAATTGCTAGTATTTGCTTCACCAAAAGCAGATTTATCCGATACAGAAAAAATTGTATTGAAAAGTTACCTTGAAGCTGGGGGCAGAGCGATTTTCTTGTTTGACCCTATTGAATCAGCTGATAGGTTGGTAAATTTTGAAGAAATTCTTGCTACATTCAATATTGGTTTAAATTATGATAAGGTAAGAGATAGCAATAACTGCTTGCCAGGTGATGAGTATTCACTTATAGCAGCACTATCCCAAAATGATATCAATGCCAGCATGAATGCTTATGGCGAATATCAGGTGCTTATGCCTGATTCCAGAAGCTTGAGTATTTTGCAAGTAGCCAAGGAATGGCTTACTACTACATCCTTGATTACAACTAGTTATGGAGCTGAGTCGGTTAAAATTACAGATCAGGCAGCTATCGAAAAAGGTCCCTTTGATTTAGCTATTGCTTCTGAAATATCTGGCGGCAGTAAGATTTTAGTTTTTGGTAATGGAACATTTTTAACAGATGCTGCTTTATCAAGTCAATATGCATCATATTTCTCAAACGGTAAAACTTACTTTACAAGAACTATAGTTAACTGGATGTCAGACAAGTCCGAAGAAACTACTATTTCACCAAAAGTGGTTGCTACAAAGAGTTTGTCTACTACTGAAAACCAAGCAAAGATTATTTCCATCATATTAATTGGTGCTGTTCCAGTTATTATTATGGTAATTGGATTGGTTGTTTGGTCTAGAAGGAGGCACTTGTAAAATATGAAGTTATATAGGAATGCTATTATACTTGTTGTAATCTTAGGATTGCTGGTTGGTGCGTATTTTTTTATTAGTAACAGACAACCATCGGATTTAGATTTGGCAGATGAGAGCACAGTTGATGATACAATCTATGTTATGCAAACTGAGAGAGAACAGATTACAGCTTTGTCTTATAATAATGAAAGCGGTTCTTTTACAATAAAAAAGAAGGACGATAAATGGACAATAGAACCTGCATATGAGTTTGAAGTAGACAATTTAAATGCAGATGCTGCTGTTACAGATATGTCTTCTATTATTGCTAACAAGGTTATAGATGAAAATGCTACTGACCTAGCAAAATATGGATTGGACAAGCCAATAACCATAAAGGTTGGAATGACAGACGGAAGTTCAAAAGAACTACAAGTTGGTTCGTTTACTCTGACAGAGGATGGCAGATACTGTAAAATCAGTGGAGAGTCAAAGGTTTATTTGGTCGGTACTTACTATACTAGTAAATTTGAGCCTACTTATGGATATTTTGTAAAGAAGGATATATTACCTGTTGATCCTGCAACACTAAAAACTTTCTCATATGAAAGAAATGGACAAATGCAATATGCATTTGATATTATCTCTGATAAAGAAGTTAATATTATAGAGCCAATTAAAGAAGTAGCAGAGACTTCAGATGTATTTAGAATGTTGCAGTCTGTTACCCAGCTAACTATTACTGATGTTGTTGACAATAGCCCTGCTGACCTTAACAAGTATGGACTAGATAAACCTTCATTTGTGCTTAAATATGGAGATGGTACTACAACAAAAAATATACTGTTTGGTAATTATGTTGAAAAGGGAACTATTAGATATGCAAAGTATGCCGAAACAAATAGCATATTCACTATTGATATTACCCCATTAACATTTCTTGATACCAAGCTAGATGATGTTATATACTCCTTTATTTATTTGCCGAATATAAAGGATGTAAACAAAGTTGAACTGTTTATTGATGGTAAAAAGACAGTATGTGATATTACTACAGCAGAAGATGCTTCTGATGACAAGTTCAAGGTAAATGGAACTGATGCAAATATGAAGAACGAAAATGGAAATTTCTTGTTCAGAAATATGTATCAGGGTATGATTGGTATTACAATGCAAAAATATGAAGCTGGTGCGAAACCATCAGGTACACCTGAAATCTCTATTAAGTATTACATGAAAGATTCAAAGGTGGTTACAGTAGATTTAATATCAAAGGATAGTAACTACTATTATGCTGTTATGGATGGTGTTTATACAAATAAAGTTGTTCAAAAGTCAAAGTTAAATGAGAAGGATGGACTTAGAACAACCTATAAGGAGCTAATGGAAGCTTTAAAAAGTGCTGAAAAGCAGTAAAGCCTATATTTGCACGATGCAGTGAAAAGAAGAAAGTTGAGCAAATAATATGTAATGTGATAAGCAACTCTCACATAGAATTATACTAAAGGACAACTAACTAATTGTTGGACTTTACTAAATAAAATCTATGTTGGGAGTTGCTTTTTTTGATAAAGGGAGAATGGAGTAATATATTTAAGGTTGCTTTTCTTTATATGGCAACAGTAATAGGTGCAGGCTTTGCATCAGGACAGGAAATAATTCAGTTTTTTTCAAGGTATTATAATGGAGGCTTTTTTGGTGCGTTATTGGCAGGAATTCTATTTTCTATTATTGGATATGCAGTTCTAGATAGGGTGTATTCTGAGAGGATTAAATCTTATGATGAGTTTTTATTTCCGATGATGGGGTATTTCTTAGGAAGAATAATGGAATTTATAGTAATGCTGTTTATGTCATGCGTTCTGAGTGTTATGGTAGCTGGACTTGGAAACATACTAATGGAGTTATCAGGGATAGAATACAGATATTGCACTGTGATAAGTGCTATTGTATGTTTGTTAGCTATTATGGCAAATATAAAAGGGATAGTGGCTGTCAGTTCATTTCTTTCGCCTTTTTTAGTAGTTGGTATAATATTTGTAGGAGTTTATATTATATTAACTAAAGACACATCGGTGTTTAGTTTGTCAAGTAAAGTTGTTAGAGTGACTAATAATTGGTTTTTTTCATCCCTTCTTTATGTCAGCTACAACACAATATTGTCAACTGTAATGTTAACTAGTGTATTACCGTACCTGAAGACAAAAAGGGTTGGAACCTGGGGTGGAGTATTGGGTGGAGGTATGCTCTGCTTGACTCTGCTGATTATAAACCTTGCATTGTACTTTTTCTATCCACACTCTATTACTTCTGAAATGCCTATATTAAGCATACTTCAAAATAATAATAAAATTTTGGGTAATGTTTATAGTGTTATTCTTATTCTTGCTATGTATACATCTGCTATTACTTCAGGGTACTGCTTGTCTGAACGAATCGCAACAAAAATGAAAATAAACTACAGAATTGTTGCAGCAGTTATGTGTGCTCTTGTAATACCAATGTCAGCTATGGGCTTCTCCAGCTTGATTTCAACTCTTTATCCAGTGTTCGGATATTTAGGTTTGTTTTTAGTGTTTGTAATTGTGCTACAGTTTATAAGATACAAGCTAACTAAGGCTTAGAATATAATGTGGGGCTAACTTGTATTGACTGCTCGGAAATAAGTTAAAATAACTCATGTAATTATATTCTTTAAAGTCTTTGATAGTGCATAGATTGAAATTGCTTTCAAATGTGTAGCATGGACATAATTATTTGCATATGCTAAAATTTTAATACACAGATGAAAAATGAGGTGTATTATAATGGATTCAGATTCTAAGCCCAATGCTTCTAATGTAGAAAAATCAAGTTCCCTTATAGGAGTAATAGTGTCACTGTTACTCATTTTTGGAATTGCACTTGTGGCATTTACTGTTTACCTTAAGAGTGCAGGCTATGATTTTTCTTCGTTTAAAATCAAGGATGCTATCACCTTTATAGAAAAAAATAAGGCTAAAAGCATAGTTGCCTCAGAAATATCATTATCGCAGGACGGAAGTGTTGATTGCAAACTATATAAAAGTTATATAGTAGTCTTATCAAGAGATGGTATAAAATGGTATAATAAAAATGGTAAATTACTTCAAGAAAATGCATTTACTCTTTCTAAACCTATTATTAGATGCTCCGATAAATACATGGCTGTAGCTGATGTTTCGGGAAGGGATGTTTATTTATATAAAGATAAAACACTACTATGGACAAGGAAGCTAGATAATCAAATAATAAATGTAAATGTGAGCAATGACGGATATTGCACAGTAGTTACGCAATCTACAGAGTATAAATCTTCTGTTCAGGTCATTGATATAAATGGTGCAGATAAATATACAAAGCTTTGTGCTGAGGATATTGTTATTGATGCAAAAACCATCCATAAAGGTCAAAGTGTCTTGATAAATAAAATTGTTACAAATGGGGTTAAGGCAGGTTCGAGATTAGAATTTAACGATATATATGAAGAAAAGCCATATGCATCTATTAATGTTACTGACAGTATTATTCCCATACTGTTTTCTAATGGTGAAACTGAAATAGCTGCAGGACAAAATCTTATTATGTTTTTGGACAAGCAGGGTAAAGAAGTTTGGAGAAAAAGTGCTGATTCATTATTTTGTGTTGCTCCAAATAGCAGAAAATATATAATAGTAGCTGGAAAGTTTAATAATGCTTCAGGAAAAACAAAGCAACAGGTTTTAGTTCTAAATACAGAAGGTGAAGAAGTCTATAGTTTTGACCAGCCTGAAAATGTTGCTGGTATACATTTATATGGTGACAGAATTGCTTTAAAGACGAAAAAAAGTGTTTACCTGTATACATTAAGTGGAAAGCAACTTGGTCAATACTCATCTAGAAATGAGATAAAAGATGCATACCTTGTTGGAAATAGAGAGGCTATTGTTATATCAGGTGGAGTTATTTCTTTTGTAAATATTGCAGGATGATGTAGAAAGGGCTTAGCATGAATTGGACTGATATTGCTGTATTCATTATTATAGCGGCTTTTATGGTTTTTGGTTTGAAAAACGGGTTTTTATATTCGGTATTTAGATTGGTATCATATGTGATGTCAGTTGTTTTTGCTATTAAATTTTATCCTATATTATCCAGCGTTCTTCAAAAAACAGTTCTATATACAAATATCAAGACGGCTGTAATAAATGGTATTGTTAAGCGTCAAATGGGAAATTCTGCTGTATCTAAAGAAGGTTCTACACAAACAATAGTTGATGGTCTAAAGCTACCTGGTTTTATTAAGGACTCGATAAATGAAAAGGTTTTTCAACAGGATATTTTTGGATTTCAAAAAATTCTAGATGCTGTGAGTTCGGAAATAGCAATGTTAGTAATAAATATTTTAAGTGTAATACTTATTTATTTATTAATTAGGTGTGCTTTATATTTTATAAAGGTAATAATAAAAACCATCTCAAAGCTACCTGTGTTCAAACAACTTGATAAGACTGGAGGAGTTGTTCTAGGTGCAATAGAGGGGGTTCTTGTGATATATGTATTATGTGCTGTTCTTATTCTCTTCAGTGCTTTTCCAAAATTCGAACCAACTATTGAAAGTATAGAGCATTCAAAATTTGCAAATTACTTCTATCAAAACAATTTTATTGTGGGCTGGATTTCTCCAGAGGAGGAACTTAATTTGTCAAATTCAGATATTGCAAAAACTAATTAATTAGCCTTAATGTTTTTTATTTAGAACATATCTTCTTTTGAATGTTTTTTATCCATTTCTCCTTTCTTTGTAGACATAGATTTAGCTAAATAGTACAATATTCTTAATTAGGCTGGGAGTATGTCCCAGCTGTTGATTTTAGAGTATTTAAAATAATTAAATCAAATAATTATTGCTAGATTGTTATTTTGTAAACTAACTTATTTTGAGTAGTTATTTTTGCAACAAATCATTGATAATTCTACCGCATCAATAGTTTATTATGTACGAAGTTTCAGTAATTAGGATTTAACGCAAAGTTTTTCGCATAAAAGTATTGCTTAACAAGGATTATAGACTATTATTTAATTGAGGTTTTGAGATAATAGCTATATAACAGTATAAATTTATTTGTAAGGATGTATATATTTGAGTATTTATTTAAAACTGAAATAGTCAAAATTATGTTATATTATTTAAGCTAAATTGGCTTAGGGAGGTAGTTACATGAAAAGTGATATCGTAAAAAAAGGCATTGAAAAGGCTCCGCATAGATCACTATTTAAAGCAATGGGGTATACTGATGAGGAGCTCGAAAGACCACTTATTGGCGTAGCGAATGCAAAAAATGAGATAATTCCTGGGCATATACACTTAGACAAAATTACTGAGGCTGTTAAAGCGGGTATAAGAATGGCAGGAGGAACACCAATTGAGTTTGGTGCAATAGGTGTATGTGACGGAATAGCAATGGGGCATGTAGGAATGAAGTATTCATTAGCTACAAGAGAGCTTATTGCTGATTCCTGTGAAGCAATGGGAAGAGCTCATAGCTTTGATGGTATGGTATTTATTCCAAACTGTGATAAAATCGTGCCTGGTATGCTTATGGCAGCAGCAAGAATTAATGTACCCGCTATGGTTATTAGCGGCGGTCCAATGCTTTCGCTAAACAAGGATGGAAAACAATTGGATTTAAATAGCGTTTTTGAAGCTGTAGGTGCATTTAAAGCAGGCAAGATTACTGAAGATGAAGTGTGCGATATGGAAAACAATGCCTGTCCAGGCTGCGGTTCTTGTTCAGGAATGTTTACTGCTAATTCTATGAATTGCCTCACAGAAGTGCTTGGAATGGGACTAACAGGTAATGGAACAGTTCCTGCTGTTTATGCTGAAAGAATCAGACTGGCAAAGCAAGCGGGTATGAAAATAATGGAATTGGTTGAAAAGGATATTAAGCCTTCAGATATATTAACAATAGAAGCATTTGAAAATGCACTAACAGTGGATATGGCTCTAGGCTGCTCAACAAACTCGGTATTACACTTGCCTGCAATTGCTAATGAAGCAGGTATACAAATAGATTTGGATATTATTAATGAAATTAGTTCAAGAACGCCGAACTTATGTAAATTAGCTCCTGCAGGAAGCTATCATATTCAGGACTTATATGCGGCTGGGGGAGTGCAAGCTGTTATGAAGGAGCTTTCGTCCAAAGGCTTGCTGCATACTGACTTAATTACAGCTACTGGCAAGACAGTAAAGGAAAATATTCAAAATGCTAAAGTAAAAGACTACAATGTTATTAAAAGCATAGATGCCCCACATAGCATCACAGGCGGCATCGCAGTACTGAAGGGGAATATTGCTCCTGATGGAGCGGTAGTAAAAAAATCTGCTGTAGCAGATTCTATGTTAGTACACAAAGGACCTGCAAGAGTATTTAATAGTGAAGACGATGCTATAAAGGCTATATACAACGGAGAGATAATAAAGGGAGATGTCGTTATTATTCGCTATGAAGGACCCAAGGGAGGACCTGGTATGCGTGAGATGCTTGGACCGACTTCTGCAATAGCAGGTATGGGACTGGATTGTGATGTGGCTCTTATTACAGACGGAAGATTTTCTGGGGCGTCAAGAGGTGCTTCAATAGGTCATGTATCACCAGAAGCAATGGAAGGTGGACCAATAGGATTAATAAAAGAAGGGGATATTGTAGATATTAATATTTTAGCAGGTACTTTAAATATTGAAGTGTCTGATGAAGAATTAAATAAGCGAAAAGCAAACTGGACAGCACCTGAGCCAAAGATTACATCAGGTTATCTAGGAAGATATGCAAGAATGGTTACATCTGCAAGTACTGGGGCAGTATTAAAGTAATACTATTTCGTATTTTTAAATGCAAATTAGTATAATATAACCAACTTTCAAATGAAAAGTCGAGCCATTCTCAAGTTTTTAATAAAAAATAAAACGGTATATAGGTAAAACAGATGTATTTTTCTGAAGTTTCATCAGTTTTGTTGAGAAGCTTGGAGTGGAGAATGTTTTGAGCTAAGTTTACTAGAAGTTTCAAACTCACTAAAATCATAAATGGTTTAAAGTACAAATTATTATGACTTTTTCTTTTCGTTAGATTATAACGAGGCAAGAAAATGTCCCCCACTTCTATAAGTGGCGGGTACCACTTTGGTTTTAGGCGGTGTATAAAATCGAAAAATTTCATTTTGAATATAGGCGTTATAAAATAAGGGGAGATGATGAGCGTATGAAGTTATCAGGTGCTGATGTTATTATTGAATGTTTAAAAGAGCAAGGCGTTGATACAGTATTTGGCTATCCAGGAGGGCAGGCTATAATTATTTATGATGCTTTGTATAGGGCGAGAAATGAGATTACTCATATACTTACATCTCATGAGCAAGGTGCGTCACATGCAGCAGATGGTTATGCGCGTGCAACTGGCAAGGTTGGTGTTTGTATTGCAACCTCTGGTCCGGGTGCAACTAATCTAGTGACAGGAATTGCTACAGCCTATATGGATTCTGTGCCTATGGTTGCAATAACAGGGCAGGTTCCAACCAACTTGCTTGGAAAGGACTCTTTTCAGGAGGTTGATATTACTGGAATAACTATGCCAATTACAAAACATAATTTCATTGTAAAGGATGTTACACAGCTGGCAGAAATCATGCGAAAGGCATTTGCTATAGCTAGAGAAGGCAGACCAGGTCCTGTTTTAGTTGATGTATGTAAGGACATTACTGCCGCATTGGTGGAATATACACCTAAAAAACCTGAAAAGAAGGATTACGTTTCAAATAAATATCACGATATAAGCAATGCAGCTATTGAAGAAGCAATAAGTGCAATTAATAATGCCAAAAGTCCTGTTATTTTGTCTGGGGCTGGCGTAGGCATTGCAGAAGCAGAAGTAGAAGTTCGGGTTTTAGCAGAAGCAGCTGATATTCCAGTTAGCACATCGCTAATGGGAATGGGTACATTTCCAGGAACACACAAGCTGTTCATGGGAATGGTTGGAATGCACGGAACAAAGACATCAAACTATGCATTTCACAATTCTGACTTAGTCATTGCTATAGGAAATAGATTTAGTGATAGAATTATCAGCAAGGTTAGTGGTTTTGCACAAGCAGCAAAAATAATGCATATTGACGTTGACGGTGCTGAAGTGGGGAAAAATTTAAATGTTGATTATCCCCTTGTAGGAGATATAAAGAAAATACTTAAAGCAATACAGGTGGGAATTATTCAAAAGAAGAATACTGAATGGATAAGCAGGATTAACAAATGGAAGGAAGAGTATCCGTTAAAATATACTTATTCAAGAGAAATTATTCGTCCCCAATACATTGTTGAGAGGTTATATGAATTAACCAAAGGGGATGCAATTATAACTACTGAGGTTGGGCAACATCAGATGTGGGCAGCACAATACTACAAATATAGTAATTTTAGGCAATTTATATCTTCTGGTGGGCTTGGAACAATGGGTTATGGATTGGGAGCCTGTATTGGTGCTCAATTGGCAAGACCTGATAAAAAGGTAATAAATATAGCAGGTGATGGTAGCTTTAGAATGAATTTGAACGAGCTTGCTACAGCTGTTGAATATAAGCTGCCAATAATAATAGCCCTTTTTAATAATAGAGCACTGGGTATGGTTAGGCAATGGCAGGAACTGTTTTTTGACAGCAGGTTTAGCCAAACCTCTATTGATAGGGGAACTGATTTTGTAGCATTGGCAAATGCTTTTGGTGCAAGAGGAATAAATGTTACATGCCCCGATGAAGTGGATGGTGCAATTATTTCTGCATTAGCAGAGACTGACACACCTGTACTGATAAATTTTGCAATTGACAAGGATGACAAGGTGTCGCCAATAGTTCCACCTGGTGCTGCATTGTGTGATGTGGTAGATTGCTAAATCAGACTTTCTAAGTAGAAATACTTAAAACGATATGTTATGAAGGGATAACATATCGTTTTTTTGAGAGCTATAATACTTTTAAGTTAGCATTGTATGCGGATTAGGGCATTATTACCTAAATTAATTCTTAAAAAATATTGTCTTGACTTTTGATAGTTTAAGTGTTATATTTATTATTGCTCGTGTGTAAGTCTTTTTTTTATGTCTAAAAAATATGTTAGGCTTACATAGAAAATAGAAATGCAGCACTTGGAGGTGTTATAAATGAGAGTTAAGATTACGCTCGCATGTTCTGATTGTAAACAAAGAAATTATTCTAATTTAAAGAATAAGAAAAATGACCCAGATAGACTAGAAATGAAGAAGTATTGCAAATTCTGTCACAAGCACACTGTTCACAAAGAAACAAAATAATTTAGTGATTGTTTTGTGGAAATGTTTAGTAATGTGTATTGTGTCAACAATTATGTATGAAAGCCAAATGATATTTAAAATATTGTTATGGGGATGTGATTAAATGGCTGAAAATGAGACAAAAAAAGTGTCTTGGTTCAAAAGAAGCGGACAAGGTATAGTAAAACTATACAAAGAGGTAAAGGTTGAATTAAAGAAAGTTATTTGGCCTAACAGAACTCAGCTTATAAACAATACTGGAACAGTGATTCTGTTTTGTTTAATTATAGGATGTATAATATGGGTTTCTGATTTAGGTTTTGGACAATTGTCTAAAATTGTATTTACAAAATAATGTAGTAATAGAACTTAAGGAAGGACATGGGGCTTGAAGTTGGTGAGCCTGATTTTGGTATGTCTGAAGAAGAGAGTAAGTGGTATGTTGTTCATACTTATTCAGGGTATGAAAATAAAGTAAAAGCAAATCTTGAAAAAATAGTTGAAAATAGAAGTATGCAGGATTATATCATTGACATTGTTGTTCCTATGGAAGAGCAGATTGAGATAAAAGACGGCAAAAAGAAGGCTACACTTAAGAAAGTGTTTCCTGGTTATGTGCTTGTTAAGATGATTATGTCAGATGAGTCGTGGTATATTGTCAGAAACACAAGAGGTGTCACAGGCTTTGTTGGACCTGGATCAAAACCAGTGCCTTTATCAGATGATGAAGTTAAGGCAATGGGTGTTGAAGAATTTGCTCCAGAGGTTGATTATGAAGTTTATGATAACGTTAGGGTTATTTCTGGACCTTTGGAAAACTTTATTGGGATTGTTGAAGAAATCAATCTTGAAAAGAGAAAGGTTAGAGTTTCAGTTTCAATGTTTGGGAGAGAGACTCCTGTTGAGCTTGAACTTGTTCAGATTCAAAAGATTTAGGCCACAAGGCAGATAGAATATCAGTAATTGATTATTTTATCCTTTTAATAAATTAAATTTTAGTAACTAGTAAGAGAATTGAGAGGTGGAAATAATGGCTAAGAAAATAGTTGGTTATGTAAAATTACAGATTCCTGCGGGAAAAGCAACTCCAGCTCCACCAGTTGGACCAGCTTTAGGACCACACAGCGTAAATATTATGGGCTTTTGTAAGGAATTCAATGAGAGGACTTCAAAAGAGGAAACTGGAACACTTATACCAGTTGTAATGACTATCTATGCTGACAGATCTTTCTCCTTTATCACAAAGACTCCTCCAGCAGCTGTTCTTCTTAAAAAAGCATGTAAGATTGAAAGCGGCTCTGGAAAGCCAAATAGGGATAAAGTTGCAAAGATAACAAAGGAACAAGTACGTAAGATAGCTGAGAACAAAATGTCTGATTTAAATGCAGCAAGTCTTGATGCAGCAGCAAGTATGATTGCTGGTACAGCTCGTAGCATGGGCATTGTAGTAATTGACTAGTGTTTTTGAAAGTGTAAGATTCGCATACAGATATGAATGCGACGTATAGTTTGTGGGAGGGAACGATAGTTTCCGACAATAATTAACCACTTAAGGAGTGTGAACGTATGTTTAGAGGAAAGAAATATCAAGAGAGTGCAAAACTTGTTGATAGACAAAAGCTTCATGAACCTTCAGAAGCTCTTGAACTAGCTCAGAAAACTTCAAAAGCGAAGTTTGATGAGACTATCGAAGTTCATATAAGACTTGGTGTTGACTCCAGACATGCAGACCAACAGGTTAGAGGCGCAGTAGTGCTTCCTCATGGAACTGGTAAAACAGTTAGAGTGTTGGTATTTGCAAAGGGAGACAAAGCAAAAGAAGCTGAGCAAGCTGGTGCTGATTTTGTTGGTGCTGAGGAATTGGTAACTAAGATTCAAAGTGAAAATTGGTTTGACTATGATGTTGTTGTTGCAACACCAGATATGATGGGTGTTGTTGGTAGACTTGGTAAGGTGTTAGGTCCAAAGGGACTCATGCCAAACCCTAAAGCAGGTACTGTATCAATGGATGTAGCTAAAGCTATAGCCGATATTAAAGCCGGTAAGATCGAATACAGACTTGATAAGACAAATATTATTCACTGTCCAATAGGAAAAGCTTCGTTTAGTGCAGAGAAGCTAATGGATAACTTCCATACATTACTTGGAGCAGTTGTAAAAGCTAAGCCAGCGGCTGCAAAGGGTCAATATTTGAAAAGTGTTGTAGTAACTTCAACAATGGGACCTGGAATAAAAATCAATCCA
Source organism: Bacillota bacterium (assembly GCA_023398105.1). Lineage (GTDB taxonomy): Bacteria > Bacillota > Clostridia > Acetivibrionales > DSM-1351 > Ruminiclostridium. Next base: position 4,488 of record JAEWST010000114.1, on the reverse strand, counting down.
GTTAAAGTTACTGAATAATATATTGAAAGAAATAGTAGTGACTTAAAATAGAAACTTTTACTTTACAAATTTATTGTTTAGTATTATTATATTCTATGTCAATTAAATAGTGTGCCATAGACAGTAGGTGTACAGTATTTCATATATACTGATGCATAATTTGATGAGAATCATCCTACCGAGGTTGAATTAATAACGGTTAATCACCCTTTGTCTGTCTGTGTGCATACAAAGGGTTTTATTTTTGCAATGACTTGAAAAGGAGGTGGATGTTTTGCCTAGTAATAAGATACTTGAACAAAAGAAGGAAGTCGTTAAAGAATTATCAGAAAAAGTAAAGTCTGCACAATCATTTATATTGGCTGATTATAGAGGATTGACTGTTGAGCAGGATACTCAAATGAGAAATGCTTTAAGGGCTGCTGGAGTTGAATACAAGGTAGTTAAAAATAGACTAACTAGTATTGCAATGAAAGAGAATGGATTTGAAGAATTAGAAGGCTTTTTAAATGGACCAACAGCTATGGCTATGAGCACAACTGACGTTGTTGCACCTGCAAAGGTTTTATCAGAGTATGCTAAAAAGTTTGAAGCCCTCGAACTCAAAGTTGGTGTAGTTGAAGGTAAAGTTATTGATCTTAATGGTATTAAGGCACTTGCTGAATTGCCATCACGTGAGGTTCTTATCGCAAAGGTATTGGGAGGCTTCAATGCTCCTATATCTGGTTTCGCAAATGTTTTAAATGCAAACCTAAAAGGTTTGGTTGTAGCATTAAATGCTGTAGCTGAGAAAAAAGCAAACGCATAATAAGATTTAAAAGAATAAACTATTAAAATTAAAAATACTTGGAGGTATTATACAATGGCTAGTGAAAAAGTTACAAAATTAATTGAGGATGTAAAGAATTTAACAGTATTAGAATTATCAGAATTAGTAAAGGCTCTTGAAGAAGAATTCGGAGTATCAGCAGCAGCACCAGTAGCAGTTGCAGCAGCACCAGTAGCAGGAGGAGCAGCAGCAGCTGAAGAAAAAACAGAATTCAATGTAATATTGAAGGATGTTGGAGCAGAAAAAATCAAAGTTATCAAAGTTGTTAGAGAAGCAACTGGACTTGGTTTAAAAGAAGCTAAAGAGCTTGTTGATGGAGCACCAAGTACAATTAAAGAAAATGTTTCAAAAGACGAAGCAGCTTCAATTGAAGCTAAGTTCAAAGAAGTTGGAGCAACAGTTGAAATCAAATAATTTCTAGAACAGATACAAAACAATATGACCCTATTAAAGGGAGGAGTTATTCTGACAAAGGCAGAGGAAAGCATAATAGTTGTTTTATTGTCAACTCTGACAGATATTTGTTGGAGAAAACAGCCTCTTTAGTAAAGAGTTATATTATTGTTTATTTTTAAAACAAAAGAGGCTACTCACTAACTACGAGTAGTCTCTTTTGTTAGGATATATACAAAAAGTTATATATAAGTTAAATAAAAAATCAATTACAATTTAGACCTTTTATTAAATACAATCATTTTTAACTAAATATTATTGATTTTATTACATATATATTATTAGCATATATTTTTAATACGGAAGTTATTAAGGCAATATAGCAGAAGTGTTAAAATTCTATTAGTTTTTACACATTTAATGTAATTGTTATTCTCAGATACTAGCTATCAAAATTAGTGCTTAATATCCTAGTAAAATATAGGAATAGAAATACTAATAAAGTAGCTGATAATTAATTTGATTTATTGACAAGCAGTTTAAACTATGATATCATTATAAACTGCATTAAAATTCTGTTGTCATGTCCAAAAAAGGGAAATTAAATTGATTTGCATACATAAATTATAGCATATGCGAATAATCAAGACAATAATTGTTAATAATATTTTAATGTGTCTGTATATAGCTTTATTATATGTTTTTTTACGAAATATATACTTGGTTTGATTTACAATTTTACATAATACAATTCTAATTATGTGAGATTTTTAAATATTCCTAATAAAAGTCATAAGTTTATGAGGTGATATAAATATGGTACAACCAGTAAAACTGGGTAGAAACACAAGAATGAGCTTTTCTAAAATACGAGACGTACTAGAAATGCCGAACTTGATTGAGGTTCAGAAGAATTCATATCAATGGTTTTTGGATGACGGATTAAGAGAGGTTTTCAGAGATATTTCCCCTATAACAGATTATACTGGAAACTTGATTTTGGATTTTGTAGATTACTCTCTTGATGATGAACCAAAGTATAGTGTCGAAGAGTGCAAGGAAAGAGACACTACATACTCTGCACCACTTAAGGCAAAAGTTAGATTAATTAACAAGGAATCTGGAGAAGTTAAGGAGCAGGAGATCTTTATGGGAGATTTTCCTCTGATGACAGACACTGGTACCTTTATAATTAATGGTGCTGAGCGTGTAATTGTAAGTCAGCTTGTAAGATCCCCAGGTATTTACTATTCTATGAAGTTTGATAAAATTGGTAAGAAATTGTATTCCAATACTGTTATTCCTAATAGGGGTGCATGGCTAGAGTACGAGACTGATTCTAATGATATCTTATCCGTTAGGATTGATAGAACTAGAAAGCTACCACTTACAGTATTATTACGAGCTTTAGGTTATGGTACTGACTATGAAATAACACAGCTATTAGGTGAAGACGAAAGAATTTTAGCTACTATTCAAAAAGATAATGCTAAAACCTATGAAGAGGGTTTAATTGAGATATACAAGAGGTTAAGACCAGGAGAACCCCCAACTGTTGACAGTGCTAAAAACCTTATCAATAGTTTATTTTTTGATGCAAAAAGATATGATCTTGCTAAGTTTGGTAGATTTAAGTTTAATAAAAAATTAGCTTTAGCAAATCAAATCAACGGTCAGGTTGCGGCTGAAAACATTATTTCAGTTGAAACAGGAGAGGTTTTAGTTGCTGAAGGTGAGTTAATAGATAGAAAGAAAGCAGAAGAAGTACAGAATTCAGGAGTTAATTTTGTATATTTATTAGTTGAAGGGAAATCCATTAAAGTAATTGGAAATAGTACTGTTGATATTCGTGAGTTTATTGACTTTGATGTTTCTGATATAGGAATTACCGAAAAAGTTCAATATACAGTATTAAAAGAAATACTTGAAGGTAATCTTGAAAAAGAACAACTTAAGAAAGTATTAAAAGAAAAAATTAATGATTTAATTCCAAAACATATAACTACTAATGACATAATTTCATCAATTAATTATATAATTAATCTGGATTATGGAATAGGTACAGTTGATGATATTGACCACTTAGGAAACAGAAGATTGCGTTCTGTAGGTGAGTTGTTGCAGAACCAATTTAGAATAGGCTTGTCAAGAATGGAAAGAGTTGTAAGGGAAAGAATGACTATACAGGATATTGACGTAGTTACTCCACAAGCCCTTATTAATATAAGACCAGTTGCAGCATCTATTAAAGAATTTTTTGGAAGCAGTCAGTTGTCACAATTCATGGATCAGACTAACCCTCTTGCCGAGTTAACTCATAAGAGAAGACTTAGTGCGTTAGGACCTGGTGGTTTAAGTAGAGAGAGAGCGGGCTTTGAGGTTCGTGACGTTCACCATTCCCATTATGGTCGTATGTGTCCAATTGAGACTCCTGAAGGACCAAATATAGGTTTGATAGGTTCTTTAAGTACTTATGCTAGAGTCAATGAATATGGATTTATTGAGTCACCTTATAGAATAGTTGATAAGGAGAAGGGTATAGTTACAGATGAGATAGAATACTTGACAGCAGATATAGAAGATCCATTTATCGTTGCTCAGGCTACTGAACCATTGGATGAAGACGGAAGATTTATTTCTAAAAAGATTGTAGCAAGATTTATGGAGCAAATTTTGGAGGTTGAAAATACAAAAATTGACTACATGGATGTATCTCCAAAACAAATGGTATCAGTTGCAACTGCTATGATTCCGTTCCTTGAAAATGACGATGCTAACCGTGCTCTTATGGGTTCTAACATGCAGCGTCAGGCTGTTCCACTTATAAAAGCAGATTCTCCTATTGTTGGTACAGGGATTGAGTATAAGGCGGCAAGAGATTCTGGTGTTTGTGTTATAGCTAGGAATGCTGGAGTAGTAGACAAAGTATCTGCAAATGAAATAATTATAAAAGCTAATAGTGGAAGAAAAGATGTTTATAAGCTTCTCAAATATATGCGTTCTAACCAAGGTACTTGTTTAAATCAAAGACCTATAGTTAGAAAGGGTGAAATAATTGAGAAGGGAGATGTTATTGCAGACGGACCATCTACAGATACTGGTGAAATTGCATTAGGAAGGAATATCCTTATTGGTTTTATGACTTGGGAAGGTTATAATTACGAGGATGCAATTCTTATAAATGAAAAACTTGTTAGAGAAGATGTTTATACATCTATTCATATAGAGGAATACGAGGCTGAAGCTAGAGACACTAAGCTTGGACC
>JAEWST010000044.1 GCA_023398105.1 Bacillota bacterium | reverse complement strand
AGAGTAATATTTTCTTTTAGAGAGCGTGCTATTTCACTCAAATGGGCTTTCTTACCTTCTAAAAGTCCATAAAGCATCTGAGTGACGAATTTAAACTGAGGTCTAGTTAAGCCATTTGAAATTTTCTTAGAGTAGCGGGTAATGTTGCGTTTTAATTCATAAGAAAGTCTGTTATAATTAATCATACAAAAGTTCTCCTCTTTGTTTAGTATTTTTGTTGGCAAACTTAAAATACCACAAATGGAGGGCTTTTGTACTGTTTTTATATAAATATTTGGATAACTTTCTATATATTGGGGATAACACTATAAAAAAGCTCAATTTATCCCCATGCGTTTATCATCTAGTATTTTTCAATAGATACTCACAAAAATGGGGAAACTCAAAATTGAATATTTATTGACAAACGAACGTATGTTTGGTAAGATTTTCATGTTAATATTCTTGTGAGATAGGAGAAATGAAAATGATTAAAAGAATGCCTACCCATTGTGGGGATGATACTTGTTCTTCATGTGTTATTGCAGGAGATTATATATTTCTTGCTCATCATGCTGGTGGATTTGATAAAGATGATATTTTATATCAGATGGAAGCAAGCTTCAATAGCTTAAAAAGCACTTTGGAGTCTGCTGGTGCAACTTTAGATGATATGGTTCAGATTAATTTGTATCTAAAGAATATTGAGGACTTCAGAAAAGCAAGGGATGTTTTTTATAAATATTTTAAGAATGGTTTTCCTGCAAGAATGACAACAACTACAGATTTTGTGGACTCTTCCTGCTTATGTATGATAGATGGAATAGCATATAAGAAACAAAGCTAAAATAATTCTCTAATCTTATGCCGGTAGGACACAGTATATTGTAAAAAGGATGTGTGTCATAATGATTTCAAAAGAGAAATTACACATCAAAAAAAGTAAAATGTACATCTAGTAATGTAACTAGTGCTTATTATTACAATAATGGTACTTACAATAAAATTAAAACAAGCGTTATTAAAATTGGGAACCATTGCTATTATAATTATTAGTTATAAAGAGGCAAGAAAATGTCCCCCAGCGTTATAACATGATTAAAAGTGCTTTTAGAAATTATTTGGAGGATAGTATGAAGAAAAAACTAATTTTTGTTTTTGGCTTAACATTAATAATTTCTCTTGGGGTAACGCTTTTATTGAATGAATATTGTATTCGTGACAAAGAGCCTTTGCAACTTGACGATGTTAAAAAAGTTGGTATTGAAGGTCTACGAAAGTATTATAGAATTCCAGGTTTAACTTATTGTATTATAAGAGATGGTAAAATTATTCAAATAAATGCATTGGGTTATATTTTTGAAGGTTCTGACAAGAAAGTAACTATTGAAGATAAATTTCAAATTGGTTCATGTGGCAAAGCTTATACCTCTTTAATTTCTTCAAGATTAGTTGAGAAAGGACTTATAAGTTGGGATACAAAACTTTTTGATCTGTTTCCTGAATGGAAAAGCAATTCTAACCAAGCATATTATTCTATTACTTTGAAAGATTTGCTTTCCCACAAAACATCATTACAACCATTGAATTCGTTTTATGGAAAAGCCGATCCTTCTTCAAAAAAGATTATTTATACAAATATACCTAATTTCACTGGTAATCAGCAGGAAAGAAGATCACAATTCTGCAAATATGTTCTTACTCTTCCACCAGTAAAAAGTACTGAAATAAACTATGCAAATTCAGGATATAGTATAGCGGGATTAATGCTGGAAAAGGTGACTGGAGAATCGTGGGAAAATTTAGCGATGGAAACTGCAAAGGAAATAGGTATTTCAATTGATTTAGGTAATTCTACTGATAGGGAACAGCCTTGGGGACATAAAGTGGGTTGGTTTGGTAAAAGGATACCAGTATCACCAGAGGACTATACTCATTTTATAGACCCAATAATATCTCCAGCAGGAAACATAAATATATCAATTAAAGATATGGCGAAGTATGTTAACATATATCTTGAAGGGCTTAATGGAAAGGATGGATATATAACTTCTGAGACCTGCAAATATCTGCTTTGTGGCATTCCCAAATACTCAATGGGTTGGTATAATGAAACTAATCCTGAAACATACTTTTATCATTATGGTAGTGAAGGAACCTTTTACTCAAATGTTACAATATTTAAAGATTTGAATTCTGCAATAATTATCCTTACTAACGCACCTGGATGCAAAGATACGCAGAATTTTTTAAATGAGTTACGCAATTACCTTAAGGGCAAATTTATTTATGGGAATATAGAATAAAATATTATGTTTCTAGGTGTTAGACAAGTTTTAATTATGCTCTGTTTAAATACTGTCTTAAATCCCTTGAACCATGTAATATATTGCTTAGAAATGTATATGACAAGCGGATGATAAGTGAAATGCTGGAAAATGGAATGGAAGCATGCAACTGTAAGAAAAAAAGCTGTGAAAGACATGGTAAATGCTTTGAATGTTTGGAATATCACAAACAAAACAAAAGAGAAGCCTATTGCAAAAGAAAAAATGCTATAGCACGCTTGTCCAGCAAAAAGTCAAAGGAGGCAGATAAGTGGCTCTATGCGTTTAGCTAATCTGAGTTCTTATAGTTTAGAAATTACTAATGATATATGCTTAATAGTTAATGCAATACAGGTTAAATATAATATAACGAGGCAAGAAAATGTCCCCCACTTCTATAAGTGGCGGGTACCGCTTTGATTTTCAGGCGGTGAGAATATCTCCCGCCTCGCCTACACGCCGTTAATGTAATAAAATTTTTCTACAATCGAAAAATTTTATTTGAATCTAGGCGTTATAATTATTTTCAAGGAGAGAACTTATGCAATATTCATTTAAAGCGGCATTATTTAAAAATGGTAATAAAGCATTTATAGAAATCCCATTTAATGTGTGGGAAAAGTGTGGCAAAAAAGGTTTAATTCCTGTTGATGTAATGATTGATGATGTTTCTTTTGAATGTAAACTCGTTCCAAAGGGAAATGGAGTGTATTATATACCTGTCGTAAAAGTTGTTCTTGATAAAATAAGTTCAGAAGAAGATTTGCAAGTTAAGTTTAATGTTATTGATAAATTAAAAAGAATTAAAAATAATAGTCCATACAGCAAAGAGAATCCAATAAGAAAAATAGATAGCATAAAAAGTATTATCCAAGAACAAAAAGGGTGCTGTGGGTACTCGTGCATTGCAATGCTAGCTGGTATTTCGATTGAAGAAGCTATAAAAGCTCTAAATTGTGACACTAGAAAGATTTCTGGAAGCATTATGATGGAAGCCTTAGACTATTTTGGGATTATATATGCTGATAAGATTACCTATACATGAGGAAAAGAGGTATCGCTGCCAGATTGTTGCATTATTAATGCAAAAGAAGAGGAGGGTACTCATTTTTTAACGTATAGGAATTTATATATTTTTAAGCTCATCCTAGAGATTGGTATTGCTGAGATTAGAGCATTACACTAGAAATTACCAAATGCCGATTTGATGTTAAATTTAAACACAAAATGATAAAATATTGTTGATATGGATAATGACAATAATATACTTATGTAGACTGGTCTTTGTTTTGGGTTAACAATAATTCTGCTAACCTTCTTTTAATGCAGTAATCAATTTTGTAAATGTATAGCGTTCCGTGTTGGTATAATTTAAACTAAACCTTCCTAATAATAAATTCCAATCATATTTTAAATATTCATTAAATACTTTAGGTTCAAATAAGGTTGGAAATATTGAAAATAATGCAGAAGCTATTGGGTGTTTTGGTTTATCCCAATCAATTATGTAAAGTTTACCATTTTGTTTTAGAACTCTGCTTATTTCTGTAAGTATTGAAGCTATTAGTTCCTGGGGCATCTCATGGAATGCAAGTGAAATAGTGGCTATATCAAAGCTGTTGCTTGGGAAATCTATTTTTGTTGCATTCATTTCTTTAAAAGATATATTTTTAAGGTTATTCTTAATAGCCTTGTTTTTTGCTACTTTCAACATATCACTTGACATGTCTATGCCAATAACTGAATTGTTAGTATTCTTCTTACATATAGCAATTGAACTATTTCCTGTACCACAGCAAACATCTAGGACTCTTATTTGCTCATTTGGTAAGTGGTTTGATAATCCTTTTCTTGGATTGGATTTTGCATCAGGAAAAATAATTAAATCCATTAAGTCATAAACTTTAGATAGAACTTTATACAGTATTTTTGCTCTAGTTTCAAAATTTTGCATTGCTTTTACCTCCCAATATTAATTCGATTAAAATACTAAAAAGTACCTCGGAACTTTTCTTTTATATCTATCATACTCATCTCCAAACATAGATAACAGGTGTTTTTCCTCTTGCAATATTAATAAGTGTAATGCAACAACATTGATAACTAATACAATTAATGTAATGATATTAGCATAAGTAAGGAATAGACCTACAAACATCAAGTAGAAACCTACAAAAGCAGGGTTACGGCTGAATTTGTATATACCATCAGTTATAAGAGTTGTTTTTGTATTTTTATCTATTCCAACTCGCCAAGAGCTTTTCATGAAAATGGTTGCCAGTATAAATATACCAGCTCCTAACGCTGTTATTATAAGCCCTATATATGTTGTGAAAATATTTCTGAAAATGTAATCAATAACATGAAAGGATATTTGGTTATGAAATATAATTTCAAATATCCAAGTAAGTAACCACAATAAACTTGTAGTCCTAACAAATATTTCTATAATACAAATAGAAGCAGCCTTACTCAAACTTTGCACATAACTTTTGTGATATGTACCTTTTATTAATGTGCGAAGTTTGAGTATACTGCCTTTTGCCAATACATTAGCATTAATTTTCTCCCTTTTCTTCAACAAGATTAGTTTGAGAATGTATCCTGTAGCAAAAGAAATTAGTAATACCAAAGAAATAAAATCAGTTATATGCATATTTATCCTCCTATATAGATGTGAACATATGAGCAACAATTCATATGTTCATAATACATGATATATTGAAAAAAATCAAGATGAACTTACCAGATATTTTAAAATTTTATCCATACAATCATACTAATATTTATTTCCACCTACCATGTAAGTTTTTCAAGCAATATCATGCTGTCTGAGAAACTTGATTATCTATTAAAAAACTAAATTTGACACAATGCGACAAAAAGTATATTATATAAATATAATACGACATCACATAGTCGATTAATGTTAAGGCTTTAAAACTTATTTTTATGAAGTTGAATTTTTATTATAACGAGGCAAGAAAATGTCCCCCACTTCTATAAGTGGCGAGTACGGCTTTGATTTCCGACGGTGAGAATATATCCTGCCTCGTTATAACTCCTAATAAACTCTATAAAACCTTTAAGTAACAACGAAGAATTAATGGATAGGACTTATTCTCGTTATGAAGATAAGCATTTATAGAGTGGAAAAAATCTGGACTCTAGTGAATTACTATTGATAGGAGGCAAAATTATGGAAAATTCTTTATTGAATCATGTTAGGAAGGTTAATAAGATTTTAAATTGGGTGTATTTTATACTGGGATTTGTTATGATAATTGCAGGAATAGCTACAGGTACGTTAGCTGTAAGTATTATTCCTCTATTAGTAACACTTGCTTCAGCCTTTCTTGCTTTGTTTTTTAGGCGTAAAGGAAAGGACACTGCTGCAAGCTATGTTATAGTTATTTCAGCTCTTATGCAAGTAATTACTATATTGGTAGCGGCTGGAGCTGGTGCTTTTGTTTTAGTCATGCTACCAATTAGTGTTACCGCATTATATTTTAATAAACGGCTTTTCATTATCGTTGGAGTTATTATAAATGCAGCTGCCATTACATTACATGCAATAACGCCAGGAATGGGCATGGAAATGTATTTATTCTCTGATCTTTTCCAACTGATTATAACAACTTTAATATTCTTTTTAACAAAAGAGGGCGGAAAGCTTATACAGAATGCTAATGAAAAAGGAACACAAGCAAATCAACTTTTGGATAATTTGGAAAATACTATGGGTTTAATTAGTACAAACACATCGGTTTTAAACGCTGATATTTCCAGAGGTAACGAGAACCTTTCAGTGGTTCGTGAAATTGGTAATTCAATAACAATAGCTACTCAGGAAATTACTACTGGTATTGTTGATCAGAATAAAAGTGTTAATCAGATAAATCAGATGATGAAGAACGCAGATATGAAAATATCCGAGCTGAAAGAGTTCTCAAGTCAATTGGAAAATGTTTCATCTAAGGCAAGTAATGTAGTATTTGAAGGAACTGAAAATATAAATACTATGGAAAAACAAATGGACATAATTAATCAGGCTGTTACAAAATCTTTAGAGACTGTCCGGGAATTAAATGCAAATATGGATGAAATAAATAATTTTCTTTCTGGAATTACACAAATTGCGGAACAAACAAATTTGCTTGCTTTAAATGCAGCCATTGAAGCTGCCAGAGCTGGAGAATCTGGCAAAGGCTTTGCTGTTGTAGCTGATGAAGTTAGAAAATTAGCTGAACAAAGTGCATTTACTGTAAAGCAGATTTACCAAATAATATATCAGATAAAGGACAAAACAAAAAATGTTTTTGATGAAGTTAGCAAAGGTCAAGTGGCGACTCAGGATGGTGAGAAGGTTGTCAATACTGTTAATAAGAGTTTTGAAATGATTCAAGTATCTTTTAAGGAGATTGACAGATACATTTCTGAAGAAATTAGTAGAATTGGAAATATTGCTGATTCATTTTCACATATTGATAAAGAGGTAGAAAGCATTGCAAGTATTTCCGAGGGACAGGCTTCTGCTACAGAGGAGTTACTGGCAACACTAGAAGAACATAATGCAAATATTGAGGATATCTCTAATTTAATGCAGGGTATTAAGACTTCCAGCGATAATTTGCAGGGGATTATTAAATAGTAGAATGAAGTATATAATCAAATATAACTATGGTATAATTTTATCATTAAATTATGGAAGCGATGTGTAACTTTATGGTCTCAGCAGAAAAGTTAGTAGGAGAATTTGAACAATTGTCTGAGGAAAAGAAATTAGAAGTTATTGACTTCATTGAATAATAAAAACTAAAGAGCAAATAAATATTGAATATCTCAGGGATAAATTAATGGCTGAAAACAATGAGGCTCTAAAGGAACTAGCTAAATAGTGAGATTTTTAAGTATAGAACACACTGATTTTTCATGATAAAATAATAAAAGAGACAGGCTATAGTACTGAAATTAGTTAGATTTGTTAAATTAGCAGGGTAAATATACCTTGCTTTTTGTTTTAAATATAACGAGTCAAGAAAATGCGCCCCCTTCTATAATTGTTGAGTAAAGAGAGGACTAAAAGTAATGATATTAGACTTACTAAAAAAACGAAAAAGCGTAAGAGACTTTGCAGAAAAAGACGTACCTGACGAAGTTATTAACTACATTCTTGAAGCTGGTAGACTATCGCCTTCTGGTGGAAACGGGCAACCGTGGAAATTTGGATTGATAACAGACAAGGAATTAATCACCGAAATAGCTCAAATAGCTCACAACCAACACTGGATAAAGAAGGCAAGTTTTCTGATTGTTCTCTGCACAAATAATTTCGATAAAGCTCGTGGTGGCAGAAATATTCAAAAGTCACGTTTTCCAAACTATGTAAAAGAAATAGAAAACATGGATGATGAATTATATAGAAGACTACATATGGAGGAACATCAAACTAAAATTCCTGGAACACACATGATGATGGCTGCTTTAGAACATGGTGTTGGGTCAACTTGGATTTCCCTGTTTAAGGTGGATGAACTTTCACAACTTTTAAATTTGAAAAAGCCCCTTATAGCTTCAGAAGTTATAGCTTTCGGTTACCCAGCTAATAATGAAGATGTTACACCTAAAAAAAGTCTTAATGAGATTGTATTTTACAATAGGCTTGAATAGATGAGCTGGAAAGTCAGTTTAAGTCTGCAGTAGATATTACAATGCATGATAAAGAGGATAATATGAAGGACATAAGGATAGTACGAAGAACAGTAAGTGCTGAGGAGTTCATTGAAATGAGGCAGTCAGTAGGTTGGGGGTATCCAGAGAAAGAAGTAATATCAATCGGTCTAAAGAATTCACTATTTTCTGTATGTGCAGAGAAAGCCGACAAAATAATTGGTTATGGAAGGGTAGTGGGTGATGGGGCATTTACTCTATATATTCAGGATATAATTGTCAAGCCAGAATATCAGAGATTGGGTATAGGTATGAAAATCATGAGTGAAATTATCAAATATATCATTGAGGAATATCCACAAGGTACAATGGTATGCCTTATGTCAGCCAAAGGTAAAGAAGATTTCTATAAAAAGTTTGGTTTTATTGAAAGACCAAATGAAGTGTATGGTGCAGGTATGATACAGCTTATCAATACAAAGTAGTTGTTAATCAAGCGGAGGATTTAATGTATGCTAGAGAATGGATTGGAAGAGTGTCCCTGCAAGAAAAAAGTTGTGAAAGACATGGTAAATGCTCTGAATGTTTGGAATATCACAAACAAAACAAAAGGGAAGCCTATTGCAAAAGAAAAAATGTTGTAGCTCGCTTGTCAAGAAAAAAATAATCACGGAATAGATATTAAATTAGTAAACTAGAATATTCTATAACTATATTTATTGACAGAAGGATACAATTGGGAGGAGTGTAGGCAGGTGACTAAAGTTAACGGATATGAATTGATATGTCCTGTTTGTAAGGGGAAAGATTTTGATAAAAGAAAGAGCAAGCTTTATTCACGAGGCATGACATTTATAGGCCTAGATAATCAAGCTACAATTAACTATATATGTAGTTCATGTGGCTATATATTTTGGTTTATTGATGATGGGAGAGAGTACATAGAAAACAAAACTACAAAAGTGCAAATTGGAACAGAAGATATAAATATTGATTACGAAACTTCACAAGCCGAAGAAGATGAATGTCCTATTTGCTTCTGTAAACGTGATAATACTCAAAGTCAATGTTTAAATTGTGGATATGTTTTTAAAACGAAAAGCTGATTAGACAAAGCAGACCTGAAAAAAATCTAATAAAAATACAAAACTTATGTTGACCAGAATGTACTTTTCATCATACAATGTTTGTGTAGAATGGTATTATGGTAGAATTACAAACATAATGGGTTATTTTGTAAAAAGTGCCGATGTGGGATTCTGCTTATTTATGCAAATTCTACATTGGCTTATTTATTATTCATTCTTATTCTAAAACGGCTGTTTCTCAAAGGCTCGTAATGTTTGCGGATTTGTGTGAAAAAGTCGCTGAAATTTATTGAATGTATACCAAAGGGGGGATAAAGGTGTTTCTTGGTATTTCTGATTTTAGCATTTTGGCTGTATATTTTTTATGCATATTGAGTACTCTTGCCTGTGTAGTATATGGATTGTACAATTGGAACAGGGGTGGGGAGGAAAATATTCAAGAGATGACGGAAGAGATGAAGTAAGAAAGGATCTAACAAATTCAGAGTTTTTTATAATACTATTTGTCATATAAAATATTAAAAGCCATAATCACCGCTTAATGTAAGCTGTAAAAGCGTTAGCTTTATGGTAATGAGAAGCATTTTGAATTTAAAGGGTTAGTAAATTTTAAATGCAAATTAGTATTAGTTTTAATTTCTACAGTGAGAGTATGTGGTTAAGGATATAAGCGTCGGTCGAATATTCTGGTGATAGCTTACTCTTTAGAATTGTATTAATTTTATTCAACAATTTCTAAGGAGGGTAACAGCGATGTCTGGTTATACAATAATAGTTTTTATTATTTTTCTATTGATTACAATGTACCTTGGGTATCTTGGGTACAAAAACACAAAATCTTCTCAGGATTATCTTCTAGCAGGCAGGAAAACTCATCCATTAATTATGGCATTATCATATGGAGCTACTTTTATAAGTACTTCCGCAATTGTTGGTTTTGGAGGATTAGCAGCCAACATGGGGATGGGACTCTTGTGGTTGACATTTTTTAATGTTTTTATAGGTATATTTATTGCGTTCGTCTTTTTTGGAAAAAGGACAAGAAGAATGGGTCAAACTCTGGATGCCCATACTTTTTCTGAATTGTTAGGAAAAAGATTTGATTCTAAATTCATACAGGGCTTCGCCGCAGTACTTATTTTTGTATTTATGCCAATATATGCTGCCAGTGTCATAAAGGGCGGTGCAAACTTTGTCCAGACTTATTTTGGCATACCCTATAGTGTTTCATTATTATCTTTTGTAGCGGTTGTTGCAATTTATGTATGGATGGGCGGCATGAAGGGTGTTATGTATACAGATGCTTTTCAAGGCGGTATTATGTTTGTTGCGATGGTAGTACTCCTTATAACGGCATATGTGAACTTGGGAGGAGTAACTTCTGCACATACACAGCTTACAGAGCTTTTCAGCAATCCTACCATTCAAAAAGACATAGCAAAGTCAATAGCAGGCGGATTTCAAGGTTGGACTTCAATGCCAAAGGGCGGCTCTCCAATGTGGTGGAGTCTTGTTTCAACAATTGTTCTTGGTGTAGGTATTGGTGTATTAGCACAACCTCAGTTAGCGGTCAGGTTTATGACGGTAAAGAGCGATAAAGAGCTAAACAGAGCCGTTCTATCAGGGGGAGTTTTTATTTTTGCAATGACAGGCGTAGCCTTTATTGTTGGAGCTCTTGCTAATGTACTTCTTTTTCAAAATACAGGAAAAATAGCTATAGTTGCTGCCAATGGTGTCAATGATAACATCATTCCTCTGTTTATAAAGAATTTCTTGCCTGAATGGTTTTCTTCGATATTTCTCGTTTCAATGCTTGCTGCTGCAATGTCTACACTGAGTGCTCAGTTCCATACAATGGGTTCAGCTGCGGGCAGAGACTTATACGAAAAAACTTTTGAAAGAAAGGGTAATTCTTTAGTAATAACAAAATCTGCAACGTTAGTAGTTATATTTATAAGTACTGTAATTGCATGGGCAGCCAGTGGTCTTCCTATTGCGGATGGTATCATTGCTAAATTTACAACTATATTTTTTGAATTGACAACAGCTGCATTTTTGCCTGTTTATGTAGCTGCGTTATTCTTTAAGAGCATTCCTAAAGCTGCGGTAAAATGTGCGATGATAGCAGGTTCTGCAGCGTGGTTTTTCTGGACCTTCTTTGTGCATTCAAATGCATCCTATATGCAAATATGCAGGTTATTGACAGGGAAAGCCTCTATTGTATTGGGAACATCTTTAGAAAATCTATCAATGGTAGGAACAACCTTTATAGCACTTCCAGTTTCAACACTTGTAATGTTTATTATATGGCTTGCTTATACAAAGGCGGGGAAAACCGACATAGACAAAAAGCATATTACAAAGTGCTTCGAGAGTATTTAAGCGACACAAAGTCTTTAGAAAGGCATGTTTCCGCCTTTGAGAAAAGCTACTCATACAAAAATATTGTAAAATATGGTTAATTAGTATAAAATATTAATTAACTACAATTAAAAGGAGGAGAAAACATGTTTAATGTAAGACGTATGTTATTGATTAGCATTTTGTCACTGGTATTTTCCGTAGCATTCTCATCTTTGGCACTTGCCGCTGAACCAGTTGGAAACCAAAAAGTATCAAGTTCTGAAAGCTTTGATGTCGCTGTGCCCCAATATTTTTGGTATCATCAGATTATTTCAGAAAAGCCACTCTACTTAAAGGATGCTGATAGTGATACCTGGTATGATAATGTTAAGGGCAAGGTTGTAATCAAATGGAATAACTTGATACCCATCTTTAACTCATTAGATGCAGAATTACAGGTGGCTGATGGTTTGAATTACGAGTTTACGTTAGTTTGTAGCGAGAGCTGTTCTTCCTATTCAATTAAGGGTACGTTTGATATTAAAAAAAATGGGGTACTGGTAGCATCAAATATTAATGGTGAGCTTTATGGATTAAACTTGAATGAGGGCGATTATTTCAAATTTTATTCAGACGACATGAATTGGCATTTCAGTGCTTACATTACTGATAGAATTGATGGGAAAATTAATATTAGCAAATAAGAAGATGAATGTCCCATTTGCTTCTGTAAACGTGATGGTACTCAAAGCCAATGTTTGAATTGTGGGTATGTTTTTTAATAACTAAAATAAAGATGTTTTAATTTATAAAACCAAAAGAGGTTACTGTTTTTTAGTACTCTCTTTTGGTTTTAACGGCTTTAGTATTTATTATTCCTCTAATACATTCATTAATTCATACCCCATGTCCATAACACGTTTTTCATACTCTTTATTACTTAGTACAATGACTACATAGCTTTTAGTATTATCTCTTATTATGAATGAGCTGTAACCTGGCAGATAACCACCGTGATGTACAACCTCTGCTTCCTCGCTATTTTTATTATTTACTTTGCTACTTGACGCATTATCCGAAATGTCGCTTTGCTCTACAGATGTTTCTGATTCATGCTCATGGCTGTGTTCCTCGTTAGTTTCATCAATAAACCAGCCGTAGCCATAGCTTTCCACATGAGGAGTAAACATTTCTTTTAGGGACTCTTTTGTAATAAGCTTTCCAGTATTTAAGGCTTTATTCCATTTAAATAAGTCTTCAACAGTGGAATAAATTCCTCCTGCAGCATATGTAAGTGTAGGCTCTGCTTCAATTGATTTTTCGTATGTAATTAATGGCTCTCCTGCATTTTCTTCTGTAAATTCAGGTGTTTTTACTTCAGGCTGTTTATATCCAATTGACCTTTCAGTTATTCCAAGTTTGTCATCAGTACTCTTAGGATTACTTAGGAATCCAGAGCTATTCATATTTAATGGTTGAAATATATTTTGTTCAATATAGTCCTCATATTTTATACCTGATACTTTTTCTATTAGATATCCAAGCAATGCATAATTTGAGTTGCTGAATTCATATTTTGTACCAGTGTCAAAATTGAGGGGTCTATTTTTGAATAAATCTATAACTTCTGCAGAAGTATATGTACGTTTTCCAATTTCTATAGAATCCACAAGTGAGTAAAGTTCGGGGATTCCAGAGGTATGTGTGAGAAGATGATATATTTTGATTTTTTCACCATTGGGGTAATCTGCAATATACTTATTAACAGTGTCCTGTATGTTTAGTTGGTGCTTTTCTTGAAGCATCATAATGGCGGTAGCAGTAAACTGTGAGGTGATAGAACCAATTCCAAAAACAGACTGAGGCTTATTTGCAATTTTTTTGTCATAATCAGCATTACCATAGCCACTGTTTAAAAGAAGCTCATCACCCTTTGCAACTAGAACAGAGCCGTCAAAACCTGAATATAAGCTCATTACGTTTTGCAATTGCTCCAGAGTTTCACTGTTAGAAGTTTTATTATTTGTACAGCCTGTAAATAGTACTGAAAGAGTTAGTGTTAAAGTTAGTAAAACTAATAGAAATTTCCTAAGCATAATAACTATCATCCTTTCTACTGTGCTAAAGGCACAAAAAGTGATAAAAACCAAATATTCAATTACTTAAAAGCAATTAAATTATACCAATTTCGACTTGGCATGTCAAAATATAGATTTTAAGGGATGTTGCTATGAAGCTAAGTAATATAAGGTGTGGTAGCATTATAAATTCTAGCAATTATTTTGGCAACAAACCATTGATAATTCTACCGCACCAAGAGATAATTATTTGCGAAAGTTGATTTTAGAAAAGTTAATATTTGATTTGTATTTTAATGTAAAACTAAATTAATTACTTGTAGATAAGAAATTATTGAAAATTTTGTTAAGGCTTAAACTGCAAATTATCAATAAAAAATGAGGGAACAAAAAGCAAATTATTTATTTAAAACATATGTAAAATATACTTTGTATAAATTTCTATGGTATAATAAAACTGAGAAAACTACACAACTTGTTTTATACTGATTTGTACTATAACTGTGATTATACATTTATAGTTCGTGGTGTTAGGACAAAGCCCGCAAATAGTATTAAATACTAGTAAAAACAATAAATAATTGTGGAAGGAAGAGTCAAACACAATGATTATGAAGAAAGTTGCGCAAATTAAATCGTTACATGGTTTAGATGCAATATTAACAAGTGATGAGATTGAAAATATTAGAGTAAGCTTTTTCGAAATGCAGCATTTATATCAATCAGCAACACGTGAAATAAGTACAAAACTGGAAATATTAGATGACGAATTTAAGTTTATACATAGGCGAAACCCAATTCATAATATGCAAAGCCGTATAAAATCAATTGAAAGTATTTTTGAAAAATTAAACAGAAAAGGGCTTGAAATAAGTATAGAGACTGCTAAGGAAAATCTGACTGATATTGCAGGCATTAGAGTGGTATGCTATTACATTGATGATATTTACAAGATTGCAGAGATGCTGAAGAGCCAAGATGACATTATACTTATCCGTCAAACCGATTATATTAAGGAGCCCAAGCCCAATGGTTATCGTAGTCTGCACTTGGTTGTGAAAGTACCTGTGTTTTTTTCGGATAGAAAGGAAATTGTACCTGTTGAGATACAAATTAGAACAATGGCTATGGATTTTTGGGCTAGCCTAGAGCATCAATTAAGATACAAAACTATGGAAACAGTTCCGCTTTCTGTATCGCAAGAGCTACTTGAATGTGCTGAAAAGATAGCATATACAGATTTAAAAATGCAGGATATTTATAAAACATTAATGAAATACAATTGCGATACAGAGTTTGAGTTGGACTCAATTTGATTTCCGTATTCTTTTATTTATTTTCAAAGTGAGAAATATTATATATTTAAAAATAAAGTCTTGAACTTAAGGAATAACTTGGTTTAAGACTTTTTTGATTTGCCAACTAATTCATGCAATTATTTCTAACCCAACGTTCCATTGATAAGTTTAACACCTGCGATTTTTAACTGGGAAAGTTGTGTAAATAATCAAAATGGTTTAGAGAAGATTATTATTCAACGGATAAAATATTATATTTGTGTCAGATTTAATAAATTAGTTACGAAATATATTGTGAGTATAAATAATATTTGTGGATTCGTTATATTGTCGGAGGTACTGTTTTTAGATTGTAATTTATATTTAAAAATACAAATTGTTAGAAGCTAACTTTAAATGCAGTGTGTGTTAATGTGTATAGTTATTGATTTTTGAGAAGGGAGAGTGTTCTTTTGGAAGACAAAATATTGTCATTGTTAGAAAAAAAGCCTGAGAAAGGTCTAGAAAAACTTATGGATATGTATACTGGCTTGATTTATACAATTGTTTATAATAAGCTGAATTCATTTTGCACTAAGGAAGATATAGAGGAATGTGTCAGCTCTGTGTTTTTTGAAGCTTACGAAAAAAGGTCTAGTATTGACTTGACAAAAGGGACGATAAAAGCATTTTTGGCGGTTTTGGCAAAGAGAAGAGCAATTGATGTATTTAGGAAAAAGGAGAAGGACATAGGGAAGGTAATTTCTCTTGAAGAATGTGAAGAAAAAAAACATGAAAAACTCATTGATATAGAAGTAACAAGTCCTGACAAAGAGACAAAAAATAGTGTTATTGAGAGCATTAAGCTCTTAGGTGAGCCTGATAGTGAGATATTTATTAGAAAGTACTATTTTGGACAAAGTACAAAAATTATAGCTAAAATATTAGGCTTAAAAGAAAATACAGTAGACAAGAAGGTTTCACGAGGACTTGTAAAACTAAGAAAAATACTAGAAAGCCATACTGTGTTGAAAGATTATAAAGTTAACTGTAAGGAAGATTGTATACCCAGAAACATTTTTGTGCCAGAAACAGGTGTTGAGTTAAATATGCAGGAAAGGAAGGATATCTAATATGGATAAGAAAATTATTGATATGCTTGATACTCTTGATATATATGAATCTGATAAACTACTAGATACTGATTTGAATATGAAAATAGATGCCTCAACTATGAAAAGAATTAAGAAAGCAGTTTATAGAAAAGCAGGAATTAATAAACGTAAAAATATTATCAAAAAAGGACTTACTGTAGTAGTAGCTGCTGCTTTACTACTTGTTATATCTACATTTGCAATAGGAGTTGACAATATAGCAAATGCATTTGGCAAACTGTTTAGCTTCATTCCAGGCTATGGGATAATAGAAAATAATGAGACTATAAAATACACGGTAGATGGACGCAAATTAAGTTCTGAAAATGATGTTGCAATTATTAATTTAAAAACTGTAATTGCAACAGAAAATAAAATAAGTGTAGCCTTTGAATTATTTAAGAAGAATTTTGATGAGAGTAAGATGCTTGAAGATAAGAAAAAAGAGTGGGAACAATTACAAAAGGGAGGAAAGCCTAAAAAACCCACTATTTTACTACGTGCTAATGGGAAGGAATTCAATATGACTAGTTCTTCAATGGGTAGCGGAGGAGAAACAGAACATGTTTTCATTGACTTTGGGGGTAGCCCTGAGGACATTAATCCAAATACAACATATACACTAGAATACAAAGATTATAATATATCAATTGATTTTAAACTAAAAACATATGATAGCTTTGATAGTCTTGATGAAATTGGACCAACTAGCATTCAGAACAACATTTCCATAACTGCTATCTCAAATAAAAAGGATAATAAGCTTGAGGTTGAGTTATATACCATAAATAAAAGTAATTATAGTATTAGTTCCTTTACCAAAGAGTATGACAAAGGGTATGAGGGAAAGGATGTATTGCTTCAAACCAATGGAGGAATACGGCAATATACTACTCCAGGTAGTTCAATGGGTGCCAATAATAAATTCTATTTTGACCTTTTATCTGATGAAAAAGACTTGGTTTTAAAAATTCCCTATCTGATTGTTGAGAGTAATGAAAGCCAGAATATTTCTTTGAAAATACCAAAAGAAGGCGAAAAGCTCAAAGTAAATAAAAAAGTAGAATTTAAAGATAGCACGATGATAATTACAGAAGTAGAAAAAATTAAGACTGATGTAAATGTTTTTGGTGACTTAAGAATTAGCTTTCGATATGAAAACAAGCATAATAACAAGATTATGTGTAATGCTCAGTTTTATAGAACAAATATATTGGGAATCATTGAAGGGGGCGGATATGCTAGTACCCCTGCTGAAAATGATATTGTAAAATCTGTTGATTTTGCATTGGAAAAAGGAGAAGATAAGGTGCTCAGACTAAAGATAGATAAACCTAAATATTATTTGTTAGGTGAATATAATTTGGAAATTAAATAAATGTCTTTGCTTTTTATACAGCTAAATAATTCCTTCTAACAGCAATGAGTACATGAAAGCTTGTTCAGAATGTTATACTAATATAAGTACATCATTTATCAACAATAAATTGGGAGACTTAATAAAAATATGAAAAACAGCAATAAAATACTTTTACTATTTATAGTATTATGTACAGGCATCACTTTTACGTGTATAGGCTATGCAATTAATAGCCAAAAGCTAAATTACAATGAAGTGAATGGGTCTGTGTCAGAGCCTATATCAGCAAAAACTGATGCCAAAAATAATAAACCCGCTACTACTTCTGAGAAATACAATTCAGAAAAAGCAGAGGGACAAAAATCCTCAAAGCAGGCTCAACAAGAAACGATGTCTACTCAATCGCCTTTTGAAGAAAACACTTCAAGGTCAAAATCTACGCACAGAACAGGTGAAAAATCAAAATTACCTCTTGATGGGTTAACAATATGTATAGATGCAGGGCATGGAAAAACTGATAGAACAGCTAACTTAAAGGAGCCTATAGCACCAGACTCAAATATTATGAAAGCAGCCATTGCAAGCGGAACTACAGGTGTTTCTACTAAAATCACTGAAGCAAGCTTAAATCTAGCAGTATCAAAGAAACTAAAAAAGGCATTATCGGAAAAGGGTGCTAATATATTAATGATAAGGGAAACTGAATATTGTGATTTGACGAATGTTGAAAGAACAGAAATCTGGAATTCATCTGATGCCGACTTGACAATTAGAATACATGCAAATGGGCTAAATGACAATACAGTCTCAGGAGTACTGATGATGTTGCCTGGCAATAAATACATTAAAAATGATGAGGTGCTTCAAAAAAGTACACTTGTTGGACAATATATTTTAGAAGGTATACTTAAGCATACTAAAGCTAAATCAAGAGGTACTGTCGTAAGTAATGAACTCACAGGCTTCAATTGGTCGAAAATACCAGTTGTATTGCTTGAGATGGGGTTTATGACTAATCCTGAGGAGGATAAACTACTAAATACAGAATCATATCAAGATAAAATTGTAACGGGCATAGTAGAGGGTATTGAGAAGTACCAAATTAGCATTAACAGTAAGTGAAATGCGGAAGTTAATCAAGGACTAGAGGAATACTTTTATTGAAAGATTTATTATTGCCACGATACAAAATAATTAATAAGTAATATTAATACTAATTTCATAAATAATACAATCTTACTTGACCTATAGCCTAAGATAAATTACAATCAGAATAATAGATTTGTTTAAAGAATTTTTATAAGAAAATTTATCATAAGAGGTGCCGCAATGGGGTTTAATAATGAGGTTGTAAATAAAGTTTTAAGTTCATTCGAAATTGATAAGGATGGTATGCTAAATATAGCCATGCTGTTTAAAAATACTATGGAAGAGGGTTTAAAGGGCGAAGAAACCTGCCTTAAGATGATTCCATCATATGTTGGAAAGCCTACCGGAAAAGAAAAGGGTACTTTCATGACAATGGATATGGGTGGAACTAATCTAAGGTGCACAAAGTTTAAAATAGATAATGGCAATTTCGAAACGCTTGTTGAAAAGAAAGAGAAGCTTATAAATAAAGAAAAGAACTATGACCTTACCAAGTCTGATGTTACTGCAAAGCAGCTTTTTGGATTTATTGCTGATTGTATGGCTAGCATAACAGAGCAAGGTGAAAACATGTATTTGGGGAATACCTTTTCATTCCCATGCAGACAGGAGGACATTAATGAGGCATATCTCATTAACTGGACAAAGGAAATTGCTACATCAGGTGTAGTTGGGCAAAACATAAACCAATTATTAGCTGAGGCTTTAAAGGAGAAGAATGTAAACATAGAGCCAGTGGCTTTGATAAATGACACAGTTGGAACACTGTTGGTTGCAATGTATAGCTATCAGGAGGCTGATATTGGTTCTATTATGGGAACAGGGCATAACACCTGCTATCTTGAGAATAATCATCCCCTTAATGGAGGAAAGATGATAGTAAATCTTGAGTCGGGAAATTATAATATAGGCTTACCAGTAACTAAATATGATGAGATAATTGACAAGAATAGTCAGGTTCCAGGTTCACAGCTTTTAGAGAAAATGGTTTCAGGATATTATATGGGTAGCTTGGTAAAAGAAATATGCTTTGATCTATTTAATAATAAGGCACTATTCACAAATAATGATGTAGATACAAAGGATTTCTTTAATCAGAAATTTAGTGCGTTAACAGTTGAGAACTTTATATTATATCCTTCAAAGTGTGAAGACCAGTATAATTGCTCTTCTGAAGATGCTCAGATTATAAAGGCTATCTCAGAGGCAGTTTTAAAAAGAGCAGTTCGAATAGTTGCAAGTTCTTATTTAGGAGTTCTATTCCATCAAGAAAATAAGGGTTCAGAAGTTAAGAACAAGCACGTTATTGCAATTGATGGAACTATTTACGAGAAAATGCCAAAAGCTCCAAAGCTTATGGAGGAAGCCTTTATAGATGCGTTGGGTGAAGACTCTGCAAATATTGACATAAAGCTGGTTAAAGACGGTTCTGGTTTGGGTGCGGCTATAGCGGCGGCTGTGGCAGTAACACAAAAGTAGAAGTTGTATATAGAAATATGTGAGAGTTAAATAGCAGTCAATTAATAAGTAGAGGAGCATATGGAGGATTTGAAAATCACCATGTACTCCTCTTTAATTTACGGATTTGAATTTAAGTGTTATTACCACTTAAAATGTTTTACAACTATATCAGATTTATAACCCTATCGCTTCCTTCATACCTCGAACATATTCATACAAGGGTTGTGCGGCATTTTCACCATGTTTTTCAATTATTTTAACTATTGCACTGCCCACAATAATTCCATCAGCATATGTGCTTATTTGTGTGGCTTGCTCGGGTGTAGATATACCAAAGCCTACAGCTATAGGCACATCGGTGGCAGCTCTGATATCAGACATAATAGAGGAGAGGTCTGTTTTAATTTCACTTCTTACTCCTGTTACACCCATTGAGGAGACACAATATACATAGCCCTGTGCTTTGCTTGCTATTTTATCTATTCTTTCTTGTGAGGTAGGTGCTATTAGTGAAATGATATCTATACCATACTTATCACTAAATGGAGTGAGCTCATTCTTTTCCTCAAAGGGAATGTCGGGTATTATTACACCGTCCACTCCGTTGTTTTTACACTCCCTGAAAAAGTGGTCATAACCATATGTGAATACTGGGTTTAAATAGGTTAAGAAAACAATTGGAATTTGAGTTTTTAAACGGACGGCTTTAACCATGCTGAATACTTTATCTAATGTAGTATCAACGGATAGAGCTCGCACATTGGCTCTTTGTATAACCTCACCTTCAGCAATGGGGTCAGAAAAGGGTATTCCAATTTCAATCAAGTCAGCTCCAGCTTCCACCATTGAAAGTATGAATTCTTCTGTTTTATCAAGAGATGGGTCGCCTGCAGTTAAAAAACCTATAAAAGCCTTACCATTTGCAAATGCATTTTTAATTTTACTCATTTATTTCCACCCCCATATATTTTGCAATTGCCGCAACATCCTTGTCACCACGACCTGAAAGACAGATTACAATTATTTTATCTTTTGACAATTGTGGGGCAAGCTTGATAGCATGTGCCACAGCATGTGAGCTTTCTATTGCAGGGATAATGCCTTCAACTTTAGAAAGATATTCAAAGGCATTAATTGCCTCCGCATCTGTTATTGGAACATATTTGGCACGCTTAATATCATGCAGATGTGCATGTTCAGGACCGATACCTGGATAATCCAGTCCAGCAGATATTGAATAAACAGGTGCAATCTGACCATGCTCATCTTGACAGAAATATGACTTCATACCATGAAATATCCCTAGCTGGCCCTTTGCAATTGTTGCAGCATGGTAATCAGTATCTATACCATTGCCAGCGGCTTCACAGCCAATTAACTCGACAGAAGGGTCATTAATGAAATCATAAAATAGCCCCATAGCATTACTTCCTCCACCCACACATGCCATTGCTATGTCAGGAAGTCTTCCTTCTTTATCAATCATTTGCTCTCTTACCTCTTTGCCAATTACACTTTGAAAATCACGTACTATCATTGGAAAGGGATGAGGTCCCATTACTGAACCTAGAACATAGTGTGTGTCAGCAACACGGGTTGCCCATTCACGCATAGTTTCATTAACTGCATCCTTTAGTGTTTGAGTGCCGCTTGTTACAGCGTGAACTTTTGCACCCAAAAGCTCCATTCTAAAAACATTAAGTGCTTGGCGTTTAGTATCTTCTAGACCCATAAATACTTCACATTCTATACCCATCAATGCAGCAGCTGTAGCAGTAGCAACACCATGCTGACCAGCACCTGTCTCTGCTATGACACGTTTTTTCCCCATTTTCTTTGCCAATAAAACTTGACCTAACACATTGTTTATTTTATGGGAGCCAGTATGGTTTAAATCTTCTCTTTTAAGATAAATTTTTGCTCCACCCAGATTCTCAGTCATTTCTTTTGCATAATATAAAAGGGAAGGCCTGCCAGCATATTCTCTCAATAATGAATTAAGTTCATTGTTAAAGCTATAATCATTTTTGTAGTAGTTATAGCTTTCTTCAAGCTCAATTATTGCATTCATCAGTATTTCAGGGATATATTGCCCTCCGTGATTGCCATATCTTCCATTTGTCATTTATCTCAACTCCTTAAAAATTGTTTAATTCCTTAAAATTGTTCCGCACTAGACTTACTATATCTATAATCTTATTTCTATCCTTAACACCATTTGTTTCTACTCCACTGCTTACATCCAGACAATAGGGCTTAGAGCTGTCAATAGCTGCTTTTGCATTACAGGAGTTAATGCCTCCTGCAAGAAAAAAGGGTTTTTCTACATCTCCTGCTAATTTCCAGTCAAAGGTTTTACCCGTACCTCCATATTCTTTATCTGAGAATGTATCCAAGAGTAAAAAATCGCAGGATAATTGCTGTGCTGCAATTATTGAAGATAAATCCTTTACCCTTAGAGCTTTTATAATAGGCTTGCTAATTTGTTGACTTAGGGTTCTTAAATACTCCGCATCTTCATCACCGTGAAGCTGAACATAATCTATAATGCCAGATTGGCACAATTGTTTGATAGTGGAGAGGTTTTCATTTACGAAAACTCCAACGGCTTTAATTCTACAATCAAGTAAATTTTTAAGCTGGACAGCAGTATCAATGCTTACCTTTCTTCGGCTATTGGCAAAAACAAAGCCGATAAAGTCGGGCAAAGCTTCATTTACATATTCTATATCCTGCATTCTGGTTAGACCGCAAATTTTAATTTTAGTCATAAGCTATGTTCAGTTTTCTAAAGTCAATTTACAGTTAAAAGTTAATGAATTAGAAATTGACTATTTCAATACTGTTTTTTTCTCTCTTTCTATGTTATTTTGGATTCAGACCTATAAGTAATTCTAATACTAATATGTATTTAAATTGTTGAATCATATTTTAAATAGCCGAATTTGCAGCGATGGAGCGAAGCTCGCAAATGTTGTTCAAATATTTTAAAAACAAAATAGTATTAAAATGAACAGCCAAGTTCCAATAAATATAAAAGTATTCTTCAAACTATTGTACTAGCTTGCTCTCAGCTTTTCTAGCTCGGCTGTAATATTTCCGCTTCGCATTAGCGTTTCACCAATAAGAACTGCATTTGTACCATTCTTACGTAAGGCAGTTATATCCGATGAGGTTTTTATTCCGCTTTCAGAAACAAAAATTTTGGTGTCAGGTACGAGTTTTCTAAGTCTTGCACTGGTATTAATATCAACCTCAAAAGTTTTTAAATTTCGGTTATTAACACCAATTACTCTAGCACCTGCTTCTAATGCACTATAAAGCTCTGTTTCATCATGTGCCTCAACAAGACAGGAAAGACCTAGACTATCTGCAATCTTAATATATTCCTTCAGCACCTTTGTATCCAGTAAAGCACATATAAGAAGGACTGCATCAGCACCAAGCAGATGGGCTTCATATATTTGATAAGGATCAATAGTAAAGTCTTTACGGAGTACAGGTATATGAACTGATTTTTTAATTTCCCTTAAATATTCATCGTTCCCTAAGAAAAAATTAGGCTCTGTAAGAACAGAAATTGCATTTGCACCAGCTTTTTCATATTCTTTGGCAATTTGAATATATGGGAAATTTTCTGCAATTATCCCCTTTGACGGGGAGGCTTTTTTGACTTCACAAATGAAGGATATATCTGTAGTCTTTAGAGCATTTTCAAAAGTAAAAGGCAAAAAAGTCTGATATTTTTTAGCATTAGCTTTTAAAGTTTCAATTGAATTAATAGCCTTTGCTGATTCAATTCTAATTTTTGTATGTTCAACTATTTTGTCAAGTATCATACTAACCTCCCACGCCTCTTTAGGCTAAAAATATTATTAAAACTTGGTAAGCATCATGTTTATTATGTCATCTGTTACACTGGCAAAAACCACTTGTAGTTTTTGAAGCTCGAAAATGCACCATGTTTAGACAAATATAATTTTCGAACTGCTGACCTCCCAAGATCTATTTAGAAGTAGAAATAATGTAAAACTCTCAAATGAGAGTGTAGCCTCAAACTCTTAAATTCAAAACATTTATTTTGAAGTATACAGTTCCTTCTAGTTAAATGAATTTGATAACTGAATAAATTTATTTAACTGAGAGAGTGCAGCACCCCTGTCAATGAGGTCTTCTGCCATTTTAACACACTCCCTGAGAGTAACTTTATTATATGCCATATACAAACACAGTGCTGAGTTCAGAACAACAATGTCTCTCTTAGGACTTTTTTTACCTGATAATATATCAATAGCAATATTTGCATTTTCTTTTGGGGCTCCGCCTGTTAAATCTTCTGGAAGGCATCTTGTCAACCCTAATTGCTCAGGGGCTAAAAAGAAGCTGTTTAATGTTCCGTTATTTACTTCGCATACAGTAGTAACATCACAAAGAGTAACTTCATCAAGTCCATCGTGACCATGCACAACCATTGCTCTCTTTATTCCAAGGTTTAAGAGTACTTGTGCCAGAGGTTCAACCAGATTTTCATCATATACACCTAATAGTTGCATGTTTGCTCCAGCAGGATTTGAAAGAGGTCCTAATATATTAAAAATAGTTCTTACTGACATTTCCTTACGAACTGGTGCAGCATACTTCATAGATGAATGATAAGTTGGGGCAAACATAAAGCACATGCCTATTTTTTCTAATATTTGTGCACTTTGCTCAGCGGTTAGTGCAATATTTATTCCCAATGCTTCAAGTACATCTGCACTCCCGCATTTGCTTGAAACAGAGCGGTTTCCGTGCTTTGCAACAGGTACTCCGCCCGCTGATATAATAAAGGAGGAAACTGTTGAAATGTTGAAGGTGAATGCTTCATCTCCACCTGTTCCTACAATGTCAAGAACATCTGTATTTGGATTTATTCGCAGACTTTTTTCTCTCATAACACTGGCGCAGCCAGTTATTTCGTCAATGGTTTCACCCTTCATTCGCATTGCAGTCAGGAAGGCTGCAATTTGTGCATTGGTAGCTCGACCTTCCATGATTTCTTCCATTACCGATTTAGTTCGCTCAATTGAAAGATTATTTTTGTTAATTACTTCATAAATAGCTTCTTGTATCATTGTACATTACCTCCTATTTTAAGAAAATTCTCTAAAATACTTCTTCCATTTGGAGTTAATATTGATTCTGGATGAAATTGAACTCCATATAAATCATAGTCTTTATGTTTAACTCCCATAACTTCACCATTGCTGTCTTCAGCAATAACAAGCAGTTCATCTGGTAATGTTTGGCGTGCTACTGCAAGTGAGTGATACCTAGCACCATCAATAATAGGGGGAAGACCTTTGAAAAGAGCACTTCCATTTGCAATGTGAACTTTTGAAACTCTTCCATGCATTAGAACCTTTGCATATGTAATTGTTCCTCCAAAAACCTCACAAATAGCTTGATGTCCAAGGCATACACCTAGTATAGGAAGCTTGTTGTAAAAATATGATATTACATCCTCGCAAACGCCCGCATCTTTTGGCCTTCCAGGACCAGGTGACAAAATAATATGTGAGGGCTTTAAATCCTCAATTTCATGTATTGTAAGTTTATCATTTCTAATTACTTTAATATCGCTGTTTATAACGCCAACCAATTGAAAAAGGTTGTATGAAAAGCTGTCATAGTTATCTATTAGTAATATCATTATTTTATCCCCCTTACAGACATCTCAATTGCATTAATAATTGCTTGTGCCTTGTTTGCTGTCTCAATATATTCAGTTTCAGGAACGCTGTCAGCAACAATACCGCCCCCTGATTGAACGTATACTTTGTTATCCTTTAAAACTGCCATTCTGATTGCAATACAGGTGTCCATATTTCCTGTAAAATCAATATAGCCGATTGCACCACCATAAATTCCTCTTTTATGTCCCTCAACTTCATTAATGATTTGGCAGGCACGGATTTTTGGAGCACCTGAAAGGGTACCAGCTGGGAGAAGTGCTGAGATTGCATCAAGCTGGTCAAGTTCCTTGCACAGTTTACCTACAACCTTTGATTCAATATGAATAACATGGGAATACTTTCTTATGCTTAAATAATCTTTTACCTCAACAGAACCAAATTGACTTATTTTACCTAAGTCATTTCTACCTAAATCAACTAGCATATTATGTTCAGAAAGCTCCTTTTCATCACTTAGAAGCTGCTCAATTAACTGAATATCTTCTTCTTCGCATTTACCTCGTGGTCTTGTTCCAGCGATAGGGAAGGTAGCAAGGTTTCCGTCTTCAAGCTTAATGAGCGTTTCAGGAGATGTTCCTGTTATTTCAACATCATCAAACTTTAGGAAAAACATATATGGAGAAGGATTTGTAGTTCTCAGGGTTCTATAAGTGTCAAAAAGACTGCCTTCAAAGTCTGCGGTTTTACGGTTTGATGGAACTGCTTGGAAAATATCACCCTCGTGGATATAGTGTTTTACTTTCTCGACTATCTTGGAGTATTCTTCCTTGCTAAAGGTTGGTTTAAAGGGTGATAGAAGCCTTGAAGGAGCTGCTGCCGATGGTACATAGCTTTTTATTAATTCTATTATATTTTCAAGTTCTTTGATTCCCTTCTCATAATTGGCTTCAAGATTATCAGTCTTAATATTTATCATAACTATTATTTTTTGTGAGAAATGATCAAAGGCTATTACTTTGTCAAAAAGCATTAAATCTATGTCAAAAAATTTCGTATTATCAATTGCATCTAGCTTCAATGTAGCTTCACTATATTTGATATAGTCATATGCAAAATAACCGACAAAACCACCTGTAAATGGGGGTAAGTAGTTTAGCCGAGGGCTCTTGTATTCGTTGAGTATTGATCTGATTTGAACATTTGGATCATTAGTTTGTATATGTTTAGTTGCTGCAGAACTACTTTTAATATCAAGTGCACCATCTTTACAGGTTAATTCAACTATTGGATTGAAACCTAAAAATGAGTAACGTCCCCATTTATCACCATTTTCAACACTTTCTAAAAGATAGTATTTGCTGCTTGCAGCCTTAATACTTTGTAATACAGAGATAGGGGTTACAGTATCAGCAAAAATCTCACAGCTTATAGGTATTATTGTATAGCCCTCTGATAATTGCTTTGCTTCACTAAGACTTGGTTTATACATGATTACCACTCCTTTAAAGTATAAAAATCATTTTCTTTGTTGTTTTACTAATAGCAGCATATGCTACGTTAGGGCGAAGCCCGCAAATATTATTAGCCAATTAAATAGTTTGAATAGACAATTTGAATTAAAAGGCTAACATTGTTTAAACAAAATAAAAACACCCGCCCAATGACTATATATATGTCAAGGACGAGTGTGTATATTTCACCCGCGGTGCCACCTTGTTTTGTAAGAAGATAAATCTTACACTCTTAAGAAATACAATCATATTTCCCACAAATAACGCTTGTGATACGTCGCAGAATACTTTGAAAGAAAACCTTCATTTGACTGCGCCCTCAGTGGTCCATTTGATGTACTGCGTTCTGCGAGGCTCTCAGCTTTCCTCACTCTCTGTAAGTGCACGTTTCATCG
>JAEWST010000008.1 GCA_023398105.1 Bacillota bacterium | reverse complement strand
GTAGAAAACACCTCCGATGGTTATGGCTTCAATGGCGGAGCATTGACTATCACAAGCCCTAGCGGAGGTAACTGCTCAGAGGTGTATATCTCAGGTGGAAAAGGCAACAGGGACGCTATTAATGCATATAGAGATGTGAACATTAAGGCAGATAAGGTTGTTATTAAGGCAGCTTTCAATGCCGAACATGCTATCAACGCCTCCAGCATTATGGGAGATGTCACGGTCACTATTGGAGATACTGGATTAATTGTAGGAGCAATTTATATCAAAGGTACCAATGCTATTTCCACAGGTATGCTACATGCAGAAAAGAACGGCAATAACGCATCTTACGGACTGAACCTGAATAAGAACACCCCCTCACAAAGTACCTATTACAAGGCAGGGGATGGCTATGTGATTTTTGCGCCTGCAGAGGGAGAAACTTCGGCTACCTTGCTTCTTAATAATGCAACAATCCAAAATCAGACTACATGTACCGATAACGCAATAGGAATGGAAAACGAAGGTATTGCACTGCCCACAGGCAACATTATCATAAAGGTAGAGGGAACAAATAGTATTACGTCTTACTATGGAGACGGCATAGGTTATTTGGGAAGTCACGTTACTCTGGCTGGCAACGGTGTACTGAACGTATACGGCGCAGCAGGCGACATCATGTTAGATGACGGCTCCTTTTCCTTTGCTGATGGTGCTGACGTGACTCTTAACGCTGTAGTGTCGGTAACAAATGATAATATACCTCAAAATACTAATACTGTTTACGGTAATATGACAGTAAATACATATTTCAGGAGTCTGTACGGAGATGCTATAATTGACAATGGAGCAACTGTGACCATTCCCGAGGGACAAATGCTTTGGATGGATGAAACTCATTCAATAACCATTAACGGGCAGCTTATAAATAATGGTACAATAGTTCTGCCATACAATTATACTATTGAGCAAATACAGGCTTTAAACCTTACAGGTAATATATTGTTACGTAATAGCTTAGAAAACAAATATAGAATTTATGTAGATGGCAGTATTTATGCCTATGGCGGCAACGTGGACTATAATTTTTCTATTAACAGTGCACCCACTGAGGTTACTTATTATGAAACAATCAACGGATATTTTATCTTTACGCCTGCGACAGACGATACACATGCTAAGCTAACTTTACACAATGTAGATCTTTTTGGGGATTTCACGCTGCCTAATATTCCTCTAACTTTTGATTTGGAGGGCGTAAATACAATAGAGTCAATAGATGCGTCTGCTTCCATAATTGTTGAAGGTAACGGCAAGTTGGATGTAAATGATTTCAAGAACAGCAAAGCCGAAGCTACACTTACTGTGAACAGTGGTACAACGCTTAATACAAAGTATACTACAACTGAGAACAACATTACAACTAATACAATATACGGCAATTACATGTCGAGTGAAGATTCAAGATTTTATGTAGGACCATCCCAAAAATTAGTGTTGTTACCTGATGCAGTTTTCACGCTTAGATATGATGGAAATATAGAGTTCCATAGCGATGCAACACTTGATGATATGACTCTTGGTGCAGGAGCATCCATTGTTAATAATACTCATATAACTCTGCCCCAAGGAACAACACCAGCACAGATTGCGGCACTGCCTCTAAGCGGAAGTGGAGTGGTGAGGGTAACTACAGAGTATGATGACCATGGATACCCTGAAACATGGGATACATATACAAATGAAGGCTTACCAATTACAGTAGTAGACAGTGACGATTTAACGCTAACAGATACAGAAGTTTTAGAGTCGGATAATAAGGGTTATACTTGGAGTAAAACAGGTGAGGGCAATGATGAGGTTTGGACATTGACACTGAAAAACATCTGCATTGACGGTAGCCTGTATCTGCCTAACAAAACAATCGTAATCAATTCCACAGCGATTAGCATAATCAATGGAACCATTGGCACAGATGGTGGCTATGCACTTGATATTACCTTTACAGGTACTGCACCACTAACCATCGGTGGTTGGATTAACGGTGGAATAGACGGTGATATATTGACAGTTGAAAACGGTGCAAAGGTAACGGTTGACGGTTCAGTATTCTTAGGTTCCAGCGGTGGTGCAAATGGCACGGTGAATGTTACTGGAGCAGGCACAACCCTAGACGTATCTTCTTCGATGGGCTATGCTGTTATGTGCGACAGCGTGAATGTAGAAAACGGAGCAACAATGAATGTTAAGGCACAGGGCGAAGATAGCATTGGTGTAGAAGCCTTGACGGGTGTTAGTATTACAGGCGGCTCAACACTTAGCGCAGGCTGTGATTACGGTGTTTATATCTTCAATGGTAAGCTTACGATGGATGATAGCAGCAAGCTAATTACAAATGGCTCGGTTGCACCATTCTGCATAGTAGATAGAACCTCCACAAAATCAAAAAGTGATGTTATCGCTCTTGCTGGAATCCCAAGTGGAACAGAAATTGCGTCTGTACAAGGCACCGATGATGGTTATGGCTACACTTACTGGAGTCTTGTGCCAACAGGTGGCAGTCTGAAAGTATCGGATGAAAACAACGAACCTGTTACCTTGACAGGTGCAGTATCGGGACAGTTAAGCTTTGTCAAGGCTGTAGCTCCTAGCGGAAACTCTGGTAGCTCCACGGGCACAGTAAGCTATAAGCTATGCTTTGAGACCAACGGCGGAACTAAAATTTCCGATACTTATAAGGAAAATGGAACTGATATTGACCTTGTAAGCTACAAGCCAACCCGTGAAGGCTATGAATTTGACGGTTGGTACTCTGATAAGGAATTAACCAAGAAGATAACCAGCATAAAGATATCAAAAG
Source organism: Bacillota bacterium (assembly GCA_023398105.1). Taxonomy (GTDB): domain Bacteria; phylum Bacillota; class Clostridia; order Acetivibrionales; family DSM-1351; genus Ruminiclostridium. The sequence goes on along the minus strand of JAEWST010000008.1, from coordinate 16,795 downwards.
ATACTACCATATTTGCCAAGTGGGTGGAAAAAGTTGTAACGATAAATAATCCTTTTACTGATGTATCCAAAAACGCATATTATCACGATGCGGTATTGTGGGCGGTTCAAAAGGATATCACAAGCGGTACGTCCAACACAGCCTTCAGTCCGGATAAGGTTTGCACTAGAGCACAGATGGTCACTTTCCTTTGGAAGACAATGGGTTCTCCAGAGCCAACCTTAGCAGAGTGTAAGTTTGTGGATGTATCCAAAGACGCCTACTATTACAAGGCTGTTCTCTGGGCAGTGGAAAAGGGTATTACTACAGGAACTACTTCCACCACCTTCAGCCCTAATGCTACCCTAACTCGTGGTCAAGCCGTGACATTTTTGTGGAACATGGCTGGCAAGCCTTCGGTTAACTCTGTAAATCCGTTTACCGATGTATCCAAGAACAGCTATTATTACAAGGCTATGCTTTGGGCAGTAGATAAGGGCATCACACATGGCACATCCACAAATACTTTTAGCCCTTCAGCTTTCTGTACTCGTGCTCAGATCGTAACATTCCTGTATAAGTACATGGGAAATTTATAATATACGATAACGAGAATATTGAATCTAAAAAAGAATTTTAAGTATATCGTAGCTGCAAAACCTTAAAGTGCATTCCTATGTGAGATAATACCTCTTTTGTATGAGGTATTATCTCACATATTGATTCAGGTAAAAAATGTGCTTAAAGGTTTTGCAGTTATTTTTGTCTGGAAGGATACTTGCTTTTCTTACCTACTAATTCTATCCAACAATAGAGATACTAATATTATTCTCTGTACACCATACTTTTAGTGTCTGACCTCTTATGGATTGCTGTTGTCTCATTAAAGACATATCTACCGTTGTCACTTGAAATGCCAGCCTTATAGCGTAACAATGTTGGCCACAACAAGGCACCCTAATATTGAGAGCTTACCATCTTTTTATCCAATAGGATTTTAGAGGGAGGATATCCCTTGATTCTTTTAAATAGCTTGCTGAAATAGAAGGTATCTTCAAAGCCACATTTATATGCTGCATCCTTTACGGAAAACTCCCCGCTAAGAAGAATGTTCTCCGCATTGCTAATTTTCATTTTATTAATATATTCCGTTGCGGAAGAACCTGTATACTTTTTGAAAAGTGTTCCGAAATATGCCGTTGTTACGCCAGCAATTCTGGCAAGTTCTTTAACTTTAATAGGCTTGTGGAGATTGCTCATGATATATCTGATGGTTTTCTGGATTCTGCTGTCTATGTTCTGAACGTTAATTTTATAATAGAAGCGTTTGAAATAATTATGAAGAATCATCAAGAGCAAGGCACGAGCTTCTATTTCAAACCCTGGACTTTTTTTCAACCACACAAGTGTCAGTTCATTATATAAATATAATAATTCTTCCGAAATGCCAATATGGGATACCAATGGAAATGGAAGCTCAACATCATTCCCTTTAATATCATACAATCGGAAATTTATAGCAAAGGTTTCCATTGGGTTGTCCGCATCTGTAGTTGCGCTTCTCTGGCTGCCTTGCGGAATACAAATGAGATCACCCTGATTGACTTCATAATATTCACCATTCACTTTGTAAATGGCTTTCCCTCTTAAGAAATATGATAAGTCAATAAAGGTCAATGTTGCATCTTCGATAATCCATTTAGGAGTAGCGTGCCTGTTAATAAAATACTCTATTTGTGGATTGATTTCCTTGTAGTCCATAAAAACACTCCGTTTCCGAAAAAAATACAAGTGATTTAATTTGCATCTATGGATTTTATTATAAGTTTTTCATATTATATTATCAATAGTCAATAAAACATGTCAAATCTGACATACATCATCAAACGGGAGGTGTTATTAATGACCGTCAAGCTACGTTTCACATAACCCCAAGGAACAAGTTCACAGTGAAAGAAAAATTTGGTGACTCTAAAACAAAATTTTAGAGATTGCCTTAAGAAAAGAGGAAAACTAAGATGAAAGGTAAAAAACTCATAATCAACATCTCTCGACTCCTCGTAGTCGTCATGTTGCTATCCTTATTCCCTTTTGCCCCCGTTGTAGTCGAAGGCAAACCGATAATTGAACTGAACGACCTCATTGCACAAGCCGAAGCTTTAAAAACTGGCAACGAGGAATTCCCTCTCCAGATTAGCCACACTGACGACGGTTCCGATGTAAAACAAGCTTTCCCTTGGGTGTACGCTAGCGAACTCCAAGATCTTGATAACGCACTTGATTTAGCACGAAATGCACTCACTCCCACAGGAGAAGCCATAGCCAGCCTTGAAGACGCAATAGTGACTTTCACAGAAAAGATCAAAGCGGACGGTTCAGATCCCTATTTCCGTCTTGATCCAGGTCTTGGCAGAATAGTTACTGAAATTACCGCACCCACCAATATCTGGACTTCGAGAACTCCACTTGATTACCGTGTCCCCACCGACTTTGCTGGTGGTACATACCAAATGGTTCCGTATCCTTTTTCAGATTCCGAAGGCAAAGGTGATGTACTCCAGATCAATTACATTCATAACGGAAATAGCACGTTCGGCGGAATGTGCATTGAATCTCCGTTGTCCCCAGCTGTAAATGTCCCAGAAGGCTCAACTATTGAGTTTGATGTGTACTATCCCAAGAGTGCACAGGGCAAATACATGAGGTGGAGAATCAGAAATAACAACTCTAACCTCGACTCCTACCTCAGGAATTACCAGTACAATAACCTTAACCCAGAATGGGTTGGCAGCTATAACGGTGAATCCTGGTTGGTTGCTCACAACAGTGTTACTGCCTCATCAGGCGATTCCTCGAACTTCATTCTTGAACTCCATGGCGAGACCGGCCGTCCAGCAGAAACTGGCATGCTACTTGTCGCAAACATCAAAATAACCGCACCCGATCCTAACGGCATTCCTCTTCCCGACGTCGTAAACAGTGAAAACCAGAGTGATGTAGCACCTTTAAAGAGTGTTTACAACACAGAAAATGGACTGTTCATGGTCGGTGCGATTGGAACTGGAGCAGTAACTGGAACCAGAGCCCGACACTATGAAATCTTTGTCGACGGCAACAATCTCAAGGCTGAAGGTACGCATCCCCACGGCCCAAACTGGCTTAAAAGCGTCGATGGCTTGGCTCTGAGCGGTGCAACCACCACCCCTGGCGCATTAGAATTCAGTTTCCCGACCAACTCTTATCAAGAGATCAGGGATTCTGGAACTCCCGGACAGTACAAGTCCCACGCCCATGTTTTGGCATGGTACAACCAGGCTCCTGCATGGATGAGACAGATAATTCCTGCGAACCTTACCTCTGGATATAAAGGCACAAGCGATTTCTACGGATTAGGCAACAACGTTACAACCACGGTTCCAGTAGACAAAGAAATGGCTAGAAGAGTGCAGTTTAACCACACAACGTATGTGATGCGGCACTTCTTGACCACAGATACGAAGTATGACTCAAGCGTATCCCGCGGTGTAATTCCCTTTAATTCATGGGATGTACTTAACGAAGAAGTCCACGAAAGTCGCCACAGCGAACTCATTCCTACGGATGCAAACAACTGGAGATCAAGCCTCAAACACACTAACTGGCTTGTTGCAATGTCGGATGATCTAATTGGCGACGACATCAAAGAGCATTACATTTACTTGCTTTTCAAATACGCACACATTGCAGCCCCCAATGCCGAGATGGCGGCAGCTTACAAAGCCAACTATGCCGACCTTCCCGAATACATGAAGCTCGACGGACACGACGTCGACGGTAGCATTGACGCCTATATCGTTGACAATCCTCCAAAACTGACCTACAACGATTACGGCATTGCTACCCACAGCAAAGCGAGGACCGTATACAACATGGTTCTCGAACTGAACACCGCATGGCTCTCCGATCCTCTGTATGACGGAAGACCCCTTATCGAAGACATCGGTATTCAGGGACACGATGCGATTGGAAATACCCTAGCAAGCGATAACCAATATGCCATGGCCCTCTATGCCTCTCTCGTTGATCAGGGTCTTCTTTCTGGTATTTCCTACTCAGAATTTGACCTTAGGGTGCCGACCAACACCCCCGGCGGCGGTGCGATTGCTCCCGCAGTGCTCAATGTCAGACAATCTGACGCCCTTGGTTATGAGTACGCACTGATGTACAAACTGTTCAACAAGTTCGCTCCGTACATCGATCACATCATCAGCTGGGGCGTATCTGGTTCAGGATGGCAGGGAAGCTATGTGCTGTTTGACAGTGAGAGCAATGCCAATGCTGGCTACTACGGTGCCATGAATCCTGACAGATTCATTCTTGGACATTCATATCTGGATTATTATTTTGAAAACGAATACAAGAAACTCCAAGACGGCTATGAAATAGACCTCGGCGACCTTGGAATATACACACCAAAATCGTCCAATGCGAATCTCAGCGATCTAACCCTTAGTGCGGGAACACTACAGCCGACATTCCTCGCAGGAACCACCCAATACAGCATTTCACTTCAGGATGCAACCAGCATTAAGGTGACTGCAACAGCGACGGACAACAAGGCATCAATTAAAGTGAACGGCACGGTTGTTGCCAGCGGTACAACTTCTGGAGCAATATCGCTGACACCTGGTACTGTAACGGATATAAATGTAGAGGTAATAGCTGAAAACGGTATTAAGAAGACTTACACAATAAAAGTAACAAATAGCAAAACTCCGTCCTCTTCCAGCACTGGAACAGCATCTTCAACACCGCCCGCACCTGTAGCACCAGTTGTTCAGGATCAAAAAGTAACCCTGCAAGCGACTGTGAAGAATGGAACCGCATCTGTTCCAACACTGGATCTGGAAAAAGCAAAGGAATTTCTAGCAAAAGATGTTACGATAGATATACCTGTGGTGCAAGGAGTGGATTCTTACTCGGTAGGCTTGCCTGTTGCTGCACTGACAAGCGGAACAAAGGATGACAAGCTCATTCTTTCCACTGAATTGGGTAAGGTCGTAATATCTGGTAACATGTTGACTGGCACAGCTGAAAGCAGTGGCGAGGAAGCAGTACTAAAAATTGGCAAAGGCAGCATGTCCACGCTCCCAGAGGAAGTGAAGGCGGCTCTCGGTGATAGACCAATTATACAGCTTACCCTTACGGTGGACGGAAAAGATACGTTATGGAGCAATCCAAGTGCACCTGTAACCGTGTACGTGCCTTACAAGCCGACTGCGGACGAATTGAAAAATCCCGAAATGATTGTTGTTTGGTATATTGACGGAAGCGGAAATGTCATTACAATACCAAGCGGACGCTATGACCCCAAGAGCGGTATGGTAACCTTCGCAACAACTCATTTCAGCCACTACGCAGTAGCTTACGTATCCAAGACCTTCACAGATCTCGGAACGGTAGTATGGGCTAGAAAAGCGGTCGAAGTACTTGCATCTAAAGATGTTCTTAAGACAGAAGGTAATGTATTCAATCCGACAACCAATATCACAAGGGCAGATTTCCTTTACTCCCTTGTTAGGGCACTTGGATTGACTACAACAGCAAGTAGCAATTTCAGCGATGTACATAAGAATGCTTATTATTATAATGAAATTGCAATTGCCAAAGCTCTTGGTATTACGGCTGGCATAGGCAACGACAAATTCGGTAGCGATAACAATATCACAAGGCAGGACATGATGGTAATGACAGAAAAAGCCTTGAAACTTTCGAATAAGCTGAATAATCAAGGTGCGGCTGCGGATCTGGAGAAATTCTTCGACAAGTCCAAAGTTGCTTCCTATGCGGTAAACAGCGTAGCTACAATGGTTAAGGAAGGGTTGATCGTAGGCAGCGATAACAAAGTCAATCCTACCGGAAACACAACCAAAGCAGAAGCTGCGGTATTCCTTTACAAACTGTATAATAAGTAATAAATTCTCATAAGTATTATAGAAACCGCGCCGACTATTGTTGGTGCGGTTTCTGCTTTGTGTGCCAAAGAGAATGGTCTACTTTAATCTTCCACAAAACACTTCATATCACCAAAGTGATAAATTTCAATAGCTTATTGTCTTTGTTATTGGTACAATTGAATTACCATCATCAATTTCAAATTTAATTATATGACTTTCTTCACTTAATAAATTCATATTTAAAGTAGCAAAACTAATATTCTTTGCTATTGATGTATTTGATATGGTCTTAGTATCTCTTGGAACAGTCTCTGAATCTATGTAATATTTACAGGTCAAAGTATCATTATCAGCATCTGAAACGGATATCTGCGGAATGAAGTTTGTATTTGTTCCTAATAGTAATGAGTTTTCCGTAGGTGATATTACTGACATAACAGGTGGAGTATTGATTGCACACTCCCATAATGTATTAAAATAAACACCTTCATAATTATTGCAACCTCCTAAGACATACATCTTACCATTTATTACTGTCGCTGAATGACTGCCCCTAGCAATTGGTGCATTTTGTTGTTGAGTCCATGTATTTGTTACAGGATCATATTCCCACATTTCTGAACCATAAGTGTAGTATCCTCCATAAAAATTTAACCCATAAAAAAATGAACTACACCTTCTACTAATTAGACACAAAATCTAATACTTGAAAGTGCAGTTCATTATCAACCACATGCATTAATTTTGTTATTTAACTACTTGGTTAATTTCATCATATAATTGCTTGATTAATCTCTTAATCTCAATAACCACATCATCTTTATTAACCTTTAAGGCTATCTTTTTGTCCCTGCTGCTAATCTCCACCAAGTTTTCCTTCATATTTCTTGGACTAACAACAACTCTTAGTGGAATTCCTATTAAGTCTGCATCTGCAAACATTGCACCAGCACGCATATCTCTATCATCATATAAAACTTCTATGCGTTCACTGAGAAGCTGCTCATACAAGGAATCACTGAAATTTCTTGTTTCTTCTTCATCTGCTCTAATGCAACAAAGCTGAACTTCCCATGGAGCAATTGTGATAGGCCAAATAGGTCCATATTCGTCATGACGAGCTTCACATATTGAAGCAGCAGTTCTTCCAACTCCTATACCATAACATCCCATAATAGGATACTGGTTTTCTCCATTTGCATCTACATACTGCATGTCCATAGCCTTTGTGTATTTTGTTCCCAGTTGGAATATATTACCCACTTCAATTCCTCTACAAATTGAAATTGTCTGTTTACCACATTTAGGACATATGCCACCATCGATAATTTTAGTAACATCATTATAATTAACATCACCACAATCACGTTGAATATTGAAGCCCTTTATATGTGTATCAACTTTATTTGCGCCTGTTACGAGATATTCTATTCCCTTTAATGAGGAATCAAATATAACCTCCACATTTGCTGGCAAGCCTATTGGTCCAATAAATCCAGCAACTATTCCACTATTTGCTGTAATCACTGCAGGATGTGCCTTTTCACCAATTACTTTTGTCAATTTGGCTTCATTTACCTCTAAGTCTCCTCTTAAGAAAACTATAACATATTTGTCATCGCTATTTTTCTGATAAACTACCGCTTTGCACATATTTGTAATAGGTACATTCACAAATTTAACTACTTCTTCTATTGTAGTTATATTAGGCGTTGCGATTTCTTCCAAATTCCCTATTTGAATATCATTGTTATTGATTATTACACTGTCTGCAGCTTCCATATTGGCTTTATAATCACAATCGTTACAAATAGCAATGGAATCTTCGCCTGCTGGAGTCAACAGCATATATTCATGTGAAATACTTCCGCCCATCATTCCAGAATCAGAAGCAACAGCCACTACCTCAGGTATACCGCATCTAGCATATATTCTATTATACGCTTCATAACATTTAGCATAATACTCTTCTAAATCTTCCTGTGAAGTATGGAAGGAATAAGCGTCTTTCATGGTAAACTCACGTACTCGAATGAGTCCAGCCCTTGGTCTTGCTTCATCACGGAATTTAGTTTGAATCTGGTAAATCATAAATGGATACTTTGCGTAACTCTGAGCATATTCACGTACTAAATGAACAGCTGCTTCTTCGTGTGTCATTCCCAGCACCATTTTGCTGTCATTACGATCAGTAAACCTTAATAATTCTTCACCAACACTTTCATATCTTCCAGACTCTTCCCATAAGGTTCCAGGTAATACTACAGGGAATAAAACCTCTTGTCCGTCAATTCTATCCATTTCTTCTCTAATAATATTTTCTATTTTTTTAAGAATTCTTTTTGTAGGTGGAAATAAAGAATATATCCCATTTGCTACATTTTTGATATATCCACCTTTTATCATTAATATATGACTATCTATAACACAGTCTGCTGGACGTTCCTTGAATCTTTCTCCAATAAGATTTTTTACTTTCATTTTTTTAATTAACATCAATCAATTAAAGTGTATTCATTAATTACACTATATTAATGTTTTCTCCTTTCATAATATGTCCATGTCCCACATTCTACCAAACAACAATAAATATTTTACATGGACTCGACACCTACTTTATAAATATTAATAATTTCCTTTAGTCTTATGTCTATCCTTTATATTTTAACACATACCTACTTAACCAACCAATAATAAATCTTTAATTTTTCTAATAACAGCATTTGTAATGTCTGTTATAAAAGCATTATCGCTGTACTTTTCAGTATAAAATTCAGCCTTTTCATTATTTCCTGATAAAGTACCCTCTAAAAACCCATCTGTTATTTTCGTTTTAACTCTATCAGCAACTGCTGCCTCATATGCACTTGGACTGCTGTCACGTACATTTACTATAAGTATATCATCTGAGCTTAAATTCTCAACCATATCACTCAGCTCTTTATCCGCATTAGCATATCTTATGTTAAATTTCTCTATGATATCATCTACCAACGAAAAAGCCTTTTTATTGATAGCCACCTCAGTCTATAGCTTTTCCAAAGCTATATCTTCTGCTTTTAAAAGGATAGCTGCATTTTCATTTGCAAGCTTTATAGAGAAATCAATTAGCCTAACTAAATCTTCAGGATTAACTACCTTATTTTGATCCTTTTCATGCAATACATTGTATAAAACATCAAAAACAGTAGCCAGCTTTGTTCGGGAGCATATCATCTTCAGAGTTGGTTTTATTCTTTACTCTTTTTAATTCCTACTTGTTAAGCAAGTCCACATGTAGTAAAATATTACAATAAAGCTATAAACAAGCATATTCTTACCATTTAGTATGTACGCTCAAATTTTCCTGCAACAAATATTTGAATTATACCAACAAAATCAATATTCTCAGAATTTAACACAGCATTTGCAGAATAATTTACTATTAATTTTAATGGCACAATATTTTGACCGACGTTGACTTAAAGGTTACTACCAACTTAGAGCTTGGAGTCTGAGTAACTCCAACTTTCCTAGTTGAAAAATTTTAAGTGTTCAAACTTATCAATTGAATGTTGGGTTAGAAATAGTTGCATGAACCTTACTAATTTCTATTTTGGCAACAATCCATTGATAATTCTCCTGCACCGATATATTTTATATGTAGAAAAGTTAAGTTAAGTAAGATTAATTTTATTATCAAAAAGTAAAAGTTATTTCAAGTTAATTTAACGATAACACTGAGTCTATGTTTGTAACTGTTAATAAACTAACCTAAACCTCATAAAATTACTATGTAAGGAGTATAAAAAATATGGAAAAACTGAAAAATTACATTTTCAAGGTCTGTCCAAAAAGTAAAAAAATCGTTGGTTTCAATTTCAAATCACGGCTTTTGTGGTTTCTATTTCCTATAATCGGATTTCTTGCTTTAGTATGGTTTCTTATTAGAGTTGTTCCAAAGCCAAGCAGAGCCGCATACCCATGTCAACAGGCTGCTGCACCTATTGCAGCAAGCTTTGTATTATGGCTGGCTGGAGGCCTTGGGTCAGCAATTATTTTCAAAAAAGCCTTTAAAAAAATTCGCCAATCAAAGTATGCCTCCTTTGGAGTTCTATTGACATTGGGTTTAGTTGTAACTGTAGCCTGGTCTTTTTATGCTTCACTTACAAGCACCTCTGCCTATTCCTTCAAGGATGAGCCAAATCAACCTATAGGTCAGGCTCGTGGCGTTTTCCCAGGAAGAGTTTCATGGATACATGATCCGACAGCCACCTCTTATGATTCAAAGGGATATTGGTGGGAAGACAAATACAATAACCAAGAAGTTATAGATACTATGGTTTCCTCAGCTATAAAAAATCTTGCTGGTCAATCAAATGAAGCTAAAGCTTGGGATGAAATATTCAAAAACTTTAATCAACGTAAAAACAGAGGAAGCATGGGCTATAAATCAGGTGAAAAAATCGCCATAAAAATCAATGCAAATAACACTACTACTAGCCACGCTAATAACAATGAAATAAATGCATCGCCTCAAGTAATACTGTCTCTGCTGAAAAGCCTTATTAACTCAGCTGGCGTAAAACAAAGCGATATTACGGTTTTTGATTCAAGCAGATATATCACAGATAATATATACACAAAATGCCACGCTTTATTTCCAAATGTAATATTTGTAGACTACAGCGGTGGTGATGGAAGAGTTAAAGCCACCTTTGTCGCTGATGCAATACCCTATTCCATTGACAATGGTAAGCAGGTTAAGGGAATATGCAGTAGTGCCGTTAATGCTACATATCTTATAGACATGGCACTTCTAAAGGGTCATACTGGTCAAGGTGTAACTCTGTGTTCTAAGAACCTTTTTGGTGCTACCAGTATAAATTCTAACTTTTTATATAATCTGCAGTCTCACAACAATTTTGATACCCCGAAAGACGGTGTTGCAAAATATATCACCTTTACAGATTTTCTCGGTCATAAGGATTTGGGCGAAAAAACTGTTTTATTTATGATTGATGCTCTATATGGACATGATATTGTAAACGGAACTCCTAATAAGAAATGGAAGTTATCTCCGTTTAATAATCACTGGACTTCAAGTCTTTTTGTCTCTCAAGATGGAGTAGCAATTGATTCTGTTGGGTTGGATTTTATTAAATCGGAATTTACAAATTTGGCAGATGTCAGCTACTGCGATACTTATATGCATGAAGCCGCAAAAGCCGACAAGCCCGATTCAAAGGTATTTTATGATCCCGAAAGAGATGGTATAGGCTGTAAAAGTCTAGGAACCCATGAGCACTGGAATAATGCTACTGACAAAAAGTATTCCAGAAACCTTGGTATTGGCAATGGAATAGAGCTCACTTATACAAACCCGTCACAGCTTCCTGAAATTAATTATGGTGACATAAATGGTGACAATAACATAGATGCTATTGATTTTGCCTTACTAAAAAGCTATCTTTTGAATACTTCGAATTCTCTAGGAAATGGAGCAAAAGCAGCAGATGTAAATATGGACGACACTGTAGATGCAATTGATTTTGCTTTGCTGAAATCATATTTATTAGGTAATATAAATAGTCTTCCTGTAAATTAAAGTCGATTACTAATGGCTTTATTAATTGGAGTGCTCTTTGTGTCCTTAATTTGAACTCAACTTTCCCACACAAAAAGTCTATCGTTGCTCAAACTGGGAAAGTTGAGTTGAATAAGTATTTCTATATGCATTTATTAATTAAAGTTTTACTGGTATAAGCTGGTCTAATTGAAGCGAATCAGGTGTTACCTTACAATCCAATGCCAGTATCTTTACACCTGCCGCAGCCGCCTCTCTTAATGCTTTGCCAAATTGGGGATGAGTCACATCATTAGGTATTAGGTACTTAGCAGGCTTAAACTGAATAACAAATATAATATACGCCTCATATCCTTCCTTCATCACGTCAATTAAGTGATACAAATGCTTCACACCACGTTCTGTAGGTGCATCAGGAAACGCAGCCACACCATCCTCTTCCAAGGTTACTCCTTTTACTTCAACAAAAGCTCTCCTCTTTCCAGCTTCAATATAGAAATCCACTCTCGAATTCCCATGCCTCTTCTCAGAATATATCAAGGTAGGATTAGCAAATAGTCCTCCTGCTTCAAGCCATTCCTTCACTACTTTATTAGGTGCTTGGGAATCAAGATTTACCAGTAGTTTGCCCTTTTCCGCTGCCACTAAATCATATTTGGTTTTTCTGTTAACATTGCTGCTTTCTTCTAAATACACTGTACAACCCTGCTTTAGCAGCTCTTTACACCGTCCAGTATTTTTTACATGACATATTTGAATAGCTCCATCAAGTTCAACATGAGCAATAAACCTATTGGGACGCTCAATAAATTTGCCCTTGTGTATGTTTATATATTTCATCTAATGTATATCTCCTATTTTGTCGCAATTCATCTATTAATAATAAAAATTCAGCATATGCTTTTACTAACTCATAAACTATATATAAAAGTTATTCAACCTTAACAATAAAATTTGTCCTAATTATCTATATTTAAGTAGCTTAACTAAACCTATTTATTCAGCGAAAGTATTAAGCAATAAATTTGCTTGGCAAAGCTATTACTTTTTTTCAATCCCTACTTTATTAAATTATACCATACGTCCCCGAAGCAAAATCCTTAAAGAGTGCAATATGTGGAGGCGTAAAAGTAAATAATATTATAATAAAAACCAAAAAAATTAGTCCAATCCATCCTAACAGCTTTGCTTTTTGCGACATGAAATATTCTGTCCGTAATAATTTGAAGCTAACCCAATAAGCCACAAGCGTTCCCAAAACAAACGTTCCGATGTCTGCAGCAAGATAATTACTCCCTATAATACCCGAATATGTATAAAATGAAACAATAATAACAAGCATACCTATAAAGATTGATAATACTCTAATCGGAACAAAATTAGCTAATTTTTTGCCATATGTAAAATATTCAATAACAGAATAGAAAAGCATTGGGGTAAACAACAGTTTTAAGTGCTCCCATACACTTTCATTGATAGGCGAAAACAATGCAACTATCAGGTTCCTTCCTGACCATTCATAAGCAAAATGCAGAATTGTGCCTGCTATCAAGGTAACCAACACTCCCACAATATGGTTTTTTAATGCACTCATTAATTATGCCTCCTTAACATATTTTATAGAATTATTAAGCACTTACCAAAATTTTGTGAAACTCATTAATTAATCCTCTATAAATTCTATGAATCAATTTTTTCTACCATGCAAGAATTTTTTTATTAAATTGTAGTTTGTTGAATATTGCAAACATGTATGGATGTGTTTTTGATGTAGAGAATTTGAATTAATGAGATTTTTAAGAACATTAGACTAAAAAAGTTCTCAAAAAAACCAATAACGCATTTTGGGTACGTATATTGGTCTTTATGGTTATTAATATTTAATTAAGGCTTGCTAAACAATAATAAACTTGCATTAATAATTTTTTTATTACACATTTGTGATTTACATGTATGTTTTTTGAGTATATACTCTAAATATTTTTAAAACTATTTCTAAAACTCGCAATAACCTGGTGTCCTAGGATAAGGGATTACATCACGTATATTGTCTACTCCTGTTACATATATCAAGAATCTCTCAAAGCCCATTCCAAATCCAGCATGGTCACATGAACCAAATTTACGCAGATTTAAATACCAATACATATCTTCTTTTGCAATGCCCATTTTCTCCATTTTGCTGCAAAGCAAATCGTATCTTACTTCTCTTTGGCTTCCACCCATCAATTCTCCTGCATCTGGTACCAATAAATCTACAGCAGCTACTGTTTCATTATCATCATTTTGGTACATATAAAATGCCTTAATATCTTTAGGCCAATCGTAAACAAATACTGGTCCGTTAAAGTACTCTTCTGTTAAATATTTCTCATGCTCACGAGCTAAATCCTTGCCGAACTCAGGCTTAAATACAAAATCATTTGGAGCCTTTTGTAATATTTCAATTGCATTCTTATGTGTAACTCTGGTAATATTAGAATCCTTTAATTTTTCTAAGCGCTTAAACAGCTCAATTTTGGTATATCCCTGTAAGAATTCCAATTCATCTTTTGCTTTTTCTAATATATATGAAACTATACTCTTCAAGAAATCTTCTTCAATATCCATTAATTGATTTAAATCACAAAATGCTATTTCAGGCTCAATCATCCAAAATTCTGCCGCATGAGTTTTTGTGTTTGAATTCTCAGCTCTAAAGGTCGGTCCAAAGGTGTATATCTTACCAAACGCCATCGCAAAGGTTTCTCCTTCAAGCTGACCTGTTACCGCCAAAGATGCTTTCTTACCAAAAAAATCATCTTCGTACTTATTATTATTTTCCAAGCATGTTACTGTAAATGTATTACCTGCACCCTCAGCATCATTGCCTGTTATTATTGGAGTGTGTACATAAACATAACCTTTATTGTTAAAATACTCATGTATAGCCATTGAAGCTAAACTTCTTATTCTGAATACAGCCTGGAATATTCTAGTACGTGGACGTAAATAAGCTATTTCACGTAAAAACTCAATTGAGTGCTTCTTAGGCTGTAAAGGATAATCTTCTGGAGCATCTCCTATCAAAACAATATTTTTTGCATTAATCTCAATATTATCAGCATTTACAGCACTTACTACTACAGTTCCTTCTACGCTGATAGCTGCTCCTATATGAATACCCTTTATATCTTCAAAATTTGATAAAGTATCTTCATATACTATTTGAATTGATTTAAAACATGAACCATCAAAGAAATCAATAAAACCCATTTTCTTTTGCTTTCTATGATTTCTTATCCAACCATTAAGCTTAACTTCCTTGCCAATACTTGCTTTCTGCTCGCTATACAATTCACTGATATACATTTTTTACTTTCCTTTCATACTAAATTAGATGTTTCTATATAAATGGCTTTCATCCTATATTCTAAATAAACAAAGCAAGTTGGCAAGCCTGCACATCCTTTTAGAGACGATGTGAGCAAACCAACATTACAATGTTAATCAAACAAATCATATTTAACTATAATATATCAAAATCTCTTACTCAAAAAAATGTTTTAAAGTTTTCAACCATATCTTTTAACCCATTGGCATTATTTCCGCTACCTCTTGCAAGATAAGCTGAACCTCCACCCTTACCATCTAAATACGCTAATGCTTTTTTGATAACACCATTTGCATTACAGCTCTTGGATAATTCTTTATCAATAGCAATAGTTAATTGTACCTTGTCATCAACAACACTGTAGAAGCAAACTATTCCTTTGATAATCTCTGCTACTCGTATTGCTTCATCACGAACCTCGTCAGTCATTGCAGCATACTCATTTGTTATATATGCAATGCCATTTGCACTTTGCAAAGTTTTCTGGCTTATCTGCTCTTTGGTCATTACTGAAAATGCTGCTTCTATAGCTTGTTCCTTCTTAGTGCCCAATGTATCTAATTTAGAGAGAATTTGCTTTTTAGGCACTCTTAATTTAGCTGAAATTTCATTTATAAGCTTAATTTCTTCCTGAATATAAGTCACAGCTTCATTTCTAGTTAGTCCAACTATTCTTCTGATTCCTCTTCCAGCACTTTCTTCGGAAATTATTTTACAAAAACCAATCCTACCAGTTGATGAAATATGAGTTCCTCCACATAGTTCTTTTGATACATCTCCGAAAGAAACCATTCTAACTAAATCAGAATATTTATCGCTGAAGAAAGCCAAAGCACCGTCTTTAACAGCCTGTTCATATGCTGTTACCTTTACATCTCTAATATAGTTTTCGCTGATAAACTTATTTACAGTTGCTTCAATTGCATCTAAAACATCACTTTCCAGCTTCTTGTCACAATGGAAGTCAAATCTAAGCCTATCATCTGTAACAAGCGAACCTGCTTGCTTTACACTGTCTCCTAAATGGATTCTTAATGCTTTTTGCAGTAAATGTACAGCTGAGTGATTTGCTTCTATATTTGTTCTGCGTTCAGAATCAACCTTCATGTTAACAGTTTGGTCAACTCTAACTTGTCCGTTTATTACATTTACAAAATGGAAGAATACATCTTCAACTTTTTTTACATCAGTTACTTGAAGCTGCATGTCCCCACTATCCATTATGCCAGTATCAGCAATCTGTCCACCACTCTCAGCATAGAAACAGCTCTTGTCTGTAACAATAATTGCCTGATCATTTTTCCCAACTGCTTCTACCTCTTCATTATCCTTAATAATACCAACTATATGACCAGTACATGATATATCTTCATATCCAACAAAATCTGTTTTGGCAAAATTAGCAGCCATACTTTTCAGTGTTTCTAAGCTATTCCCATTTCCGCCCTCTTCATTCAAACCTAATTTTGAAATTTCTTTGTGGTGCTTGATTTCATTATCGTACTCTTCCTTATCAATTGTCATTCCATGCTCTTTAGCATACTCTAGTATAAAATCAAAGGGTAATCCATAAGAAGTAACTAAGACAAAAGCATCCTTGCCAGAGATAGTTGTTTTTCCTTCACACATTTTTTCAATTCTAACAGTTCCATCCTTTAAGACAGTAGAATAACTTTCTACCTCTTTATTGAATACAGAATGAATCTGTTTTCTATTGGTTTCAAAGTGTCCATAATATTTCTTATAGTGTTCAATAACCCTGTCTATAACCTCTTGATAATTGAAGCCGTCAATTTTATATTTTGAAAGAATTGTACCGCATTTACGAATCAGCTTACGTGGTATATATCCTCTGCCTGTATTACTTGGAACTGCACCAGCAGCTAATAATATAGTAGCAGTTCTCAAATGATCTGAAAGTATATTAATTTTTTGCTCAGG
>JAEWST010000110.1 GCA_023398105.1 Bacillota bacterium | reverse complement strand
GGGTGAACATTTCCAGTATTTTTAATACTCATACATTAGAGTTTGAAACTCGCCATCCGATATAGAGAACATAGCCTCGGTGCCTCTGACACGATTAAGTGCAAATGTCCAAATCTTTCCAGTATTTTGTAAATCGTATATGTCATGTAACCGCAACGGCTTTTCAAAACTGTATTCTGTACTGTTCAGTCGAAAACGGAAAGGGTATATTTTATCTATCCAAACAATGATTTCGTCATAAAATGCTCCACCTTCCGCTCTCCAGATCCCTCGCAGTTCTTTTACACCAGTTATGTAAAAATAATACATAGTCTCTATCTTTCACAATGGCAAGTCTTGAAAGTAGAGCGTCACTAACAGATTTCTGATTCTTTGAATCAGTCTTTGCCTCGGGTAGATAACCAACCCTTTTTTAAATGAAAATATTATAGTTAATATCATCTAGTACAAAAAATATGAGCAGCCATTTTTTTATCCTTCTTGAAATGTAATTTGACCATTCATTAATAATGGTAGTATGAAATCTCTAAGTGAAGAAAGTTCTTTATTTTCTTTTATAATTTCGTTTTTTTTCATCTCAATATCCAACATTAATATAGCAAATTTATCTAAAACTTCATCATTTGGAATCTCTGTCTTGTAGCTTTCAATCCCATTAAAATCAAGTCCTAAAATATTAGTTCCACTAGTAAAACCAGCAATGTATTTGTGAAAGAAGTCAGTATTAAATAGTCTACATAAATAGAATTTTATGTTATTTGTTTTAACTTTTACTTTGTTGACATGATGTGAATGAACAATATCTCCCTCAAAAATATCTGGAACTAAAAAAGCTTTTCCAATAATATCTTTACTAAAATCTATAGCAGTCTGCTGCGTATTACACATTACCAAGTCATATGGTTTTAAAACCTTATCATTTGAATAATCACCATTATAACTTTTAATTCCGTCCTCTTTATACGTACCATCTGTACCAAAAGATGCTAAATTAATCATTGGTACTCCATCTCCCTCTAAGTTTCCAGAATTATATGATATACCACGATTTGCTACTAGCACATCTCCTAATGTGACTACAGCCCACCCCTTTGGAATTTCTCTATTTAATTCTTCTTTCCATTCCATTTCACCACCGAATAATTTGTAAGGTTTTTCATTAATATTTGGAAATTCGTATTGTAAGAACCAATAGTTAAACATATCCTTCGCCATTGATTCTAGTTCTTGCCATATTTTATTATTATTCACAATCTTATTTTCAAAAATATCTAATACATCAGAAATTCTTTTCTGAATTGCTAAATCAGGAAGACAAATATCTGTTTCCTTTAATATTGCTAATGGAGGTAAGTTGGGAATAACAGAATCTCCATTAATTTTACAAACAACATTTTTTAAATACCATTGAAAATAATATTTAAAAAAACTTTTATATATTATTTTTTCATTTAATCTAATTCTTATAAGTGCTTGATTTATAATACCTCTTTCCATAACACTTGGGACTTGGTATAATTCTCCAAGTGTTCCAGCCCCAGTTATTAAAATATCTCCTTTTTCTACTTCAAATCGTTTTAATTTTTCAAATCTGTCCGCATTAATATAATAATTTCCGTAATTAATATCTTTATTGTATACAACCGATTGTTCATAAACCTTATAAGTATTTGGACCTTTAGGAACAAAATACGCCTTTTTTACATCACCACCAAATGGACCTTTAACAATACCATCTTTAGTAATTAAGATGTCTTTAAATTTCATCTTATTCATATTTTAATGCTCCTAGTTTTTTTGATATCTCTTTTTCTAATACTCTTCCTTCGGAAAAATAAAGTTCTAACTTTTTTTGATAATTCTCCATTTTCATATTAAACTCTTCATTTGTAAAATTAGCATATTCTATTTTAACTTTAAAATATTGACCAGCATTAAAAGAATAATTTTTTTTAATTATATCCTCTCTTTTTACTCCTATTGAAAAATCATCAATTTCCTTTTTTTGCTTGAAAGTTTCAATTATTTTCTTTGTTTCAATATCTGTTAAAATTGTTCGTTGATTATCATCAATTTTTTCCTTATGCCCTAAACCTGATGCATCCATCAAGAAAACGATATCATTATCTTTTGCCTTATTTATAAATAAGAGAGAAACATTTGTTCCAGTTGTTGCAAATATATTAGATGGCATAGAAATAACGCCTGTTAGCCAATTTTCATGGATAAGTTTTTCTCTAATTTTCTTTGGTATACCATTTAATGCAGTAAGAAATCCCGTTGGCACAACAACTGCAGCTTTTCCCTTTTCATTTAAAGATGCGATTATATGTTGTAAAAACATCTGATAGATTGCCATTTTATCCTTTTTGCTATTTGGAATATTAGGAATCCCAGCAAAAAATCTATCATATTTGTCATTTTTCATTACTTCCACATCAGCAGAAAAATCCATATTAAAAGGTGGATTTGAAACGATAAAATCAAATGTTTTTAAATCATCCCCTTCTTTATGATATGGATTAGTCATTGTGTTTCCTTCAATAACATTATGCAAAGAGCTTGATAACCTATTTAAAATTAAGTTCATTCTTAAAAATTGTGATGATTTCTGTGAAATATCCTGACTATAAATCATACAATTTTTAACACCAATAACGTTGGCAATACATAATAATAAAGTTCCAGAGCCTGCTGCCGGATCATAAGCTGTTACTTTTTCAGCAGGTGTATCATCATATAAAATTTCTGCCATAATAGTTCCAGCCGATACAGGAGTAAAATATTCTGCATATTTACCAGAATCTTTATTATAATCTTTAATCAAAAATTCAAAAATTCCAGAGAAATAATCCCATCCTTCATCATACACTTTATCAAACTTATATTGAGTATCTGCTAAAATATTTATGGAACGTTTAGCTAGTTCCAATTCTTTATCTTCATCCCTTATATAGGCAGATAATGGTTCAAATAATGCTTTCTTATTACCAGAGGCTGTTTCTATGGAATAAATATCATCATTATCTTCACTGATTTTTACTAATGCATTATCTAGTAATATATTGAAATTTTTTTCACTTTGTAATTGCCATAATGCATCAATTGTATTATCCGAATAAATTCTTGCCAATTCATCACCAACAAAATCGACAAAATCATCATAGCCCTCATATTCGTTTTTACTTTTTTCATATTCTCTTTGTAACTTATCATTTAAAAATTTATAGGTAAATAACTCAGATATGATTTTGTATT
This sequence comes from Bacillota bacterium, assembly GCA_023398105.1. GTDB lineage: Bacteria > Bacillota > Clostridia > Acetivibrionales > DSM-1351 > Ruminiclostridium. The sequence goes on along the minus strand of JAEWST010000110.1, from coordinate 1,317 downwards.
CATCTCCGGTATTCGCCAATCCTAGGCCTGCACACATAGCCTTTAAATCTTTAATCATATCTTTAACTTTATCTAAGTATTCTTCATATCCCATTGTTGCTAACTCCTAGTCTTTATATTTATCCTCAATAAATAATACTATGATATCTTCTGCCATTCTTGCATTTACTTTAAATCCATACTCTTTATATATAATACGAATATGATTTAACATTTTACGAATGATAACGTTCTTTGTTGGATCAGGCATATGCCCTACTTCATCATCCATCGAAGTTTTTATTTTTGCAATCACCTCAAAAATCTGTACGTCATTCCATGTACCCTCGTATCTCTTTCTAAATTTCTTATGGACCCTCATACATGTTTCATCACCAAAATATCTAGTTGTTAAGCTGTTGTTATTTTCATTTAAAACCAAAATCATGTTATATAAACCATCAAAATCCTTTATTACAGCTTTTACTTTGCTTGCAGTATCAGTATCTTTTTTAAACTTTCTAATCAATTCTTTATATTTCTTATATAACTCTTTATAAGCAATATCATCCTTATCAGTATTAGCTGAAAAGGCGTTTTGAATTTTACTTACAATTTCCAAAATATCATTTTCAGTTGTAAAATCTAAATCCATTTCACCGTTATGTATAAATTCTACTATTAACTGTGAAAAGTCAAATTCTTCATCCTCATCATTATCCAATGTTCTAGTAGCAACTAATATGTTAATACGATTCGTTACCTCAGACCAAGCTTTATTTAAACCATCAATTGGAATTGTATCAACATCTTCATGACTCATACGTAACTCATTGTAACATTCGCGATATTCTTCTAAACAACTTCTAAGTTCACGCAGTGTTTTTTCATCTAATAACTGAATTTGTTTACTAAAATTTTCTAAGTTGGATTCAATATTATACATATAAATAAAAAGTTTATTTTCCAAATCCTTGATCTTTTCTTTTACCTTTGCAACATCTACAAACATATCATTTACATCTGTTGCATCATCTTCATCTTCTATATCTTTTTTAAGTTCTTCAAGATATCTTCGATTTGTTTCCTCATACTCTTCTGTAATGTCAACAAAATCTACAATATAACCATATCGCATTTTTTTATATGGCCTATTCACTCTGGCAAGTGTTTGTAGTAAAGAATGATCCTTAATAGTTCTAAGGAGATATAGCCTTTTTAGTCTTGGAGCATCAAATCCAGTAATACACATCTGGAATACAATCATTCCGTCATAATTACTTTCTACTTTACCAGTATTTTTATTTTTCTTTCCTCTAAAATCATCCTGTTTAATTG
>JAEWST010000151.1 GCA_023398105.1 Bacillota bacterium | reverse complement strand
ATTTGCTTCTTAAAATCATCTGTATAGTTTTGTGTTTTTCCTGCCATGATACGCTTCATTCCTTTCTATTTTTATTTATTATATCACGACCGAATGTTTATTGTATAATTAATTATAACCTATCCATAGTAGCTGAAAATAGTAGATGGGAGCACTACATTCAAGCAGTGCATCAATGGCTGAAAAATAAGAGAGAAGAATTAAAATTATAAGAGATGAAGCTATTGGTATAAATCGCTAATTAGAAATAATTTAAGAAATTGGATAGAAAAAACTTAAAGGCCAAAAGTACCCTGCCACCAAGGAACGGTTGTGGTGCAAAAAATAATTTCTGTGATAGTATTGTAATAAATTGAAAAATATAGGTTGCTAATTGTCACAGAATTTATTCAAATGGAAGTATTTTCACCAGAACCTTAATATTTTCACTCTATGAGAGGAAGCAATTATGGATATAGAACGAATCGAAAACAATATTCATGAATATATGGACAAGCTATTATCCGATATTATTGATGAATGTGTAATAAGAAAAATGAAAAATCCAGACGATTTTTTAAATGTATTTGAAATTTTATTACGCAAGGATGATAATTCTCTATTTAAAAAACAAATACAGTTTACAAATAAGCGAATGATTAATCATGTTGTACAAGATGGCGATAAGTTCAGCATTAACTTTGAAGATGCTTATAAGGAATTTGTGTTTTCGTCATTTAGTCAGACAAGTAGTTTATTTGAAGAAATGATTACAAAGATTAATCTTAATAAAGAGAGCATTTCTAGGACAGAAAAGCTCAATTTGAATCAAGAAGAGGCAGCTGAATTATTGACAAAGAATATTGATCTTGCGACTGCAGTGCTTATAGATGAGCTTAAAAAGAACAATATTGAAGAAATGCTTTATACATTATACTCAATTGCAGGAATACTTTCATTAGTTTCATCTGTTACAACAGTAAAGATTAAATATGATAAAGAACTATATCCATATAGTGACAGGGATGATGTTGTTAGTTTGCTTTTACAGACAGTAGAGAATTTGGATATAGAAGAGATGAAAAAGGTTAGTTATATAATTGGAGAACATAAGTATGCTTGTGATATGTTGTTTAATATTATATATAAGTTGTATCTTGTAGATGAAAATATTAATGAAAAATCATATGAATTATCTAGCATATCGTGGCTATTTGCTAAAACTATGGTTCTTAACAAAATGGAAGTATTTAGACAATCAAATGCTCTACTTTATGAAAGAGGGGATTCACTTTCAGTTGATAATTATCTCATTTACCAAAGTGAGAACCTTTCTGACCAACTCAATAAACTTTTTGATGAGGTAATTAGTTTTAGTTATAATCAAAACCTTATTAATGATATTTTTGATAAATACAAAAAATATGAGGGGTTTTCACCCGACAATTTGTCTGAACTTAATAGATGTTTAGTAGAAGAATTTAAATTGTCTGATAGACAAGCAGTAACAAAAATCAATATATATCCTATCGAAGCATTTAAAAACTACATCAAAGATAGTTGTAACATTGCAGAAAAAGGTGTAGATACATTTTTCTCGGCATTATGTCTAGACGTTAAAGCTGATTTGTTTGATATTTCCAATAAGATATCTAGGACTCCATTAGTTTTAACAAAAGATAATAAGGTAATAACCATGGTTCCCCTTTTACTCCAGGCAGAACAAATGCTTGGAGTGAGAATGCTGGATCAAAATTTTACTAATAATCCACGAGTTAAGAAATATATAAGTAAACACTATAACGAGGATTTAATAGATGAGTTATTAAATATACTTAGACAAAAGGATATTACTGTATGGGATCGCATACACTTGGCATCTGTTAGTAATAAAAAAATAAGAACTTTATTTGTATCGGGAATAACTGAAGAAATTGATATAGCATATATCAAAGATAATATCCTTTACTTTGTTGAGTATAAAGCATGGATGATTGGTTCTTCTAATATTAAGACTTTCCTCGGTGAATATAAAAAAGCAGAAAATAATGTAAAAAGTCATTATAAAGCAATAGAAATTGTTAGAAGCAATATAAATGGTTATGCTGAAATTTTTGGTCAAGAAATAAATAGTATCCAAGATATTAGATTGATAATGGTTTTTCAAAATCCAAATGCATTTAATTATTTAAACAAAGACAAAAATGTTAAAGGATTTTCTTTTGAAGGTTTTGTGAAATGTATTAATAATATCAAATGAATCATCCATTAACTGAAACTTGGAATGATTTGAAGAAAAGATATATTTTTAACTAGAACCTATAATGATATTGATTATTAAAATAAATATGATATTCTTTTTGTACCAACAAAAGAGAAGTCAACAAAATTAGCAATAAAATACTATTTGTTAGTATGATTTGAGGATGGCTTTAAAGAAAAATACCCTTCCGTCAAGGCCCTACTAGGCTCAAGCGACATCATTTTTGTCTACTCAAGGCACGTAGAAGCGACAATTCTGATGACAAGATGTGGTTCTGAGGATGAAAAGTAAGGGTTGACCACAAGATGTTGTGGTTATGGAGCGAAATTTGGGCGAAAAACGAGCGGAAAAATGCTCGTTTTTGCCCCTTAAAAATAGGCTAAAATATAGATGACATAGGGTAAAATGCTATTTCAGACGTTAAAATTGTAGAATATATGAAAAAGAAAATTGTGTTTGTTTTAAAGTACAGACTAACGAATATTTATATTTTGTGAATAGATGCCTAAGATATACATAAACGTAGTGGGAGGTTTACATGAAAATTGAAGAACGTCTTTCATGGATAATGGATTACAAAAAAGACACTTATTCCTACGAAGAGGAAGTCCCGGATAAATGTATCTCTAGAAGCGAGTGGGTAGAAAGAAGTTGGAATAAACATGAAGAGACTGTCAAGAAAAACATTGAATTTGTACACTCTTTAGGGCTTAAATGTGACAGCGTTGGCTGGTGTAATCTTGATTTAAACAGACCTGATATTGATTCCTTGTTGGAAAAAATCAATGCTTTTGCATTGAAAGAAGGATTATATTTGCGAGGGAATTATGGTAGAAGATGTTCGGATTTTGATAGTGAGTGGTTTCTTCTTGAATCAATATACTTATCAAATGGCGAATGGAATTACGTAAACGTTACTGACAGAAACGGAAACCCTCTAAAAATCGATGAAGTTTATGCTTATAAGGTACCCAAATTCATACAGGTGTTATGGAACAACGATTTACCTCATGTAAATGAGGATATCCGTAACTGTTGTCTTAATCATGGATTTAGCGGTTTGGATTTTTATTGGATTAGGGATATAGGTCGATACAATGCTTTGCAGTTCTTTGGACTAATTATCGAGAATATTGTCCCTGAATATGCATGTGACCGATATTTATCTTATAGCGATTCAAAGGGCAAAGCTTATAAAAACAATGACCATTCTGTTGGTTCACCTCTATATAAAAAGTATCAAGCATTGGGTGGCACATTGCCAAAGCTATCTCAAATATTTTATGACTTAGGTTTCAATTTGCCGATTCAGCTTCCAAAAAATAAAATGCCGGAAACGGATTTTGCTTATGTATACTTCCGCAGTGGCGACTACACTACAAACTATGCTCTAATCAAAAAACGTGCAGCGGATATTCTATTATCCGAAAAGGTAATTAGAAAAGAATATTTGACACCAGTTATTCTTTATGATATAGAACCAGAAGGATATCATATCCAGACAGCAGAAACCATACGGTATCCCTCCGAGGAAGTCATTAAAAAACTTGAATTAGATTTTGATAAACTAAAGAATAACCCGAAGCCAAAAAGAAAAGTTTCTGAAAAAGACGCCTTAAAATTATTCAGGAATATTAAAAGGTTAAGACCTGAAGATTTCAAAAAACAGTTGGTTAAAAAGAAACTGGAAACCTTAGTTACAACGTCATATGAACTGATTTCTTCATATTATTCAGTCTCAGATGGTGGCTATTTGTCGGATGAATATCACTTTTTATCTTATTCAGAATCGCTAGAGGAGGCTAAAGTTTATACGGTGGAAATCGAAAAAGAAGAATTGCTTATAGACAGGTATACAGGAATTGTAATTGCAAAGTGCGCAGACGGCGATACGGTTATCACTTGCACTGATGGTTCAGTAAAGCGTATTAGCCATGAAACAATGGATGTTTGTGAAAGTTGGGACACTGTTGCACAATTCTTTTTCGAATCCTTGGCTGACTCATAATCAATCTGTTAATCTAATTAATAAGCATAATCTGTGGTAAGTTAATTTGCTATTTTTATATTATGCTCGTTATGGAGAAGTAAATTAACTATTTAGGCAAAAAGAATATCCCAGTAATATTTGAAAAAGAGGGAGTAAATACAATGGAAAGTGGCGGTGAGCTGCTTATCACAATTCTGAGTAGTTAGGCACACGTGGAGACGGTAGTTGTACTTTCTCGAGTAGGGTTGTGACTATAGAAATATTGTCATTTAAAGTAAAAAACTAATATAAGGGGATGCAGGAGGAAAATTTAATGAGCTTTTCACCATTTGAATTAAATGTACAGGAAATATTAGAAGGAAATAGAAGGTATAAAATTCCTAATTTCCAAAGAGAGTTTTCTTGGCAAAAAAGTAATTTTAATGATTTTTTTGAGGATTTATTCAAGTCGAGTAAGCTAGAAATCAATATTGCAGAAATTGATCCAAGTAATAAATATTTCTTTGGCATGATTCTGCTACTTGGAAATAAGACTATACCGGATGTGAATAATCCATATGAAGTAATTGATGGACAACAAAGATTAACAACTATTACGTTATTTTTTGCGGCGATACAGGATTTGATAAATTTATTGGATTCAGGGTATAAGACGGATTTTGGAAAAAGATTATATTTTGAGAATATTGTTAAGGGAAAATCAACGCAAATACAAAGATTAGTGAATGATTCACTAAACCCAATCTTCCCTATTGAGATTCTCAATTTAAATCACATGAAGAATGATGGCGCTACTACAGATGCAGAATCTTTTGAACAACAATGGTTATTGGAAGCGTATGGCTATATAAAAGATGAATTACTAAGTAGGGACAATATCTTAAGCACTATAAATTTAATTTCAGATAAAAACATTAAAGAATGTAGTAATGAAGTCTACATTAGTATTTTAGACAATTTTGGCAAACACCTATCTAATTCTACAATGATTTGTATTTTCCATGAAGATAGAGAAGAGGCACATACATTATTTAGAAACTTAAATTATAGGGGTAAGCCATTAAGCCAACCTGACTTAATAAAAAATGAAATTTTTTCCTTAATAGAAGATGAAAGTAAATATGCGTCTACAAAATGGAAAAATATGGAAAGTAATATTTATGATGTCGATGAAAATCTACAGAGATTTATTTATCACTATATGTACGGGAGATACACTGGGATAAGTAGTACAAATCTTTTTCAAAAGTTTCTGGACAATATTGATAATAAAAATAAATCATACACGATTTTTCTTGAATCATTGGAACAGGCTTCTAGTTACTATAAGAATTTTATAAAACCTGAAGATAACTCTGAGATTTTCAAGAGGGAAAACTATTATAAAGTCGATAATAATCCATCATTAAAACGATACTTTGAGTTCTTTAATAAAATAGAAATTTCTCAGTTGAGAATTTTATTAATAAGTCTGTTTGAGTGTAGAGGAAAGGACTTTATTACAAATAAAATTTTTTCTACCTTTATTAAAGTAATAGCTCAACACCAATGTGTTCATGTAATGGTAAAATCATCAGCAAATAAGTTGAATCCAGTATATGCGAGTACCTCAAAAAAATTATTGCAATTATCTAATATAAGCGAGAAAACAAGGACTTCTGAAGCAGATAAAATTTTAGCTGAATTTAAAAATGAGTTGAACTAAATTACCTGATAAAAATCAAGTTATTAAAATCGATTTAAAATATACAGGAGAACCGCATAGCAAAATGCGGCCTAATGAAATTAAGGAGCATGCGATTATACGTTTTATACTAACTACAATAGCAGAGGGGAAGCAGTCAAAGGAATCTAATAGAGCGAATGATGGTTTGGGCTTCATTCATAATACTACAATAGAACATATTATTGATAAGGACAAAGAAGCAGATAATGTGTATAGTATTGGGAATTTACTTCTTTTAGAACGAGACGTTCACGTTGATGTTAAAAATGAAGATGAGAAAAAGCAAATGTATGAAAAATCAAAAATTACAGTGAGTAAACAATTTTTTGATGAATATCCAGATTATGATGAAACAAAAATTTTAGAACGAAAGAAAAAAATACTTACTTCTTTCTATGAGTTGATTATTTAATAAAATTTAGATATTTAATTGATCCATTCTCTTAAACAATCAAATGTGTAGGTTGTGGAAAACTTAGTTAATATTAATTTCTTTTTTTGAATGGTTGAGTTGGCTTTAGATATACTAAAAAATGCCTTATTTAAAGACTAAAACGACATGATACATTCCCTTATACAGATAAAACTATGACTTGTTTCCTCATACAGCTGACATCCATAATGAAGCCTCAAGGCATGTTGAGGTGGTAACACAGCTTGTGAGGGAGAGGAACGACTGAAGAAGGTGCTGTATCACCCATGCAAGGCACGCCCAAGAAGCCAAGATGAAGACGAAGGCTGATTGGTTGCGGGCTACTGTAGAAACGATAATTTTGATGATGAAATGTGGTTCGGAGGAGAAAAAGTAGGGTTTGACCACAAGATGTTGTGGTTTTAGGGTCAAAAATGAGCAAAAATCAGGACAAAAAAGTGCCGTTTTTGAGGTTGAAAAAAAGGCTAAAATATAGATGACATAGAGAAAGTTTTAGAATTTGTAGGGAGGTGACTTCTTGAGACTACAGCCACTCAGACCTTGGCTCAAAGGGAACGAAAGTGTAACAGCTGCAAATTTTTTGGAAAGTAATGTACCTTGTTTTGAATTAGGTGGGTTTATAGCTTTAGATTTAGTAACAGAATTATATCTTGCAGATACTATAGATACTAGCTATTTATATGAAACATGGAATAAAAATAGAAAATATATCGAAGATGTGTATGAATTTTTAGATGCAAAAGAATTAGAAGATATTTTATATATAGATAACGAGGAAAGATATAATATACTTGATAAATTAGGTGAGCCAAGGCACTAGACAAAGCCATAACCACGGTAAACCCACAGGTGCGTGACTTTGATCAATAACTTGTGAAAAGTCTGATTAGCTCAATTAAAGTCTCCAAAGGAATGAAAATAGAAATACAGTTTCACTCAGGGATTGTTATGACTGAGGAAGTGGAGTGCTATGAGGATTAAAATGAAAGGCGCAATGTTTAAATTTTAATAGGAATCACTATTACCGTAACTGCCAGTACAGCAGCTGCGGTTTTTCTATGTTTAGCAATAACACTTTGTGATTGTAGCAACTTTTTTAATATTATTATGAATATGAACTGGAGGGGAAGATGATAACAGAAGAATTATATGAATTACAGGAAGACGGAAATCTAGGATATGCCTGTGTATATAAAAAAGGCGATAATGGAATGCACACTGATTACATGTTTCCAATGACTGCAGAGAACATTGCAAACTTTATCGGAATGAATGCTCATACAGCAGATAAGATTATCATGA
>JAEWST010000026.1 GCA_023398105.1 Bacillota bacterium | reverse complement strand
CAACAATATCATAGCTGATAGCTCCGCTTACAGCATCCCATGCTAATTTTATAGTGTTATCAGTTGCAGTTGCAATAATGTTTGCAGGCGGAGCAGCAGGAGCAACTAGGGTTGTACCGCTTACCTCAGAACTCATAACTGTTTCTACCCCATCTCCATTTATAGCTTTTGCAGAAAATGTATATACTGAATCTGGATTGAGACCTTTAACCTTTATCGCTTTATTAGTCAATGTTATCCATACTGGTGTAGCTGTTACAGTTCCTTCTTGGGTTACATATTTAGTTTCATTATTATTGCTTACACTAATCTGATACTGAGTGTACTCAGGGTTGTTATCTGTTGTTGTAGCATCAAGAGTGTATGAGGTTGCATTGTTTACAGTAAGTGTCGGTACAACCGCCTTAGTATATATGTTATTAGAATGACTGGCTATATTACCAGCTGCATCTCTTGCCTCAAATTTAGCTGCATATTTAGTATTTGGTAATAAATTACTCGTTGAAGTATATGTTGTTCCTGTCCTCCATGTTGATACCTCTGAACCTATTGTATACCTGTAAGGAACTGCGTTAAGTCCTGCAAGACTGTCAGTTGCTGAACCTGACATGGTAATATTATTAATCGCAGATGTTCTAGTAACTGTTCCAAGTGTAGGAGCAGTCTTATCTACCTTGAAGCTTACGGTCTTGGTTACTGGTGCAGTACTTCTTGTATCAGAAACTTCAAATTTAAATGTATGAATATCCTCGCTTAATGTACTCATATTTAATGCACTAAAGCTTACAGTTTGTGCTGTCATTGTATTTGGTATAGTCTTAGTTTCTCTTGGCGTAGTTTCTGAATCAATGTAATATTTACAGGTTAAAGTATCATTATCTGCATCAGAAACTGATATCTGAGGAATAAAGTTTGTATCTGCCGCTGAAAAAGACTTATCCTGCAGTGGTGAGACTTCTGATAATGCGGGAGTATAATTATAGTCATATTCCCATAAATAATTTACATAATTGTTTTCGTGTCCACCAAAAATATACATTTTACCATCTATTTCTACTGCTGAATGATTTATTACGCTAATTGGACCATCTTCTTTATAAATCAATGTTTCTGTTACAGGATCATATTCCCGCAACCTTCTACCATTGGACTGCCCGCTATACATATACATTTTACCATCTATGGCTACTGCTGAATAATCTATAACGACTCTGTTCCCAAGGTCTTTCTGAGTCCATATATTTATTTGTGGATTATAAATCCATAATATGAGAGGATAGCTACCTTGCATAATATACATTTTATCGTTTATTGCTACTGCATCATATTGGTAAGTATTATCAGGTCTTTCTTGAGTCTTTTTAGTCCATGCATCTGTTGCTGGACTATATTCCCATACCCCATCTAAAGAGGAACTAACAACATACATTTTACCGCCTATTGCTACTGCTTGATGTCCGAAACTGTTAGCTGGACCGTTTGATTTTTGAGTCCATATATCTGTTACAGGATTATATTCCCATAAATCTCCTAAACTTTTACTTATTCCATCATAATACGTACCTCCAAAAACATACATTTTGCCGTTTATTGCTACTGCTGAATGGTCTCTTCTACCCCTTGGTCCGGAAGAAGAAGATTTCTCAGTCCATATATCTGTAGTTGGATTATATTCGTATAAACTACTCGAACTATAAGCGCTATTGCCATTACCTCCAAAAACATACATTTTACCATTTATTGCTACTGCCGAATGACCAGCCAGCGCCTCTGGAGCACTTGCCTTTTGTGTCCATGTATTAGCAACTGCCTCAACCTCTCCCCCAAACTGCACAACCTTCCCATCTTTCGCAGGAAAATTGACCATTACTCCCGATACTGTTATTGCTATTGCTAATAATAAAGCTAACATTTTTCTATATTTCTTGTGTAAATTCATAATAGCCTCCTAATTTTGATAAATATATACTTATTTCAACACTAAGCTAATATAGCATATTTGCAAATTACTGTAAACGTAACTATTGCATAAATTTTTATTTATATTTCATACTATTCTTTTATACCGTATAGAATTTCAATTACTATTCAGCCACTTATATCGTTTACTCAAAATTCGCAGTTGGATACATTACTTAAAATCCTGTAATATCAAACATTGTAGCAATTATTAGATTCATCTAAGTACTGCTTTTTATCAATAATAAGTAGTGCTTTCATCAAGAAATTTTACAGTCTTAAGGAAATAAAAAGTAATACTCTTTAAATTAATCTGCATAAATCTGCATAAGCAACTAAACTTTCACGATAAATGAATTGCTTTCAGCTATCCTAATTAAAGCGTGTTCAAGTATAGTACTGAGCATAAAATTAATTAATATCTTACATAAAAGAATTATAGTATGAAATAAGGTAATGAACTAAAGCATATTGCTTTTGACACATTGACTTTTGCTCTAAGGCTTGCTATTAACACAGTATAGAGATATAAATGCATCAAAAAAACGCCAACCAATTATTGATTGACGTCATTTAGAATTATTAACCCGACTTCCCATTGATAGGTCTCCCACAGCTATAAATTCCAGCTGAGAAAGTTGATTAATTAAATATTTAAGCAATTTACTGAACATAGCAACATGTTATTTTTTCTTTACAGGAAGCCATATTTCACTGTAGTAGTTTTCATCCTGAGTGCCTTTTGGATAATCAGCCTCATTACTGTACATTTCAATATTGTAGCCTGCTGCTATTTCATAATCCTTGCAATTAGGCAGCCATTCTGAAAAGATTTTCTTGTGTACATCTTGTAGAGAATTAGGCATTGCACCCTTGCAAGCAAATACAGCCCAAGTATGTTTTGGAATATTCTTTGTAACAAACCCATCAGGTATTTCAGCAGATGGCTCGTAATTGTCTGCAATCAAATATTCAAACTCATTTGAACCCATGCTTTCATCTATGCTTATTCCATACATTCCGCATACAATTTCCCCTTTTCCAGTCTGATAATGCTCAGTCCAAAACTGTGGAATTTCTGTAAGTGCACTGTCATATTTAAAAATCTTTGAAGCACCTAAAACAGTAAAAGAGTCTTTTTCAATAATTTTGTAATCCATAATATAACCACCCTCCAATGAAAATTTAATTTTAAGTGGAGCAAAAGATTTAATCATCGCCCCTTCTTTTCTAACGGCAGTTGGTGTGACACCATGAAAACGAGTGAAAGCTTTTGTAAAACTATCGGGTGAATCATACCCATACTTCAGTGCAATATCAATGATTTTATCTTCAGTAGAAACAAGCTCACTTCCTGCAAGGGTAAGCCTGCGTTGTCTAACATACTCTGCCACCGTAAAGCCACAAAGCATTGCAAAGCCTTTTTGGAAATAGAACGGAGACATATATGCTTTTTTCGCAATATTTTCTATTGAAATAGCTTCATTGATATTCTCTTCAATATAGCTGATAGCTTCACCTATTCCTTCAATCCAAGCCATAATCATCACCTCCTGTCTTTAGATATATCATATCTTATTTCAAAGGATTGCTCCCGACTTTTTGTGTTATGTTTTGTCTTGTATGAGTAGTTATATAAATACTATTATTATTTAATCTGTGTATTCATTTCACTCTGAACTCACATATCAGAGCAGAAATTGACTTAACAGCTATAAGAGTTTTTCTTGATGTAATTAAATTGTATTGAGCTTTGTTGTTCTCATCCTTCATTTAAGAAATCCTACTTATTGCGAAATATACAGAAATAAAGCGTACATAAAACAATCCACCTTTATTACTTAAAATAACAATTATTTATTTTACCATATTCATCCCATTTTTATAGCATTTTTTCAAAATTCAAGTATTTAATTTTGCACCATAAAAATAGACAGTGTCTCTAAAATTACTATATGTCAAGAAAATCACATACAAACACTATTTAATAAGTATTTTACGCAGATGTAATTTTATGGTAAAATACTATTTATTAGATTAAAAAATAATTATTAAAAGGAGGATTTAAAAATGAATACTAATTCTAAAATCTTGTCCAAGCAAAAGAGACTACTAACATTTGTATTGGTAATTGCGTTAGTCCTTGTCTCAATAATGTCTGGAACTGGTACTGTGCAGGCACAGTCAGAAAGTCTATCAGATGGTTATACTCCTGCTAATTTAGTAAAAGTTCCATTTTTACCGCAGAACTTTGTTACAGCTACAACGGATTTTTCATTTAATTTATTCAGGAAGTCTATTAACATGGATAAAAATTCTTTGGTGTCACCTACCTCTGTTTCTATGGCAATGGGAATGACAGCAAACGGTGCAAATGGAACAACACTTGAACAGTTTTTAACGCTGCTGGGTCAGAATAAGCTTTCATTAAAACAGCTAAACTATTTTAATTTCCTATTGAGTGATATTTTGAAGAATAATAACGGAAGCTGTAACTTCAATTTAGCTAATTCCATCTGGTATGGGAATGATATAACTTCTAGTATAAACGTTGATTTTTTACAGGCAAATGCTGATTTTTACAAAGCTTCTATGTTTAAAGCCGATTTCCGTCAGCAATCCACCAAGGCGGATATAAATAATTGGGTGAATTACAATACCAATGGGCTTATTAAGGAAATAATTAAAACATTAGACCCTGCTACAGTAATGTGTCTTATAAATGCGTTATCATTTGAAGCCGACTGGGAAAAACAATTTAGTAAAGAGGCTACTGAAGGATATTTCAAACTGAAAGATGGAAGTAGTGTAAAGACTCCCTTCTTAAAATCTAAAGATGAGACTTATTTGGAAGGAGATAATGCCACAGGCTTTATTAAAACATACAAAGGTGGAAAGTACAGCTTTGTTGCCATGCTGCCAAATTATGATACCTCTTTGCAGGATTATATTAATTCACTTGATGCTAGCAAGTTTAAACGCTTTATTGACAGTCGTACATTAGAGCAAACTGCAGAAGTTAGCATACCAGGGTTTGGATATGGATATGATATCAAGCTTGTTCAGCCATTAGCAGAATTAGGTTTTGTTGATGCTTTTAATCCAAACAAAGCAAACTTTAGCAAAATGATAAACAATAATGATGTATATATTGGAGACATCCTACATAAAACCTTTATTCAGTTTAGTGAAGTTGGAACCAAGGCTGGTGCTGCAACGATAGTTCAGGTTCTTCCGACATCAATTCCCAAAAAAGAAGTTTATTTCAACCGCCCATTTGTATATGCAATAGTTGAAAGTGGAACAAACATTCCAATATTTATTGGAACAGTTATGAATCCTACCAGTGCTAATTAAAACAAGTACTTATCATTTTTATAACGCCTAGATTCAAAATGAAATTTTTCGATTGTAGAAAAATTTCATCACATCAGCGGCGTTTCATCGAGGCGGGAGATATCCTCACCGCCTGAAAACCAAAGCGGTACCCGCCGAGACATTTTCTTGCCTCGTTATATTAATAGCGACAGTAAGCTATGAAAGCATAGAGGCTGATATTGCATTCTAACTTACCGTATCAGCCCAATGTTTTAATCTAATAAATCTATGAGATTTTACTAACCAATGTACCTATATTTAGAATTTACTTCTAGGAGATATTTTTTGCTCCTAATATTTCCAAAGAAGGGAACAAGTCGTCCATTTTTTTTCTGTGTAGCCATCTATCCCCAATAAACACAAACTTGTCACCTTCTATTTCTAATCGTTCGGATGTGCCAAGCAGTATTGACTTAGTGTTTGATAAAAGCATAAAGCACTTACGTCATCTTTAGTCAGATTATTTCTGTCAAGCAACAGATTCATGGAATCAGCTATGTGTTGAACAATAAATGAGCCGTCAAATGGTTTCCAAATGATTATTATTTTAGTATCTTTTTTCGTATTTTGCCTACTATAAATGTAAAAATTGGAATAATAAAAGCAAAAACAATATTGGTCGGTATGGCTATAAATTTTGAAAACGATTCAAGATCATAACGATTATTAAAGAGAAACAAGGCTCCTACCCCACCTAATAAAACAACTGGTCCAACTAATGCCTTTGTGTCCGAAAGCACAAAAATGGATTTTATAATAGCGATTGAAATGCAGGTGAACATAGTAATTATTACGAAATCTGAAACAATCCAAACCGATAATAATATTGACTCAAGGCGCTCTATAGTCCCCCAAATTGAAATGTTCTTAACCATCATAAAAAAGGGTAATGATATATGGGATGCTAATGTAGCACTTAGAGTTCCAATGGTAGTTATAAGCAATAATATGCAAAATACAAATTTAAACATTAATCCTTTAAGCCCAATCTTTTTAATGTTTTCTTTATCGTTTATTTTATCTCCTAAAAAGAAGATGAATATATAGTAACCCCAAATAGATAATATGATGTGGCTTGATTTAATAACTGGCCATATATCCAAATAACTTACATTCATAATATTTCTATAGGTAACATTAGGGATAACTAATACAAAAGTGAATATTAGTATTACCACGAACAATAAAAAAAACATTTCGATAGCCCTTGCTATAGGGGTGAGTCCATATCTTGCTGCAATGAATACCATAATCAGCATTGATATAATTAAAAATAAGATTGAGGTATGAGGTAACATTGATGATAAAATCCGTTCAGCATAGTAGCGTATATAAAGAGCTAATAGCACAAGCATCCATATTAGATAAAGAGAAACCACAATTCTACCAATAGTATTACCTAATATTTTATAGAATACATCAGATAGACTGGCTTCTTTATATGTTTTAAACATTTTTTGCGTCAATATGACCAATAAAATCAAAGGTACTATTGCTACAACGGGAGCTAGCCAACCAGCTTTCCCTGCTATCTTAGCAGTAAATTGGGGGAACAAACGTATTTCTGGAGACAATGTCATTAACGCTAATATAATCATTGCTTGTCTTGTTGATATTTTTCCCTTAGAAGCAAGAATAGTAATCACACCTTTATATTAAAATAGTTCAAGATATATTCAGCTATACCTGGTTGATAGGTATCCTTAAAATACACTATACCTATGGTAGCCACAAAAATCATAAAAAAAACGAAGAAAATAATATCCCGTTTAGTCCCTTTGTTTTTTAGACGTATAAGTTCAAATATGCTAATACATAATACGAGTACTATAAAAAATAAGATCATTTATGCTCCTCCTCAAAGACACCGTTTGGTTCACGAATATTATATGAGCGATTAATCTTTGACTGAACTTCAACTGAAATTGGAAGGTTTGGGAATATTTCTTCCCATTTATCTTTGTGTCTTTGCCATAATATAGGATGATAAGTACTAAAAACATCCGCTATATCTATAAAATCACAATTCTTTTCTTGTGCTGTTTTAATTACACTCTCAATTTCGTTCTTAACTACTAACGATTGTTCCTTAGAAAGATAATCTACAGTTTCCCGATTTATTTTCAAAGATGAAGAATGTACTTCATTAATATTTGATGATAATTTAACCTTAACATTAATTTCCTTTATAATGCCCTTATTAAATACTGGAGTTATTTTCGTTTTGCTCTCAAGAAGATCCAACCCAACCATGTTACCAGAACTGTCTTTGACGTTAATAGCACGTGATATAATAGTATTTAATAAGAAGTCCTCGCCCCTAGCCTTTATTTTGTCTATCGTTGTTACTAATTTTAACCTTTTAAAGATAGCATAACCATCAGTCTCAATATCCTTCATTGGTTTATTTTCGTCAGAGATTAAATTTTCTTTTGATTTCAAACACAGAACAGGTGCTATGGCTGAGCTGTACTTATTATTCAACCATTGCATAAACTCAAGTATGGTCAAATCCTGACAACCTGAAAAATAATTACAGTTATCACTTATAGTTTTTAATTTATCAGGCATGAAATAATCACCAGTACTGCTTTGCCTTATGAATTCTTCAGCTGTCGAGCCTTTAATTATATATACTTTTGCACTTTCCCGAAAAGAAAAATCTCTCGTTAAAAAATCAATGTATTTGGCAATTCCTTCTTTTGCTACCTCCTCACCAATTAAAAAATACTCGACGTGCCCCCAGTACATTAATTTATCAGAAAAGGTTTGAAAAGCCCTTTGTGATTCTAAAAGTGTTTGTGCTTCATTGGAATATATAGATGCTGTTGATTGCTTTTTTGTCTCAGACTTTTCGCTTTTTTCGTTAGTATTTTTCTTGCTTATAACAGTTATACGAATATTATTTGGGTCTTTTATGCCCTTATCAATACCAATAGCTAAAAGCAAGTTTAATTTGTTAATTTCTATAGACAGAGGTTTCATTTGGGATGAACAGCCTAAAAGAAAGATAATCAAAAGCCCTAGTACTAGAATGGATGCTTTTCTCATGCTACCTCCTATTTTTGTCTGACTTTATTAATGGTACGTAGGTTCCTTGGGCGTTTTTTCATAGCCCATACAGGCAAACGTATAATAGTATCTATAGTTATGTCCTCGCCTTCGTTTGCCACATAAGGGGACAAGTAAGCTGTTCCATAGGTTTCCATAGTTGCCAAATGAAACACAACTCCAATTAATCCCATGGTTAAGCCAAAAAGACCAGCATAAGCTGCAAATACGGTTAATATAAATCTCCATACACGTAGTGCATTTGCGAAGTCCTGGTTAGGGATAGTAAAACCAGCAATAACAGATAAAGCAACAACAATTATTATAGCGGGAGAAACCATTTTTGCCTCAACGGCAGATTGTCCGACTATTACTGCACCTACGATGGAAACTGATTGACCTATGGGTTTTGGCATTCTCAATCCTGCTTCAAGGAGAATTTCAAAAGCTAATAGTATAAAGAGTATCTCTAAAAATGTTGGAAAAGGTACTTCTTCTTTGCTAGCAATTATACTTATTATCAAAGTAGTAGGAATCATTTCCTGATGAAATGATGTTATCGCAATATAAAACCCAGGTAATAAAATTGTTATGACAACAGATATAAAGCGTAATATACTTATCATAGATGCTACTACTGAGTTTCTAGAATAATCCTCTGGTGCCTGCATAAATTGATTTATTGTACCAGGTACAATAAATGCTGTAGGAATACCGTCGATTAATACTCCAACTCTTCCCTCCAAGAGGTTACTGCAGAATTTATCGGGTCTTTCTGTATATAAAATCTGTGGAAATATAGTGAATCTGTGGTCTATAATAAATTCCTCAATAGCCGAAGTAACTATAACACCGTCAATATCAATATCCTCAAGTCTTTTTGATACCTCTTCAACTAAATGTCGATTTGCAATTCCATCAATATAGCAGACAGCAACAGGGGTCAGTGTTTCCTGTCCGATATTTATCTGCTTGATTTTCAAATTCTGCGTTCTTATTTTTCGCCTAACTAAAGCAGTATTAACACGTATTACCTCAATAAAAGAATCTTTAGATCCCTTTATAACATTTTCATCTGAAGGCTCTTGTATGCTTCTTTTTTCGAAGCCCTTTATGTCAAATGTAACAGCTATTTTTTCATCATTAAAAATCAAGGCTACTGATCCGTTAAGAACATCTTTTATTGTATCGTTTATATTATTTCTTGTAGCTTGAGAGGTATAATATAAAGTACCGTGTTCTATTAGTTTGATAATTTCTTTACTGTTCTTTGCTTCACTTAGTTTTGACTCCTGCATAAGAGGCTTTAAAATAGTAGCACTTGCCACCTCGCTATTAATAAGACCATCAACATAGCATAAGGTTATACATAATCTTTTATTTTCATTTATATAAATTTCTCTGAATACAATATCATTACTATCAGATAGAAGAGTCCTAATATTTTCACCAGTCAATTCTACATCTTTATTTGTAGGGTCTTCTTCATACAAAAAAGGTTTCCCCTTGCTGTTTTTTTTCCAGAATTTAAGCATATGAATCACTCCTTTCTATTACATTTATACTATTATTTGAAATATGATAATAAATATACAGGCTTTAAATAAGAAATCTGTTTTATACTCTTTTTTAGGCAATGCTTACAATATCGTTATGAAAAGCTGTAAAGTCTCGTTGTATCTATCGCTATACACCAGTGCTGATATACTCAACTTTAATCCTTATCGTTGAGATTACCATGTTTTCTAATAAAGGATAGTATGTTAAAATAATAAATATAGCTTCATAAACTTCTACTACTATAAAAGGAGAATATAACAGATGAAGAAAAAATTACTTAGTATGGTTCTTGTCCTATGCATGGTGTTGCCTCTACTGCCATTATCTGCGAATGCATTAAACAAAAGCATTGTTTATCCACGCACCAAGCTAAAGGATGTATATGTCAACGGTTATGGCTATCAATATTCTTCTACGAGCAACTGGGTTATTGAAAAAAACAACGTAATGTTTACAGACAAAAATGGAAATGTCGGTTTATTCAGCTACAAAAACGGAAATAAGCCGAGGGCTTATATATTTGACAAGAATTATACAGTTCTTTCAAATACAGTAATAAACCTTCCCTCCCATAACTATTTCGGTACTTTTGCTGTTGCCTCTGACGGTAATTATTACGTTGTTGTTGGTCATAAAAACACAGAGGAAAATGCAGGAAAGACAGTTGTAACCTTGCTCAAGATTTCCTCTCAAACAGGTGAAGTAATTAAAAAGGGAGAGCTAAAAGCAAAACAATTTGGCTCTGAATTTTCCAGCATAACCGTTCCGTTTGAGGCTGGTACAGCCGAACTTGTAGAAAGTAGCGGCAAGATTTATATACATATGGCATATAAAATGTTCAAAGCCAAAGATGGAAAAAACCATCAGGCAGCAAATGTCTTTGTTTTTGATTCTGGATCGCTTAAACCTACTCAGGTAAAGAGTGATTTTTACGTCAGCCATAGCTTCAATCAATTGATAAAACTCGATGGAAGCACAATTGTCACGCTGTCCCACGGTGATGCTTATCCAAGAGCAATTCGCCTAGCCACTATGGATAGCAAAGGCAATTTCAACAAGTCAGATATTTTCTCAATTAAGGGTGCTTCGGGAAAAAATGAAACTGGCTCTACTGTTACAGGCTTGGAAATTGGGAAAAGTAATTATCTAGTTACAGGAACCTCTGTAACTCACAACCAGCCTGTCAATGGGAAATTTAGTCCTTCAAATGAATGGTACAAGGGACGAAATGTATATCTTTCAGTTGTTAACAAGAAAAACTTATCACCAAAGCATATTTGGCTTACCACTTTCGACCCTAATAATAAAGACACTACCATCACTGACCCAAGAATTTTCAAATCAGGCGATTCATTTGTTGTTGTGTACTCTATCTCCAAAGGAGATACTACCTACACAGAGTTTGTTACTGTGGATGAAAACGGGAAAATATTGGCACGAAATAAAAAAGACAAAACAGCCTTCTATTCAAATAGCTACCCATTATTTATGAATAATAAGATTATTTGGATTTCTCCATGGGCAGCAGGTATGGATTACTATTATGTTGGTAATACAAAAATCTATAAATTTAAATTCGATGACACTGGACACATCTATCTTTTTGAGGTTGATATCAGTTCTCCCAAATCTCCTAGATGGATTGAGGGTGTCCGTCCTCAGTCTGTTGTAATTGAACAAAAAAATGTATTTTTAGACCGTGGCAATGCAACTAAGCTATCTGCCAAGGTACTGCCTGAAGCAAGTCCCTTTGACGATATTATTTGGTTATCTGGAAACACAGGTAAATATAGTGTAACAAAGGATGGCTATGTTACTGCACTTTCAGGTGGGGCGACAGATAAAATCTTTGCTCAGAGTGAAATTGACCAAAGTATTTATACAACTATACCCATAATCACCAATGCCTCGCCAAAGTTGCCTACTGCACAGGTACGAAAGTCTGCCATAGCTACTGCAAAAAATAAGCAAGTGGGCTTGTACAGCACTAAGGAGTATTACCCCTTGGAGAAAGGTAAACAAACAAGCAATATTCAGTTGAAATCTTCTTCAGGCAACGCACCTAAGTATTACCTTACTTCATCTAACGAATCTATTGTCAGAATAAAGGATTCTACTATACCTGTTGGTGTAGAATACGGTACTGCAACGCTCTATTTCCACACAGCAAATAAGAAAAATATTGCAAGTTGTGTGATAGAGGTTGTTCCGCCAAAAGCTGACGGGACCTATATAATTAAAATGCCGAAAACAAATTACAAGCTTGGTGAACCTTTTGAAACAGAAGGCTTCCTTGCAGCTAAATGCACAGAAAACGGCAAAAAAATAAGCTATTACAATGACAAGCAGTCGTTTTTTATAATCTCAAAACGATCAGATACAATCCTCACTGAAGCATGGGGCAGGGGTAAACCGCTGACGGATGCTGGAAAGACCGAAGTTCGTGTTCAGGTTGGTGGTACAGTGGTTCGCTACAACATAAATGTAGATGGAAATTCAAGTAATGGTGCAGATAATAGCAGTTATACCAAGGTGCTTAAGGATGGTCGTTATAGCTTGCGTTGCATGAATAATTATCTGAATATTGCAGCAAACGGCGGTGCAGAGCTGAGAAATATAACTCCAAATCCTGTCTACGAGATTAAAAAACAAACAGATGGCAACTACACCATTAAAACCGCAAGTGGCAAATATTTAGGAATTGCCGACACAATTAAGGACGGCATTCAAATTAAAGAGGTAAGTTCACCTTATTTGTGGCGGTTATACTCTGAAAACAATAATGATATATTTAGCTTGCGCCCCGTCTCCAATTTAAAAATGGTGGTAAATGCTCAAGGAGAGAAAAATATAGACGGTACACAGATTATTTTATGGACCTACGAGAACACAAATTCACCTAATCATGCAGAGTTTAGATTTATACCTGCTAAATAGCAGGAAATTTGGTGCTGGGGCTGTTGCTAAACAACAATTTCTGTATACCGATGACTTATTGCAAGAAACAGTACATGATATAGTATATAATAATGGAGAAGCTCGAATAGAAATGGTTGCTAGAAATAGTAGGTGAAGAACGAATTTTGTAGCCGACACAGCTAAAGGACGTAGCTGTGAATATAACTCAGAGACAGGATTTCTTATGTTATACGGAAGCGGAATTGCTTGTTTTTAAGAGCCGCAAATATTTCAGCAGCAATTTCGGGAGTAATCCATAGATATATACCGTACGGCACTATTTAAGCAGTAAACTCGTAGATATATATGGTTTCTTGTTTTGCATAGGCCCCTTAGTTATTAGTAGATTATAACGCCGCCTGATAACCAAAGTGGTACCCGCCACTTATAGAAGTGGGGGACATTTTCTTGCCTCGTTATAATGCACCTAGTCTAGTTTGCATTTTCACAACTCACCAAGTTGCTTCAGTATGTTATACAAATATTAATTAGTGAAATATAAATTTCATTAATACAAAAATCCTTGTATCCACTGTGCAAGTTTTTCTGCCAACTAATTCATGCAAATGTTTAACTTTCATTTGATAAGCTTTCCCACACCTACAAATTTTAACTGCGAAACTTGAATTAGAATTATGAAAACACATCTGTATTCAAAACCTACAATTGTGCTTCCTCGAACTCGGGTTCACGGATACGACCAACTATAATAATTGCTACTATAAAAATAGCAAATGTAAACACAAATGGTAAGCGACGGTCAATACTTGATAACCATCCAGCTAAGTATCCAAATGGTGAGGCAAAAGCAATGGTAAAGGACATAATCAAAGCATTAATACGTGCCCGTTCCGCTGGATTAATAGTTAGCTGGAGCAAGGCATCTTTACGAGGTATTACAAGGGCACTTGCCACTGCCCCAACAAAGACGTATACAATTATAAGTGCAATACTACCGATTGGAGTCAGTATCAGAAGAATAGAGCATGCGGCATACAAAACCAAACCAATCCACATAGGTATCCGGAATTTCACAGAGTCTAAGCGGTGCTGAATTCCAATCATAAAAATCAACATCACAGCTGCATTTAAAATGGGGAAAAAAGCCAAATAACGATCTGCTATACCTAGCCTTTGTGTTACGTACAAGCTAAAAAAGTTAGAGCTGACAAGATTCGTTATGTGTAATATCACAGAGACAATAACCACTTTCATAATCTCTTTATTCATTAGCACTTTGGGTATTAGTTCCCTGTATTCATATATCATCTGTAAAACAGAGGTGTCTTTCGTCTCTGCCATTCGAATCTTTCCTTGACGTGTTTCATCACAATGTCGAAAAGTGATAATCACCTTAATCAGCATATTCAAAGCAAAAACCAAATATAAAACACGGACTACCGGAACCACGCTAAATGAATTTATCAACATTCCCGATATGGGTGCAAAAAAGATTGCAACTAAGCCGCCAATATTTGCCCAAGTATAGACTCCTACTAGATCTTTTGGATCTGCATCTTCAATCAGTAAGCAAAACCATGCTGTTTGGTTAATTTGTTCAAAGCTGTTAAACAAAACAGCAATTAAAAAGAGCCAAAAGTTGTCAGAAATAGCCCATACCAAGCAAGCAACACCCCAGCCAAAAAAATCACCCATCATAGTTGTAAATTTTCGCCCCAGCTTATCGGCGATTATACCACCAAAGAAGGAAAAAAACACCTGAACAAACATAGCAATAGACAGAATTAGTCCGATTTGAACGTCGGTTATTCCCAGCGTATACATATATAGTGTTGCAAAAGGTGCAATTAAGTTATACGGAATACCCCAGAGAGGCTCCATCAAAATAAGAGTTCTTGGATTTCCTTTATTATTTTTTAGCAATTCAATTAATGGGTGCGTCCACAGAGTTTTTATTTTTTGTATAATATTCACTAGTTCTCCATTCTACGTCTGTATCTATAATGCTGTCAGAATAAATCTAGAGATATACTAAAATTAAAACTGTCTGCCTTTTCCACAGTGTTCAGATATGCTCCTAAAACTTATTCTAGTCATTTTAAATTTTTGTAATTATGATTTCTATCTGTTATTTCATTTGTAGCTTTTATCTTAAGAAAAACATTCATGTTAGTACAATGTTATTTTAAATTTATCCAGCATGAATTTCATACCATTTTTAATAATTCTACTTTCTCTGCTGCCTCCCTTGATTATCAATATAATAATTATCCAACATTATCATTTCCGAAACAGGTGCAAATATAAGCCCCTCTCCTTTAAGTTCTAAAATGATTTTTGGAAGCAGCTCTACAGTATACTGAGTATCATTGTGAAATAAAATAATTGAGCCAGGCTTTGTTTTCTTTAGTATCCTATCTAAAATTGCTTGTTTGCTCATTTCTTTTTTCCAATCAAGGCTGTCAATATTCCACTGAATTGGATAGCACCCCAGCTCATTGCATGTGTCAATAACAAGGTTGTTATAATCTCCGTAAGGAGGTCTAAATAGTTTTACCTTAACTCCTGATATTTCCTCAAGCTTTTTATTGCACAGCTCTATCTCGCTTATACATTTCTCTTTGCTAATAGTACTCATTTTTAAATGAGAATAGCCGTGATTGGCAATGTCATGCCCATCATTTGCAATTAGCTTCACAGAATCTGGGAATTTTTCTGCCCATTGGCCTACCACAAAAAAGCTAGCCTTAACATTTTCTTTTTTTAGAATATCCAGAATAGTTGGTATATCCGATGCACCCCATGCACAGTCAAAGGTTATTGCAACTTTATCGGTTTCAACACTGTAAATAGGCAGATGCCTTTCAGAACTAAAAACTCCCACTGCTTTTGCAGTATAACCTACTGCTAAAACTGCACAAATCACTACAAATGCTACCATAACTGTACTTAGCACCATTTTTCTATTAACAATACTTATTAAAACTAATTTTTTCATATTCTAGCGCCCCTAAACATAAAATTTGAGCTAACAGCCCTCCTATCTGCAATGCATATACACAAGTGTATAATTCACCTACTCTTTACAGAACTTTAGCCCTATAATATGTTTATTTTGTAAAAATGGAATTATGATTGCGACTAAAGTGTATTCATTGATAAATTTGGGCATAAATAGTCAATTTATTCAGGACATTTGATTTAATTAATTTGACTTCCCCAAATTGCAAAATTCCCATTTTTAGCTGTTGCACTGAAGGTCATAACAAATTTTCGAAGACCATTATCCCATTGTTTTAGAACAACACCCGAATAACTAACTCCATTTGCAGTTAGTATAATGTCATTTTCGCCACTTAGTTGCCATTTTCCATTTACATTTCCAGAAATTGTACCGTCTTTATTTAGTGTTATTTTTACAGAGTTTTTAATGGTTGCACTAATGTCTTTGCCATGGTTAATGTAAGCATAGTCTCCGATAACTTGTTCTTCTGTATATTTTGAAATAGTTTCCCCTCCATAGCGATGAGGTGTAGCAACAGGCCATCCCTCTTCATTTATAAACATTTGATGTACTCGAACCTGATGAAGTTCTCCCTGACCAGGAAAACGGGTGTGGAAAATGAGATAATATTTATTCGTCTCTGCATCGTAATATGCACAGTTATGACCTGGAGAAACATAACCTACTCCACTTTCAGTGAACTTGAAATTTCCCATAATTTTAACACCAAAAGGTTCAATTGATTTATCATCAAAGGTTGTGCCAACAGCACCATAACATTCAATCATATTTTTTCCTGCCGCATCTACAAAGGGTCCATCAGGGTTTTTAGAGCGTGCAACCCTAATATTATAACCGCCAGTAGCATCCAAACCGCCAAAACTTAAAAACAAGTAATAATAATCCGATTGAGGACTATATAACATATAAGGTGCTTCAATCCTACTGTGATTTCCACCTAATAATTTTTTCCCATAGCCTTGACCCGCAAAAGGTTTCCCTGTTTTAGTGTCCAGCTTCAAAATATATATGCCTCCTGAATAGGAGCCATAAACCATCCACAGATTTCCGTTTTTATCGAAGAATGTATCAGGGTCAACAGTATTGGGATCTTTTGTAGCATCGTAGATAGTTCCACCCTCACCTGGTTGATTCCACATTCCAGATTTTAATAAAATACCCGCATCCTTGTAAGGACCAGTTACACTATCCGATACAGCCAAACCAAGAGTAGACCTTGGAGAATCGCCTTTACATAAGCAGTAATACATGTAATACTTCCCATCTTGAAGCTGGGCTATATCACCTGCCCACATTGTTTGAGTTTGTGCCCAGTCAAAGGATTGCTTTAATTCTTTAAATACATTGGGTATTAAAGGATTTGTGTCGCTGACGCCTGATGAAATTTGCTGCCATTGCATAAAGTCAGCAGTTTTGGCGGAGGCTAAATGCGAACCAATAACATAATAAGTTCCATTACTCTTGATAACTGAAGGATCATGTACTGATACATCTTTATACAACGGTATAGATGGAGTAGGAGGTAATTTATCCCCAGGAAACACAGATATAATACCTAGTAAAAATTGTTTATGTATGGCATAATCAATAGCATCAACTAAACTATCTCCGTTTACATCGGCTGCCTTCAGTGCCTCTTGCGTTAATGTAGTATAGCCCAGCAAATGTTTTTTTATATGTGCAAAATCTATCGAATTTATCAAGCCATCTCCATCTACATCACCATATTTTATAGTATCATATGGCTGAGCTGCCGATGGGTTTATCGAAGTTATTGAAGCTGCCTCTAGTCTTAAATTCATTAAAAGTATATTTATACTAATTAATAAAACAAAAATCACCATTGCCAAAATCATTTTATTTGATGTGAATTTACTTTGCAAAGAAATCCCCCCTTAAAGTACCTGCTAGCTTGTATTACTATCCCTTTTAATCCTATAATAAACAAATCAAAAAAACAAGTATACTGCAAAAAATAATGGTATATTATATTGGGTTAAAATTGTGTAATTCAATGAATCAAGCCAAACTATACTTTTTATGTGAGGAAATTGAGTTAATAATTCAACTTTTCCACATAAAAACTATCGTTCAGCAAACCCTAATTATCCAATCTATAATAATCTGTTCCTAAAAATTACTCACCATCAAAAATACAGAAAAAAAGACTTCAAATTAATGAAGTCTTTTTTTCAAGAGCATTACTTATTTAGATACTTTTTCCCTTAGAGATTTAGGTACTTTAGGCTGGTAAACATAAATCATACACTTACTTGCCTTTTGGATTGATATTTTTTCTACTTTCTTCCCAACAGCATTTGTAAACATTTTCTTTAGCATAATTACATCCCCTTTTCTTATTTATGTATATTTAATTGGTGCCATTATTATAATTATCCCTCTGAGTCTCATTTTTAGCTAGATTTTCTCTTGCCTTTATTAAATCTCTGTTCAGGCTTGCTATACGAGCTTCTCTTGCTTGTATGTGATATACAGAGAAGAACAAACAAATATAAATTATAATTGGAACAACAATAACACCCATCAATATTAACAAAACTGTCTGTGTGTTTAGCGAGCTATTTACCAGAAATTTGTTAAATATAAATATTTTTATAGCTGCAACAATCCATAATACATTAAAAACAGAAGCTACTAGTGCAAAAAGGCTCAGTTCTGGATCCTTTGAAACTGTCTTCCATACATTAGTATCTATTTTTTCATCAAAAAACTTTTTCTTCCTTAAATACAAAAATATAAGGCCTAATTCCACCACTCTTATAGGTAATGAACTTACAAAAGCATTAATAATATTATTTTTTAAGCTAACTTCAGTTACATTTGTATAGAGCATAATTATCCTAAAGTTTATAAATTCCAGCATCGCATTACTCATACATGCCGCAGATACACAAGTAAATACTGCAAATATTTTTTTTAATGTTTTTTGATGATAAAGTAAACACATTATTATTACCATACTAAATAGGAAAACCATAAATGCAATTGCTATATCAACATTAAAGAAGTATCTTAATATATTTGAAATTACTGCAGGACCAAGAATAGAAAACATTATTTTTTTATTAAATGCTATCATGTTTGACATTCTTAACAATATAAGTGTCGCAATAACCACATAGCTTTCTTCCCCAATAGAATTTAACAGAATATTCAGTAAAAAATTTACAATTTTGATGCTCATATACTTTTATCCCCTTAAAATTAGTATAGCTCAACATATATTTACATATTTATATATATATGCTACTATTCTTTTAAGGTAATTTTACAATTAAGGTTAGGATTTGTAAATAGCCCAATTATATTTAACAATTAATTTACAAGGGAATAACAATGAAAATTATTAGAAAACTAGCATATTCAAGTGCAAATTACATTCAAAAAAATAATAAAAGCAGTCACGAAAACAGAAGAATCCTCTATTTTGGATTTCAAGCCATATATGGAGATATAGTTAAGCTGATTATTGTTATATTGATTTCTTCAGCCTTACAATCACCTTTTCAAGTGCTAGCACTGACCTTTGCCTTTGCTTTCCTTAGAAGATATGCTGGCGGCTTCCACATGGACACAGAACTCAAATGTATAATAGCTACAGTGTGTTCTTTTGTTATCCCAGGGACACTAATTAGTAAAATTAATTTTGAAATAAATACAATCTGGATTATAGGTATTAACACTATAATTTTTATAAATTGCTTATTGCTGTTAAAAAAATATGCTCCAAAGGACTGTGTTAATAGACCAATTGATGAAAACGAGGCAATTGTGTTTAAGAGAAAAGCTATCCGTGACTTAATTATACTAACAGTGATATCAATTATTCTCGCTCTTTTAAGTCAGCCCTTATTATCCTTATCAATTATTGCAGGAATTGTAATTGAAATTTTTACTTTAGTTCCAGTTGGGTATAGGTTGTTTGAGATGATTAATTCTTACATTAGACTATAAAGTAGTTATATGAGGCATAATATCCATTTTATTATTATTCGAAATTCACACCTACTATAGTAAGCAGAGTCAGTTTTCTATTACAAAAAAATACCTACTTTAGGGTAGGCAACCTCTTCAATTTACTTAGACTATGCTTTAAAACTATCCTCTATATTATTTCTATCACTTAACTTAATTCTACTGCTCTATATAAACAATCTTCGAAGGTTATAAAGCTATCAACCATATTATTCTTGTGCCATAAGCTAATCTTGAAATTTAGCTTATCTATTTCTTTAAATATACTTTTCTTCTCTTTAATAATACGTTCAGCCCTTATAACCTCGTTCGTATAAAACTCAGTAGTTTTAACATCCTTTTTAAAAGTTTCTAAATTTCCTTCATGGTCAACATACCAGCCTAAATCTTCAGCAAGTCTGTCAAATTTTTTCTCAATTGGTTCAATAAGCAAAATAAATTTCCAATTATCTCCATTGTTTTTTCTAAAGCTAAGTACTAAGTTGTTGTCCTCTCCTTTTTCTTCCCAAAGTATTATAGTTATTTGAGGATTTTTTGCTGATATGTTCTTTTCTCCTCTTTTTTCTATTACAAATCCATTTGAAAGACATCTTTCAAAATCCTTGAACATATTCTTTTTAAGTGTTTCCAGCTTCTTATTATATGCATCATAGATTCTGACATTTTCAACGCTTAATCGTCTCAGTTTCTCTGTGTATTTATCAACATCTGAAACAGCTGTTTTGTCCTCAATTAATCCTTCCCACTTCATCAATATTCCTCCCCTAGTATGTAATAATGGGAAAACCATTATATGATTATATATACTATAAATACAAAACTGGGATTACAAAATAGCATACTTAATGCATTTAATTTTATACCAACTTAACAAAGTTAGAAACACTATATTATGCTAGAATCACTAAACAAAACTCCTATACTCTAGAATAACAAATTCTCCTGCTGGATTAAATAAATTAGTTCTCATATGTTTTGTATAAAATATTTATCGGTAATATCGACAAAATATATTACATTATGTTTGTTTTTTATTGCAAATAAAAGTAGGGACTGCTGCAAAACAAGAAAACTATATATATGAGTATAGATTTTTTGTGTAGGAAAATTAGAGAAAAAAATCACTATGATTTTATTTTTAAGACTCATAAAATCATAGTGACATATTTTAACCAAACCAACTAAACAAATATATAAATACTTATAATAAGTTACAATACAATAAATCCCTATATATAAAGATAAATTTTTATCAATTTTCTCCTGGCTCTGCATTCATTGAAAGAATAATGTTCAAATTTCCATTCCTGCATCTGAGTTCATCTAGAAAACTTTTTTCATTTACATCGTTTTTAATTGATACATTATATACAAGCTCATAAAGTGTGCCTAAATCAGTTGTTTTAACCTTTTTGAGTTCATGATTAATAGTATATGCTTGAAAAACATCATCAAATGCCCCATGATAATCTAAATCCTCGGGTATGATTATTTTTAGCAATTTGTAAGTTGAGTTTTTTGCACCAAAATTAATTTTAGATAATATAAACATTATTATACATAAAATTACAGTAAAAAATACTGCATATCCGTAACTACCTGCTCCACAAGCAAGACCTGCAGCCATTGTAAATAGTACATAAGATATATCTTTAGGATCTGTAGCATTACTTCTAAAACGTATTATTGAAAACGCACCAGTGAGACCAAAGGCTCTTGCAATATTACTTCCAACCATTAAAATTATAATTGCTATAATACATGGTATCATTACTAATGTTATTGAAAAATTTTGTGAATATTGTCCTTTAACATGAGTTTTCTTATAAGTAAAGCTAATAATTATACCTAACACAAAAGATGATAATAGAGCTATAACTAGTCCCCCAAAAGACAATGCAGTGCTATCTGTTCCTAAAGCTAATAATGAATCAAACATTCATTTCCCCTCATTTCTAATTGTTTTTTTATCATTGACTTGTACTCAGTTCCATATTTTGAAAAACTCGTTTTGTATAGTTTATACTCGCTAAGAATCTTAACAAGCCATACTGGAATACATTTTTCAGCCTTGACCTCCATAAGCCACACATCATCGTCAAGCAACTTATCTCCATGATCTCCTGCCTCAAGCCTTAAATCTTCTCTTCTGGTACGAATATTAGTATCAAAAGTCAAGCGTAAATCTCTATTCTCTATGGCAAAAAATGCCTGCCTATCATACGCAAGATAAAGTTTGGGCGAAAGCTCATAAACTTTTAAAAAATATTCGAGCTCTTTTAAAACTTGCTGATTCATATATTTTTTTATTTCTGGTTTTTCGCCTGTATTAACAAATTGATAGGCTTCTTCTAAAACTAACTTTGTTCGTCTTTTGTTGACCATACCATTTACTTTTTTCTTTATTTCTAAATAAACTTTGTCTTCAAGAGAGGGTACTCCATAAGCACGTAATCTGAGCTTTTCTTTATATTTGGGTTTTGCTAATGAAGTTCTAATAAGATGGTTATCATGGGTGTCATAATATAAATTGCTTATCGTATAAAATTGATGAGTTTTATTATATTCATCAAGCTCCATATATTCCCTTAGTTTCTTTGTAAGCATCTCGTAAGTTTCACTATTTAACAAATACTTGTTTTCATGTCTGTTAAACACCTCTATAGCCATTTGAACACCTCCTTTCTCTAATTGTATTCTACATATACAACCTTAAACGAACCTTAAAATTTAGCAAATTATCTATGAAATGTTATTTGTTGTAATAAATAATTTTGATTATTGTAAGCTTTATATATATTTCTTAGAAGTATTAAATTAAAGGATAGATATATGGAATAAAATCATCTAAAATTTAGTCTATACATAGTATGTAATACAGAAATAATTTGCTAATAAAAACTACTCTATTTTAAAAAAACTAGTTCCCCAATTTATTAACAATAAACTAGGGAACCATTAGAATTTGCTGAACGATAGTAAATACGCAATATTAAAAGCTACGTTCATAAACTTCACCCAGCAAGTTTTATTTATGTCCTCCGTTTTGGACATGCTAGTTATTCAAAGTTTTATACATAAAATAATAAACAGGCAAGGCTAGTAAACTTTATATTACCAACCCCAACCCCAACCTCCACCACCAAATCCAAATATTGAGCCACCAGCTGTAGTTACCATAGTACTAGTTGTAAAGGTCTTTGTTAGTGTTCCGTTAATATACAGTGTATAAGTTTGACCTTTAACTAATGATGGAGAAGTAAATAGTAATGTTGCACCAGCTTTTTTAGCTGTAAAATTATAGATTTCAGTTCCAGAAGCATTTTTAATACTTACAACAGCATTTGCTGATGGACCAGTTAATACACCTGAACATTGAGTAGATGTATTAGCTGTAGGAGAAGATGTACAGCCACCAACTGCAGCAAGAGTTCCTCCAGTTATTGCGAAATTGTTAGTATCGCAATCAGCACAACCATCTGGATATCCACCACCATAAATTTCAGCATTACCACCAGTCATAGTTATTGTTCCGTTTGAATCATATGCGTCTTTTCCACACATTATTGAAATATTTCCACCATTAATAATTATTTGTTTACCAGAACACAAACCATCTTCAGTCGCTGTAATATTAATAGTACCCTTATTAACAGTTGTTCCAGTTTTACCTTCAATACCTTCATATGATTTTGCAACAGTTGTTGTACCACCATCAAACGTCATAGTCAATTCAGCATGCATTCCATCGTCACCAGCATTTAATGTAAGACTACCATCAGATATAATAAAATCGCCATCTGTGTCAATACCATCTGAAGTAGCAGTAATATTTATTGTTCCTCCAGTAATTTTTATAGTATTCTTGCAGTGAATTCCATCTGAAGGAGCAGACTTTATTACAATATTTCCATTTTCAATTTTGATATCGTCATCACCAGAAATACCATGCTTGTAATTACCTGTAATATTTAATGTTCCAGTACCCTTTATCTCCAGATCATCATTGCTGAATAAAACAGCATTAGCTTCAGCATTAGCTGTAGAGTAAGTCCTTCCGTCAGTTAAGTTATTGGTTGTGCCTTTCTCAATTGTAATAAATCCTTTGTCAACATTCTGGAAAAAGATTGCCGGACCATTTGAATTTGTTATGCTGCAACCATTAAGGCGGAGCTTAACCCTTTCAGTAGTATTAACATAAATCATACCATTTGATAAAGTACCAACAACCTCAAAGTCCCCTCCAGCTGTAATATTAACTGTTGTACCATTTGCTGACACACCAGTTCCAGTACACGTGATTGTACTTCCTAAGCTAATTTTACCAACATTAAGCTTCCAAGCCTCTTCTGGATCAACTGGTTCTTCAGGAGTAGTACCAGTATCAACAGGAAACTTAGTTATGTTTCCTAAAAGGTAACTTTTTAGAAGTGCAAAATCAATTGCATCCACTGTGCCGTCTCCGTTTAAATCAGCAGCTTTTGTGTTACTGACTATCGAAGTTCCTAAAAGACTACCCTTCATTGCAGCAATATCTAGTGCATCTACCCCTCCATCAGAATTCAAATCGCCGTAAACAACAGCGGCATTTGCCAGCATACTGCTAAAAGTAACAGTACATGCTAGCGATAATACTAAAAACAACTTTTTTTTCATAAAATCCTCCCTTTCATTTCTATTATGCTTTACCATATGTGATATTATTTTACATTTTAGAACTTAAACCATCCTTAAAAAAAGTAAAAGTTCAGAATAAATTAACAAATTATATTGTTGACATATTATTTTAGATATAACATTATATATATTAAGTCAATTACTATCGGGCGAAGGATTGAACCAAAATTGACTTTAGTCATAGAAATGAGGATTTTATTATGAATATTCTGCTTGTTGAAGACAGAATTCCTTCAACTGATTCATTGTTAAGCCTATTAAAAAAGAATAATCACTCTGTAGACCGTACCGATAGTATCGGAGATGGTTTATATCTTGCTTTGCTCGGTGCGTATGATATTATGGTAATGGATACTTTAGATCATACAGCAGAAGGATTTATGCTCCTAAAAAGCATAAGAAAAAGCGGACTAACATTACCTATATTACTGCTCTCTACTCATAGTGAAATATCCTTCAAAGTAATGGGACTCGATAGCGGAGCAGATGACTACCTTGTTAAACCCTTTTCAATTGACGAGTTATTAGCAAGAATAAGAGCTTTAGGCAGGAGAAAAAATACAATATTGCTAAACAGCACCCTTAGCTATGGGGATATCACTCTTGATACAAATAGTTTAAAACTATCAACAGATAAAGCAGAAACTACTCTAACCTGTCGTGAATGTAAGCTTTTAGAGTTTTTAATCATTCGAAAATGCATGATTACATCAAAGGACATAATAATTGAGAAAATTTGGGGATTTGACTCCGAAGCACAAGCAAATCATGTAGAAGTATATATTTCTTTTTTGAGAAAAAAATTAACCTCCTTAAATTCAAAAGTATTAATAAATACTATTCGTGGATTAGGGTACAAGCTTGATTTAAATCCAAAATAAAAGAATAAAATCAAACTTCGTACATAAAATCTCTTGGTGCGGTAGAATTATCAATGGTTTGTTGCCGAAATAGTTGCATGAATTAGTAATGGCTTATTCATGCAATTATTTCTAACCCAACGTTCCATTGATAAGTTTAACACCTGCGATTTTTAACTGGGAAAGTTGAGTAAGTAAGCCTTATAATCTAACTTCTCACAAATATGCTAGCTTAATAATAATATATGCTTGATTAAACAATAATAATATCCTTTTCACCGCCAGTTATACATTTTCCACCATTAGGTGTAACAATATATGTATCTTCAACTCCAACCACTCCAACTCCAGCTATCCCCTTCTTTGGTTCTAGTGCTAATACCATATTCTCTTGAAGCGGACTGTTAAAGCCATTTGCAATTACAGGATTTTCATCAACATGAAGTCCGATACCATGACCCAAAAACTTTGCCCTTCTGTCCTCAAAGCCCATAAAATTAAACAAGAAATCAGAATCTAAATCCTCCATTATGCTCTTATAAATCTCAGATGGTATATTACCTGGTCTTAAAAGCTGTGCAGTTCTTTTCTCTATCTCAATACATTTGCGATGAGCCTCAATTACTTCTTCTGATGGAGTATCTCCAAACATGTATACTTGCGTCCTATCACTATGGTATCCATACATTCCAAATCCGATATCTATAAATACCAGATCACCTTTTTTAAGAAATCTGTCTCTGCTTCCAATAATTGGAACCGCAGGGCACATACCTCTCATTCCTCCAGGACCATCAAAATTCGTATCGACCAAGGAGTTTTCACCAAAGCCTATCTGACCTGCAATCATCTCAGTCTGATACCTATAGAAACGTGTAACACCATGATAGCCCATCTTTAGCATTTTACTATACATTTCTGCTGTAAGCTCCAGTTCACTCATTCCCTCTCTTAAAATACTGGGAACAACCTCATCTAATAATATTTTATGCAGTCTGCCTGCTTCTTGCATCCAATATAGCTCATATTGGCTTTTAACTGCACGAACTTCAGAAATAATATTTTCAATAGAAAACAAATTATTCATATTAAAATACTTTTTAATTCTTTCAATAATACCCATTGTTAAGGTTTCAGTCTCAACAAGTGTTTCGCCGAGATCACTTCCAACTATTGGTGCCGCATCTCTGTAACTTTCCATCGGATAAATAGTACATAGCTGTGATTCTACTAAGGGCGATTCTTCCATTGCTCTAGGGAAGCTTCTTCTTACAAAAAACTGTGCTGTTCCATTCCTTTTAATTACTAATAAACCATCCTGCATAGTTCCAGTAAAATAGTACTGATTTACACGACTTATTATTAATGCAGTATCCCATTGGGGATTTCTTTTCGTCATAGCTGTGCAAAGCTTTTCAATTCTTGTTTCAAGTTCAAGTTTTGTTACTTTTGTTTCCATTATGAAATTTATCTCCATTCCGTGTTTTTTACATATTCTCATTTAAATATAGGAATTTTTATTTATGGTTTCTACCCTATTTGTTTAGTAAGTTTATTGCCATATTAATATTAACATAAACAGCTAAAGCTTAGCAAAAAAATTATTATTACTCAAACTTTGCACATAAAAAATCTATTGGTGCGGTAGAATTATCAATGGTTTGTTGCCAAAATAATTGCTAGAATTAGTAATGATTCATGCAATTATTTCTAACCCATTTCCATTGATAATGCTACCACACATCATATTATTAGGCTTTAAGCAGTATCTTCAACTGCGAAAGTTGATATTATTAGTTAAAAGGCTAGTATTTCTACCATTCACCTTGTACTTTTCCGCTTTTGTGATCGAGAGAAAAATTTGCTACATCAAAGTAATTTACACCGCTAACACCAAAGGTTGTATCAACATTTACCCATCTATTTTGTTCTTTTAAATAAAACTGATTCCAAGCATGGTCTCCCCATAACATTCCGCTATAGCCTAGACCAGTAACCAAATTAACTTTTATGCCGTTGGCTTTGCACATTGATATAAATAAGCTAGAATAATCAAAACAAATACCCTTTCTGCTTTGGTAGCAAATGATTGTTCCCGACTTAGTATTACGTGTATCTTTTGCTATTTTATTGGCTTTACTATAATCATAAGAGATATTTTTTGTTATCCAGTCATATATTTTTCTACACTTATCATATTCATTTTTTCCATTTTTTGTTATATCAACTGCCAATTTATCAATCTCAGGCGTAGATTGTATAGCATCATCAAGAGTAACTCCGTTATAGTACTGAATAACCTTAATATTGTAATTGTCAAGTGTTTCCCTAATGTTTTCAGCTATTTTAATATTATTCCCGTCATTCTTTTCGAGTCTGTTAAAGCTATCATTAAGTATAACTGGTATTTTCTTTGCAATATCAGAATCAATAACTGGCTTCAGAGCTGTATCATATACTTTGTTTAAAATTCTGGATTCATCAATGTATCTAGAAAAACCAGGAACCGTAAAATA
This sequence comes from Bacillota bacterium, assembly GCA_023398105.1. Classification (GTDB taxonomy): domain Bacteria; phylum Bacillota; class Clostridia; order Acetivibrionales; family DSM-1351; genus Ruminiclostridium. Next base: position 65,371 of record JAEWST010000026.1, on the reverse strand, counting down.
ATATGAAAAAAAATAAAAAATAAAGCTTATAAGTATTAGAGTTACAAATGCTTTTGGTATACTAAGTACAAATGAAATTGTTCTTCTCAAAAATGGGCTTAGAGAGTTCATTACCCTAAATATCTTGTAGGAAAGACTTTCAAAAATAAGTGTATATATAGGATATGTTATAAGTCTAATAACAATAACAACAATTATCAGAATAATAAAGGCAATACAAAGATACGTATACATGTTATTTGCAACTAAACTAGCTTTTACCGAACCAGGCAGCAAATCATATATATAAATAAATGCTACATTATTTTTATCAAAAAGAATCCCCTTTGTAAGCAGCAATGCAATTATTAATGCTGCAATAAACTCGAAACAATTAACTATTGAATAAAATCCGTTTGCAATTCTCTCGTGATTTATTGAAATAAATATCGAGCTAACAAGTATTAAAATTACAGGAGTTAGCAATATAAGGCTAACTGGGTTAAATTCTGAGATTATAAACATATTCACCTTAAAATATTGCACAATGTTTAATAGAATCTTTATATTAATATTGTAATTATAGCACAAATAATATATATTATTAATTTCCCCATATATTTTCTCTTGCAATTATTATGAAAAAATTGTATCTTTTATAAATAAGTACTTATATATATACTTAGTATATATAAGTTAATTAATGGATACTTTAGCTACTAACAAATATAAATAGTTTTTAATATTTAAATGAGGTGGAATATATGAGTCGATTAAGTGAAATATTTGGTTCAAGTGTATTTAATGATGCAATTATGAGGGAACGTCTTCCTAAAGCTACATACAAAGCTCTAAGAAAAACCATTGATGATGGTCTTCCTTTGAATTATGAAATAGCTGAAATTGTAGCTAGCTGTATGAAAGATTGGGCTATAGAAAAAGGAGCAACGCACTATACTCATTGGTTTCAGCCAATGACAGGAATCACAGCAGAAAAACACGACTCCTTTATAAATCCCACATCAGACGGAAAGGTTATTTTAGAGTTTTCAGGAAAAGAATTAATAAAAGGTGAAGCTGATGGTTCTTCTTTTCCTTCTGGAGGTCTTAGAGCTACATTTGAAGCCAGAGGTTATACTGCATGGGATTGTACTTCTCCAGCCTTCATAAAGAACAATACTTTATATATTCCAACTGCCTTCTGTTCTTATAACGGTGATACTTTGGACAAAAAGACACCTTTGCTTAGGTCGATGGAATGTATATCAAATAAAGCACTTAAAGTTCTTCGTCTGTTTGGAAATACTACTGCCACAAAGGTAGTAGCGACAGTTGGTCCCGAGCAGGAATATTTTTTGATTGATAAAAAAATGTACGATCAAAGAAAAGATCTAATATTTACAGGTCGTACTCTTTTTGGTTCAATGGCTCCAAAGGGTCAGGAAATGGACGATCATTACTATGGTAGTATTAAGCCAAGAATATCAGCTTTTATGAAGGATTTGGATGATGAGCTTTGGAAGCTTGGTATATCAGCTAAAACTGAACATAATGAAGTTGCTCCTGCTCAGCATGAACTTGCACCTATATTTACCACTGCTAATATTGCTACTGATCACAATCAGCTTACAATGGAGATAATGAAGACAACTGCCTTAAAGCATGGTTTGGTCTGTTTGCTTCATGAAAAGCCATTTGCAGGTGTTAATGGTTCAGGAAAGCACAATAACTGGTCACTTTCAACAAATGACGGTCAAAATCTGTTAGAGCCTGGTAAAACACCACATGAAAACGCTCAGTTCCTTATTTTCCTGTGTGCAGTAATTAAAGCCGTAGACGAATATGCAGACTTATTGAGGTTAGCTGGTGCAAATCCTGGAAACGATCACCGTCTAGGTGCAAACGAGGCTCCTCCTGCAATAATTTCCATATTCCTTGGTGATGAACTAACATCAATACTTGAGCATATTGCATGTGGCGAAGATTGCTCTTCAAGTGTTTTCGGCAAATTAAAGGTTGGTGTCACAACTTTACCAGCTTTTCGTCAGGATTCCACCGATAGAAACAGAACCTCCCCATTTGCCTTTACTGGAAACAAATTTGAATTCAGAATGGTTGGCTCATCTGCCTCTATTGCTTCACCAAACTTCTTCTTAAACACCATAGTTTCTGAGGTTTTAGAGCAATTTGCTAATAGATTAGAAAATGCTAAAGATTTTAATACAGAGGTAAATGCAATAATAAAAGATGTTTATGAGCAAAATAGCAAAGTAATTTTCAATGGTAACGGCTATTCAGATGAATGGATTGCAGAAGCTGAAAAAAGAGGACTTCCAAACCTCAAGAGCTATGTTGACGCAATTACAAGTCTCCATGTAGAAAAAAATATGGATGTTATGGAAAAACACAAGGTTTTCAATCGTAATGAAATGAACTCACGATATGAAATATCCCTTGAAAAGTATATTAAGACTATTAATATAGAAGCATTAACAATGCTGGAAATGTCAAAGCGACAGATTCTTCCTGCTGTAATTAAATTTTCTGCCGATGTTGCAAACTCTATAAATCAAATTAAGAGCTGTGGCATAGACGCTGATATTACTGCAAATGTTGAGTTGCTAAAAGAGATTACCAATTTAACTTGTCAGCTAAAAAAAGATATATCAGATCTTGAAGCTAAGTTAAGCAACGCTCAAGAAAAGCATGAAAGTTCCTATGCACAAGCTGTGTACTATAAGGATGTGGTTTTTACTCAAATGAGTAATTTAAGAGTTGTAGCAGACAAGCTTGAATGTATTGTTGATTACAAGATATGGCCATTCCCAACCTATGCAGACATTTTATTTAATGTATAACTTTAAATAGTAACAGGTAATATTAAATAAGGTTAATAACTTATAAAACTATTTAGTTTAGCTTGAAATCATAAAAAGAAACGATATTTCATCGTTTCTTTTTTATAGCTAGATATTCTGTCAGTTATAATACTTAACCAAAGTGGTACCCGCCACTTATAGAAGTGGGGGACATTTTCTTGCCTCGTTATATTTATGTACTCTAAAGGCTTTCTATGAGCAAATAGAAGTATTTAATCAACTTCTTATAGCCTTCAACACTAATTCTTTCATTTACTCCATGAACTCTCTCTAAATCTTCTGAATCAATTTCTATTGGGCATAACCTATATATCTGATTTGCAATTTTCTGATAATATCTGGAATCTGTCGAACCCACAGTCAGATATGGTGCTACAACACTTTCAGGAAAAACTGTAGCTATTGTCTTACGCATTAATATAAACTCATTTGATGTTGTATCATATATTTTTGAAGGGTTAAAACATACATCCTTTACTCTTACTTTTATGTCAAGTTTTTTTAATATTTCTTCAACCCTTTCTTTAACACTATCAGTAGTTTCTCCAGGCATTAACCTAAAATTTGCTACAGCTTTAGCCTGCTGAGGAAGTATATTCATCTTGACGCCGCCTTCAATCACTGTAAAAGCAGTGGTTGTTCTTACTAAAGCATTAGTTTTCGGAGAGCTCAAAAGAATTTTTATTATAATAGGCTTAAAAAGCCATATATTAGAAAAAATAATCCTCTTAGTCAAAGGCATTTTAGGAGCTATTGCCTTAAAAAACTCCTTTAAAATGCTGTTAAAATTAGCCTTAAACTGTTTCTTTTCCAATATGCATACAGCTTTTGCCAACTTTCCAATAGCAGTGCTATTAGGTGGCATAGAAGAATGACCCCCTTCACCTTCGGCAAATAACTCAAGGGTAGTCATACCCTTTTCAGCTATTCCAATTAGTGTAGCAGGACAACTCATATCAGCTATAGCATTTTTAATAATAAAGCCGCCTTCATCTAATACCATAGATAGCTTTATTCCCTTTGCTTGGAGATAAGAAGCCATCTGAGCGTTACCTAAATACCCACCCACCTCTTCATCATGTCCAAAGGCTAAATAAATAGTTCTTCTAGGCTTAAAGCCTTTCTCTATTAGCTCTTCTACAGCTTCAAGAATTCCCATAAGCTGACTTTTCATATCAAGTGCTCCGCGTCCCCACACATAACCCTCTGATATTTTTCCTGAAAACGGCTCAAAACACCACTCATTTTCAGTATCTTTTCCCACTGGTACTACATCCATATGAGCCATAAGAAGAATTGAGTCCTGATATTTCTCAGCACCCTCCCACTTAAACAGAATACCCAAATCATTAATTGTTTCTTTTATAAGCTCTTTATGAACCTTGGGAAAGGATTTTTCAATAAATTCATGAAACCTCAAAAATTCCAGTCTGTCTACCAAATCCACATTTTCATAAGAGATAGTCTTGTATTGTAGTGCCTGTGATAAACGCTGTACAGAAACATCTATATTTCTATATATATCTTCTTTTAGTTTATAATCCATACATTTATTCCCTTCACTGTTTTGCTTTCCAAATTGAAAAATCAGGTGCCCCATTTAAACTGTCAGGTCTCTTCTATTATGGAAAACCCAAGCTGCACATAGTGCTACAAAAATAACTGCTACTGATATAATTGAATAGGTTAAACTAATCCCAATATCCATTACAGTTTTTGCTCCAAAGTACTTAAATGGTGTAAAAAACCTTACAAAAGCCAACTTTTCATTTAAATCTGAAATAACGGAAAGCAAATATGTTATTATTACAACCACAGAAGCTATCCCTGTTGCTGATTTACTATTTTTAACAATTACAGATACTACCATACCAATAGAAATGAATAGTAGCTGCATTATAAACATTCCAAACATAAGTAATAAAATGTCCTTTGTAATATTCTCTTTTGACACTTTTTCTAATACACCTATAGAAACCAATATAGCTACAATATTCAAGATAAAAATATTACAAATAGCAGCTAGAAACTTTTCTGTTATTATCCTAGTTCTAGAAACAGGTCTTACATATAAAAATTCAAAGGTTCTATCTCTCTCTTCTTTTGATATAATCCCTGCGCCTAAAACTGTTGCATGTAAAGAAGCAGAAAGAAGGATATAAACAAAAAGTACACCATAAAAACCTATTGCTGTTGAAATATCAAAGCCTTCAAAGCCAAACAAAGCCTGTATAGATTTTGGCATTGAAGCCACTAATTCATTTATTGACTGTCCAGCACTATCAATTCCTGAAAACTTACCAACACCCAATGCAATAAGAAAAGCCATACCTATTGACCAAAAAACAAGCGATTTTATATTTCCCTTTAACTCATGTAAAAAAATTTTCATACTAACCTCCCACGCCCACTTTAGGCAGAAAATATGGTTAAGACTTGGTGGAGGTACGCCTTCTTTTTGAAGCTTTCACCCACCTACAGACTTTGGAAAAACCGCTTGCGGATTTTCCTTGCTCGAAAAAGCACCATGTTTGTACAAACTTTGTTTTCGAGCTATGCACAATGTATATCTTTTTTGTTGTAATAAAATAGCGATATAGCAATAAATAAAACAATAGCAACAACAGCACATAAAAGCATACTAAGCTCAAAATGTCCATGTTCTATTATATAATTTGGACTAAAATACGTTAAGAAGGAAATATACTTGAGTTTGTCATCCCCAAAGGCCTTTACTATTAAGGAAATTGTAAAAAAAGCCATTACAGCACCTAATGAAATAGCTGTAGTTCCCTTAATTTTCTTTATGATTGCTGCACAAAAGAATCCTAAAGCTACAAAAATAAGCTGAACAAATAAAATTGATATAGAAATAAGTAAAAATACCTTCATATCAAAAGCTTTTGTTTCCACCATTGTAGCACTAATTATTGCTATTGGTATAATAAATATGTCAGTAATGAGAAAGCAAGTAATAGCAGCTACTAATTTAGAAACAAGTACTTTTACCCTTGAAACAGGCTTAACAAAAATAAAATCACAGGTCTTTCTGGAACTTTCCTTTGCAAGCACATCAACGCCAGATTTCATAGCTTGAATTGCAGCACAAAGGTTTATATAAACTAAGCAAAAAGCATAATATCCATTAATTGATGTAACAATGTCAATAGTAGCACCTAAAGCACTTAATACCTCAGGAGGATAATTTTTTAGTAATAGCATAAACTTATCTGCATCCTTAGCAAGTCCTGGATATAGCACAAAGAGAAATATTATTAATCCCACAATTGAAATAGTCCATATTAATGTACTCTTGAATAAACTTTTTAATTCTTGAATGTATATATTCATGTATGCCTCCTTGAAAAGAAATAAAACACTAACTTTTGTAAAAGCTAAAAGCGTAAATTTAAACGAACCGTAATTAAGCTAATCAAATACTTAACTTTCCCATTTATAGGTTTGTGTAACTACAATTTCAACTGCAAATTTGAGTTAATTATAATAATGTATAAATATTTCCTCTAAATCAGGCTCTTCAATATTAATATTCACTAAACTTAATGCAGCTAGCTTTTTCATTATAAAGTCTATATTTCCCTTATAGATGAAGCTTACATTATTATCTATTATATTAAGCTTATTTACACCGTCAAAACTAAAATAATCTTTACTAATAGTGCTTTGAGTTTCACAAGATATTTTTTTATAACTGTTTTCTCGAAGCTCATTAATTTTTTCAGTTCTAATTATTTTACCTTCTTTAATAATTGCGACCCTGTCACAGAGCTTCTGTACTTCACTTAATATATGAGAAGAAAAGAACACAGTAGCACCCTTTTTATTTTCTTGCTGAATTATTTCAAAAAACTTCTGCTGCATTAGTGGATCTAATCCACTTGTTGGTTCATCTAGAATAATAAGCTTAGGACTGTGTAAAAGCCCCTGTACAATTCCTACCTTTTTTCTGTTCCCAAAGGACAAATCATCTATTTTTTTATTTTGGTCAAGATCTAATATTGTGCAAAGCTCACTAATTCGCTTTGTGCAGTCCTTTTTATAAAAGGATGCAGAATATTTAAGTAAATCCCTGACTCTCATATTATCATAATAAAAAACCTCACTTGGCAAATATCCAATATCTTTGGCTATTTCCTTTGAGTACTTTATACAGTCCTTTCCAAATATACTGCCATTACCTGATGTTGGATGAATGAGGGCAAGTAAAGTCCTAATTGTAGTTGATTTTCCAGCACCATTGGGTCCAATAAAGCCAAAAACCTCACCTTCATTAACCTCTAAATTTACATTCTCAATTCCTCTTGCATTTCCATAGTATTTAGTTAAGTTTTCTGTTTTGAGTACACTCATACTAACCTCCCACGCCTCATTTTATTAGCTTTCTAAGGTAAACACCCAATATATCTACTAATTTAGTATATAGAGCATTACATATTTTTACAACAAAAATCTAATATTACAGTAATAAAACATTTTTAAAACCAAACTACGTTAAAAACATAATTTGCCTAAAACAGATAGCTTATCTTGAAAATGCCTTGAGCCATCGTAATTGACTTTGTCAAAAATTAACTATTACTTCAATCAACTTATGCACTAAATAATTAAGAGCCAATTACTGTCAGTTTTAAACAAAAAACTGTACAATAATTGACTCTAGTAAGCAAAAAACAAATTTTTATTCGAAAAGTTGAGTTATTAATTATAAATCGTGACCTACAACAAGTGCCTTCATTTCATCAGGAATCATAAAATGCTTTTTCTCAGGCAAAACTTTCTTAAGTGCAGCTTCAAAACTTTCTTTTGTAACAATACCTGTTTTTCCTAATAATTTTCCTAGAATAATAATGTTAGCATATGTCAAATTTCCCATATCTGAAGCCATTTCTGTTGCAGGAACTCCAAAAAACTCTACATCTGTTCTCGTAGCCTTTGCCTCAACTAATGAACTATTTGTAATAATCAAGCCACCCTTTGTAATCTTCTTTTCAAACTTCTCCAAAGATGGTCCATTCATGGCAATTAATGCATTTGGATAATCTATTATGGGTGAGCCTATCGGATCATCAGAAATAACAATGCTACAGTTAGCAGTACCACCTCTCATTTCAGGTCCATAAGATGGTAGCCATGAAACATGTTTTCCTTCTAACATTCCAGCATACGCAAGTAATTTTCCAGCAGAAAGTATTCCCTGTCCGCCAAAACCAGCAATTATCAAATCAAGCTGTTTCATTCCCTACACCTCCAAATCCTTTCCCTTAAATACACCTAGAGGATAGTGTGGCAACATATTTTCCTCTAACCATTTAAGTGAGTCTACAGGATTCAGACCCCAGTTAGTTGGGCAAGTTGAAAGCACCTCAACAATAGAGAATCCTTTATTAGCCTTTTGAACTTGAAATGCCTTTTTTATAGCTGCTTTAGTATTTTTAATATTTTTAACATCATGTACAGATGTTCTTTCAACATAGGCTGCACCTTCTAATGTAGAAAGCATTTCACATACGCTAATTGGATATCCATGTATTTCAGGTTTTCTTCCAAATGGTGAAGTTGTTGTTAATTGACCTAATAATGTAGTAGGCGCCATCTGACCAGATGTCATACCATAAATAGCATTATTAACAAATACTGTTGTGATTTTTTCTCCTCTTGCAGCAGCATGAACAATTTCAGCTGTTCCTATAGCTGCTAAATCTCCATCTCCTTGATAAGTAAATACATAATTGTCGGGATGAACTCTTTTTATTCCTGTAGCTACGGCTGGAGCTCTTCCATGAGCAGCTTGTACCATATCACAGTTAAAATATTCGTAATTATTATATGCACAACCAACAGGCGAAACGCCTATTGTAATACCCTCTATATCTAGTTCATCAATTACCTCTGCTACCAGCCTGTGAATTATACCATGAGTACAACCAGGACAATAGTGAAGCTCTTTTTCTTTTAAAGCATGTGGCCTTTTAAACACAGTTGCCATTTCTTACCCTCCATTCTTAAATTCTATTTATTTAAGATTTTCTTAATTTCATTTAAAATTTCTATTTGACTAGGAATTACTCCGCCTGTACGTCCGTAGAAATGAACAGGGCATTTACCGTTAATTGCAAGACGTACATCTTCTACCATCTGCCCAGCACTTAACTCAACGCTTAAGAACGCCTTTGGAGTATCTGCATACTTTTCATAAGCAGCAGTTGGGAATGGATATAGTGTTATAGGACGAATTAGTCCAACTTTAATACCTTCCTTTTCAGCCATCTTAATAACATTTTTTATTATACGAGCAACAGTACCATAAGCAGTAACAATAATATCTGCATCCTCACAATTATATGTCTCTACAAGAACTTCGTTTTGTTCAACTTGTCTATATTTTGCCTGCAACTTATTGTTAAGACCCTCAAGCACTTCTGGTTGAATATAGATTGAAGTAATATCATTACTATCCCTCTGCATCTTTGTACCAGTACAAGCCCATTTCTTGTCGTCCTGATAAATTTCTTCTTTATCTTTAAATTCAACTGCTTCCATCATCTGACCTAACATACCGTCACCTAAAATCATAACAAGCATTCTGTATTTGTCAGCAAGGTTAAACGCTTCAACTGTTAACTCATATAATTCTTGTACACTTGAAGGAGCAAGAACTATATTTTTGTAGTCACCGTGCCCGCCACCCTTACATGCTTGGAAATAGTCACATTGAGCTGCTTGAATACCTCCTAAACCAGGACCGCAACGTACAATATTTACTAATACTGCTGGAAGTTCTGCACCTGCTATATAAGAAATACCTTCCTGTTTCAAACTTACTCCAGGGCTAGATGACGATGTCATAACGCGTGCACCTGCTGCTGCTGCACCATATACCATATTTATCGCTGCAACTTCACTTTCAGCCTGAACAAAGGTACCATTTAATTTTGGCATTACTTTTGCCATATAATGAGCAACCTCAGTTTGTGGTGTAATTGGATATCCGAAATAATGTTTGCAACCAGCTCTTAAGGCTGCTTCTGCAATTACCTCATTACCCTTCATTAATAATTTTTCTGCCATTTCTTTCCCTCCAAATAGTCATGTTTGATGACTCATAATAACTTATTAAAAATTTATACTAGTTCATAGCTAATAATTTAATGATAATTTTTTGAATTAGTATTACTTTTCAACCTCAATAACGCAATCCGGACAAATTGTAGCACAGAAAGCACAACCAATACATTTATCCATCTCATCTACGCCAGCAGGATGAAATCCCTTCTGATTTAATTTATCAGATTTCATTATGACAATTTTCTTTGGGCATACCGTTACGCAAAGCTTACAGCCTTTGCATCTTTCCTCATGGAATATTACTTTTGCCATTATCAAAACCTCACTTATGTTTTATTAATTTATTTGATTGTTACTTAATTTAGAATTTATCGACCAAAACTACTGTTATTATAAAACTCTTTAATGTTATTTGCAAGTTATGCATGGTAAAACTTCAGAAATAATGAAAAATTTAAATAGCTTTAGTCACAAATGGTTAAGCCCGTAATTAAACTCAGTTTCCATAACATAAGACAAAAACCATTTGTTTACACATTAGTTATTCTGAAATATTAGATAGATATTTCTTACCTACTACTATAAAGGCTTGCACTTTTTACTTTAGTATACTTGCAATTAATTCATTATTTACAAGTATTTTAGCGATTCCAAGACATTAAAACAGAAAAATCACTAAATATATATGAATATTATTGTATCACTACCAAATGATTCTTAAAAGTGTTAATTTGCTGTACTACACTAAAATAATTTAGGCAGTCAAATATTGCTTTATAGCCTCTTCTCTTCTAATTTCTATTCCAAGGTAAAAAAATATGTTTCTTCATAGCTAATATTGTTGAACCGCTTAACTGCTGACCATTTAAACCGCTTATTACTTTTTCCATGCCAGATGTAATTGCTATTGGAATACCTGTTTTTCTAGAAACCTCAGATATAATTTCATTTCCCTGCAAAATAATCTCAGGTGTTGTCTCCTCAAGCAAATTGCTGTTATTAATCAATTTTGTAACTTTTAAGTTTGCACCTTCTTCAACTATTCCAATCATTTCATATATTTCTTCTGCAGTATCAGTCATTCCTCTTTTTGTGTTAATTACAAAAAACATCTCGTAATCATCACTAACAATCTCTTCTTTAAATCTAGAAACTGCTTTTGCACCTAAATCATCTCCACCAACATCAAGAACTACCTTGTAGGATTTGTCTTGGAACAAAGAATATATTTCAGCTGGTATGGCTGGAACATCAACATTAGTATTTGCATATCTAGGTAAAAGAACTCTAATATTTTTATTTTCAAGTTCTTCCTTGGCATCAGCTGTTCTAAAAAAAGGATTAATTATATCAAAATCTACAATTGCAGTCTTAAAATCTGCTTCTGCAAGTTTTAAAGCATAGTTAACTGCAACCTCCGTTTTACCACTTCCATAATGTCCAGTAAAAATATTTATACGTTTTTCAAACATTTTATCACCTCAGATATTTATATACCCATTTTTTTTATTTTCATAGCATTTTGTACTCAAACTTCGCACATAAAATGGTTTGTTGCCAACTCAATTTTCGAATAAAAAGTCAAGCCATTCTCAAGTTTACCAATGACTTGTTGTTCTGTAAACTAACGTATCTTATAAAAATAATTTAGATTTTCATTTTAGGCTTTCCCCATTCAATTAAGTCCTTAATTACTTCACCAGCAATAATTAAACCCATCACAGAAGGCACAAATGATAAGCTTCCTGGTACTCTCTTTTTTATAGCACCTTTTCTTTGTACACCGTTAGGGAGATCACTGTAACAATCAAGATTTTCTATTTCAATAGGTCTAATAGGTTCTTCCTTTGAATAAACAACCTTAAGCTTTTTAATTCCTCTGCTTCTAAGTTCTTTTCTAACTACTTTTGCTAATGGATCTACTGTAGTTTTATAAATATCAGACACCTCAAACTTAGTCGGATCAACCTTGTTACCTGCACCCATTGCACTAATAATTGGTATTCCAAATTGCTCTGCTCTTACAACTAAATCAATTTTTGCCGTTACAGTATCAATAGCATCAACAATATATTCATAGCTTTTATCAATTAATTCTTCTGCAACATCAGGCATGTAGAATTTTTGAAAAACAGTGACTTTACATTCTGGATTTATATCTAAAATTCTATCTCTCATAACCTCTACTTTGGGGTTTCCAACAGTCTTTCTTGATGCGTGCAACTGTCTGTTTATGTTTGTCAAGCAGACACAATCATCATCAATCAAAACCAACTGTCCAACCCCACATCTTACTAGAGCCTCCACAGCATATGAACCAACTCCGCCAACTCCAAACACAGCAACTTTACTGTTCTTCAGTTTTTTTAGTCCTTCTGCGCCTATAATTAATTCACTTCTTGAAAATTCATGTAACATATCTTTTACTCCTAACTATATTTACACCATTCAGTTTAGCTGTAGATCATTTGCTCAATTTTCAACTGGGAAAGTTGAGTTATAACGCCTAGATTCAAAATGAAATTTATCGATTGTAGAAAAATTCATTACATCAGCGGCGTTTCATCGAGGCGGGAGATATTCTCACCGACTGAAAACCAAAGGGATACCCGCCACTTATAGAAGTGGGGGACATTTTTTTGCCTCGTTATAAGTTTTTATCAATAATAAGAATACACTAATTGTATATTTAAAACAAGCAATCTTCAAAATATGCTATATTAGTGTTTTTAGTATATAATATCTATACAGTGGCTTAATCGTAACCAATAGAACTTTTGTCTGCTTTGTTGCTGAAAACATTATTGTTCTAATGTATTTTATACAAAAATGTTAAATGTATTTACACTAATATTAAAGTTATCCAATCTTATTTGCAAATTCTTTTGAAATTGTATATTTGCTTAACTATATTGGAATAATACATAAAGTTAATAGCTTAAATTCATTGTACAAAATATTAAAATATGATGGAGGTAAAATATGAAAGCATCGGTAGATCAAGATGGTTGCATCGGTTGTGAATTATGTGTTTCAATATGTCCTGAAGTTTTTAGCATGAATGAAGATGGAAAAGCAGAAGCTATAGAAGATGAGATTCCTGAGGAAAATGAAAGTGAAGCAGAGGAGGCTAGGGATGGTTGTCCAGTATCAGTAATTGATATTGAGTAAGCTCAGAAATATATTCCCTAAACATTATGTATACAAAAAAAGACCTTTCGGTCTTTTTTTAAGTTCTTAATAAAAATAAGCAAATTAATTAAATGAAAATCTAATCCCTTAATGGAACACCCTTAGCATCCTTATTAATACTTCCTGATAATATCAATATTCCCTCTACCAATCCCCATATAGCAGATATCCACGAAAGAAAAAAGCATGATAGAACTGATATTAGCAACTGAGCTACTCCAATCCCAATATGTCCGAGATAGAATCTGTGTACTCCAAACATTCCTAAGAATATTCCAAACAACCCTGCCGCCAGCTTTGATTTCTGCTCACCATATGCATTGAGATTTACTCCGCACTTCATACACACCAAAGCCATTGAATCAGTTGTATCTCCACACATAGGACAATAATTATTACCTTTTCCCACGGGTACTCCACAAGTAACACATATAGCAGCCTGATCGTTCATAACACTTCCACAATTCCTGCAATACATAAAATTACCTCCTGCCTTTATTTAATATATATTTTAGTTTATTTAAGTCTGAAAATGCATTTCAATAAAGTATACGCTTAACGAAATAATATGTCTGAATAAAATCATTAAGCCAAACTAAATATATATTAAATTTGAATAAAAATCAAATAGAAACAATAAATATTCGATTAAAAAGAATATTTCATAGCAAAAGTCTTTCTTATGTATGTACTTAAATCAATTTTCATAAGTTTGTTTTTTGTTTTAAGCTATATATTGGAAAATATATAGCTTACTCAACTTTCCCAGTGAAAAATTGCAGGTGTTTAAGTCTTCATTTATTTATAAAGCTTTTCTTGTTTTTTCTAGTGTTCTTTCCTTAATATCCTTTGCCAACTCAATATAAGGTTGATTTTCTGGATTTTGTATAAAATTCTTTATATCATCGGACAAATGACTAAAATATGGGAATCTATAATCATTGTAGCCTATCAAGTAATCCACAGATACATTAAAATAACTGGCTAGCTCTTTTAACCTTGATATAGAAGGATTCCTCTTATTTCCTACATAACCATTAAAAGTTGGCGGTTTAATTTTTAGTTGAGCCGCAACTTCCTGTTGCTCCAGCCCCTTCTCTCTTACTAATTGTTTTAACCTTTCTCCAACGGTAATATCCATAAGCAGCTCCTTCCTCTTATATAAGATTTAAATATTATTATAAATTTTACTTTAAAAATTGTCAATCTTTTCCTTTTGAGTGGTGTAACTAATGTTAAGACAGTTGAATATTTAATAGCTTCATACTTGAATAAAGCTTTTTCATGTAAATTTATTCTTAAATCGAATATTTTTTATTATTTCTAAAAAATATGTATTAAATTTAATGCATAAATGCCGATATGAAAATAAGGAACTAAAACACTGTTTACCAAGAATGCAAAAGCATGCAATTTTTTTGTGAATATTGAAATCTCATAATTGTTATTAACAGGCTGTAATTTTCTCTCTGCTTTAATCAGTCAAATATGGGATTATAGATTTTTGTTCATTAAATTGTAATATTTCTTTATTTGAAATCGCAAAATGCATTTTCGTTTTCCAAATTTTTATACTATTATATTGACATAATTCATTTTGAATTTTATAATATATGCATGTGGTAATTCGTTCCATTTATGCTATTATATTGGTTGACCAATGTAACTTATCATGCAAGCTTAATAATCATTTTTATGGATGGATGCGTGCAGGAGGTTTTGTATGCTAGAGGATAGGATTAACAAGCTAAGAGAAACACTCAATAGCGAAATAGAAAAATGCAGCTTAGACAGCGAATCAATTTTGAGTCTCAGTCATGATCTAGATGAACTAATTACCGAATATTATAAGTATTCAAAAAATAAAAAGAATAAATAGAAACAAGAGAGTTCATTGTTATTGCATTGAAAAATTATAAAGTGTATAATCTTTATGATGTTTTAATGTTTAATAACAATGAGAGGATACTATAAATGAAACTAGGTATTGTAGGTCTGCCAAATGTAGGAAAAAGCACTTTATTCAATGCTATCACAAAGGCTGGTGCAGAAAGTGCAAATTATCCTTTTTGTACTATTGAGCCAAATGTTGGTATCGTAGCTGTTCCTGATGAAAGATTAGATATGCTTGCAAAAATGTATAGCCCTGAAAAAAACACCCCAACAGTAATTGAATTTGTTGACATTGCAGGTTTAGTTAAGGGTGCTAGTAAAGGGGAAGGTCTAGGTAACAAATTCCTTTCTCACATAAGAGAAGTTGATTCTATCGTTCATGTTGTCAGGTGTTTTGAGGATGGAAATATCGTTCATGTTGACGGTTCAATTGGACCAAAAAGAGATGTTGAAACTATCAATTTAGAGCTAATATTTGCTGATTTGGAAATGCTGGAGCGTAGAATTGACAGAACTAAAAAATTGATGAAATCAGGTGACAAGAAATTCCTATCTGAGCTAGAGGTATTTGAAGCAATTAAACTACACTTAGAAGGTGGTAAGCCTGCCAGGTCAATAAGCTTTGACCAAGAACAACAGCAAATTGCCGATCAGTTGTTGTTAATTACATCTAAACCAGTACTTTACGCTGCAAATGTATCTGAAAATGATCTTTCTGCACTAGATGATAATAGGTTTTTAGCTGAGCTTAATGAGCTTGCTCAAGGAGAAGGCTCTGAGGTAATGGTTATTTGTGCCAAAGTTGAAGAAGAAATTGCTCAGCTGGCTGATGAGGAAAAAGCTGATTTTCTTGAAGCTATGGGATTAGCAGAGTCTGGTTTAGATAAATTAGTTAAAGCAAGCTACAAGATTCTTGGTCTTATTAGTTTCCTTACTGCAGGACCACAGGAAGTTAGAGCTTGGACTATTATCAAAGGAACAAAAGCACCTCAAGCTGCTGGAAAAATTCATAGTGATTTTGAAAGAGGTTTTATAAGAGCCGAAATTGTTGCATATGATGATTTAATGAATTGCGGCTCTTATAATATTGCAAAGGAAAAAGGGATGGTAAAATCCGAAGGAAAAGAATACGTTATGCAAGACGGAGATGTTACCCTATTTAGGTTTAATGTATAGTTATACTAATTTGGATTTTAAATATTTCTTTTCTATATTTAAAAGTGAAATAGTATTCAGAAATATTACTTCTTTTATGGTTTACCATATGTAAAAGGCTGTGCTTTCTTTAGGAAGCACAGCCTTTATTTAACATAATTAATAACTGCAAAAGTAGGAGTACATTATTCCTTATCTGAAAGTGCATCATGTGCTAATACTTCGTTTACTTCATGTGTATTCAAAATCTCATTTAAATCAATTATTGAGAATAGCTTATCATCTTTCTTTCCTATCCCCTTAATATACTTGTTATTATTTACATGTAAAACTGCATCTGACTTGTCAATTGAATTTTCATTTAGATTTATTATTTCTAGAACATTGTCAACTATAAATCCAAACAACTGATTATCCTTTTCAGTAATAATAAGCTTTGTCTTACCAGTTATTTCAGAATCGCCCATATTAAATCTTTTATTCAAATCTACAATTGGAACTACTCTACCTCTAAGATTGTATACGCCTTTAATATATTCTGGCATCTGCGGAACAAGTGAAACATCACTATATTTTTCAATTTTATAAACAATAGATGTATCTACACTGCACAACTCATTTTTCAAATTAAATATAACAACCTGTATGTCTGCCATCCTTTAATCCCTCCAATAATTGTACATTTAATATTCTATCCGAATTGCATAATTACATAATAGCATAATTAAACTACTTTTTAAAGGAGATTATTTCTGATATAATAAATTAGTTTGTTAGTGTGATACTATTCGACTGTATATCGTAAATAATTCAAATAAGATAGGATGTGTGTTTTATGGAAAAAAGCAAAATTGATAGGCTGAACCAATTAGCTAAAAAAGCTAAAACGGATACACTTACAAATTCAGAGTTAGCCGAAAGAGATGATCTTAGAAAAGAATATATTGCAGCTTTCAGATCAAATCTAAAAGCAACCTTGGACAATACTGTTATCGTTGACCAACAAGGAAACAGAAGAAGTTTAAGAAAGGATAATTGACATGGCTAAAGCCTTTATAGCTAAAGGAAAAGAAAGCAGAACAGAATATGGACATCCCTGGATTTTTAAAAGTGATATTTCTCATATAGATGCAGATATTGAGCCTGGCGATATTGTGGATGTTTATAGCAGCAAAAATAAATTTCTCGGACGAGGGTTTTATAACCCTAAATCTCAGATAACAATACGTATGTTAACGTATGAGCACGAAGAAATTAATTTCAATTTTTTGTATAATCGAATAAATGCTGCTTGGAATTATAGAAAGCAAGTTGCTGACATTAACAGCTGTCGTGTAATTTTTGCTGAATCTGATTTTTTACCTGCTCTTGTTGTAGATAAATTTTCAGATATTTTAGTTATTCAAACTCTTGCACTTGGAATAGATAGATTTAAAAATGATATTGTCAATATACTTGATGACATAATAAAGCCAAGAGGCATTTATGAAAGAAATGATGTTCCTGTAAGGCTGCTTGAGGGCTTAGAAATGCAAAAAGGCTTCATAAAAGGCTCTTTTGATACTCTTGTTGAAATGACTGAAAACGGAGTTAAGTTTTTAGTTGATGTAGAAAATGGTCAAAAAACAGGTTTCTTTCTGGATCAAAAGGAAAACAGAGCCGCTATTGCTCCTTTCGTTAAAAATGTAAAGGTTTTGGACTGTTTTACACATACTGGCTCCTTTGCACTTCATGCAGGGCTATATGGAGCTAAAAGTGTATTAGGAATAGATATATCTGAACATGCTTCAAAGTGTGCTACCAAAAATGCTGAGATTAACGGTTTAGATTCTATTGTTAAGTTCCATACGGCAAACACCTTTGATATTTTACGTGAATACTATGATAATAATGAGATTTTTGACACAATTATACTTGACCCTCCTGCATTTACAAAGACAAAAAATGCTGTACAAGGTGCAATCAGAGGTTACAAGGAAATAAACTTACGTGCGATGAAAATTATAAAGAGCGGAGGCTATCTAATTACCTGTTCATGCTCTCAGCATGTTGACTCCAATTTGTTTATGGATATTTTATATGATGCAGCAGCCGATGCAAAAAAGAAGGTACGAGTTGTTGAATATAGATCACAGGCAAAAGATCACCCAGTATTGCTTGCTTCTCCTGAAACAGAATATCTCAAATGTGCTATTTTACAGGTAGTTTAGAATATCATTTTGTAAACATTAATTTAAATACAAAAACCAAGAAAATTCAGTCTTTAGTGCAAACTGAATTTTCTTGGTTTGTTAAAAAGCCACTCAGCTTCCCTTAGACGAAAAACTTTGTGTTTGCTTCGTAGCCTCCTTAAAAACCCCCAATATGGGAATTCATTTGTCTGGAATTTTTTAGAACACCCCTTCAAACTCATAATTACCTCTGCTTTGCTAACACTCTTATTCATCAGTTTCAATTAATATATTTGCTTGGTGCTGGTAGCTTTTCTAATATCTGCTTTTCAAGCTTATCTAGCACCTCGCTTGCCAACTTTATATCTACATCTATATCCTGTTTAAATTTATTAACAGCCTCTTCATCCTTCAGCAGTTTTTCTTCTGAAAACGGAAATTGTTTTTTAAGGCTTTCAATTTCTGAAGCCACAAGCTCTCTCTTTGATTTCATAGAAAGAACTGTATTTTCAAGGTCAATGTCCTGTGAATCTTTATTTAACATAATATCCTTGAATTCTTTGTGTACTTTTTTTTGTAATCTTTTTAACTTTTCTGTATCACCATTTTCATATGCCTTTTTTGTTGCCTTCCATACCCTTTTGATGTTTTTATCAGAAGTATCAACTAGTTCAGGGTGAATATAACATGCAATTGAAAAATATAATTCTTTCAGTTCCTGCATATTCCGTATTTTAGTTTCATCATCACTTGTATTGTATACACTTTCAATTTCTTTTTTCATATTTCTAAGCACACTGTTATGCCTTTCAAATTCCTTTTCCAGCTGCCTATCTATATTTTCGGTATCAATAGGCACTTTAAACTTGATACAGGCCTGCATCATATCAAGCTTTAGCTTTGCCCTTGCAATAGTCAGCTCAAGCTTATGAAGTTTATACCTAGGTTCTCCTAACTTAATTACAAAATCATTTTTCAGTGAAAAAGATTCATAGATCTGCATATGCTCCTTTTCAACTATGGCTTCCACAAGTAATCTTTTTTGTGCTTTAAACTCCTCTAATAATTTATCCATAAAATCACCACCATTAATTTGATATATTTAACTTTGAATTAATACTTTTATACAATATATTCTATAAATTACTCAACTTCTCAATAGTTTGTCTTCACTACTAATTACTGGTTTTCATATTGGCTATAATATAAGTTAGAATAGAAGCCTCCTTTTTTTAGCAGTTGCTCATGGTTTCCCTGTTCAACAATCTGTCCATTATTAAGTACTAATATTAAGTCTGCCTCCCTAATAGTTGAAAGCCTATGTGCAATAATAAAGCTGGTTCTTCCTTCCATCATTCTAAGAAACGCTTTCTGAATATTTAGTTCAGTTCTTGTATCAACACTGCTGGTTGCTTCATCAAGTATTAGCATTTCTGGCAATACTAGCATCACTCTCGCAATTGTAATAAGCTGCTTTTGTCCTTGAGACAAATTGCGTCCACCCTCTGTAAGCTCTGTGTCATAGCCCTTTGGAAGTCTCTTTATAAAATTGTGTGCATTTGCTGCTTTAGCAGCTTGAATTATCTCTTCGATAGATGCCTCTGGTTTTCCATATGCAATATTTTCTTTTAACGTACCCTTAAAGAGCCACGTATCTTGTAAAACCATACCAAAGGATTTCCTTAAGCTATCCTTTGACAGTTTATTTATATTAATACTGTCAATATATATATTCCCACTATTTACATCATAAAAACGCATAAGAAGATTTACAAGAGTTGTTTTACCTGCACCAGTTGGTCCAACAATAGCAATTCTTGAGCCTTTATCAACCTTTAGGCTAAAATTATTTATTAATGGTATTTGTGGAACATAGTAAAAAGTTATATCCTCAAAACAAATATTACCTTCTGTGTACTTTAGCTCAATATCATCTATACCTTGGTCTTTTTCAGTTTCACTATCCATTATAGCAAATACTCTTTTTGCTGAAGCTATTGCTGATTGAAGCTGAGTGGTTACACTTGTAATATTATTTATTGGTTGAGAAAAATATGTGGAATATGTCAAAAAGCTTGAAATATATCCTATGCTTAAATGACCTGCTAATGAAGCAATTCCACCAGTCATGCCGAGTAAAACATAAGTAATATTATTTACTAAACGTGTTGAAGGGTTTACAAGGGAGGAATAAAATTGTGCCCATCTACCACTATTATACAACTTATTATTTATTTCTTCAAACCTCTTCATTGATGATTCTTCGAAATTAAATGCCTTTACTACATTCTGATTGCCTATTATCTCTTCTATATACCCGTTTAATTCACCATTTAAGTTGGATTGAGCTAAAAACATTTTTGATGATTTCCTTGTTATAAATGCTGCAATGATAAAAGTAATAGGTGTCATTACAATTACAACAAGAGTTATAACAGGATTTAATATAAACATAAAAACCAGCGAACCGACTATAGATATAATTCCTGTTATAAACTGTGTGACAGATTGAAAAATACCCTCAGATATATTTTCAATATCACCTGTAAATCTAGCCATTATATCTCCATGAGAATTTGAATCAAAAAATCTTAATGGCATCTTTGTGACATGTTCAAATAAATGACTTCTAATAGCTTCAACAGTTTTATTTGACAATTTGCTGGTAAGAACCTGTAAATTCCATTGAAAAATAGCACTAATTAAGTAAAGTCCAATTATAATAAGAGCATAATACTTGACTATATCAAAATTTACATTTCCACTATCAATAATATTGTCAACACCCTTTCCAATAATAAAGGGGCCTACAACCATGAGAATATTGCTAAAAGCTGCACAAACTAATGCTCCAATAACATATAGCTTATTTTTAATAATATATTTAAGGAGGCGTTTTATTACATTGCTTTTCATTTCTGAGCCTCCTTTGCTTCATCTTGAGAATTATATATTTCCTGATATACAGAGCAATTTTCAAGGAGATACTCATTTTTACCCATACCAACAATTTCACCGTCATCTAAAACAACTATTAAATCTGCATTTCTAATGGTTGATACCCTCTGAGTAACCATGATGATAGTTTTATCACTTAATTTTTCTGAAAGCATTTTTCTAAAAGCTGCGTCAGTAGCATAATCCAACGCACTTATACTGTCATCTAAAATGAGTATCTCTGTATTTTTTACAATAGCACGTGCAATTGCTAGTCTTTGCTTCTGACCTCCTGAAAGATTTGTACCACCTTGAGAAACTATTGCTCTAAAGCCCTCTTCCTTTTTAACTATAAACTCATAGGCTTGTGCTATTCTTGCCGCTTCTTCAATTTCCTCTTGAGATGCTTTCTCATTTCCCCACCTTAGATTTTCCTCAATTGTCCCTGAAAACAAGACAGTTCTTTGAGGGACTAAGCCTATTTTATTTCTTAGCTCCTTTTGTATATAGTCTTTAACATTAATTCCATCCACATACACCGAGCCTTCTGTTGAATTATAAAACCGAACTATTAAATTTATAAGGGTTGATTTTCCTGACCCAGTTGAACCAATAATTCCAACTCTTTGACCTCTCTTAATCTCTAGTGAAATATTTTTTAGTGCATATTCTGAGGATTCAGCATATGAAAAGCTTACATTTCTGAATTCTATTATTGGTATACCATCATTTTTGTTGTTCTTTAACTCGTTTAAAATGGTGCTATTTGCCTCACTTTTACCAATTACCTTCTCATCTTCTGTAAAATAGTTTTTTTTATTTATTTTGATAGCAGAATTCCTACCAACAGGAGACGTTTTATCTTTTACAAGATCAGATTTGTCCACAATTGACGGCTCTAGCTCAAGTATTTCATTTACTCTATTTGCAGAGGCAGCTGCCTTTGTAAAGGTTACAACTAAATTAGCCAAAACTATTAAGGCAGACAATATCATGTTTACATAGTTTATATATGCTATTACTTCTCCCTGTGTCATACTACCTTCATATACCTCTATTCCTCCAAACCAAAGTATAGCTGCAATTCCAAGATTTATAACAACTGTAGTAACAGGATTTAATAAAGCAGAAACACGCCCAACACTAATGGAAGCCTCGACGTATTCTTTATTGCTCGTAACAAAGCGTTCTCTTTCCTTGTCCAGTCTTGCAAAAGCTCTAATAACTCTAACTCCTGATAAGTTTTCCCTAGTAATAACAGAAAGTGTATCCAGCTTTTTTTGCACAGTTTTATAAATGGGAACTGTACGTGACATGATAAAGTATATAAAAACTAAAAAAATAGGCATTATAACCAACAATATCAAAGAAAGCTTCAAGTTTATAAGCATAGCCATAATCAAACCGCCAATACATAGAAACGGCACTCTTACAACGAGCCTTATAAGCATAGCAACAGCAAATTGCAGCTGGTTAATATCGCTTGTTATTCTGTTTATCAAAGAAGGTACTCCAATTTTATCTATCTCATTTAATGAAAAGCTTTGTACTCTCTTGAACAGTAAATTTCTCATTGTAGTTCCAAAGCCTTGCGATGCTATTGAAGCATAATATTGACAAACAAATGCTGAAATAGCACCTGTTATTGCTGTTATTACCATTATTACGCCCATCATATAGATATACGATGAATTATTTGCTCTTACTCCATTATCAATTAACTTTGCCATCATCAAAGGTATGAGCACTTCCAATACTGCTTCAAAAAGTTTGAAAGCAGGTCCTAAAGTTACTTGCTTTAAGTATGGCTTTAAATACTTGACTAACTTAAACAAAGTCAAAAAACCTCCCACATTTCCTATATTATACTAATTTGCATTTAAAATGTGGAATCACATTTTAAATAGCCGCATTTGCGGCAAATAGTATTACAATTCTGCATAGATTAGTATAACAAAAAATTCTATTTAATGTGATATATTTTATTAAAAGTTAGTACTCATTATAACGCCTAGATTCAAAAAGAAAGACTTGTTATACTTATATAGAACAAAAAAGAACCTCTGAACAACCAGATGACACCCTTTGTAAATAGATTTATAATTTAGCCCAACTTTCTTGATGTCTCCCACAATTACAGTGTTCAACTGGGAAAGTTAGAAATTTAATCTATATACAATTGGGTAGCATCTCAGTTTACAGAGGTCTTTTGTGATTATTTGTTAAGTATTATATGAACAATATTTTGGATATAAAAAAAACTTATGACAATCTAATTTACTATAAAACAGAATTATTTTATCTGTTCCATATAAATTAGATTGCAAAGGTTCTTCACTTGTTAATTATTTTTATACTTCTTCCTAGTACCTAAAATCAAGAAAATTATGTGTTTTACAGGATTGGTGATAACAATCTGAAAATACTTTCCTGTATTTTTTTATATACACCTCTATTTTGGTATTTTTCTTTTGTCATTAATTCACACATTTCTAAATCTTTATTAAATATTTGTGTACATCTTTGTGAAATCTCTTTTCCATACATAAAGGCATTTATTTCAAAGTTTAACGAAAAGCTTCTAACATCAATATTTGCTGTTCCAATAGTACAACACTCCTCATCAATTACCATCATCTTGGCATGTAAAAATCCCTTATATAGATACATCTTTATGCCATAATCAAGCACATCTGCCACAAAAGACATGGTAGCCTTGTAAACATATGGTTTATCAGGTATTGCAGGTATTTGAATTATAACCTCAACTCCAGATAATGCAGCATTTTGAAGAGCCTCTAAAAAAGCACTGTCAGGCACGAAGTAGGGTGTCTGTATTAATATATTCTTCTTAGCCGAATTAACCATTTTTATCATACAGCGTTTAATCTCTTCACATTTAGTGTCGGGACCGCTTGCTACAATTTGCATTCCTGTATTTCCTATACTTTCTTTACTTATAGGCATAAAATACTTTTCTGTATCCACAAACTCTATATCACTATTTGAGGCATAAAGCCAATCTTCAAAGAATCTTAGCTGTAAGCTATGGACGCTGCTCCCTATTATTTTCATGTGTGTGTCACGCCAAGGTGATATTTTTTTATTTAATCCTAGATATTCATCTCCTATATTAATTCCGCCAATATATCCAATTCCCCCATCTATAACTACAACTTTGCGGTGATTTCTAAAGTTTAATCTTAAATAATTACTAACTGTATTAGATAAAAAGCATAATACCTCACCGCCATTTTCTATTATAGAATTATATGTTTTTAAAGGGGTGAATAGTTTAGCTCCATGATCAAATAAAATTCTAACCTCTAGCCCTTCTTTTGCCTTTTGAGCTAATGCTGCTATAATTTTATTGCCAATATTATCATTTTGAATTATGAAATACAAAATATGAATTGATGATTTTGCAGCATAAATATCTTGTAAAAGCTCTCTATATTTATCTTCTGCACTTGTAAATATTCTTACAGTATTGTCATTTGTATAAGAGCTTTGTGAGGTATTAATATTTAGTTTAATTACTTGCTTTGTGTTATTATCATAGGGTTCATTAAATTTATTTTCATCATAACAGGCAAAATCTAAGGTTCTGTGCAACTCTTGACAATATTGTTTGCTTCTGTCGCACTTTATTAGAAGTTTTTTCTTCTTGATATGATATGATCTCCCAAAGATTAAGTACAGTACAAACCCAGCTACAGGCAGTAATGATAATGTCAAAACCCAGGTTAAGGCATGGACCGGTTTTTTTCTTTCAATGAAAACCGCTGTGATTATTAATACTATATTAATTATAATAATTGCTATTGAAATAATTGTATATAAACTAAGATTCATATTCACCCCAAAAAATTGCTCAATAAATACCATTTAATGATTTAGCACACTATGCACCATGAATGGTGCATGTTCAAGAAGCCAAAACGCTGAGATAAACCATACTAATTTACGCTATTATTTTCCACCTCGATAGACACTTTTTTCTCCAACTGAAAAGTTGAAGTTTATTTATAGTACTTTAAATAATCCAGCTTATTATATTCCTTGCCTAGATGCTCTTTTATATATCTTTTTGAAATTACACTCAGTTCTTTTATTGATTCCTCTGAAAGCGAGAAACTATAAAGCTTCTGAGGATTAATAAACATTATGTATTTTAATGCCTTAACTGTTCCAGGCAGCAGAGGAATAATTCTTCCTTTTTTATTAACACATTCTCTGCATACCAGCCCCGAACTATCTAAATCAAAAAACATTTCTTCATCATTAGTTTTGTCGCAGTTTATGCAACTAATAACATGAGGTTCATATCCAAGCAGTGCCATTAACCGCAACTCAAAAACTCTAGTTATAAGGTCTAACGAGCGATCTGTTTTAGCAATTACATATAGTGTATTAAGCAACAGTTGCAGAACACTTTCTGACTGCTCACCCTCTTGTACATTATCTGAAACAAGCTCTAGTATATGAGAGGAGTATGTAAGCTTAACAATGTCATTTCTTATGTCATAATTTGATTCTATAACCTCACAGCTTGACATGTTATATAGTTCCTTGCCTTTAAAGAGCATATAGCTACTATAACAAAGTATCTGAGTACCTGAACAGAGCGAGTTTTTTGCCCGTCGGGCATTTTTAGCTGCAATAGATATCTTTCCTTCTTCAGCAGTCAAAACAGTTATTATCTTATCAGCTTCCCCAGTATTTACTTCTTTTAAAACAATCCCCTTATAATTCACATATCCCATTATGACCACCAATTTCTAGAATATAATACTATTTGCACACTTTCCCCTAACACCGCATACGCAGCTAATAAAATGTTATTCCATATTCAACATACCCTTTATTATTCTCCTGCACCAATAAAATTTTAATGTACTAAAAAAAATTTTAAGTAGCTAAAATAAACAACATCAAATTTATATGTCACTTATAACGGAGGAACCGCTTTGGTTTTCAGGCAGTGAGAATATCTCCCGCCTAGCTTACACGCCGCTGATGTAATAAAAAAACTTGGCTTATACCCATCAAAACAACGGCAGAAGCCAAGTTATATTTTTTTGCTGTCACACACCATGAACCATGGATGGCGAATGTGGAAAGGAAACAAAACATTGATAATTCTACCTCACCAATAGGTAATTATGTGCGAAGTTTGAGTTAGTTCTACTAAATTGGAATTTCTTCTCGAACGACATCTTCTGTTTTTTCTGATTTGTACTTTTCCTCAATTTCCTTCATTAGTACATAAGAATCAACACTACCAGTTGATTTAAAAACACTCCAAATAAAATCTACCAGCATGAATGTCAGCTCCTTCTTATCTATATTTAATAAAATATATTTTCCCTCAAAAAGTCCAATAGTATACAAGGACAATTAAATATTAGTTTCCATTTTTGAATAAATTTATTTATAACGAGTAAAGAAAATCCCCCCACTTCTATAAGTGGCGGTGTACCTCTTTATTTTGAATCTAGGCGTTATAAACTCATTGTTTCCTTTTGTAGCCAAGGTCCTTTAACATATTGTCATTATTTCGCCAATCTGGTTTTACTTTTACCCAAAGTTCTAAAAAGACCTTTGTATCTAGAAGTCTTTCTATTTCAAATCTTGCTGCAGCTCCTATCTTTTTAAGCATTAAGCCTTGCTTGCCGATAATTATTCCCTTGTGAGAGCTCTTCTCACAGAAAATAGTAGCTTGAATATTAATCAGTCCGTCTTTTCTTTCTTTAAAGGAGGTAACTTCAACACCAACTCCATGGGGAACTTCATCATCTAGATTCAAAAGTAATTTCTCTCTAATCATTTCAGCAGCAATTACCTTTTCTGGTTGGTCAGTCAATGTATCATCAGGGAAAAACTTTTCTCCCTCATGTAGATATTTAAGTGACTCTTTTAGAATAATTTCCAATCCGTCTTTCTTTAAAGCGGAAACAGGAATAATGGCTTTGAACTCCATCAATTCATTATATCTAGCTATTATAGTGAACAGTTTTTCCTTAGCCACTATATCCACCTTGTTCAAAATTAGAAAAACTGGTGTTCTAACCTTTTTCAGTTGCTCAATGATGCTAACATCTAAACTTTCAGGCTGAGTTGTCGCCTCAGCTAAGAAGAAAATTATATCCACCTCTTTGATTGTTTCAGAAGCGACATTTACCATATATTCTCCTAGTTTTGTTTTAGGTTTATGAATACCAGGTGTGTCAATAAGTACAAGCTGACATTCATCACTTGTTATAACAGCCCTTATAGTATTTCTTGTGGTCTGAGGTTTATTTGACATTATTGCTATTTTTTCACCAGCTAAAGCATTCAATAGAGTTGACTTTCCAACATTTGGTTTGCCTATAACCGATATAAATCCTGATTTGTATGCCATATTCTATTTGTATCCTCCATTATTTTTCATGCATTAAAATGTTTTGTCCATAAACGGTATTTTAGCACAAAACTCCTATAAAATACTAGATGGACTAATTAATTTATTACTCAACTTTCCATTTATAAATCTCTCGCACCGCTAGAATTTTATGTGCGAAAGTTGATTAATTACCTAAAAACTCCTGAAAGCATTAGGCAATATATCACCAAAACGAATTTCTTTGTAATCACCATCTTTATTTGTACAAAGCAGCTTCATATTATCATCCGCAAATTCAGCCATGACCTGCCTGCAAATACCACAGGGAAAAATATAGTCATCATCATCACTGGCAATTGCAATTTTTTCAATCTCAATTTTGCCTTCCTCTGATACTGCCTTCCAAACTGCAGTTCTTTCAGCACAATTTGTTGCACCAAATGATGCTATTTCAACATTGCATCCTGTATAAATATTTCCTGTTTTTGTTAAGATAGCCGCACCAACTCTGAATTTTGAATAGGGAACATATGCTTTCTCTAATGCCTTTTTAGCACAATCAATAAGTTCTTTATCTGTCATTATTTTATCTCCTCTATTCTGTAATTTACCTTTTTATCCAATAAAAGCTATTATTCTTACCATCAGTTTTTCTCCCATTATTACAGCACCTA
Organism: Bacillota bacterium; assembly: GCA_023398105.1. Taxonomy (GTDB): domain Bacteria; phylum Bacillota; class Clostridia; order Acetivibrionales; family DSM-1351; genus Ruminiclostridium. The sequence continues at coordinate 37,017 of JAEWST010000026.1, read as the reverse complement.
TTATAATACTAAAAAATGCCGAAACAAAAACTGCACCAGCAGAAACATCCTTTATAATCTTAGCTTTTGGATGATATACATCCACTATAAAATCAACTACTACTTCCATTGCTGTATTTATGAGTTCAAAACATAAAACCATTGCAATTGTCAAACATAGTATTGCCAGCTCAAGCCTGCTAACCTCTAACCATAATGCAATCAAAAAAACAAAAAAACTAACAGCTAAATGAATTTTCATATTTCTTTCTTTTACAAGTGCATATACTACCCCTTGAAAGGCGTTCATAAAGCTTTCAATAAGATTTCTATTCTTCAAGCTAAACCTCCATTTCGCTAGTATCGCCAGCGACACAAATAGTAATTAAAAATGCGAAGAGAACGAAAACACTTATCAGAGCCTAGTTAACCCTATTTCCTTCAAGACAGCTTCCTGCTTATTTAGCATAACCTTTTCTTCGGACTCTTCCATATGATCATATCCTAATAAATGAAAACACGAATGAGCTGTCAAAAATGCCATTTCTCTCTCAAAGCTATGTCCATATTCTACTGCCTGTCTCTTTGCCGTTTCAGCTGAAATAATGATATCACCTAGCATTAATTGCTCATTCTCAATGTCATAATCTCCTTCATCAGAAATTAATTCTCCATTATAGAATTCTGCCATAGGAAAAGATAACACGTCAGTAGCTTTATCAATATCCCTATGCTCCTTGTTTATTAATCGTATCTCTTTATCATCTACAATCAGAACACTTACTTCATAGTCCACTTCTAGCTCTTCAGACTTCATACATATGTCAATGACCTTCTTAATGATTATATTAATATTTTCATCAATTGATACCTTATCTTGTTCATTTTCAATTATTATCAACTTTTGCTCCTCCATCTATTCTTGCTTCATCATAAGTTTCATCTTTAGGCTTTTCTATATTATACTCTCCCTTTTCCTCAATAAAAACATTCTTATTCACTAAATTTTTCACTTCTGGATATTGTTCACGTGCATGAAAATAGCCACTAAGAACCTTCATAAATGAATTTGCAATTGTATCTAAATCAGCCAATGTAAGCTGGCATTTATTTAACTGTCCATCATCTAGCTTGTCCTTAATTATTTTCCTTACTAAACCTTCAATTTTTTCCTCTGTTTTATTGCTCATAGATCTAACTGCTGCTTCAACAGAATCTGAAAGCATTACTATCGCCGCTTCCTTTGTCTGAGGTCTTGGTCCTTCATATCTGTAATCCTCTTGTTTAACCTCATTACTAGTCTCTGATTTTATAGCTTTATAATAAAAATATGCTACTAGTGTTGTTCCATGGTGCTGCTTTATCATATCTTTAATTACAAGAGGTAACTTGTACTTTGTTGCTATGTCAACACCATCAGTTGTATGCGATGTAATAACAACTGCACTTACATTGGGTGTCATTCTCTCATGGGGATTTTCTGATAATTGATTTTCTGTAAATAAATCTGGTCTTTTAAGTTTTCCAACATCATGAAAATATGCTCCAGCTCTAGCAAGTAAAGCATTTGCCCCTAAGTCCTCCGCAGCCACTTCTGCAAGATTTCCAACCATAAGGCTATGATGATAGGTGCCTGGTGCCTCCATTAGAAGCTTTTTAAGCAGAGGATGATTAGGGTTGGAAATTTCAAGCAGCTTTAAAGGAGTAACGATACCAAATGCACTTTCTAAAAACGGAAGCAATCCAATAGTTAATACCATTGAAACAATTCCATTAAAAAACACCGCTAAGCTGTCTGTAAGAATTGTTGTAGCATCGCTTTTTTCTATAAAATTTATAAAAACTATAAATAAAGCATTTATTAATCCCAGCAAAAGTCCATTTGCTGATAGCCTGCTGCGTTGATGTGCCTTTGTAACCATAAATGCTGATATTGCACCGCAAACTAACCCCATATACAAAAACTTATAGTCACCTCTAAGTAATAATGAGATACAAACAGTAAGAATACAGTTAATTACTACTGCAAGCTCAAAGTTGAGCAGTATTGAAATGAGCATTGTTCCTACAAAAATAGGTATAAGCAAACCATTATAAAAAGGATACAGGTATCTAGCCAATATAAGAATAATAATGGCTATCAAGCATATCAAAAACAACTCTTTTCTATTTTTGTATATTTTTTTATTATATTTTTTCAAGAATACAGCAACTATTCCAACAAGGAAAAGTAAAACTGTCAATATTCCAATAGAAAAAAGATAATCATATCTACCTTTAGTTTCTAGAAGATTAAGTTCCTCAAGTAGCTTCAGCTTGTCCATTGTAACTATATCACCATAGCTTATAATTCTAGATCCCTTTTTAATCTTAACAATATTAGCCTCATCATTGTATGCTTCCTGTCTTTTCTTTTCAGTAGCCTCAATATCAATTATCTGATTTGTTCTGAGTATACTTTTAGAAAGTTGCTCTCCAATGCTTTTCAGTTGGTCACTTATACCCTGCTCATTCTGATAGCTGTTGAACAAATTTTGTATATGTATATCAATATTGCTCTGTGTAATAACCTCAGACATAGAACGTGATATAAGCTGTTTTGTCAAAACTTCAAAAGCTTCTAATTCACTATCTGAAACAGTTGCTATAAGGTATTCAATTTGTGTTTTTGACAATGGTATTGAAAGCTCATTTAATCTATCTGACAAACCATTTGCTGCTATATCTTGAGACTCCTTAAGATAGTCCTTATAGCTTATGCTATTTGGAGTTAATCCAAGCTCCTTCATTCTTTTTTCAACACTTAATCTAGTATTTGATATAGCCTTAAAGAAATCGTCCTTCTTGTAAATAACCTGTACAAAAGCCTTTGAGTCTTCCTTTGTCAATGGTTCAACATTTTCTCTAGCTGAAATTCTGTTCTCTTCAGTTAGAACCTCATTAATAACATCTCTAGGTGAAGTTATATCATCAGTTGAGACATCACCTACATTTAGCTTATATCTTATTGGTTGAGCTCCTGTTTCAATTATAATAAAAGCAATTAAAATAGTAATAATTACCATAAACAAACGATGAACTGTGAAGTTTTTAGTAATTTTAGTAATACTACTTGTTTTGTTATTGCTTTTTTTAGCTTTTTTCATTTGCTACCCCCAGGTAAGTGTTGTAATTTACGTCTTTAATGTTCAGTAGTTTAAAGTTTAAGACTTTTGTTTATCTTCCTTTGAAGAGTGTTTATCATAAGCAATTATAATCTTCTGAACCAGTTCATGTCTGACTACATCCTTCTGAGTAAGGTAACAAAACTCAATACCATCTATATCCTTCAAAATAGTAGTTACTTCCTTTAGCCCAGATCTTTTGTCACCTGGTAAGTCTATTTGAGTTATATCACCTGTTATTACCGCCTTTGAATTAAACCCAATTCTTGTTAAAAACATCTTCATCTGCTCTGGTGTAGTGTTCTGTGCTTCATCTAAAATAATAAAAGAGTTGTCAAGGGTTCTTCCCCTCATATAAGCCAAAGGTGCAATCTCTATCATCCCTCTTTCAAGATACTTTAAATATAGATCTGCTCCCATTATTTCGTAAAGTCCGTCATAAAGTGGTCTTAAATAGGGATCAACCTTATTTTGTAAATCTCCTGGTAAAAACCCTAACTTCTCACCTGCTTCTACTGCAGGCCTTGTAAGTACTATTCTATCAACCTCTTTATTCCTAAAAGCTGTTACTGCCATAGCAACAGCCAAAAATGTCTTTCCCGTACCAGCGGGACCTATTCCAAAAACAATATCATTTTTTTTCATTGCATCAACATAAAGCTTTTGTCCATGTGTCTTATTCTTAATCTGCTTTCCTTTTGCAGTAAGGCAAACATAGTCAACTAACAGCTCGTCAGCCTTTTCTATTTGCTTCTCATTTGTAAGACCTACTAGATATTGCACATTTTGTCTTGTTATATTTTCTCCACGTTTTGCAATTCCTAATAGCTTTGTAACAATTGTTTCGGCTTTATTAACATTATCAGCTTCTCCACTAATTGCTATTGACGTATCTCTAGTCACAACTTTAACATTAAATGCTTCTTCTATAATCTTAATATTCTCATCATAATTACCAAATATGTTCATTGCATATTCTATACTATAAAAATCTATATTTTTTTCTATTCTCTCTGACAAGTATTACATTCCTCCTATCTCTTGTGTAACCCCGATATCCTCTACACATTCAATTACTGCTTTAGCTATACTAACACCATTGTCATTATTGACAAAAGAAATATTTGTATTAACTATTTGTGAATGTATAGGTACATTTTTTTGTGCTAAAGCTATAGCTTTGTCTGCTGCAATTTCCTCCGCAGTCTCAAAGTCAATTTCATAGTGCTCCAAATCATATTCATAATGCTGATCTATAATAAGTTCAAAAGGTAATGCGAAATAATTACCAATACATAGCTTTTTTTTTATTTCAACATATTCTGAATTCTTATATGGAATTTTGCTATGAAATAATTCCAATTTTTTTGTAAAAAGAACAATTGAGTAATTTTCTTTTTTTAAACCTGTCCTTTTGGTTCTTACAAGCTTTTGTTCCACCTTTGCACTAGCTTCATACCAAGTCCTTGCTTTAACACTCCCCATAGAGTGAACCATTAGGGGAATTGCTTCTGGGTTGTTAATATTTTCAACCTTTCCTGTAATGAGCAGTTGACCCTTTATAACAGTGTCACCTATTTTGACAACTTCAAGACCTTCCTTTGCAACAATGGAACAAATCACACCTTCCTTTAAGGCAACAATATCACATGGCACATTTCTATTTATTAAATCTGGTGGTTTTACTCTTTCATTTACAACCACTTGAACCTTTGTTCCACGAATATAAACACTAACCCTTGCAAGGTCTTTCAATTCAAGCATCATATTACCAACTACATCTTCAGGATGTATGTTATATTTCAAAGCTCCTACTTTAATGCCATTGTTATATAACTTTTCAACTATGACTTCAGTTGGCACACTGCTATTCCCAACAACTGATACCTCCCATATAAAAGATGATATTAGAAAAAATACTATAATACAACTTCCAGCTCCTATAACAAAAGCTTTTCTGTTTTTATATCTATTTAATAAAAAAGGCAATCCCTTTTTCATAATAATATGTACTCTGCATCTAGTCTTCTTTGCAATGGGTCTAAGCATTTTGAAATCCTTAATGCTAATCATCATTTTAACTCTACTGTTTCTTTGCCACTTTACATTCCATAATCTCAGTTGCCTATGAGTACATATGTTTATAAACTTTTCTAAAAAATATCCTTCAACAATAATAATAACATATCCTCTTATATAATTCCATAACCTCAAAATTAACATTTTACCCTCCAGTTAAAGAAAACTTGGTAGCATTTACTTTGCTATTTTATAAATTCCAACGTTTCAATATTGCCGTAAATCATTATGCTCTCTGGTGTAATCTCTTTTATGAAAACGTCAGTGCCTTTTACTTTTATAGTTCCTGATGTAGTATTAACACGCAAAACATCTTCATCATATTCAGCAATCCCTTTATAATTTTCTATAATTAGATCTCCATTTCCTAACATAGTCAGCTTGGGCATATCTAATACTATTTCTTTTGGCAATTCTAACATCTCAGTAAACTTTTCTCTTATTTTCATTTTAGATTCTAGCTTAACTTTTATATTGTTTTTAGTATGGTTACCTTTGCTGATTTTCTCTATTTTTTGCATTAAACTATCCTCCTAAACCCTAATTGGATCAAAAAATTTGGTAAAGTTTTCAGCGGAGAACCTCTGCTTTCTTAACTAGCATAAGCTACTTGTGGTTTTGGGAGCTAGAAATACTTTCACAAAAACTAATTCACCAAATTTTCTACATTTCCAAATTCATATCCACTTGCAATTGCTCCTTTTATTATCATATCTAGGGCATCCGCATTATCCTTTGATACAGCATGTAGCAGCATAATCTCTCCATTATGTAAATTTTTCATTACAATTTTATATGCATATTCAGGACCTCTTATTTTATCTCTATGCCAATCATCATATGCAAAGCTCCAAAAAAGATTACAATAGCCAAGTTTGTTGGTAATATTTAAACTTTTTTCACTATATTCACCCTTTGGAGGCCTGAGGAACTTCATTTTTGCTCCGAATTTTTCTGTGAAAGCTCTTTCAAGTCCAAGAACCTCCTCCTCAATTTCGGAGTCCTCCTTCTCTGGCAGACTGGGATGATGAATTGTGTGATTTCCAACTGTATGACCTTCTTCAACCATTCTTCTTACTAAATCCTGATGCTCATTGAGATAGGGTCCTGTTATGAAAAACGTAGCTTTTACCTTATTCTCCTTTAAAACATCAAGTATTTTAGCTGTATATCCATTCTCATAGCCTTCATCAAAAGTTAAATATATAATTTTTTTGTTTACATCACCAACATACTTACCACCATATTTTTCGAGTAGCTTATCAGCACCAGGGTCAGCTTTAGGTGTTTGATTATCAGGCTGCCTTTTTAACCCCCAGCAGCGCTTATGTTCATAGGGATATTCACTTTGCAAAGATATATTATTTTCAGAATCCAACTCTTCTATTAACTTTCCTGTAAGTTCTGTAGAATAGTCAATACTCCTGCTACTTACACTATAAACACCGCCTAGATCTGATAGGTTTGAATTGGCAATAGAATTATTTCTTCGTGTAACAATACAATTTACAATAACAGCTAAAATTATAAGCAAAACAGATATAATAACAACTTTTTTCATTTTCAAAATAATCCCCCACTATCTTAAGCGTATTATTGATAAAAAACCAAACAAACTCTGCAAACTCTTTTTAATAAAAAAACTTCTCATATATTTATATATACTTTTTTAACTTTTGAGAACAACAAAAAAGCCTTATATCGTGTAATAACACATATAAGACCTGAGGATATCCAATTCAGTATTTAAGTCTATTTACTTTCAACTGAAGTAAGCTTATTTGTTTTTATTAACTCCTCACTAATTTTGGAAATGATGACTTCATCGGATTTATTAACATCAACATCAATAAACAATTTAATCCTTTCTAAAGGTCCACCAATCATATTCAAAGCATTTACCGCATTGTCAGGGTCAACTATAGCCTTTATCTGATACGGCGGAATGACGTGACTGCCATTAACCATAATATAGCCTCCAGCCGCTCTGACTTCTGTGGTATCAATAACTCTCTGGTCATTTATTGCCAAAGCTTGAGCATCAGTTGCTCTTAGCTCATTTAGTATTGATAAAAGATCATCATCAGCTACATTTAAAGAATCCTCTTTTGCAAAAGTGATTACTACACCCTTTCCTTTAACATCAGTCAATCCTGCAACAATCTTCAATCTTTTTATTTCATCTGATAAAAGCTTCATGTTTTCATCTGAATTACCACTTGCATTTTCAAATTTATTTATTTGAATTTGCAGCTCGCTGAGCTTAGCCTTTAGATTTTCATTGTTTTTTTGCTCATTAAGAATTTTGACAACCAAATCATCTTTTTTTTGATTTTCCAAATTCATAACACTTGCATTATTTCTTATACTTTGGAACTGCCATGAAAGTGCTAGCCCCAGTAATATACAAATAATTGTAATTGATATATTACTGCTAATTTTTTTTGTCTTCATTATTTATTACCTCCAGTCTAGATATTAGACCATTAATATCATTTGTAAATTTAGGTATTACAATATCTTTTTCCTGCGATAATGTTACACGTTTATTTAGTGTTATCATATCATTAACTATATAGCTTTCCTTTAAGGCTTCATATAGAGCATTTGAATCTCCTATTGCCTTAATTTTGTAAGGTACTGCATATCTATTATTATTAATTTTTACAGTTGGCCCAGCACAAATCTGCTCACTCGTAGCAATAATTCTTTCATCATTAATAGAAATAGCAAGAGCACCTGCAATTTTTAATTGGTTTACAACATTATATATCTCTTTATCATGAATAATATAATCCATAGCTATTTCTGACTCAGGCATTTCTGCATCATCTAGTGTAATTATAACTCCATCTCCTGTAACATCAGTCAAGCCTGATATAAGTTTCAAATATTCGAGCTCGTTCTTTTTAGAAATATTTATATTGTTAATAGGAGCAGCTAAAAAAGCAGACTTATCATTCTCCAGCTTTTCAATCTGAGCCTTATATTCCTCCCCAGTCTTAATCTTTTCATCCAACTGGGTTTTTAGCTTATCAGTATTCAGTATCTCAGCCGCTTGCCGCTGCACACTAACTGTACTTCTAATCTGAACAGTGATTAAAGCTCCAAGCAACATGAATGCAAATAATAAAACAATATATCTATCTTTAAACTTGATTCCCTTTAATTTCATTGTGTCCCTCTTATAACAAAAGTGATACCCGCCACTTATAGAAGTGTGGGACATTTTCTTGCCTCGTTATAACGCCTCGTTATAAACAAATAAAGATGCTATTTAATTGTACTTATATTAAGTACATTAATCAAGTAATAACATTTATTTCTTAATTTTAATTTTCCACATTTTTTTTAATTTAGTCATTGACAAGAACACAAAGTGTATTGTATACTAATATTCGTCTTAGGGGTGTAGCGCAATTGGTAGAGTACCGGTCTCCAAAACCGTTGGCTGTGGGTTCGAGTCCCCCCACCCCTGCCATAAGAGCCTAGAGTTTAATGATTCTAGGCTCTTATTTTTTTAAATGTAAACTGTTACAAACAATGTTGAAGACTTTTTGGATATCGTTCTCAGTTTTAACTAAAAAAGATTAAACTCGAATTCCTTGGCTACAGCAGTTAGTCAATCTCTATATTTGTTTCGTTAAGATAAATACACTCTTTTTCACAAGCTTCTCATCCTTTTCTCAATCTTTTCCAAAAAGCTAGCTATAATAACAGACTGAGGCATTTCTCTCATCAGTTCAACTAGTAATTTTTCCGACTCATGGAAATAAATATAGGCTTTTTTTCTGTTATTTTTATACTCTTTGTAAAACACTCCTATTTTATAATATGCAATAGCTAAACTATTTTCTAACCCAATATTTTGTGGGTATTCTTCATGTAGTTCTTTTTTTAATTTAATGTATTGTTCATAGTATTCCAATGCTTTTGTTGTATTACCTATTTTCTTGTAGGTTGATCCAAGCTTTGAATAGGATATTGCCAAACCATTTTTAAAGCCAACAAAGTCAGGGCACTCCTCATATAACTCTTTTTTAAATTTGGAGTACTCCTTGTAGTACTCTAAAGCCTTCCTCAAATCCCCCTTATATTTATACATTGTTCCGAGCTTTGAGCAGGATACTGCTAAGCCGTTTTTGAAACCAACATTTCCAGGATTCTCTTCGTATAACTCCCTAGTGAGCTTAGTATCTTCCATGAAATACTTTAAAGCCTTATCGAAATCATTCATATTTTTGTATAATAATCCCAGCTTTGAATAGGATATTGCCAATGCATTTTTAATTCTTATATTAGTTGGATTTGCTTCGTATAGTTCTGAAAAAAGCCTTATCTCTTCTTTAAAGCACGAAAGTGCCTTAGGAATATTTCCGTTATCCCTGTATGCAGTTCCCAGTTTTGAATAGGATACAGCTAATCCATTCTTAAAACCCATATTGTTTGGATACTCTTCATATAATTCTTTTTTAAGTTTTGTATATTGCTCAAAATACTCAAGAACCTTGCTGAAGTTATATGTATTTTGGTATGTTGCTCCTAATTGTGAGTATGACATTGCCAAACCATTTTTTAATGCTACGCTATTTGGATACTCTTCATATAGCTCCTTTGTTAGTTTAGTATCTTCTTTAAAACACATTAATGTTTTGCTCAAATTTCCAATATTTTTATATACTGTTCCCAATTGTGAGTAGGCTATTGCTAAACCAAATTTAAAGCCCGTATTTGTTGGATACTCTTCATATAGTGCTTTTTTCAGCTTTGTACATTCCTCATAGTATTCCAACGCTTTAGTCAAATTACCTACAGTAGCGTGATATCTACCTATGCGCTCACATAGTACCGAAATACTTCTTTCTGCATTATTAAAAAACTGCAAAATAGACTCTGCATATTCAACAATTGTTGCAGCTTTTTCATAGGAAACTTTTGTTAAGTGTCCTGTTCCTGGCTCATACTCCAGTCTGCTGATAAGCGACTCAATTAGCACATTACAGTCATCTAATAACTCCATTGAGCTTTTATATGTTTTTATCATTTCCTGTACCAAAATATTGCACTTATACGTCTCTGTTTCTTCGTTAAAATCTATCCATCCCCTCTGACTAAGAGCAGCAAGACTCAGTTCCATATCCTTCACCTGTGAAAGCAAGTCAAACAAGTCCTTATGAGCAATGCCTATCGAAGGCAAAAGTGCAAAAACTGACAGCAGTGCTTTCTCTGATTCTGTAAGTTCTCCCATTTCTATTAATACCTTCAAAACATCCTCTGGCTTTTCCTCATGGATACCACCATAGACATAATATTCTGTGCCAGTAATCTGGCTGTCCTTAGCCAAAAATAGCCCTTTTTTCTGAAATGACTCTAGAAAATTATTAAGAGAATAAGTATTGCAAAACTGATTCAATACATAAAGATGTTTTGCAAGCATCATTATGACCAGTGTATTTTGTCCTACTGCACGGCATATTTCCTTTAATAAAGCATCCTCAGTTTCTTTGTGCATTGGATAATATTCTTTGAAAAGTTCAAAAGTCTGTTCTTCACCTAGCTCTTTAACTTGATAGTTCTTAACTAAATTAAAATTTGTAATATGTGATGTAATTAAAATATGTAAATTTGAACATTCAATTAGTTTATCAAGATTATTTTTTAAATCCTCATAGTCATTGACATCGTCAATTATCAATAAACATGGTTTTTTTATTAAAGAGATCATCTGTAATATACATTTAAATCTCTTATCTTCTGTCATTCTTTCATCAAATTCTATTCCTAACGACTTTGACAGACTCAATATAGCTGTGCAAATGTTTTTTCTGCAATACACCCATGCAATGTGTTTGTATTCTTTATGAAAAGCATGATAATACTTTGAAGCAACAGAGGTTGTGCCTATACCTGCTTCTCTATTGCACAAAAGCAAAAGGTTGTCACCTTTTAAAAGCAAGTCCCTTATGTTCACTATATCATTTTGTCTTTCCATAAACACATTTGGTAAAAATGGAAACTTGCCAAGAACCTTTGGAATTATATTAGACTGAATATAGTAATAATCCCCCTCATTTGCTTTGTTTTTATTTGTATGACTGTCCCTGCTTGTATATTTTTTTTTCACTATTGTCACTCCCTGTAGTTGATTTTTTCATTTTTATAATTCAAACTTCTCACATAAAAAATCTATTGGTGCGGTAGTATATTCAACTGCGAAGTTGAATTTAAAATCTATTTTTAATAGTCCTGTTATTTTAACATAACTGTGTAATATACTCTTACTTGCAGTTATATTTTTGTGTTACTATTTATTACGAGGCAAGAAAATGTCATCCACTTCTATAAGTGGCGAGTACCGCTTTGGTTTTCAGGCGGTGAGAATATCCCGCAACGCTTAAACGCCGTTAATGTAATAAACCATAACATATTTTTACATAAATTTCAATAATTTTACATCAATATCGTTATTTAGTTAATGATACTCTATACTATTTATTTTCCTGTATATGTAACATTTTAGATTTAGAATATATCTTAATACAAGCTAGGCAGAAAAACAATGCAATTAGTAAACAGAATTATCACCATAAAATCATAATTTTTTGAATAAATCCTATAAATAAAAATATCTGTTGCAGTATACAAATTTAACCCCACCATATTGTTTAATTAACAATATAACACCCTTTGTGATTAAACATAAACCCAACAGATACTTGAATTCAAGCAGTTTACTTGTCTATTAAGCTAGTAATAAAATATATCCTGGTAATACCAATGATATTAATGATATCAGCATAATCATCATCCCACCAAACTTGTTCTTATTTTTCCATGTCCATATTCCAAAACTTATTGAATAAATGCATATCCAAATTATTGCCAGCAAAACAATTATATTAACTATCATACCTAACTCTGTCTCCTTATTTTAATGTCAAGTCTTAAATCATATTGTGATTGTGGATAAATTTCTTGCCACTTTGCCTTATCCCACTCATCAATTGTTTTAAAATTCCGTTTAGCTTGTTGTCCGAATCCAAATATATCTGATTTCAATTTTTTTGTAGTTTTATTTAGCAAATCAGTCAAACCTTTGTTCAGATATTGTTTATATGCCATTTCAAGCTTGGTAGCTTTTTCTGGTTCATCATAATCATTGTCACTTTGTACTGCTTCTACATCAATATTTAGTTTTAGATTAATACTTATTTGGGGCTTCCCATTATTTAACATAACTTTAGTTGATGATAACTTTGATTTTGTAACATTGCCTAAAACCTTAAATCTTTCATCAAGAGGATCTACTATCTCAATATCTTTACTTTTTGTGCTTGTCATTAATGCAAATAGCATTGCTTCATCATCATTGAGTTTTCCTACCATTTTATCTTCCTTAAAAACAGCTAAGCCTTTTATTGCAATAGCTTTCTTTTCATCTTCGCTTGATTTTTTAACGTCCTCTTCAGTTTTTTTGTTTTCTTCTTCATCTGATTTATTACTCTTTTCATCAGACTTTGTTTCATCGGTTATTGCTTTATCTATAGCTGTATAAATTGCCACAGGCTGAGCACTCTGATTTTTTGCTCTGTATAAGTAATCCTCTAATTGTGTATCCTTTACAAGAAAATCGCTTTCATAAGAACCAAAAAGCAAATCATAATGCTTTGCAGGGCTAGATGAAAGTTTGGGTTTAATGGATTCGATATATTTTTGTGCCCCTTGTGCAGCAACAACTATATTTACATTTGGTCTTATCTCTATATTATTCTGAAGTCCATTAAGAAAGGCAGTTATTCCTTCTTTTGCTATTTCTTCAGAAACAACAATTATTTTGGCATGTGATAGATTTATTTGCCTGTCCAAGTATTGACTGGTTTTTTTTAAACCGGATAGAAAATTATCAGTCTTAAATGTCTTAGTATCTATGCTTTCACCCTCACCACCTGCAATTGATTTTGGAACTGCAGTTTGAAATGTTAGGTTAAAAGACTTTTTATCTGCCTTATCAATTCCTATAGCTATAACATAAGCTAAATCCTCTATTTCATTGCTGTCATAACAACCTGAAACTGAAACGACAGAAAATACAGTAATTAACAACAAGCTGACAATTCTAATTTTTCTGCTCATTTTTGCCTCCTCTGCCTTCTATTCCGACCTTTTTAATTGAGCCTATTATAATTATAATCAAGGGGATAATCATTCCTCCAAGCCATGAAATATTTATTATACTGCTGCCAATAAAATCATAATTAATTCTTTTTGAAAGAACAGTAATTGAAAAAACGATAACAGACATTGGTAAAATTATTGGCTTGGATTGTTTTAAATCAAGTGACTTTGCAAACACATATATAATAAAATTGAATATTGCTCCCATAAAAATAATTGCACAAATAGAGCTAATTAGAACCGAAATAGATTCTATTCTTTGAACATAATTTCCATAGTCTATATGTCTTGCCAACTGAAAAACTGGAATTCTTTTCTCGACAGCTAATTCATATGGAAATACAAGAATGAAGCTAAGTGTAGACCAAAGAAGCAGTATGCCCGATATAATTATATATGAAAAGCCTACTTTTTTTAAATATTGTTTTTTAAAAAATGAAACCATCAAAAAAAGGATTATGAACGGAGTAAATGAGTAAAGCTTCATAAAGCTTCCTTTTAAAATTGATGGAATACCCTCACCTAATATTGGAAACAAATTGTTTATCCTGAATTCTGGAATAACACCTATTGTTATAAAAATAAAACCTAAAACTATAATTGGTACTAAAAATGCACTTATTCTAGCAATAGCTTCTATTCCAAAATACGCAGCTGCAGTCATTCCTACAAAAAAAAGAATTTCAACATATTCCAATGCAGAGTTATCCAAAGATATAATTTTTAATGTTTGTGAAAAAGCTCCTAAAAAAATTGAAACTGTTAAGGTTAAAAATACAGTAATTAATAGACCGACTATGACTTTTAAGGCTCTACCGCCAATACCAGCGGAAATGTCTATTAAATCAAGGCTTCCAATATTTTTATATAGCTTTACTATAATTGCAAAGTAGCACAATGCAATCAGTGTCATAATTATAGGAATAATCCAGCCAGCACTTCCTCCATACTGTACCATATCTCTAGGGAAAACAAGCATTATATGACCAAATACAAAATTCACAATCAGTGCCGTTGCTTCCCATGATCCAAAACTAATTTTATCTTTCATATATATCCATGCTCCACATTCAGCTAAACTCAGTGAATTTACTGATACGGAATCCATCCTCCTTTTTATTAACATAACAAGCTACAAGCTGACTATAACTGTTTCAAAACATGCTGCTATAAAAGTTTTACGTTTATAATCTTTATTATTCATCCTCAGAGTCTGAATCTTTTTCTGCCCAGCCTCTACTTATCTTTGGCTGACTTTTTATATTCTTAACATTTAAATAATCTGGTCTTTTCTCCTGTTTCCATGTAGGCTTTCTTGTTAGCTTGTCTGCATACTTGCCATTTGTAACAGGTGCAAAAGGAGTTAGAAAAGGTACACCAAAGGATTTGGATGATGCTAATATCAAGGAATTTAGGATTAAAGCTAATGCAATTCCGAGAAAACCAGCTACAGCTCCAAAAATAATATACAAGAAACGCATTATTCTTATAGAAAAAGACATGGAAAAACTTGGCACGGTAAATGAACCTAGTGCTGTAATTGCTACAATAATAATCATAATTGGGCTGACTACATTAGCAGTTACAGCTGCTTGTCCAAGGATAAGGCCTCCCACTATTCCTATTGTCGAGCCTATTGCACCAGGTACCCTTAGTCCAGCCTCTCTTATAAGCTCAAATGAAAATTCCATTATTAGAATTTCAATAACAGATGGAAATGGTACATTCTCTCTTGATGCTTCAATCGCAAACAGTAAATTGGTTGGAATCATCTCTTGATGAAAATTTGTAATAGCAATATACGTTCCAGGCAATAGAAGTGCAATAGCTATACCAATAATTCTAATAATACGTATAAAATTAACATATGGAAATCTGACATTGCTATCCTCTGTAGTATGCAAAAATTCTGTTATAGTAGCAGGCATAACCAAAACATAGGGACTACCATCTAACATAACAGCGACATTTCCTCTAGAAAGCATCATTGCAACATTATCTGGACGCTCTGTTGCAAATATTTGAGGTGCTGCAAGAAATGTACTATCTTCTAGTAATTGTTCTAGCTCACCTGAATCAAATATATAATCTACCTTTATACTTTTTACCCTTTTTAACACCTCACGTACTAATGAATCATTTACAATATCTTTTATATACATTATCGCACAGGGTGTATTGCTCCTATCACCTATCAATACACTCTGTATAATCAAATCCTTATCCTTCAGAATCTTCCTTATCAAGGCTGTATTAGCTCTTATTTGCTCGTTAAACGCCTCCTGAGGACCACGAATAACAGTTTCCGATTTAGGTGCATCAACCCCTCTATGCTCCCATGTTTTTGTGTCTGCTACAAAAGCATATTCCAGGTCTTCAATAAATATTGCACACCCGCCAAAATTAACGTTGCTTACTACATCTGAGTAGTTTTCAGCTTTTTTTATCTGATTATACGGAATTAACCTTTCTAATATAAAGTCTCCTATAGCTTTTGTCTCATCATAGATCTTTATATTCGAAAGTAGCATAAGTGGTTCTAGTAAAAAATTACATATATTAGTACTGTTTGTCATTCCATCAATAAAAACTAAAAAAGCTTTTATTGTTTTTTCTTTAACAGTAAAATTGAATTCTCTCAGCACTAAATCGCTGTTTTTAGGAATGTCATAGACTGTCTTGATGACTTTTTTATTTAGTTCAATATCATTTGATAGCTTATTTTTTAAAATATCCTCATTAACAGCACAGCCTATAAAGGCTCCCTCAACTTCTGCTCTATTAAAAACATCCAGAGAAGCAGCATTTTTTGCCGTTTCACAATTAATAGTTTTGTTCTCTTCAAGGACAAAATCATGTTTTTTGGGTTTTTCTTTATAAATAATAAATTTTTCTATAGCACTAAATATTCCCAATTTAATACTCCTTTTCAGTACAAAATTCTGATTTAAAACGAGGCAATTAAATGTCATCCACTTCTATAAGTGTTGGGTACAACTTTGGTTTTCAAGCGGTACGAATATCTTCCGCCTCGCTTACACGCCGCTAATATAATGAAATTTTTCTACAATCGAAAAATTTCATTTTGAATCTAGGTATTATAACCAATCAAGAGTATTATGGTAAATAAATTACATTAATATACATGAAATTGAACACAATAATAAATATAAAATAAAAAATTATTGCGTTCTCGGTTGCTAATTTTAGGCTTGAGAAACCTTATCAAATGAAAAGTTAAATAATTGCTTAAAATAAGTTAGTTTACTTGGCATCAAACCATTGATAAGTTTGAACGCACTTAGACTATGTTAATAATTTTAATAGGCGAAATAGTAACCTGTAATACTTTTTTAATAATTTCTTTATACTTTTTGCTTGTTAATTATTACATAATAAATTATTATATAGTAATTAGAAGTAAATTTTTATGATTTTTTCCTACAGGAGAGAAATGGATAATAAATTTAAAAAAACCACTTTAATTATAGTAGTGTTTATTTTAATATTAAATAGCTTACCTGGTTTTGGTTGGACACCTGAAGAGGAGGATTTATCTGCTACTTCAGCCATTTTGATGGATACTACCAGAGGTCAAGTGTTATATGACAAAGGAGCAGACGCTATTAATTCACCCTCAATTATGTGTAAGCTAATGGCAGCTTTAGTAACAATTGAAAAATCTCAGTTAAACTCTATGGTAACTATAAGTAAAAATGCTGCTAAGATAAATGGTTCCTCCTTGAACCTTGTAGTTGGAAATCTCTATAGTGTAGAAGATCTGCTATATGGCATTATGCTCTCACAAGGAAATGATGCTGCAATAGCCCTAGCCGAATATGTGGGTGACGGTAATATAAATAAATTTGTTAGTTATATGAATGACAAAGCAAAAGAATTAGATTTAACTGATACGTTTTTTGTAAATCCAACAGGCTTATATGATGATAAGCAGTTTACATCTGCTAAAGACATCGCAAAACTTGTAAAGACAGCAATTTCAAATTCTACTTTTAATTCTTTATTTAGTTCAAAAGGTATAGCTTGGATTAATGGAAAGGACTCCTATATTCTCACTAACCAAAACAAGCTTTTTTGGAGTTATTCAGGTGTTGATGGCGGCAAAGTTGGTTCTACTCCTCAGCAGGGAACTACTTCTGTTACTACAGCAACTAGAGACAATAGGCGGTTAATAGCTGTCGTATTTGATTCCAATGAAGAAAAAGCTCTTTCACAAACTGCCCAGCTATTTGATTACGGTTTTTCTAACTTTTTTACAGGTGTTCTAGTTTCTAAAAACACCCCTTTGAGGAATATAACAATAGAAGATGTGGATGTTAATTTAATTAGCAAAATTGATGTTTTCTATACTTATCCAAAAGGTAACAGTTTTATTAAAACTATCAGCTTTGATATCAATGAAAAATTAAAGCTGCCTATTAGTACAGATACAATTGCAGGTGTATTAACTTACAAGTTAAGCGATGACACTGTTATTGATGTTAATTTATATTCAGATAAAGTGGTAGTAGCCGCTGAGGATTATCGTTCTAAAATAAAATCAATATTTGAAAAGAACCATGATTTAGTAACAATAGTATTTGTCCTTATAACCTTTGAGTTTATTATAATAATCTATAAACTAGTAACTCTAATATTAAAAGTAATGAAAAGTACAAAAACTTAGCTCTCCCATAGTGAGTTAAATTTTTGTACTTTCTGAATTATAGTGCTTTATTAACTATTTCCGCATCAAGATTACCCATATAATTCTTTTGCTTTTTTGTTTTATTTGTATTCTCAATATATGCTTTTAAAACCTTTTCTAAATCAAGGACATCCTTCATTTCAAAATAACCTGATTTTTTGTGAATAAATTTAGCTGCCCTTATTGCACCTTGAGCAAATGCTTTTCTAGAAAAAGATTCATGGCTTATTTCTATTTTATCTTCCTCGCCAACAATCATAACTTCATGCTTTCCAATTACCCCTCCTGCTCTTACTGAATTTATAGGTATTTGATGATTTGTGACAGTTGATAAGCCTACGTTTTTTAACCCATTTTGAATTTCACAAGCAATTTTTTTTGCGGTTCCTGATGGCGAGTCTTGCTTATTTTTGTGATGAACTTCTGTAATTTGAAAATCGTAGTTATTTAAAAGACCTGCAGTTAAATTTGTAAGAAGCATTAACACATTTACACCTAGAGTAATATTAGGTGCATATAATATTCCGTTTTTGTATTTTCTGGTCAATACAAAAATTTTTTTTAGTTGATATGATGAAAATCCAGTTGTTCCAATAATAATATTGACTTTATACTTTGAAAATATCACTGCATTTTTAATGGCAGCCTTTGGGTTTGAAAAATCAATTACAACATCCGGTTTGTTTTTAAAAATTACCTGTTCCAATTTTTCACAGCTGTTAATAATTACGCCAGTATCAGTAGAACCTATAACCTGCCCTAAATCCTTGTTCAAAGATTTGCTGTTTGGACTGCATATAGCTGATACAATATTAAGGTCTTTATCAGTTAGAATTGCTTTAGAAATTTCCTTACCTGTACGTCCTATACCTACAATACAAATTTTGATCACTAAATTCTTCCTCCTTATTTATAAAATGATTTAGCCGCTCCCTTTCGAATAGTGAGACTAGCTGTGACACTTACAGCATAATCAAAGTGATTGCTACACTTTTTAAAAAAAGTGCAGACTTTATTGTGCAAGTTTATTGCACTTATACTTTTAAGTGTTAATAAATACGAAGAAAATGAATGCTAATTGAAAATGCTACAGAATTAACTGTAGCATTGGATAGAAATAACAAATTAAATTCACTTTCTCCCCAACGCTTACGAAGTTAGCTGCCGGATTCGGGTTGCAAGAGACTAACCCTACCTGAATTAACAGGATTCACCCCATTTAATGGTTCCTCCGCTTATAGCTTTGTAACTATAACTCAGCGACAAAGTCATTAGATACTAATGCAATTAAGTTGCAAAAAATCTAAGAAATTATTATATATTACTCATCCTTTACAGTGCTTAAAGCCTTATAATACAAAGCATTATATTCATCCAACTACCAGTATTTTCACCACTGAAACATTACATTTTCAAGGAAACAAAAAGTACTATTAATAAAAAAACTAATACTCCATTTATAGAAAAGCTTCTATATCAGTAGTTACAATTGGATTATAACC
Source organism: Bacillota bacterium (assembly GCA_023398105.1). GTDB lineage: Bacteria > Bacillota > Clostridia > Acetivibrionales > DSM-1351 > Ruminiclostridium. Next base: position 17,410 of record JAEWST010000026.1, on the reverse strand, counting down.
AAAGTGGTACCCGCCACTTATAGAAGTGGGGGACATCTTCTTGCCTCGTTATAATGTATGAAGTTTGAGTATATTATTAAACTAGTAAATATATTTTATCTTACTATAATAAAAAAGTCAATATTTCCTCATTGTAGTTCAATTTCCCCAAAATTAGTCTATTAGCTCAAAATGGATGCATCAATCTTTCCATTTCCCATTTTTACTAAATATACATCATAATATTGATTTCCCAGTGCATTTGCAAAATTCTTGTCTAATACTGCAAAGTCGAATCTATTTTTACCCTTAATTGCACTGCCTGTATCCATTGCAATAGCATACCCGAGGCCTTTTATGTAAAATATAGTTCCATATGGCCAATGCTTTTTGTCTATTGCAACTGATACCCCTGGAATTATTGGATGCCCAGAGCTTGTTATCCCCTTGTTATTTCCACATTCTTCTGCTGATGGCGTATAGGCAGTACCTAGAAATCTACCTAAGTATTGTTTTTTTGTATTACTATTTATTAATGATTCACTGTTATATATTTTGTAAGATTGAGGTACTACACCAACTGCAGCTGCCTTTTTAAGTGACTTTTGAAGTTCAAGATTATCTTTTGCTAAATCATTGTTTTTATTCTCTATTTTTTCCTTCTGTTTTTTCAGTTCATTAACTTCTTTCTTTATTTTCTCATTTTCCTGCTTAAGTGCATTGTACTGCTTATTCAAGCTTTCAAACAAAACTTTGCTTTCGTCTCTGGCAAGCTTTTCTCTTGAAGCAAGAGACTGGTTTGACTTCATTACTATCATTGCTTGTACACATTCATCATTATACTTTTCTTTATATTTTAAAAACAATTCATTTATCTTTAAACAACAAAAACTAAGAACTAAACATGTTAGAACTAAAGAAACTACAAGTAATCTAAACGTAATGTTTTTATTTATGTTGTTGCCTTCACAATCATCCATATTTTCTGTACTCCTTCCTCCCACGCCCCTTTTTTATAAAACTTTCACTGCACTGTAAAACCACTTGTGGTTTTGCTGGCTCGTAAATGCACCATGTTCGTACAAACTTTTTTTGAGCTTGGTACAAAACAAAAGTGAAACTATCAGTGGATAACCTCTTCTTCGCAGAGGTAGGCAGTATTTTTTCTGCCTGATTGCTCAATCCACATCAACTCCTAGAAATTTAGCATTGCTAATATATGTATAAACTGAAATCAAACAGTTTTAAAATTTTCTCACTTTCCTATTAGTAATATTTCCAATTATATTACAAGTTATACCTACTGAATCATATATTTTCTATGCATTCCTTGTTACTCTATTTAATTAAATTATTCAAAAAATAAAAAGTTTCCTGTAATAAGTTTTATTTTATCATAGGAAACTTTTTATATTAATAACAGCTTTAAATTAAACTTGTAGTTCTTATACTAGTATTTATCATGTTTTGCACTGCTTAGTAGGCAATTTCACTGATATCAGTTTTTTGTAATCCTGTAATGTAGCCAAATCTTTTATCTGGAACATAACCCATTTTCCAATTTTCATATAATCTCCTGCTTGTTTATAGAGTTCTGCAATATTAGTACTAAGTTCAGGAAGAATAGCCTCCATATCTTGTTCTAGCTTGTAGCTAATAACCAATAATACAGAAAATAAATTTTCCTCTGGGTATAAAGTTCCAAGTGACTGTCCACTTTTTTGAAATTTGATATTCCAGCCTGGCTTACCTGAACAACCACTATAAGATAGCTTAGGTTTAACCTTGTATTCTTTTTCCAAATACTCTATTATAGACTGCCATAGTAGCTTGGCTTCTCCGCCAATATATTCAGCAATATCCTCCATAGTAGGCTGTGTATCTTTAGAAAAAATTTCATGCCATTGCATTCTATTTTCCTCCTTTAGTATCTCATAAAATTCTTGTGTGAAAAATAATTTGTTTGTTTATGCTAGTTCTTCATGGCTACAAATGCCACTATTCAAGGCATTATTACGGAGCACCCAATAAAGCTCTGCCTTAGTAGCATCTATGTATGGATTTAGAAATATAGAACCAAGCCCTAAAGTTAATATACATAGTAGCCACCAGCCTATGAAGGAAAGATCCAATACAAACATATCAAATTTATGTCCATCTGTCATATTGTTGCTAAGCTCTATAGCTCTTCTGATTCCAATTCTTGGATTATCAGCTAATATGTACGGCACCATACTGTAGGAATATGATTTTACAATCCCTGGTATTATGAAAAGTAAAAACCACAAAAAGTTTTGAATGCCCTTTAACAACATGGTAAATACTATTGCTGAATAGTTTTCTCTGTAAAAAGCAAAACTAAAGCATTTTGAATTATCTTCGTATCTTGCCGATTTTATAAAATATCTTCTTCCTCCAACCTCTAGTGGATATCCTAAGAATATTCGAAAGGCTGAAGCAAAAACAATAATTATAGTAATAGCAATAGCTCCTAAAGCAATCACTGCAATAATATTAGCTGTAACATTTGAAAATAATGAATCCGATAATATCCATGTTTTTGAAGCACTATAATTGTTATTACTATTACCATTATCTAAATTAATTCTACTGCCTCCTCCATTACTTCCACATGCTACTGCTATAACTAAACTAATTAAAAGTGCTTTCCAATAATTTGTTCTTAGTACTGCCTTTGCCCTACTTTTTAGTTCTTCTCTTGACCACATATTTTAATATCCTTTCCCAATCGTTTCTTTATTTCTTTTCCCGATAAAATCATAATTAATCTCCTATATTTACTTAAATACTAATAATTGTTAATAATTATAATACGTATTGTTATCTATTAAGTCTATTACATTTTGAAAAAACTTTTTTATTTGATAGACTTATACCGGTTTATAAAAAGTTATAACAAGTAATATAATTATAAAAATCAATAGGTAAATAAGTAGTCCCTTTATAAAATTATTCTTTCCTTTTTGCACAGGAGCCAGTTTAATAGCTTTTCTGATTATTTCAATATCTTTTTCATCAATCAAGTATCTCTTTGGAATAATATAAGCTTGACCTTTAGCAATAAAGAACAGATAATTTTCCTTTGTCTCTGTAGCTTTGTACATTTCATTCCATTTTACGAATACTTGGGCTGATTCAGAGTGTGCATTAAAGCCTTCATCGCTTATAGTATATTCTTGAGTTTTTTGAATTAGCTTATTAGTTTTTAATGTATTTGCTGCAGACTTTTTTAATGAAATTGAAACCACAAAAAATATAATCAAAGGAATTACAATTAATAAAAATAGATTAAAAATATTCTGTTCTGAATAATCTCCCTTAATAATAACCATCATATGAATTACAATTTGAAAAGATATAGCAAACAGAATAATAGCCAAATAAATCATTGATACTCCATTAATAATATATGACTTAAAAAATTTATATACATCATCACTTGTTAAATCCACCTTTACGCTAACTGCCTCTTTTTCCATCTTTTATTCCTCCTGATATTAATCTGTAATATTACTGTTTGTAAAACATTCTGGTATATATTTCACCTTAGAAAAATTCTTTATTAATAATTCAGTTTCGAGTATTCTTCCACTTTCAAATTTGGCAATTTTATTTCTCCATATTTCATTTTTTCTGAAGAATTCATCTTCTATTTTTAAAAACTCATGGTCTTTCTCAAAAACATGGTATGAATATGGTAATTCCTCATTAATTCTGAGTTCACCCTCTAAGCACTTATCCGAAAGCCAAAAATCAAGTTGAAATGTATATGGCGTATTATTCTTGATTTGTAAATCAATATAGTTATAAAAAATTGTGGCTCCACTTCCAAAGGGTAGAATTCTACCATCATCTGGAAAAGGATCAAAACTGTGATGGTGCCTCTCAATAATAGTTAATGGACTATGTAGAACAAGCCAGTGAACTAAATTTGCTATTTGGCACAAACCTCCCCCAACTCCAGCTCTAGCTTCTTCATTAAAAAGCTCCATGCCAGGCAAATATCCTTTTCTTTTTGTTGGTAAACCAATAATTCTACATAGGGAAAGCACCTCATTTGGCTTAATAATAATACAATTTAACTTCTTTATTGCTATTTTTAAATTGGTAACTTTATTGTATTGCAAAATCATATCGCTGTCTCCAAGTTTTCTCACTAAGACAGACTGATGTTTTTTTACTCTGTAGGGTAGCTTTTCCGTTTGCTTCTTTTTTGCATATGTATTAGAATCGAAATACCATTTTAAATATCTAATCAATCTTCTATACCAAACAGCTAAAAAATAGAAGAATTTATTTCTCTGACTTAAAAGTTTTTTACTCACATAATCTCCTTTTTTCTTACTCTCAAATCTCAACACCAGGATTGCTTTCATATGCACAGCCAATAATACATAATTGATTTAAAACTTCCGCAAATAGCTCAAAAAGACCTTTCAGCTGTTCAATATCCTTAATAATGCCAGAAACACAAAAATACAGTTCATCAACGCCTTCTGGAAAACTAGCACCAAACCATCCTTCATCATCTTTTACTTCCAAGTGGAATTGCCTTTGCTGTTCCATTAATTCACGTATTTGAGCATTTTTAAGTAGTTCTTTTAGTTTTTGTTCATTGTTTCCTTTTATCACAAAATCATCATCAAACTCAGGAAAACCAACTTCTATATCCTGCATACCCAAAGCTGTTCCAATGCCACTGAATATTCCGCTTCTGTATATTTTAAATCTAATTCCATCTTTATTTACGTAGGGTGCTCTCATTCTTGTATACGTAACGGTTGATTTACCAGTAGAAACTGTATATGTGTCCAGTGTTACAGTCCACTGCTTTATATGTGCAACTACCTTATCGCCTTTAAAAAAGCCACCATCTACATATTCACTTCCCATTTGCCTACTCAGTTCCTGCCAGATTTCTTTTTTGCTTGGTCCAAAAATTTCTCTCATAATGCCCATAAATAATATCTCCTTGTATTTAATCATAATTAAACAATCCACAATAAATTTGCTTCAATAAGTTATTAATTGACTATAGCATTCATTTTTTATTATTAGCCTATTTTATCTTCCCAAGTTTTTTCAATGCTTCATAGATTCTCTTATCATCTCTAACATCCTTTTCGCTATCTAATGATATCTCAAAAAAATCTCTATCAGTATAATCCGATATTATAGTAGGACACTCTGGATAAAATAGAGATGATAACATTGTCCAAAAGGCTCCACTATATATTTTTTCGCCATTACAAACTACAACAAAGGGCTTTCCGCTAACTGGAACTTTCCCGTATACTTTCTCATTAAGAATCTTATTTAATTCATCATCTTTAATAAGATTAATCTGATGTTTATCCCATATATATTCAGAAATATTCTTATCTGTTAGTAATGGTTGTTTTTCTAATTCAAGTTCATCTAAATCTTTCTTCAATGCATCAGCTGTAGTTAAATTCTTAACTAAATATATTTCAAAGCTTGCTTCAATACTATTACTTTGTTCTGATTTGTTATTATTTTTTATTGAACATGCTGAATTTATCAATAAAAACATCACTAGAATGATACTCACTATTATAATTTTCTTCATTGTCATTCCCCTATAATCTTTACTAATACCCTTTTTTCTCTCATGCCATCGTATTCACCATAAAAGATTTGTTCCCATGTGCCAAAATCAAGCTTTCCATTTGTAATAGCAACTACAACTTCTCGCCCCATTATCTGTCTCTTCAAGTGTGCATCGGCATTATCCTCAAAACCATTATGATTGTATTGGTTATAAGGCTTTTCAGGAGCTAAAGCTTCCAACCATTTCTCAAAATCCTGATGTAATCCCATTTCATCATCATTAATAAATACACTTGCAGTGATATTCATTGCATTAACAAGAACCATTCCTTCTTTTATTCCGCTATCATCAATGCATTTTTGAACCTCAGTACTGATATTCACATATGCCCTTCTCTTTGGTATATTAAAAAACAACTCTTTTCTGTAGGATTTCACAGCTATATCCCCCTCGTGTAATGTTTTTTGTACTTATATGTTTATGTTGCTATTATACTATTTTTTCCATAATTATTCAGTACCAATAGATTTTTCAAGTACCAATTTTGAGTTTATAACGAGGCAAGAAAATGTCCCCCACTTCCATAAAAAAGAAGCTAACCAAAATAGAAAAACAATTTCTATCTAGCAAACTTCTCATGTTGAAACATCTCTTTAATTCTAATTGCTGCTTTGACTGTAAACCTTATTTTTGTTATCCTGTGCATCCTTGTAAAACATCATAAACAAACCAGCTGTAGTTCTTTGGGCTAAAGGAATAGTATATTTGCTTAGTTCTGAAAACCTCTCATTTTCATCTTCAATTCGACTCAATAATTTATTCGCCTTTATTGCACATACTGAATTATGAGTTATAAAGTCCTCAATACTACGTAGGTAACAACCCTTGTCAGATACAAGATAATCAGGAGAATGGTAAAATGTATCTCTTACAAACTTCTCAAACTTATGATGCTCTTGTAAAAGCTTTATGTTAGCATGCTGAGGTACAGTCATATCCTGTACTAAATGAGCTGCTGCCCCTAAAAAAAACATCGCCTTCTTTATGTCACGAGAATTCCAAAAGCTAATAGCAAAAGCGTAATAATTCTTAGCAAGTGTAAGTGCATTTGTGTTTCCATAAAGACCTCGTTCTTTAACTGGATTATAAAAATGCCCAGAGCTCTTAAAATCCTGATCTGCCCATACAACCCCTAAATTTAAATCAGTAATATAATCTAAAAAAAGCTCATACTGTTCTGCCTTTTTATCATTCTTTAGTATCAATAAAGCCTGTATATTTATAGCCTTATGCACAAAGCATTCTGTTGTCATAACTGCTTTCTTTATTGGATTTATTGCTTTCATAGTATATTTAAAAAGTTTCCCATAAGAATACTCAACAATTTTTGGCATTATTAGCCCCTCTCTAGTCAATACTCTGAGTAGGTTTTATCTTTTATATTATACATCTTTTTCTCCTTCAAAAGAATATCTTTAATAAAATTTTTAATAAAACTTAACATTTCATTACTAATTCAGTTAAGTACATTTGTTGGTTTTCATTTAACTGCTTCAAAGAAAGAGAGAAGTACTTGAAGGCACGTCCCTATGGCAATAGAGGGTGAAAGCCTTATAATATGTCTTTTGTTATTGCTCTTAATATATGTGGAAGAATTAAGACAGCACATTTTGATATCTATATAAAAATGGAAGAATATGCTTTTCAAAAACTTCAACAAATCAGAATTTACACAATAGGTTTCATTTTTATTTCGCAATAAACTTAATAAAGCTACAATCCCTGCAAAAACAAATGAATATGCCATACCATATAAAATAAATTCACATCCCAAAAGTGCCCCAATGGCACTGAACAGTTTTAGGTCTCCTGCTCCTATTAGTTTTAAATTAAATAAAAGCCCTAAAAGCAATATTGGCACTAACACTCCAAATAGACTCAATTTAAGCCCTTCAAATCCGTGTTCGAAAGTATTTATAAATAGTCCAGAAATAGCCGCAGGTATTACATAAATGTTTTTAATTTTTGAGTATTTTATATCACTTATTACCGAGAGAATAAGTAAGCAAATTAGAATAATATATCTAACCATAATAACCTCCACATTAAGTATAAAAGTCAATTAATATCGGCTAAATATCCGTTCTTATTAGACTATAGTTCTTGCTCGAAAAATAAATTTGACGAACATGATGGTTTTTGACAGTGACGATGGCTTTTAACCGTAATTATCTCTAGTAAATACTATTGAAATTATCAGCTTAGCTTCTTTTAGCCTTTCTCACAATTGAAAAATACATATTCTCTATTAGCAAATCTCAGTATATCATTATTCCTTATGCTATTTTTTGTGTTAGGCAGTATTCTATTGTCATTAAGAAACGTACCATTTTTTGAGTTGCAATCCATAACATAAAAATTTTCTCCCTCCTGTAATATTTCAGCATGAATTTTACCTATTGCACTGCTGTTTATTATATAATCCACAAAATTTCCCATTCTGCCAATGAGTATGCTTTTTTTACTAATTTGTATTACTTCATTTCCTTCTTTAGCCTTTAAATAAGGATTTTCAAACAATTTAGGTTTCTTAATTATTACTGTTTCTCCGCTATAATTTTCGATAACTTCATTTTGCCGTTCTTCTGCTTTATTAACAATATTCTCTTGATTTTTATATACTTCTGTTCTTTTCATCATATTAGAAATAATTTGTAATGGCTTATTATCATCAGTAACCTCTATTTCTTTCTTAAATAATGATGTTCCACCAGCTTTATTTGTTTTTTCATTAATGATTCTAAGTGTCAGAATATCAATGCCCAAAAATATTAATATTAGTATAATGACTGTGGCTTTGGGGTTGTCTGAAAGCCTGATAAATTGACTATTTATTATAAAAATAAAACATGCTATCAATAACGGCTGAAGGAGAATTATAACCAGAAATGACATATTTATGGTTTTATTTTTCTTATTGCAATCTTTGTCATTAACACATTCTATTTCTTCAAATTGATCATGAGTTATAATATCTTTTTTATTTAACTTATGAGAATTTGGAATTCTGAAATTTCCTTTATTAAATATAGCTTCATCAGCACTGGTTTTATCAGCTTTTAGAATGGCATTTTTTGTTTTTTCTGTATTTAAATCTCTTGATGCTTTTATTTCTGATTTAATTGTTTTGCTCTTATCAAGCTCTGGCTTGTCTTCACTAAGCCAATTGCCTAATGTCTTATCTAGCTTATTCTTTTTTGTCACAGCCTTATTTTTTTTGATTTTGCTATTTTCAATATTGCTTGCCTCATTTTCATAGTCTCTAGCAAACGTTGTAGGATTCTTTACGCTCTCACACAAAAGACCTTCAATAAGTAATTTAAAGCTGTACAAGCTAAAATTATCACTTTTAATAATTTCTAGTATTTTTTGAATATAATTATCACTGTATTCATCATTAAATTTCACAAGCTGAAAAATAAGCTTTGCAAAGAAAGCCTTAATATCACTTTTACAATCTTCAAAGGGTAAGTATACAAAGTATATATCATTGCTATCAGGTTCTACATAAACGAAGTTATCATCCAATAAAATATTACTATCATAAAGCAAATAATTTTTCAGCTGATATATATTGTTAATAATACTAAGAATAGTTTTTAGAAATTCATCACGAGTAAAGTACTTTCGTGATAAAAAAGCTACTAAAGTACACTTTGAAGTAATATTATAAAAGCAATTAAGCTCATCTCCTATGCGATTCATATTAAAATCTAAAAAACCCTTTAGCTTATTGTGCAACAACATTTGTGCTTGATAATTAAATAGCTCTTTATCAATATTTGTTTTTAAGACTAGGTAGTTTGATGTAGAATCATTCTCATATAAAACCTTAAAATCATTTTTTAAACTATAAATCAAATTAATTCACCTTTCTGATTAAATTACTCGTTACTTCTCAGTAACTTAATATGGATTATTGGCTAAACATAAGAACTACTGTAGCAATCAATATAAAAGGAGCAAAGGGAATTTCAGTTCTTCTATCAACTTTTTTAGTAATCAATAGCATTAGTGAACATATTCCTGCTAATGTTATGGAAACAAATAATATGCTAAAGCATGAATATATTCCAGTAAAAAAGCCTGTCACTGTCATCAACCACAAGTCCCCTCCTCCAATCTGGCTCTTTGACAATACCATTAATAGTGCCATAGTTAAAAACGCAGCCACACCGCCTAATATTTGATTTCTTATAACATCAGCTTGATAGAGCCATAAAAAGCCTGCATAGCCCATTAACATCCCTATAAACAACAACTTTAATGATATAGTTTTGTTATATAAATCATTTATAGAAGCCACTAATTGTATAGTAATTAAAGCAATAATAACAATAGTGTCTAATCTAGTTTCTACATAAATTATTTCATACAAAATAGTTGCTAACCAAATTACAAAGCATAGTGCCATAGCTACAACTTTTCTTTTCATTCTTTTAAATTCCCCTTTTTGGTTTTTGCACTATCAGATGCAGTCTGCTCGTCTTGCTCTTTTCCATATGCCTTTATAATAACCAAATCTATGCCCTTTTTTCTTGCCACTTGTATGCACTCATTTATTGTTTGCTGTTGATTTGCCATCAGTTCAGTTTCTGGGATTATCAATCTCAGTTCTTTTTTATAAACCTGCCATTTTTCAACTTTTATTCCTCCACTTTCACCTCCTTCAAATTCTTCAAGCTTATTAATATACAGTAGCAGCTTCTTTTTTAGATTAATTGAATTTTTGTAGTATGCTTCATCAATATTTAGACTTTTTATACTTGTTGAAATTCCATTCTTAAATATAGCTATTGTGGGAAAATTAAAAGGAAGATTTGCTCCCTGTAGCTTTCGGATTTCCTTGCCACGATTTATATTGCTCATATTCCAAACACATGTAGCTTCTGATTCTTTTCTAGCATCTTTGACACCAGCCTCCCCTGCCCAAACATAGCTTGAAGCCATTTGTGTTATTTTTATTTCAGGTAGGAATTCTTTTAAAAATGGAAAAGACATTTTATAGCAAATTATTATGTCTATGCTTTTATCATCTGCCAACATCCTACTGCTTGAAAAATCTATTCCTTCAAAACCATCCTTTAGATTTAATAATCGCAACCTTTTATCAACATTATCGAAATAACTGACTTCTAAGTTCTTTTTAACCAAAATTTTAGATATTGGTACTAAAACCACCTGAGCTCTTACATAATCACTTGCATCCTTTCCTAATTGCTCAACTATTGGAGCTATCCACGTATTTCCCAAAGCATCATCTGCTTTTTGTGAACTTGCGAATTTCTCTAAACTACTAATTAATTCATCTGCATTTGTTTCATAATAAAGCAAGCTATACAGGCTCATTTCCTCACTAGCTGATGTTATGGCCTGTTGTACAATTTCATGTACATAATAAACTTTTATAATAAATACAAAGGTCATAATAGCAGCTATAAAAATAGGCAGTAAAATTGCAGACTCCACTGTAATTGAGCCCTTAGCCTTCCGAATTTCTACATTTATAGCTTTTAAAATAGGGATGTTCTTTTCTTTAGTAGTAACCAATGCACATGTCCTCGCTTATATAGGTTCTTGATATAGTACCTCTCAATTTCGATGAGTAGTATGGCATTGAAATAAATAAATTTTTTATAGATATATTTGTATTTGTCTTTAGCATTATTTTGCAGTCCTCTAACAAAAAACTTGAATTTGAGAAACCCATATTAAGCTGCACTAAATCCTGTATCCTAGCTATTTTTTTATCTTTATCCATCAAAAGAAGAAATATCTTCAAATAATCGTGATAGCTTAGAGATAAAGAGGTATTTTTAATATTCATATCTTTATTTTTGCATACAGTGCCTGAAATATCTGTTTTCCATTGTTCATGGGTCTTAATCAATGGTACTTTTTCTCCATTTGTTAACTGCTCCACATCGTATATTGCTTCTGCCATAGCCCATGAGAATAATATCATAGTTTGAATAAGCGGCGTAGAAAGACCAGCATTCCATGAACTTAGTCCAGCTGCAAGACTTGTAATTCTAGTCATTTTCGAAGCATCAGTATAAAGATGTATTGCATTTGATATTAACCTTATTGCTAATATTTCAGACTTTAGCATTAGTGAATTATTTTCTTCCTTTTTATTTCCATTAATTATATATTCAACTTCAAAATCAGCAAAGTAACCATCTCTTTTTGTTTTGTCTTCTGATCTCAGGTTATAGGCATCGCAATCCTTTTCACCTTTTAACAAAGGAACACCATTCTTGAATATTCCCATTATATACTCGTTAATGTATATGTCTTCAACTACCTGCGAAGCTATTTTGCTAATATTTTCAAAATTGTTTATCCAGCTAGAATTGCTTATTGTACTTTCATTTGTCGACAAGCCATCCAAATAGGCACTTATGCTTTTATCCACATTAAAGCTGAAGTTATATAATTTATTAATATCAGGCTCCTCAGCTATTTTTGATTTTCTTGAAGGCAGCTTCTCCAGCAAGCTACTTTCAATAATCCTACCTTCATCTTTTACGCCAAGAACACTTTTTAAGGTTTTTTCAATATTATCTCTATTGTCTTTATCATCTGACTTAGCAGGTTTTGCTTTATTAAATAGATAGTTGATATTAACATCAACATCAGATATCATGTCTAATTCTGATAAAAAACTTGCCTCATCATAATTTGCCTTTGTTGATATACTCATGCATTTCGTTATATTGCTGCTTAAGCTACCAATAATTTCTTCGCAGTTATCTTCACTAATTAGCCTTTTTATATTTGACAAATCATTTTCATAGCATTTCTGTATTTCTTCTGTTCCATCTTCCGAACTATTTATGTAAACCATTTCTTCTTGTATTATATATAATAAATGGTTCTTTTTAGCAGAAATATCTTTGGCATTTTCAATAGCTTCGAAAATTAAACTTTTGTATTGATTAATAAGCTCAAGAATTTTGCTTTTTATTTCTTCTTTTACACTTATAATACTATTGAGCTCATTGCTTAAACTACTAACATCCTCGATTAACTCTTCTTTTTTGTTATTATCTGTCTCAAATGAAAGTAATCTCTTGATTGAATTTATATTTTCTATGTGTTCTTTATATTTTTCATTTTGGATTAGAAAACTTTCTTTTAATTCTTTTATTTTATTAGTAATGCCCATTTCACTTATCTTCTTAGTTTTAGCCTCAAGAGAACTCTGTAATTCCCCTATTATACTGGCTTTCTTGTCTGTGTCCATCATTCTTTTACACACTTTAGAGCTACTTGAAATGCTTTTCATACCATTAACTTTGGTTAGTAAATCAACCGCCAATTCATAAGGTGCACGATATTTCATAAACTCTTCTATTTGTTTTTCAAAAAGAGCTCTATTTTCTAAATTGTACTCATCAATAATATTAATTTGTTCAATATTAAAATCATATAAGAAATCCTGCTTATCATAAATGTTTAAGTTCTTAGACAAGTAATACTCATAGTTTTCCTGTATTGTATCATTATCTTGAAACACACCAAACAGACCATATTCCTCCTTTAATTGATTATTATAACAGGCTAATACAGAAGAAATAGCCGTTTTGTTTGCTCTTAGGATATGAGAATGTGCTAAATTAATCCTTGCAGCATCTGTAAAAACACCTACAACTAACAAAATAGCTGACAGCACAATGCTGATGAAAACCGTTATTGCTCCCTTGTCATTTTTTAAAATCAAATTATATATCACCTCATCTCTTTAGTGCTTTAGTAACTTCTCTAAAACATCATTTACCTTAGATTCTTTACCAATCCATTTGTTATCACTATTTGAAATGCACTTTTTTATATCGGTTATAATATCTAATTTTCTCACAAACTCAGCATTATCATGGATATTGGAATTAGCTTCAGCTCTCATTTTTATTGTTGAAGGCAAACCAAACATTTCAAACATATTGCCAATTGGAAGCGGATATTGAGTCTCTATTCTAATATTTAGCTGTTTCAATAAGAACTTATAGGATATAGAATTATCAGAATATCCATCTACGTCAACAATTGACTTCTCAAGGCTTTGAAAAATATATTTGTTTAGTAACTTCTTTTTGTTTGATGCTTTTGTATCAAACATTCTCCAATACAAATCTGAATTTATCTTTGAATTGCACTCTGTGCCATATTTATTAGAATAATAATACTCTCCAACATTTGACGCTTTATTTGCAGAACTTTGAAGAAATGCATACTGGTACATTATCATAAAAATATATACTAATGCAGCAACAAGCATAAATACCACTGAAAAAACAATAGCTACTTCCACTGTAAAGCTACCCCTTTTATTGAACAATTTTAAATTCTTGGCTACCCAAAACATTTTTTCTCCTCATTGCCTTCCTTTGTTTTACGTTTCACTTATAGAAGTGGGGGATATTTTAGTTCGTTCCCTTTAGTTTTACTTGTGTTCCAGTATTGTTTTCAAGCTGGCTTCCGTCAGGAAAAAGATTCTCTATTATGCTATTTACAAATTTTATTAGCTGATTCCTAAATAACAAAGCCACACCTACAAGAACAGCAATAATAATAATCACTTCAACTGTTCCCATTCCATCCTCTTCAGTAATAAATCTTTTTAGTGTACCGTTCATACTTTACCTCCTTAAATTTATCTTAATTTTAGCAAGTCTAAGTCCATGTCCTGTAGTTTACCTAAACAGCTATATAAATGGCATGGAGTCAATTACTATCGGCTAAAGCCTTTAAATACCTTGCATTGAAATGATTGCTGGAGTTATAACTATTATAATTATTGCAAAAAACATAATTATCATTGGGATTAGCAGCTTTGTTGAAGCTTCCTCTCCAAGCCTTTTAATGGCATTTTTTCGCATATCCCAACATTCATTTGACAGAAGCCTTAAGGATAATACAAGGTCATTTCCACCTCTTTTTGTACTCTGCACTATAGTTGACATAAGTCTAGATATTTCAGGTGTCTTAACTCTTTTAGCAAATTGACTGAAGGCTTCTGCCTCACTCTTTCCAGTTTTTATATCAATAACTGTTTTATTCACTTCTGCATAGAAATCACCCATTTTACTGCAATCTGCTGATATTTTTTCCCAGGCTTTTGACATTGTCATACCTGCATTAATTAATAGCGTTAGTTTATTTATAAAATCTGGAAATTCTAATTGTATTTCTAGTCTTCTTTTTTTCTGTCTATTTTTTAGCTTTAAATCCTCCGATATTATTAGCACACTAAACAACAGAAATAAATACACCAATAATACACCTTGATATTGTGAGAATACGCCAGCTAATAGCTCACATATCAACCCTAGAAAAACTAATATAACTTTGTTTGCATGAAATATTCTAATATAGAATGCAGAATATTCTTGTCCATATACTTCACTAATTGTATTAAGAATTCTTCTGTCATAATTTGAATTATATGAATAACTATATTTATCTAAAATATAGAGTCCAAAAGGTAAAAATGCTTTTAGTTTGAAATCCTTCTGCTTCAAAGCCTCAACATGTTCAGAGTAAGACATGCCATGCTTATATAGAATTGTGCAGAATGCAGCCAGCAATAATACTATTACCAGTAAAGTAAACAAATTAACAATTAACATATTTCCTCACAATCTTATACTCATGATTTTATTGGAAATAAAAAATGAAGCTGTAAGCAATATCAAGGAAGCTGTCATTGCAGCTCTTCCTTGAAATGTTGTGAAAACAGGCTCTATATATTCTTGAGCTGTTATTGAAAGAATTAAAACCATACCTATTGGCATAACATTTAATATCTTTTGTTCAAACTTTCTAGAGGACAAAAGAGTATCTATCTCTTGCTTTATCTCAATTTTATCACTAATTATTGTTGCTGAATTCTTTAATGCATCTATGAGATTTCCTCCTGATCTTTTGCATATTGTTATCACATCAGCAAAATTCATAATATCCTCTAAATCAGATCGTTTTGCAAAATCACTTATTGCCTCTTCAATTGTAATATTATAGGATAGCTTGTGTATTATAACTTTCGTTTCTTTTATAATATAAGCTTCATCACTTGGATAAAGTACAAACAAGTCCTCAAGTGCACTTTCAAAAGCATTTTCCAAAGCTCTTCCTGCACTCAGAGAAGCTGCTAACGACATCAATAGGTCTTTGAATTGTAAATTGAGTTCCATTCTCCTTTTAGTAATTATTTGCTTTTGCTTTACTTTCAGATATATAATTCCAAACGGGCATAGAATTAAAGAAAATAATAGATTTCTATAGAACAAATATGAAACAGCAAAAATTAATATGGCTGCCATTAAGGAATACATAATCTTCATCCTTATGCTCATATCATATGAATCATACTCAATCAAGAGACTTCCTCCCTTGTTCGCATACTTATTCCGTCTTGAGTGTATATTCCAGAATTAATTAATTTTGATTTGTTGAATAATGGATTTGTAGTTCTTTTTAAAGAACCTATTATTGAATTAGAAGAGTCTTGATTAGATTGGAAGGTTTCCTCAAAAACAAAAAGAGGATTGAGTTTTATTTGATTGTTTTCCATGCCTACAATTTCTGATATTTCAATTGTTCTTCTTGATTTATCCCTAAGCCTTGAAAGGAAAATAACTATGTCAATTGCAGACGCTATCTGTTTTCTGACCGCTTCAATGGGCAATGCCGAGTAGCTAAGTATCATTGTCTCTAGCCTTGAAAGCATATCTTCTGTGGAATTTGCATGACCTGTGGATAAAGAGCCATCATGTCCAGTGTTCATTGCTTGCAGCATATCAATTGCTTCTGCACCTCTTACTTCCCCAATTATTATTCTTTCGGGCCTCATACGCAAACTGGTTTTAATTAAATCCCTAATTGTAATCTCACCCTTGCCCTCTAAATTTTCATTTCTGGTTTCTAGTCTTACCAAGTTTGGAATATTTAAGATTTGAAGCTCTGCTGAGTCTTCAATGGTTATAATTCTTTCATCCTTTGGAATAAAATTTGATAATGCATTTAAGAATGTCGTCTTTCCAGACCCAGTACCTCCTGCTATAAATATATTGTATTTTGCTATAACAAGCATTTTTAAAAATTCTGCTGCCTCTAATGTTAATGAGTTACGCTCTATAAGCTTTTTAACGTCTATTGGTTTTTCTGGAAATTTCCGTATTGTTACAATTGGACCATTTAACGCAATTGGCGGCAGCACTACATTTATTCTTGATCCGTCCTTAAGTCGGGCATCAGCAATAGGTGTAGACTCATTTACAATTCTATTCACAGTTGTAACCATTATCTGAATAATGTCTTCTAATTTGTCAGCACATTCAAACCCTAATTCAAGTTTTGTTATTTTACCATTTTTCTCTATAAAAATATCGTTAGGACCATTAATCATTATCTCAGTTATTTCAGTATCATCTAATATTGGCTGCAATATATCCAGCCTGCGAAATGAATTAAATACAGTATCAATTATCTCCTTTTTCTCATCGGATTTTATAACATATTGTTTTGATTTTTCAAATACTGCTTTTGTTATCATTTCATTTATTTCATTATCTGAGAACTCACGTTTCAAGTCAATTATTTGACTAATGTAGCTTTTTATTTCACTTATAAGTTCTTGCTTCAATATTTTCCTCCTTTATTAATCTAATTCTGATACTAATCTCTCTTTATTTTTATTCAATTTTTAAATTATTATAACGCCTGATAACCAATGTAGTACCCGCCACTTATAGAAGCGAGGGACATTTTCTTGCC
>JAEWST010000180.1 GCA_023398105.1 Bacillota bacterium | reverse complement strand
CCTGAAGAATATTATAATAATACATTGCAAAAAGCAAAAGCAGCATAAAAAATGAAATATTACGATACTCTATGAAAAAAGAAGAAATAACGAGTTTCAGGTGTCTAGTTTATTGGGGAAAGGGCATTCCACCGTCAAGGATCTATTCTCGCCAGTTTGTGAGAATTCATTCGTCCGGCTGTTATCCACCCAGGTATATTTTGCTGTCCCCACTTCATAGTTGCCAGTTGTTTGTGGCTGTTCGTATTGCGGAAAAAGAATGGCAAAGTACAGAGCAAATGTAAAGATAAAACAGTTCCTTATGAATCGTAGGATGTTTTTTCTTAACCTATAATCTTTTTCTCTTTTTCTTAAGAGTATGACCGCACCCATAATAGCCTGTATCACTAGAACGAGCAATATCATAATATAGCGAAAGCTCCATTCTAAGCCCCCAGTAATAAGCAACAATACGAAAAGCACCAGCAAGACCATACTGATAATTCCTTTTTCTTCTCTGTGGTTGTTCCTTGTTCTGATCGACCAAACAAGAAAAACTGTTTCCAGCACGATTAATGAAACTAGTGTAATTATTCCCATAAATACAACCTCCAAATTTATTTCTATTTATGCTCCAAGTATAAAAGCAAATTACTCTTGAAACAAGAAATATTGGATAAGATGCATTTGTGGAGGATAAGTTGCCTGCTTTACCTAATTGTGCCTACGAAGCCACAGACTTAGCTAACGGTATTTTTCATAATGGCTTTGAACCGTAATTGACTTTTAATAGTACACTATCTCGACAAATCCAACAACACCTTTTTAATTAATTCGCTATCCTCAATGTTACACTGGAATACCTCTCCAATTCTGCGTGGCAAAACGAATTTGAGCTTATTGTCTTTCACCTTTTTATCATAAAAAATATGACTATAAACTTTTTCAACATCTAATTCAGGCAACGAAATGGGCAGCTCCAGTTTTTGGAGTATTTCCTTTACCTTCTCAACCATTACCTCAGTTACAACACCTAAATAATATGCTAGCCTGTATGCACCAACAATTCCAATAGCAACACATTCACCATGCAAAAGCTCAAAATTCTGTACTGTTTCTATAGCATGACCAATTGTGTGTCCAAAATTCAGTATTGCCCTCAAATCGCTTTCCTTTTCGTCTGCCTCAACGACACTGCCTTTTATTGAGCAATTCTTTTTGGCTAAATATTGCAGCACATTTTCATCAAAATTAAAGATTTTTTGTGCATTATCCTTAATATATTCACAGTACTCTACATCTAATATAAGCCCATGCTTTATAACCTCTGCCAAGCCTGCTGAAACCTCACGTTTTGGGAGTGTTTTAATGGTGTGTACATTAATAAATACCAATTTAGGCTGATAGAATGCCCCTATAACATTTTTATGTCCATCAAAATCAACACCTGTTTTTCCTCCAACGCTACTATCTGCCTGAGATAAAAGAGTGGTTGGAACCTGAACAAAGTTTATTCCTCTCATATAGGTAGCTGCTGCAAAGCCAGTAATATCACCAACTACACCTCCGCCAAGAGCAACTAAAGTACCAGTTCTATCAAACTTATGCTCAACTAGCTTTTGATATATACTATACACAGCTTCTAAGGTTTTATGTTCTTCACCAGGTATTAGAACATGTTTATACACCTCAAATCCACTCTTCTCAAGCTCTTTTATACATACATCTGAATAGAATTTATCAACATTTTCATCAGTGACAATTAAAATCTTACTTCCTGTTCTAAGAGATAGTACTGTTTTCCCAAATTCATCAAAGCTTGTTGTAATGTATATTGGATAACTTCTCTCTTTTAAATTTACTGTATGTCTTATCATTGCTGCTCCCCCAAACAAAATTATTAAGTATTGGATAATAGACTTTTGGGACGAAATATGCCCGTGCAAGTTCCGTCCCACTTGTTTTTAACTGTTCAGCAATATAAAGCCTTCATTTATTCAACTACATCTGCACATCTCTTACATAGAGTTGGGTGTTTATCATCCTTACCTACATATTCGCTATACATCCAGCATCTTTCACATTTGTCACCAGGTGCTTGTTCAACGGCAATCTTTATATTAGGCATTTCATCACCCTTTTGTGCTTCTGCTGTAGCTTCTGCCAAGCTCTTAACTGAAACATCAGAGATAATAAATATTGTAACCAACTCATCTTCTATGCTCTTTATAAATTCGTAATCTGCACCATCAGCAAATATAGTAACCTTTGCATTTAATGAGTGACCAATTGTTTTATTTGCTCTTGCAACCTCTAAAACTTTTGAAACATCTGAACGAAGTGCTAGTATTCTATCCCATTTCTCAGCCAATGCCTTGTCAATATATTTTTCATTTATTTCAGGCCAATTATTTAACTGTACACTTTCAGTATCGTCACTAGCTCTATGAGGCATAAACTGCCATATTTCTTCAGTTGTAAATGCAAGTACTGGTGTGAGCATTAATACTAACGCATGTAATATTTCATACATAACAGTTTGTGCTGCTCTTCTTTCCTTTGAATCCACCTTTGAAGTATATAGTCTATCCTTAATTATATCAAGATAGAAATTACTCATATCAACAACGCAGAAATTGTGTATTGCATGGAACATTGTATGGAATTCATATGACTTATAAGCTTCAGTTACTTTTTTGTTAAGCATAGTTAGCTTGTAAAGTGCCCATCTATCCAATTCACAAAGCTCTGAGTAGTCAACACTGTCGTTATTGGGGTCGAAACCATTTATATTTCCCAAGATATATCTAGCAGTGTTTCTTATTTTTCTATAGGATTCTGATAATTGCTTTAATAAATCCTTTGAGATTCTGATATCCGCTGTATAGTCAGATGAAGCAACCCAAATTCTCAATATATCAGCACCATATTCTTTAATAACATCAGCAGGGTCAATACCATTACCCATTGACTTTGACATCTTTCTACCTTGACCATCTACAACATATCCATGAGTCAGAACTGTTTTAAATGGTGCATTTCCTTTTGTAGCTACAGATGTTAAAAGTGAGGACTGGAACCAACCACGATGCTGGTCATTTCCTTCTAAATATAAATCTGCTGGAGATGATAGTCCCTCTCTGTTTTCTAGTACAGCAACATGACTAGAACCACTGTCAAACCAAACATCCATAATATCGTT
The DNA here is from genome assembly GCA_023398105.1 of Bacillota bacterium. GTDB lineage: Bacteria > Bacillota > Clostridia > Acetivibrionales > DSM-1351 > Ruminiclostridium. The sequence goes on along the minus strand of JAEWST010000180.1, from coordinate 11,784 downwards.
TTCTTTTGTAAAATCAGAATGTCCACATTCACATTTAGTGCCTGCTGGCAATATTTCAGACGCTTCTAAAGCATACCAAGCATTTGAGCCCTTTTCTCTAAATAGGTCTGCAACTGCTTTTATAGTAGCGTCATTAATTAATTCTTTTCCACATTCCTTACAATAGAATATCGGAATAGGCAAGCCCCAAGTTCTCTGTCTGGAAATACACCAGTCCCCTCTATCTCTTACCATGTTTGATATTCTTTCCTCGCCCCACTCCGGAACCCATTTAACGCCTTTAATAGCCTGAAGTGATTGTTCTCTGAAGCCATCAATGGATGCAAACCACTGTTCAGTTGCACGGAAGATTATAGGATCCTTGCATCTCCAGCAATGTGGGTATTGGTGAGTGATTTTCTCTGAAGCCAACAACCTTCCATCCTGTGTCAATCTTTCCAAAATAGCTCCATTTGACTTTTTGTAGAACATTCCTGCAAATGGTCCAGCTTCCTCTGTCATTACACCTTTGCTGTCAACAGGTACAATTACTGGAATTTCCTTATATTTTTGACATACAATGTAGTCCTCTACACCATGTCCAGGAGCAGTATGAACACATCCTGTACCAGCTTCCAGTGTTACGTGGTCCCCAACAATTACCATTGAGTCTCTATCTAAGAAGGGATGTCTGCATTGTATTCTTTCTAAGTCTTTGCCTTGATATTTAGCAACAGTTTCATATTCTGTTATGCCTGCAGCCTTCATAGTTTTTTCAACCAATTCAGTTGCAAATACATAATATTCGTCATTTGCTTTAACCAATGAATACTCAAAATTCTCATTTAAACAGATTGCAAGGTTAGCAGGTAATGTCCAAGTTGTTGTTGTCCAAATAACAAAATTAACCTTCTCCTTATCCGCAACCCCTTCAAATATTCCCTTGTCGTCTCTAATCTGGAATTTTACATATATTGAAACTGTGGTGTCATCAGCATATTCAATTTCAGCTTCTGCCAATGCAGTTTCACATTCAGGACACCAGTAAACAGGCTTTAGCCCCTTATAAATATGTCCGTTTGTTGCCATTTTTCCAAACACTTCTACTTGTTTTGCTTCAAACTCAGGCTTTAATGTAACATATGGGTTCTCCCAATCTGCTCTTACACCAAGGCGTTTAAAGGCATCTCTTTGAATATTCAGATATTTCATTGCAAAGCCTTCGCAAGCTTCTCTGAAGACAACAGGTCCTACCTCGTGTCTCTTTAGTCCAAGCTCTTTGATAGCTCTTTGCTCGATTGGAAGTCCATGAGTGTCCCAGCCTGGAACAAAAGGCGTTTGATAGCCTGCCATGCTGTGGTATTTAACAACTATATCCTTCAAAATCTTATTAAGTGCAGTTCCCAAGTGGATTCCACCATTTGCATAAGGAGGTCCATCATGGAGTATAAAAGTAGGTTTTCCCTCTGTTTTCTTTAGTTGCTTATTATATATGTCCATCTCTTCCCACTTTTTAAGGAATTCAGGCTCTCTTTGAGGCAAATTTGCTCTCATTGGGAAATCTGTTTGTGGCAGATTTAAGGTCTTTCCATAATCTTCTGGCATTTTGTTTCCTCCATATTATAATTTAATTTTCATTAATTCTTATTGATAGTCAATATTTCTGCTTTTTAAGTATAAACCTTATAAGCTTCACTTGTATTTCGGCAATAATTTCTAACCAAAACTTTATATCATTCCTCACACCAGTAAAAAACTACTATACAGCACTTATATTATTAAGTGATACCTTGTGGCTTTCCCTACTCGAAAATGTACAAAGTTCGTACAAACTTTTTTCTATATGCGAAGAAAACGACGAATGCACGAAATCTAAACTTCGCATGTTTAAAGCTAATACTTCTTTAGAATATAATAAAGCCCCGTTCCACATAGGGACGAGGCTATTTCGCGGTACCACCCAATTTATTTGTAACATGCTAATAAAAACAACGCTAACTTACAAGCTAACAATGCTTTAAGCATGGCAACAATCACTTCATTCTATAACGGCTATTCACCGGCACACCTTACACTAAAAATCATTTCAGGCTGCAACTCATGGATGATTTTCAAAAACCTTTGCCTATGAGATTTCACCAAGCTCTCACTCTCTTTGAAGTCAACTGTTTTTTACTCTTTCCAGTCATCATTATTATTTAACATATTCATTTATTAATCCTTCCCATTAAATATGGAAAAATTTCTTTACAATTATTATTTATAATACATCAACGATATATTTTCGTCAAGGTAATTGGTTTAAAATTTTATTCTGCTTGAACTTGTGATGTTACAATTCAAACAACTAAAATAAAATGCTTTTGTACAAACAATTATTCTTTGAAACAGCTTGATTTCTAAAGGAGTCGAATTCGACCCCTTTAAATTTATCATTGTGTAGTTGCTCCCGAAGTCTTAAAAAATCACACAAATTTAATTACATGAATACAATGTAATGTGATTTAAACGGGAAATGAGATAATTATGGACTATGATTATAAAGACATAATTTTAAATATAAAAAGTGGCAAACACCGTAGAATAGGCATAGGCTCATCAAGAATAGTCTATGATTTAAATGATGGCTTTGTTGTTAAGATTGCTAAGAGTATAAGGGGAATTTTTCAAAATGAAGCTGAATACAAAACCTATTTAATCCACAAATCCAGTCTTTTTGCAGAAATTGTAGCAGTATCAGAAGATTATCGCTTTCTGATTATGCCAAAGGCAAAAAGAATCAAAAATATTAGCACTGTTTTAAAGTATTATAACGTAAATAGTATCAAATCACTCTTTAATAAAGATAAGCTTATTATCAGCGACATACATGATAATGACTTAAGTAGAAACGACTTATTCAGAGTTTCCAGCTGGGGAATTATAAATAATGTGCCACTGATAATTGACTATGGTCTAACCCATAGTATCTATAAAAAATTCTATGGGCGCAACAAGCTGTTTAGAAAATATAAGTCAATACATTACTAATGATGCGATTTTTGTTTTTCAAATAATAACACTTTTCATCAGACTTTTCCCAGTAACCCTTCTATTGTAAATTACAACCATTATGACTCAGCCATTTAGTACAAAGTTAACTTTTTTTCTAGACATTGCTCTAAAATTGTCATACCCTCTCTTATCTGCTCTATATCTGATGATGCAAAGCTCAGCCTGATAAAATCATCCCTGCTTTCATTATTAATGTCGTAAAAAACACTTGAAGGTATAAATAAAAGTCCATTGTCCTTGCACTCATTATATATTTCTGTAGCTGACATATACTTTGGTACTCTAATCCAGAAATACAAGCCTCCATTTGGCTTTTTGTACTTGATGCCACAGGAACTTAATTTTTCTAGTCTGCTAAGCATAAACTCATATTTTCCTTTATATATTTCTCTCATGTAATTATGATGCTCCTCCCATTTTCCGCTCTGGAAATATCTATCTAGCGACCTTTGTATAAGCCCAGAGGAAGAAATATCACTGGCATGTTTTATTTTAGTAAAATCACTAATCAGCAAATCAGGAATAACCATGCAACCAACTCTCAATCCTGGCATCAAAATTTTTGAAAAGCTCTTTAAAAATAGCACATATTCATTTTTTGTATCTAAAGCTTTTAGTGTTCCATTCCTTATGTTTTCATAGCAAAGATCCGACATAGAATCATCTTCAACAATATAAGTATTATACTTCTTAGCCAGACAAAGGAGTTCTTTGAGCTTATACTGGCAATAAGATATTGTAGTAGGGTTTTGAAAGCTTGTCATAACGTAAATCAGCTTAGGCTTACATATTCTAATTTTCTTTTCCAAATCAATTAGATCTATTCCATCTTGTTCAAGCTTAACTCCCACAACTCTTGCTCCCCTTGATTTAAAAACAGCTATTGCTCCATCATAGGTTGGATTTTCAGTAATAACATAGTCACCAGGATTTAACAGCACCTTTCCAATTAAATCTATTCCCTGCTGTGCCCCTGATACAATTTGAATATTGTCTTCATTTTCCATTTTTATAGAGTATTTTTTATCCAAGTAAGTATGTAAAGATTTTCTTAAAGGTTTGAAGCCTTTACTGTCCTGATATCCAAAAGCAAAGCCCTTATCCCTCTCTATAACTTCATTTATACATTCTTTAAAGGATTCTATAGGGAAAATTGAAGGATGCGGTGTAGCACTTGCAAAATTAATAACAGAAGCCTTATCTGATATACCTATATCACTTGAAGATAATATCTCCTCTTTATGAGTTTTGCTGCCTGATACGTAATAGCCGCTTCCCTTTTTAGCGGTGATATATTTATTATTTTCTAGCTGCTTATAAGCATTGATAATGGTAACATTATTGACCTCTAACATTTGTGCAAAGCTTCTAATTGTTGGCAGCTTTTCTCCTGGTTTCAATTGTCCCTCAGCAATTAATTTCTTTAAATAATCAAATAGCTGCATATACTTAGGTTGATCTGTTTCCGTTAATTGTATCGTTACGCTTATCATGTTTCCTCCAAATTTATGAAATTGTATTGACATACAATATATGTTGTGTAAAAATATTCAAAATTAATTTAAAATTATACTTATCTGTTTCGATACAATTAAGTATACTCAAAAATTCTAATAGTGTAAAGGAGATTATCTATGACTGAAAGATATGAGTTAAATAAAAACCTCGCTCAAATGCTAAAAGGCGGAGTAATAATGGATGTTGTAAACGCAAAAGAAGCGGAAATTGCTCAAAAAGCAGGTGCGGTTGCTGTAATGGCACTTGAAAGAGTTCCCTCTGACATTAGAAAAATGGGTGGAGTTGCAAGAATGTCTGACCCCAAAATGATAAAAGAAATTCAAAGTGCTGTTTCCATTCCTGTAATGGCAAAGGTCAGAATAGGTCATTTTGTTGAGGCTCAGGTTTTAGAAGCCTTGAATATTGATTACATAGATGAAAGCGAAGTATTGACTCCTGCTGATGAAGAATTTCATATTGACAAGCACGGCTTTAAAGTGCCCTTTGTTTGCGGTGCTAAAAATTTAGGAGAAGCTTTGAGAAGAATCGGAGAAGGTGCTTCAATGATAAGAACTAAAGGCGAAGCAGGTACAGGAAATGTGGTGGAAGCCGTTAGACATATGAGAACAGTAACTACTGATATCAGAAAGGTTCAAAGTGCTTCTAAACAGGAATTAATGACTATTGCAAAAGAATTTGGTGCTCCCTACGACCTGATTTTGTATGTTCACGAAAACGGGAAATTACCTGTGATAAATTTCGCTGCTGGTGGAATTGCAACACCTTCTGATGCTGCTTTAATGATGCAGCTAGGCTGTGACGGAGTGTTTGTTGGCTCAGGTATTTTCAAGTCCTCTGACCCTGCAAAAAGAGCTGCGGCAATTGTTAAAGCAACTACTTATTACAAGGATCCTCAAATTATTGCCGAAGTATCTGAGGAACTGGGAACTGCTATGGATTCACTTGATGTGAGAGAATTGTCTGGGAATAGTCTATTGGCTTCAAGAGGATGGTAATAAGGCTATTGAGCAAGCCTTATTTATTTCAGCCATAAAGAATAGTAAATTCTGAGGTTGTACAAAAAATTATTCGAGGTATCTCACTATGAAAAAAGTAGGTGTTTTAGGCTTGCAAGGTGCTGTTTCAGAGCATATTGATAAGCTTGGTAAGTTTGAAAATATACAGCCCTGTGTAGTTAAATATAAAAATGAAATTGAAGCTATTGATGCATTAATTATCCCAGGCGGCGAAAGCACAGCAATCGGAAAGCTTCTAGTGGATTTTGATTTGACAGATACTCTGAAATCAAGAATACTAGCTGGAATGCCTGTGTGGGGAACCTGTGCCGGCATGATTATTCTAGCAAAAAAGCTCTGCAATGATGAAAGTCGCCATCTGGAGGTAATGGATATTGAAGTTATGCGAAACGGCTACGGGAGGCAACTAGGCAGCTTCTCCATCACTGTAAATCTGCCTGAAATATCACCTAATGAAATACCGCTGGTGTTTATACGTGCTCCATATGTGGTTGATACAGCCCCAAATGTAGAGGTTCTATTGCGTGTAAATGAAAACATCGTGGCATGCAGACAGGAAAACATGCTAGTTACCTCTTTCCATCCAGAACTGACAGAAGATCTAAGCTTTCATAAGTATTTTGTTGATATGATAAAAGTTAATTGCGATAGGTCTTAGCATTTATAGAAAGTTTGAAGGTAATTCACATAAAAACAAAGACTTTTAACGATAATTAACTTTAAAAATAATGTCTTCACCTAAAATCCCAAAACTCCTTGTTTTATCTACATTCTCTGGATTTTTTAAGTAGATAAAGCAAGGAGTTTCTTGATTTATAATATTGATATCTTCTCTCTTTTATAGTTTGATATATTTCAAATGCTTCTGCATGTCCCAATCGGTCAAAAATAGCTTTTTCAACCCTATCAATCAAATTATTCGCCGCTATAGGATTACTCAAATTTGCAGATATGTATTCCACTATTTCTGCTAAATCCTTATAAAATAATTGTATATACCTATTAAAGCTTAGTAATATCAGGTGTGGTAGCATTATTAATGGAAAGTTGGGTTAGGAATAATTGTAAGAATTAGTTGGATGAGTAAAGCTTGCTGAATAAGATTTTAGTATTCATTTATGTTTAAATTGTTCAGCAAGCTCTAAGCATTTTTGCCGAAAAACCGACACGATTTCGGTTTTAGCACACTTTGAACCATAGATGGTGAATGTGTGCGGCGGCAAAAAACGCTTGTGTTTTTTGAGACTCGAAAGTGCACAATGTAAGCATCAACTATACTTTCGAGTTAATTTGGCAACAAACCATTGATAATTCTACCGCACAAATAAATTTTTATGTGCGAAGTTTGAGTATATTAATCGAAAGCAAGATTAAATCTAACAAAGATCCAATCACCTTTAAAATGATTGAACCTTCAAATAATATTTCATTTTACAGTTCTACCCCAACTATTGCATAGAACCTATTTCTAAGAGAGTCAAAAACCTTTCTAAATCTAAAACTTACTTACTCTTCTGCATCTCTTCAATATTAGATAATATATTGTTAACTGCATCCATATTAGGTGCATTTAGTTCTTTAGCCTTTAGAAGTTCGCTCTTTGCCTTATCTAAATTATTAATATCCTTTGTGTTATAGTAAATTACACCCAGCAAGAAATGTCCATGTTTTGGGCTTAATTCTATTAATTGGTTTGCATGTTCTTCAGCTTCAGCAAATTTTGTTTGATTTGATTGAGAAGCTTCTGCAACGCATAAATTCCACAACGCCTGCATTTTAGTGTCGTTATTAATATCATATTTCAGCAATTCTTCTGCATGTACTTCGCTCTCATTATATTTTCCTTGAGCCGTCTCTGAATCAATTAAACCTGCTAGAACACTTATTCTAATATCGTTATTAATATCATGTTTCAGCAATTCTTCTGCATGTACTTCGCTCTCATTATATTTGCCCTGAGCTGACTCTGAATCAATTAAAACTGCAAGAGCATTTATTTTAACATCTTCATTTTTAGGTTCTTGCTCAAGTAACTGTTCTGCAAGTTTTTCGGATTCAACATAATTCTTCTGATGTAAATAGTTGCTTATATCTGCAATTTTTGAAAAATATTTATTTTGGTCATTATTGAAGCTATAGTAAAGTCCTCCCAAGGTTACTGCAATTACTAATATAAATGCAACTAATCTTGACAGCTTATCTTTTGAAGTCTCTTCCTTTGCTCTATAAACCACACCCGTAGTTAAAAAGCCTCCAACAAGCCCTCCAATATGTCCATAATTGTCAATTCTCTCATTCATAAAGCCATAAACAAGGTTTATTACCAATATAGTTAACAAATTAGCACCAAAGTTACTTTTTAAAAGGGATGGTCTTTTAAATACAAAAAACAGCATTGCTCCCAATAGTCCAAATATAGCACCTGACGCCCCTACAGATGCGTTAGTTGAAAAAGCAAAGCTGGCAATAGAGCCCACAAGACCAGCAACAAAGTATACTGTTGTCATTTTCATATGTCCGAATAGCTTTTCAACCTGTGTCCCTAACATATACAATGAATAGCAGTTTACTAATAAATGTATTTCATTTGAATGTAAGAACATTGCCGAAATGAATCTCCAGTATTCTCCATCTAATATAAGGGAATTTATTTTTGCACCATATGGAGCTAAAAGATTAACATATGGCATATTGTTTTTATAAGCTAATATCCTCAGTAGCAGCCATACCAATACATTTGCAGCTATAAGCCCATAAGTAACCCATGGCGTTTTTGCCTTTAGTTCAATTTGATAATCCTTACTTCTCTTCACCAATAATTCTTTTATTTCTTCTATTGATGTTTCTTTTGAAGCAAGATTCTTTTCAAAAAATTTATTCATTGTCTTAACAATATTCCCATCAAAGGATGGCTCAATAAAATGCTTTTGAACAATTTTATCAGAAACATCCACTGATATACACTTCAAAAACTTCTTTTCCTGAATAATATCTGTTTGACCCTTTTCAATAATATCTAATGCTACTTCATCGGGTGTGCTGTCAAATAAGAACAACTTGAATATATATGCATCGTTGCCATTTATACTCTCCAACATAGCTACCGAGTTTTCCATCATTCGAGTCAATTGTACATTGTTAAACTTATCTGCATCAATTACTTCAAGAAATACTGTCGTGCCTTGAAAATTCTTAATTAAACCTGCTACACCACTGCTAAAGTCAAGTGCTTCATCATTTGCATTTATTAAATTGAAATTATTTTTCTCAATTAAGTATTTAATTAGAGAATTAATTAAATTTGTTTTCATTAAATATAACTCCTTACAAAAATTAAATTCCTATATTCTGAAATAACGAAAATATCGTTACAATAGTATAAGTTTTGAGGCAGTCAAAACACAAACCTTATAAATAATACTTTTCAAAAAATATTGTATTAAATAGTATTATTATCTTTTTAAGTTGATAGTAATTGAATTTTAATGCATCATCTTTTATAAAATCTGTTGAAGACAAAATTAGTTGCATTAGTTTATTAATAAAATAAAATTATGTAAACACAACCAATATTTAGCTTATTTTTTTAATTGTAAAAATATAACTAACCTAAATGTTAATTTCGTTATTCCATTTGATTATACATTGTGAACTACGTTTTTATATTATGTTTGAATGCATAGATAGCTGCCTGTGTTCTATCATTTACATCAAGCTTTTTAAATATATTTGAAATGTGATTTTTTACTGTCTTTTCACTAATAAATAAATTTTTAGCTATTTCCTTATTAATTAAGCCATCGGCAATTAATTTCAAAACCTCTATTTCTCTATTTGTAAGATTTTTTGTTATTGAGTTGTCCTGCTCAATAAGAGTTATTCTATTGAACTCCTTAACTAGTTCACCCGTCATATTGGGTTGAATATATGTCTTTTCTTGATAAACACTTCTAATTGCTTCTATTAAAACAGAAGATTCAGCATCCTTTAAAACATATCCTTCACAACCTAGCTGAACAGTTCTGAATAAATATTCTCTATCTTGATGAAGGGTTAATACAATAATTTTACAATTGCTATTTTCTTCTTTAAGAATTTTTATTGCTTGTAAACCATTTAATACAGGCATATTAATGTCCATTAAAATTATATCAGGTTTATCTTGTCTAGCAAGGAATACAGCCTGCTCTCCATTAGCTGCCTGAGATACAACCTCTATGTCATCCTCAAGCTCGATAATAGTCTTTAGACCTTGCCTAACCATAGCGTGGTCATCAGCAATCATCACTCTAATTTTATTCATTAATTAGGAGCCTCCTCTTCGTTTATGAGCGGTATTTGTATTTTTATTGTAGTTCCTTTTCCTATCTGTGATTTAACTTCAAATTCTCCTTCAAGTAATGCTACTCTCTCCTTCATGCTGTAAAGCCCAAATCCTCCGCTTAAATCCGACTTATTCTTTTTTTTGTTAACTCGTATAGCCTTTGTGTCAAATCCAATTCCGTTATCAATTATACTTATAATTAGTCTCTGTTCAATACGTTCTAATAGAATAGATGCAGATTTAGCTTTTGAATGCTTTAAAATATTATTTAGTGCCTCCTGTACTATTCTAAATACAGTAAGTGAAATAGCAGGTTTTAATTCATCATCAACTTTTCTAACCTTTAGTACAACAGCAATACTAGTTTCCTCTTTAAATGATATAACATACCTTTCCAATGTTGGCAAAAGCCCTAAATCATCAAGTGCCATAGGTCTAAGATTATAAATTATCTTCCTCACTTCCTGAAGACTATCTCTTGTAATCTTTTTTAAATTACGTAGCTCATCCTTTGCCTCAGTAATATTCTTGTCAATAAGCTTCTCACATATTTCTGCCTTAATTACTATGTTAGACATAGATTGAGCTGGACCATCATGAATCTCACGAGCAAAACGTTTTCTTTCGTCTTCCTGAGCCTCAATTATTCTAATTCCCAAGTATTGCTTCTGCTGTAAATTATCAAGTTCTTCTCCAGCATCTTTCAATTCGCCACTTAAATATTCAAGAGCTATCCCTACATGACCTATCAAGTTATCTGCCCGTTTTAAAGTTTTTGTGGTATCTTTTATGCGCACCTCAATATCGTTACGCCTTTTAATCAAAAATCTCTCTTGCTCACGCCTTACAGCAAGCTTGACGAGCAAATTATCAGCATCTTGATATGCCTTTTCAAGCTCACCTTGGCTATATTTATTAAAATCTCTGTTAACATCAAAGAGCTTTTTCTTGCTTTGCTTTAAGTTATGTTCTAGCTCTTCAATCTCACTTATAATTTCAAAAACCTCTTTTTTTAATATTTCCAGTTCGTCCTCAAGCCTTTTTCTATCAAGTCTAGAGTTCTCTGCTATTTCAATTATTTCTTTTTTCCCCAAGTCAAGAGCCTTGATTGAATCATTAATGACTTTATCCATTTCAATTGTGTTATGTTTATAGTTTAACATTGTTTTTTTCACTCTCTGTTATTGTATAAATGTTAATAAAATCCTGTTACCAACCTTTTCATTACATCAGCGGCGTTTCATCGAGGCGGTAGATATTCTCAACGCCTGATAACCAAAGTGGTACCCGCCACTTATAGAAATGGGGGACATTTTCTTGCCTCGTTATAGGTATATTCTACCTAATAACTTAATTGTCTACAATACTTATACCCATTTTTTATAATGTACAATATAGTATATCACAATTTTTTAAAATAATTTTTATTCTGTTAAAATTTTCTCAATATTAACAATTTTAAATTCTTAGCAGAATAAAAATAGTATACCAAACAAACACATTTGAACACCGATATATTTTTAAAATTTGAGTAAATAATCTACTTTTAGTGGTTTAAATGTAATAATTTTAATGCTATTTTCATTAATTTTTTTAAAAATAAGTGTTGACAATGCCGAGCTTACCTCTTATAATGTAAAAGTGCTCAGACAAGATATCCGAGTCGTGCACTTATTAATGCGCTATTAGCTCAGTTGGTAGAGCACCTGACTCTTAATCAGGGTGTCCCCGGTTCGAACCCGTGATGGCGCACCATACACAATTAAGACAACCTTTGAAGTCTTAAATTTCAAAGGTTTCTTATTGCACTTTATTGTTTTATTTATTTTAATATTAAATCTTGCGCTATTAGCTCAGTTGGTGGAGCACCTGACTCTTAATCAGGGTGTCCCC
>JAEWST010000186.1 GCA_023398105.1 Bacillota bacterium | reverse complement strand
CAACACCATATTGTGGATACCGAATCGGTAAAATACCTGAAAAAGATGTGTTGCGCATAGATTTGTGCGATGATAACGTGACAATTGAGGAAATGCACAATAAGTTATATGAAATGGATAAGGTTGAATTTAATCCAGGCTGTGCTTGGTGCAAAGGCTTAGGCATTTATAAAAACGTAGAAAGGTTTACTCCAGGAGAGCAGGTGAAAGTTAATGAGTGATAGAATTCTTAATCGTTTAGCGATTCATCTTACGTGGAAATGTACATTGAGATGTGAAAAATGCGGTGCATTTATTCCAGAGTCATATGAAAAAAAACTTGAGCATGATTATGATTATGATGAAATTATACAAAGTTTAACTACCATATTTGCAATAACCGATACAATAAATGTTATTACACTTACAGGTGGAGAGGCAATTCTACATAAAAATATTGTTGAACTTTGTGAGTTTTTACTTGAAAACGAAAATAAGTTTAATCGTTTGGATTTTCAGACAAATGGTACTATACTTTTCTCCGAAAAGCTTTTGAAGGCAATGTCTAAGTCAAGTAAGTTCCAATTTTTTATTGATCATTACGGTCCAGACATTTCCAAAAATGTTGATCAAAATACATCGCTTTGTTCAAAATTTGGAGTGAAATATCAAGTACGTAAGTACTATGGAGAAGATGCCCACATGAACGGTTGGATTGATTGGTCTCCTAGAAAAGAAAAGATTGATGTGGAAACAGCAAAAAAACAGTTCCAAAAGTGTGCGAATGGACATCCAACAAAGCGTCCATTTGTTTTATATGGCACTAAACTAACATTATGTGCTATGCCATTTTGCAGGTACCGTGTGGGCTGGCAGCCGTTAGAAGACATATTAATGCTGGATTTAGCAGACCAACAATTGTCATTAAAAGAGAAAGAAACCCGCTTGCTAGAAATGCATAATACAGAATTCAACCCAGGTTGTCAATATTGTTATGGATTAGGTGTTGATCCAAATGCAGAACGCTTTCAGGCGGGAAAGCAAATAGAAAACAATCATTACGAGAAAATAGTAAAATTAATAAATCAAATTAGTCCATATGTTGAAATAAATAAACAAACACAATTGTTAGATGAGGGTATTTTAGATTCTATGGCAATCTTGGGGTTTATTACACTGTTGGAAGACGAGTTTGAAATTGAAATTCCAGATGATGAAATAAAACGTGAAAATTTTGCATCTATTAAGAACATAAGTACTTTAATTCGTAATTTGAAAAGAGACAGTGGAGAAAATGATAATTGAGCCTAAAGATTCAGTCCATCTAGCGTCTGCGTTGAAAGCTGGTTCCCTTGTTTTATATGGAATGGGTGGTGCGAGTGTTCACATTGCAAAGTGGTGTGACGAGAATGAAGTAGATTATGTTTTTGCCGATCAGGATATTTGCAAAAGACAAACGAGAGTAGATAAAATTGTTATTTCACCTGAAGAATTAAAAAAAGATTATCCTAATGCAAATATTGTGATATCTTCTATAGTTTATTACGATGAAATTGAGAAAAAGCTATTAAGATTAGGAATAGATCAAAAACATATATTATCTTATAGTTTATTTATGAAAGAAAACGTTACATGGGAAGATTTGGAGTATAAGATTTCATGGGGAGAGCATACTGGTCGGATAAAAATGATTTCTGAGTGGGTTCCCAATGATGCACAATCTGTTGCAGATTACGGAGAAGGAAAACTAAGTTTAAAGAATTTTATAAACTCAGGTATAAAATATTATCCTATTGATTATATTAGGCGATCAAATGAAACGATTCTTTGTGACTTTAATAATGATAAATTCCCAAAACTACAAACAGATATTTCTGTTTGTACTGCAACATTAATTTTTATTACCAAAGCGGACTCCTTGCTAAATTATGTATGTAAAAATACATCGCGAATCATCATACTTTCATATGTTACAATTGATATTTTTCCTAATATAAGAGGCAGACGTGCCTCAGGGTATGTTAATGATTTTACACAAGAAGACATTGTAAATATCTGTTTAACACACGGATTTATTTTAAAAGAGAAACGCTCAGACCCCGCAAACAAAATTGACACTTTATTTTTATTTGAAAAAACTAAAGTAGGAGAAATTTAAATGATAATCAAACCTGAAAATCCCCAACACCTTATTAACTTCCTTAAAGCAGCCCCACTTGTCTTATATGGAATGGGTGGTGCCGGAATGCGTATTGCAAAATGGTGTGATGAAAATAAAATAGATTATATTTTTGCAGACCGTGATGCTGAAAAAAAACAACAATTGGTAAATAATGTAGTTGTGTCCCCGCAAGTACTAGAGATAGAATACAAAAATGCCAATATTGTTATCTCCTCTATCATCTATTTTGATGAAATTAAAAAAGAACTATTAAAACTTGGGGTTAATGAAAAACGTATTGTGTCATATAATTTGTTTATGCCTCAAGATATTGTTTGGTCAGACTTAGATGAAAATATTGATTGGGATTTAATGCGTTTTCGTGTTGAAATGTTTTCGGAATGGATTACATCAGATATACGGTCTGTTAGTGACTATGGTGCTGGCAAAATGTTTTTACAAGAATACTTGAATTCAGATGTTAAATATTTTCCTATAGATTATATAAGACGCAATGAACAGACAATTTTATGTGACTTAAATTTAGGAGAGTTTCCAGAAATTCAAACGGATGCTACAATTTGCTCTGGTGTTCTTGAATTTATCCATACTGCTGAGGAATTATTAGAACATGTATGCAGGAACACAAATAAAATGGTTATTCTTTCATACCTTACAGCAGATCAATTTCCAAATATCGAAGGGAGAAGAGCTTCTGCATACGTTAGCGATTTAACCGATAAACAAATTGTAGATTTAATGGAAATAAATAATTTCTACTTAGAAAAAGAGCTTCCTGATCCGATAAACATTGCATGTACTGTTTATCTGTTTAAAAGGAGGTAGGGATATGATTAAATGCGTAACAGAATATCTTGATAATATAGTGAAATTATATCCAAACAAAACGGCTTTTTGTAGTGAAGGTCAAAACCTAACCTTTCAAGAACTACAACAAAAAGCCCAAAAAGTTGCTACTGCTATCATTCATAAAAAGTTATTCAGAAAACCTATTGTTATTGCAACTAATAATAAATTGGCGTCCATTGTATCTTTTATGGCAGTAGCGTATTCCGGTAATTTTTATATTCCAATAGATCGAGAGATGCCCTCTAATCGCTTGAATAAAATATTTTTAACTCTACGTTCATCTATGATTATAACAGACGATCAAGCTGAAAGTGAGTTTTATAATTCTTTGCTGTTTGCAGGAGTAACTGAAAAAAGTATTTATTCATTTAACGAATTAACTAATACCAATATTGAAAGGGATTTAATTAGCGAAGTAGAAACCAATCAGATAGATACCGACCTTTTATACGTTCTATTTACAAGTGGCTCTACGGGAGAACCCAAAGGCGTTAGTATTACCCATCGTGCGGTTATTGATTATACGGAGTGGTATACGACTACATTTAGCATTGATAGTAGTACAATATACGGTGCACAAACACCGCTTTTCTTCGACATGTCAATATCAGAGCTTTATTCAACGCTAAAGCATGGATGCAAAACAATCTATATTAATAAAAAATTGTTCATGTCTCCGTCTAGATTAGTTGACTTTTTAAATGAAAGTAAAATCAACACCATATTTTGGGTTCCATCTCCTCTTTGTATAATTGCAAATTTAGGGTTGCTAACTAAAAAACCTCCAAAATACTTGGAAAAAGTTCTATTTGCTGGTGAAGCTATGCCAAATAAACAACTTAATATTTGGAGAAAATCCTTACCGAATATTTTTTATGCAAATTGTTTTGGGCCTACGGAAATAGCGAATATATTTGCGTATTATATTGTAGACCGTGACTTTGCGGATAATGAGCCATTGCCAATTGGGATTCCTTGTAGGAATGTTGGTATCTTGGTTCTTAACGATGAAAATAAACCTGTGAAGGAAAATGAGATAGGGGAGATTTGCGTACGTGGAACTTGCTTATCACTCGGTTATTATGGTGATTCGGGACTTACTGATAAAGTATTTATTCAAAATCCCACACACAATGATTACCGTGATATTGTTTACCGAACAGGAGATTTAGGGTTTTATCGAAATAATGAGCTTTGTTGGGCAGGACGAAAAAATTATCAGATTAAGCACAAAGGTTATCGTATAGAGCTTGGTGAAATTGAAACTATAGCATCTGCTTTTCAAACGGTTTCATCTTGTGTGGCTTTATACGATGAGTCACAAGGTAAAATTTGTCTTGCTGTTACACCTGAATTCGTAGAAACAAAGGAATTATTTGAATATCTTAAAATGTCACTACCTCAATATATGTTACCAAGTGTTATTAAAACTATGTCAGATTTCCCTATTAACGCAAATGGGAAAATAGACCGGAAAAAACTAATGAAAGGGTCTCTATAATGAATAGAATTGATACTATAGTGGCAATTATAAATAAAATATGCCCGTTTGCAGATGTTAAATCATCTACAGAGCTTATCGATAGCAAAATTATTACATCTCTTACTTTGTTTGAGTTAATACTTGAGTTAGAAGTGGAATTTAACATACGCATAGACGAAGAATTAATTGCCTGGGAAAATTTTGTCACACCTGAAAAAATTCAACTTACAGTATTTGGAGAGACATGTTAATGATGGATACAACCATACAAAAATCATATTATAGTTTTCTTGATAGCTTTATTAAAGAACATTTGAATATGTTATTACACACAAGAGTATTTATTTTCGGAGCTGGAATACGGGGAACTAATCTACTGTGCATCCTTAAACTGTATGATGTTCAGGATATTTTTTTTGTTGATAATAATCCACAAAAGCAGGGAACAGAAATAGATGGGTGTCATGTATTAAGTTTTTCTGAAGCAAACAGTTATATGGAAAAACATATATTTCTATGTCCCATCGAAAATGGCAAAGAAATTTTGAGACAATTAGCCTTAACAGGACGAAGTGAAAACGTTGATTATTTTAACCTTGATTTTCAATTTACTGACTACTTAGATATTATTGAAGATATCAAATACCCTGTGCCAGATTATTCTCTTGCTTTCGGTAGTTGTGAACTTTCTTCTAACATTTTGGGAAACAAATTTACTGTTTCACTAGGTGAAAGATTAAAGAAGGAAATACTACCTATGAATTGCAAACTCTGTACTTTGCCAGGATTTTCACCTGCAATGAATTACTATATAATTAAAAAGGCAATTGAGGTAAATATATCCCAACCTGGCTTACTGTTTTTGACAATGGAAATATCATCATGTTCGCCTTATGAACCTTTGATGCTAGGAAAGCAGAATTATATACAACACCAATTGTTTGTTAAAGAGTTAATAAAATTAGAACCTTATGACAATGAACTTTCTGACTATTTACAATTGATACAAGAAAGATTTAAACGTTATATAACAGGAAATAGTTTGATGCACTCAGATGATTTCGAAGATATTCGTAGACGAGTATATAAATTGAAATACAATTACAACATTCGTGAAGATGATGAAAGTGTTATATACACAAAAAAAATACTAGAGTTAGCTAATAGAAATAATATTCCTGTTATTTTATTTTTTCCACCCATTGATTATAAATGTGCAGAAACAGTTTGTGGTGTAGAATTTACCACTAAATACAAATTAATAATTAAGAGTATACAATCATTTATCGCCAACTTTTCATACCGTTGCATTGATGCAAGTTTTATTGCAAGGTCAGATAATTTTGTACAACAAATGAATTCTCCTGACATAAGTCCGTTTTTGAATGAAAAAGGACAAAATTTGTTATTAAGCTTTTTTAAGGAGCAAGAGAAATTGTAAAATTTTTTTATTATGAGGAGATTCAAAATGATTATTAAGCCAAATAACCCTGAAGGACTTATCTGTTTTTTAAAAACTAAGCCTCTTATATTGTACGGAATGGGAGGTACAGGACTTAGTATATCAAAATGGTGTGATGAACATGGCATAGACTATATATTTTCAGACAAAAATGCGCTTACATTACAAACAACTAGTGAAAAGAAAGTCATACCACCAGAAAGTATTTTTTATACACACAAAGATGCAAATATTGTTGTCTCATCAATTGTATATAACAAAGAAATCACTGAAGAGTTGCTGCAAAGAGGGATAGAAAAAAAACGAATATTTCCGTACTCCTTGTTCATGCCGGATGAAGTTATGTGGGCAGAGTTGGAAGATAATAAGCTTGCGGATTGGGAATTAATGAGCAAGAGATATGAAATGATTTCAGAATGGAATTGGATTCCAAACGATGTAAAAACAGTGGCTGATTATGGTGCAGGTCATATGTTTATAAAAAAATACCTTTCATTATTTACAGAATATCACCCAATTGATTATATAGATAGGGGAGACAATACAATTCTTTGTGATTTTAATGAAGGGTGCTTTCCAAATATTGTTACAGAACTTTCTGTTTGTACTGGCACATTGATGTATGTTAAACCCGCAAAAGAGTTGATTTCTCATTTATGCAGACAAACTTTACATACAATTATTTTTTCATATATTATATTAGAAGGATTTTCGGATATTAATATACGTCGCCAATCAAGCATGTGTAATGACTTCACGGCACAAGAAATCATTGATATGTTTTCTATGAATGGTTTTGAAGTTCAAGATAGAAAAGATGATACTAAGGGTAATTCAACCATGTCTTTATTTTTGTTTAAAAAAAGAGGAATGTAAAAAAATAGGAGATCAAATGATAATTAAACCGAATAACCCAGAAGAACTTGCTGATTTTTTAAAGTCAAAGCCACTTATTTTATATGGAATGGGAGATACCGGACTTCGCATATCAAAATGGTGTGATGAACATGGTATTGACTATATATTTTCAGACAAAAGTGCACATGATTTACAAACAACTACTGAAAAGAAAGTTATAACACCAGAAAGTATTACCAATGAATATAAAAACGCTAATATTGTTGTTTCTTCAATTGTATATAACAAAGAAATCACCGAAGAATTGTTAAAAATTGGGATTGATAAAAAACGGATTTTTCCTTGTTATTTGTTCATGCCAGATGAAGTATCATTGAAAGAACTTGAGGACAATGGGCTTGTAGATTGGAAACGTATGTATGAGAGATATGAGATGATTTCAGAATGGAAGTGGATTCCAAATGATGTAAAAACGGTGGTGGATTACAGTGCAGGAGAAAATCTTATCATGAAAGAATATCTTCCATCTAATGTTCGTTATTATCCAATTGACTATTACTATAGAGGCGAAAATACTATTGTATGTGATTTTAATAAAGATCCATTTCCGAATCTTTATGCAGAGCTCTCTGCCTGCTTCGCAATGTTGATGTACATTAAACCAGCAAAAGAATTCGTTGCTCATATATGCAGCCACACTGAATGCACTATTATTATTTCCGTAATAACAATAGAGGGGTTTCCTGATGTTGGTGCCAGACGTCGCTCAGGTATGTGCGATGATTTTACAGAACAAGAAATTTTGGATATGTTTTCTTTGAATCAGTTTGAAGTTGAAGATAGAAAAGAACATACAGCTGGTAATAGTACCATGACTTTCTTCTTATTTAAGAAAGTGGTGAAATAAAATGAAGCTATTTCCAAAAAGTCCAGAAGAACTAATAAACAGAATAAAATTACGCCCACTTGTTATATATGGTATGGGGTATGTAGGTAAGCTTATAGCAGAATGGTGTGATTTGAATGAAATAACGTATGCTTTTTGTGATATTAATGCAAATAATATGAAAAAAGAAACCAATCAAGAAGTCATCTTACCAAATCAACTTATTAAAGATTATTCAAATGCAAATGTCGTCATAGCGTCAATCAATTATTATGAAGAAATCAAAGTAAATTTAATGAAAATAGGATTTGATGACAACAACATAATGTCTTATTTATTTTTTTGGCCCTCGAAAATAGGGTGGAAAGAATTGGAGAAATGTGCCGATTGGAACGCAGTAAAAGAAAGAGCTAAGATTTTTGCCGGCTGGGTTGATAAATCAGCTAAATCAGTTTTTGATTATAGTGTGGAAAGGAATTTTTTGAAAGAGTTTTTACCAGCCAATACTATATATTATTCGCCAGATTACATCCAGTACCATAAGAATATGCTCGTTGCTGACTTTGGCAATGTTAATTATTCTTTTCAAGCGGATGTGTCATCATGTTTAGCGGTATTGATGAGTTTTGAAAACCCAGAAGAACTTATTGAGCATATTTGTAATTCAACTCTAAAATCAATTATACTGTCATATGTGACACTAGAAAAATTATCCGATAGTAGATTTAGAAGAAGTATAAACTATGTCAATGATTTTACAGAGGATCAGCTGGTAAATATGCTATTTGAAAAAGGTTTTTTGCTTAAAAAGAAGGCAGTTGATCCTTTTGATGAAGTACATACAGTTTATTTATTTGATCGAAAAAAGTAACTTTTAATTGGAGAAATCGTATGGTTATTAAAGTTGAAGATATAGAAAAATTGAAAAAAAAATTAACTATGAAACCACTTATCTTATATGGAATGGGAACTATTGGTATGGAAATTTCACATTGGCTGGATTTACAACGAATTGAATATACCTTCGTGGACAGAAATGCCATAGAAAAGCAAAAGTTAGTCAACAAACCAGTTGTGACACCTGAAAGCTTAAAAAACGACTATACGAATGCGAATATTATAGTTTCAACAAATATATATTTTGATGAAATTAAAACTAAATTGATAGAATATGGTTTTAGTGAAAGCCAAATTATTCCATATACTTTATTTATCCCACAAAATATCATTTGGAGAGATTTGGAGGATAATATTAACTGGGATTTAATGAAGCCTAGTGTTGAACTGTTTTCAAAATGGATTGATGAAAATATAAAGTCAATTGTAGATTATGGTGCTGGACAAATGTATTTAAAGACTTTTCTGTCGAAGGATGTAAAATATTATCCAGTTGATTACATGAAGCGATTTGACGATACAATAGTATGTGATTTAAACAATGGTAATTTTCCTGATTTAAAAGCAGATGTTGCCGTTCTTAATGGAGTGCTGGAATTTTTGATAACAGCTGAAGACTTAATAAAGCATGTTTGTGAAAAAACTGCAAACATGATTATTATATCTTATATGACTGTCGATAAATTCCCCAATATAACTGGCCGACGTACCTCAGGATACCTCAGTGATTTGTCTGAATTGAAAATTATTCAATTACTTGATGATGGGGGATTCAGATTAGACAAAAAAGAATCAGATCCATTGGATAGCACAGATACAATCTATCTATTTGAGAAAAAATAAGGAGTGCAAGATGAAATACGCCAATTTTTGCGATACAGGCAGGAATAATATAAATATTGGTGATTATTTGCAATTTTTGGCAACGGATTATTTATATAGCCTGCTGGATATATCACCTGATGAAATTGTTTATTTAGGTTTTAAAGAATTAGAGAATTACAATGGAGAGGAAGTGATTTTTCCATTTTGCTATTCAATTATTGATTTTGTAGTGAATGGAAAAATTGCTATTTCAGAGAAAATCAAACCTGTTTTCTTTTGTGTGACGTTATCAACAATAGATAAATTTATGGATTTAGATGAATTTCTTAGTAATGAGTACAATTTCAAATATCTTCTTAAACATTCACCGGTAGGGTGCAGAGATGAAATAACTTACAACATAATGAAAAAATATTCTATACCCGCCTATATTAATGGGTGCATGACTGCAGTGTTTCCAAAATATTCAGGTGATTCTGGTAAAAAAGTTGTTTTAGTAGATGCCCCCAAAGCTTTATTACCCTTAATACCGGATACATTGCTCAATGATTGTGAATTTTCTACACAACAATATCATTTCAGTGACGCTGATATAACAGACTATCGTAAAATTTTTAATTTTGTAAAAACTAAATATGATTATTACAAAAAAAATGCGAAAATAGCTATTACTTCACGTTTACATGTTGCGCTTCCGCTAGCTGCATATGGTATCCCTGTCGTCTTAGCAAAAGATAATGTAGACGGAAGATTTTCTTTTATTGAGAAATATATTTCTATTTATGACAAAGATAACTACCATAGAATTGATTGGAACCCTAATGTTCATGATTTTGAAAAAGTAAAAGAACTGCTTATTCGACATGCTTTAGGACGGATTCAAAATAATATTGACAAGGTTGTTTTAGAAAGAATGGAGCAAGAATTAACAGACTTTTTTAAACAACGTATAATTACTACAGAGTATAGAGAATCACATAAAATAACACATAAAAATGGGCATAAATTTGATGAATATGCAGCAAAATTTTGGAATAATAATACCACTATAAAATATGCACTTTGGGGTGCTAGCGAGAATAATTCACTATACTGGAAGAATCATATAGAATCAAATTACCCTAATGCAAAATTAGTGGCTGTATTTGATAGCTTTCGAGAAGGTGAACTTTTTGGACTTAATTTTCAACACCCAAATAAAATTATAGAATATATAGACATATGTGTAGTAGTTTGTTCGGTAGGAGCAGCAGGTGCAGCACTACAGCTTTTTAATAATCTTAATATTGATAAAAGTCGCTATTGCATGACATCCGATTGTTTTATAACTGAAAATGATATTGGGAAGAGAGGATAATTGCAGAATGATTTATATACTAACAATTGCTTATAATGCAGAGAAAACACTAAAGCGTGCTGTAGAAAGTATATTAAACCAGACATATGGTGAATTTCAATTTTACTTGTGCGATAATGGCTCTACCGATAATGGCAAAACACGAAAAATTGTTGAAGAATACGCAAAGGCTGATAAACGTATTGTACCATTTTATAATGAAAAGAATCATGTTTGGGACAAAAATTTTAGAATTATAACACTTGCCCATGACATAGACGATGAGGATTTTTATTGTACACTTGATGCTGACGATGAGTATGATGTAACCTTTTTGGAAGAAATGCTTGCATTTATGAATGAACATGACCTGGATATGGCAGCTTGTGGAAGTGATTTCATTAAAGCTGGCGACAATAAAATAGTCGGGCATCGACTCTTATCCCAAAATCTGATACTACAAGGAAATGGCTTTGCAGACAACTTGCCATTATACCATCAATTTATAAGGACTATATGGGGTAAATTATATAAAGGTAAAATGACAAAAAAGACATTTTTAGGTATTGATCCTAATGATCCAATACCACGAGCATATGGAAATGATACATTTTTTACTATATGTGCTTTAAAAGGGGCTAATCGAGCAGGCATTTTAGCAAAATCCTTGCACAAATATTATATTTCAGAAAAATCCAATTCTTATAATTTTCATCCTGATCGTATAAAGTGTGATATCATACTTCATGAGGCTGCACTTGACCTGCTAAAACCTTATGGAGAAGTTAGCTTAGGAAATCTAAATTTTTTATATGCAGTTTATTATAATGCAACTAAGGATACTTTGAATGTATTAGTTAATTCTAATCTGCCAATATTAGAAAAAATGCAATTTATTCGGGAAGCGTTTATAAGCAAGTATATGAAAACAACGCTGATTTACGTTCTTAATAATAATGATTTGTTTCAGTTTAAATTGTTACGTAAAGATATTCTAAAATACATGATCACTCAAAATGGTGCAAGTGACTCACAGGGTGCACACTTAATTGCAGAAATTATTGATTTGATGTATATAGATTTTCAAAAATCAATTAGCGATAATTGTTTCGAGTACTTGATAATGAATATGCCTGAGCAGGTTGAATGTCTAATTAATAAGGATTATTCTAAAGTATTAAAAAACCTTAATATATGGAACAAAAAGCATAATAAGGACAACCATTTAGTAACAGAATTGGAGCTTGTTGCATTATCATATTTGAATATTCCTGATGATGAATTTTTCAACTTTTTAATAGAAGTTCAAAAAAAAAGACCTGTTTCTAGTAAGGTATTACAAGTTGATGAGCAAATTATCAAATTACTGTCAAAATATCCATTATTGGAGAATCTAAGCTCCAATTTAGCGCGTGTTTTCAATATTCCAGTCCGTTTAGTTATGAGAAATAATATATCTCAAGCATTTGATGTTTTTATATCTATAGATAATGTGTATATTAATAACGCTGATTTGGAATCTTATATTATGCTAGGACAAAATCTTTCTGCTTTTGCGGAAAATATGGACGCGTTTATATACTTTAAGAAAATGATGATATCCTATTTTATAAATGAATCTCGCCTTGAAGACGCAACCCAAGAATTTGATGAATATGAATCACTCTTACCTAACGATAGTGACTTTGCGGAATTTAGGAAGAAATTGCGAAAAAGTGTATGATAGCTATTTCATAAAAACCTGATAAGTACATCTATTGTAGTAACCGTTAAGACAAGGTTAAGGCTCATGTTGAGCTATAATAAGTATATCAGTTAGAAATAGCCTTTCTAGAAAGAGGAAGATGAAATGATATATATAATTACAACAACCCATAACTCCAAAAAAATGTTGAGTCGAACAGTCGATAGCGTGCTTAGGCAATCATATAGTGATTTTGTGTATTACCTTATAGACTGTGCATCAACAGATGATACAAGGGAAATGCATTAAAGGACAACCGAATCCGTGTGTTTTATGATAATGATAGCTCTAATATAGAAAATATTCTACCGCGAAAATTTTCTAAAAATGATTATATGTGCGCACTTGATGTCAATCATGCATACGATCCAGCATTTCTAGAAACGATGTTGCAGTTTGCGTCTGAATATAATCTAGATATTGCATGTTGCGGTAGCAATAAGTTTGGTACCACAGAAGAAAATTCCACAGTAAGTGTGGACAAAACGCTTGTATTAAAAGCTGAAGAATTCTCCACGTTTTTCACTGAATACTTTGAGTTTATGAAGTTTACTGAAGGCAAGCTATACAGGGCAACGTTAGGGAGTAAATGTATTGAGAAAAATAAAAATTTACTAGGGAATTGTACAGACTTTGATGATTTTGAAAGAGTATCATCTGCATTTCAAAACTCACAACGAGTTGGATTTTCTTCTAAAATATTGCATTATGAATATGTTAACCCAGGAGTAATCACAAACACAGAAAAATTAGATAATTTTCAACAATATAATTGTTGCTATGAACAAGTTTTCAAATATCTTATGCAGATTAAAGCCGATAGCCCACGTAATATTGAGTTTTTACTCTATCTATACATGAACGGGCTGGAAGAAACACTTCAAACATTGCTCACAAAAACTATTAAGGATTCCGAAAAAATTGAAATTCTATTTGAGATTCTTATGTGCCCAGTCTCAAGAAAATTAGCAGCAGAATCGCAATTAGGTACCCATTTCGGTCAAAATGAGCAATGGATCGCAAAACGTAACCAGATATTTGTTGCTTTGAGGGATTGGTTGATCTCGCGTGAGGAAGTGCCGGATGAGCAGGTTGAGCGTTATTGCGCTATTGGAGAAATCGCAGCTGCAATAACGGAAACTTCAGATGCATGGATATCGTTCAAAAAAATTCGTGTGCAATTTTTAGTGGAAAATAAACGCTACGGGGAAGCAAATACATATATAAAAGAACTTAGAGAATTAATACCGCAGGATTCTGATGTGGCTTCCATTAACTATAAATTAGAATCAATTATGTCTCATCAGCCAATAAAAGTAGCGATTATAGGCGTAAATAATCATGGAATGATCCTTAAGCAGAGAATTGACCAAAGTGGTGATGAATATAAACTTATTGTTTTCTGTGATGAAACAGGGGAAAATATAGATAAGTATTTAGAAAACAAGAAAATAGTATCATTAGAAGTCCTCACTCGAATGTATAAAAATCTAGAAATTGACACTATTATTATTGCTAATGTTTATTATGCATATCGAGCGATACAAAATGCGCTTCGTTTACTTGGAGTTCCGGAATTCTATGTAGTAAACCAGTTTTATTACATGAGAGATGTTGAAAAAGGTGACTTGGCAAGCGAACTGATTAGAGTAGATGTCAGTAAGCCAGATTTAAAATACTATGAGACACACGTTGCAGATCATTGCAACCTAAATTGTAAGGCCTGTAGTCACTATTGTAATTTGGTTAAAGAACCTAAAATGTGCGATTTGGAACAGTATCATAAGGATGTACGCAAGCTAGGTGATCTTTGGTGGAATGTATCAAGGTTAAGGCTCATGGGTGGTGAGCCATTGCTGAATCCTGAGCTCCCAGAATGGATTAAGGTTACACGCGAGGTGTTTCCGGCAGCCGATATGTCGGTTGTTACTAATGGATTGCTTCTTGGCGAGCATCTGGCTCCGTTATTTGAAGTTATGAGAAACTATTGCTGTGTATTTCATATCTCGGCATATCCTCCAATCTATGAAAAACGTGAATTAGTTACTGCTCTTCTAAAAAAGCATGGTGTATATGGGGAGTGGAGCGGTGATACTATCCCGATACAATCCTTCAATGAATATTACGTTGGGGCGGAGCCGCCTGTCCGGTGTGGCGAGAGCCACCATTCCGGACGAGCAGAGCCACCTTATTTTTACTCTACTTGAGCAGGATCTAATCCATAGACTTCTCTCATGGAGATA
>JAEWST010000062.1 GCA_023398105.1 Bacillota bacterium | reverse complement strand
AGAAAATTTACCTTCAAATCTGACAGTAAAGAAAGGTGAATCTGTAAGCCTTTCAGGAAGAATAACTTGTGAAAAGAGAATAGAGAAAGTATCAATATGCGTTTCTGGTTATTACAATGGGGAGGATTATACCGGGAAAATTATATCAAAGTACCCCAATAGTAAAAGCTATAATTTGAATGAAATTGTAATAGAAAGCAATTTACCTGCGTTTTCTGAAAATGGAAGCTATACATTAGAAATTTGGGTAAATGCAGAAGGAAAAGAAGCTATAAAAGTAGGAAGCATTAATCTTTCAATAATTGTAGATGGTAATTCATTAAAAGTAACTGTATTTAAAAAGTATTCAAGTAAAAAAATAGCAGTACCTTATGCTAATATATCACTTATCAGTGATAAGGGCGAGACTATTAGTAGGGGTGCTAATTATAATGGTGTCTATACTTTTCTAAATATAGCAACAGGTCATTATACTATTGACATTTCACAAAATGGTTATGAACACATTTCAAAAGATATTAATGTAACTAATGGTAACAATTTTGAACAAGTAGAAATTCCATATATTGAGACAGGTTATAATGTAGAAGGCTATGTTTATACTAAATATAGTGATGAGCCAATACAGAAGGCACAAATATATCTGGACCTAAATCAAAATGCTGATTGGGTAGAAGAAACAGACTCGAATGGATACTTTTGCTTTAAGGGTGTTTCAAACGGTTCATATACGTTAACTATAAGAAAGCAAGGTTTTTCTGATGAGCAAGGAAATGAACTTGTAAAATGGGTACAAGTAAATGGCGATACAAATTTAGGTATATATGAAATTATTAATTTAAGTGGAAAATCAACTGCCTACGGTAAAGTTACTGACGTATTTAATAACCCTATTCCTGGTGTCCATGTCGAGATTGAAAATACATATAATGCTTATAGTGATACAGAAAATAATGGGGTTTATAATATTTATGGAGTTGAGACTAACAGCTATCAAAATTTAATTTTTTCTAAAGAAGGCTTCGAAACAGGGTGTCTTCAAAATGTGAAGATAGATGGAAAAGGTGCGGATTTTATATTACATAGCTTGCCGTTTAACACACTTACTGGATATATATACGATGGATCATATTCAAACTTCACTACTGGACAGACTACTATCACTCTTATAAATTCAGCTGGTGAAAGTACACAATATGTTGCTTGGGGAGAAATTTATTCCATTGATGGTTTGACAGATGGTAAATATACGATGAAAATACAATCTGATGGCTATCAATCACAAACTATTACTGTAAATGTGAGATATGATTTTGTTAACAATGTTACAGTAAGTAGCCAAAATGTTATTTTAAAAAAAATACCTGAAATATTCAGTGATGTTAGAGGGCATTGGGCGTTAAATACAATAAAGTATGCAAAAGAGAATAACATTATTTCTGGATTTAGTGATGGTACTTTTAGACCAAATAGTAAAGTTACGTTTGGGGAATTTGTAACTATGCTTGTAAAACTTGACAACCCTAGTATTAGGGGGAAAAAACAAAATGAAAACTGGGCTACGCCATATGCTGAGTATGCATTGTCAAAAACATGGATAGATGATTTTAGTAATTCAATAATAAATGCAAACATTACAAGAGAAACTATGGCTTCAATTGTGGGTAGAAGATTAAATGCTCCAGAAATTATTGGTTATAATAAAAATCAGCTTGCAAGTAAATTTACAGATGTAAATCAGATATATGATGAAAATTTGAAGTATATATATGCTTGTGTAAAAGAAGGAATCATTTCTGGGGACACAAATGGAAAATTTAGACCAAAAGACGGTTTAACACGAGCTGAAGCTATAACCATCATCTGTAAGCTGATGGATGACAGTTTTAAAAGTAATGGAGAAGTGTTTGGTGAGGGGACGGGTAATCCTCAAGAATATGCAGAAGCTGAACAAATAGCAATCAGAACTTTTTATCACTATTTTGGTCAAAATGAACCAGGAGTTATACCTGCTAATACCTCTGTTACTCCAGAAGTTGCTACTGAAATGCTTAAAAACCTATCAAAAGATGAGTATGCATTTAAGCCAGAGCTTGGGAAAGGTGGGTGTTCATGGTTTGTTACTGAAGGGAATCCTTATGTAGGCATAGATCCAGACAAGAATGTTGATATCCTTGTAGAGGTTACAAAGCCTAGCGGTTCACTCGTCTTTGATGAAAGTAAATTGTTGGAAATGCTTAACACCGAAATAAATAATTGTAGATCTGAAGCATTAACAAAGTTTTGTAATTATAATGGATTAAATGAAAATGTACCATTGCAAGGCAAATATAATAGAGCATTTTCAAGTAAATATGGGTATCTTAGACGCTTTGCTGAAGCTCGCATGTGGGATAAAGTGGGTGATCTTGTCCGAGCATCTTCTAGCAAGGTTGGAGAAGTTATTCTACAAGAAGGAAGCGATTTTTCAAAACAGGGGTCTGGCAAATTTGCTATTGTAGCAGATGCTTCAAAAGTTCAGGTAAAAGGCGGTATTACAGCCCTAACTGAGATTGTAAAAGGCAAAGGGGTTGCAGGAGAACCAGCTTTAGTTGAGGCTGCTGAAGCAATGGCAACAAAATTAAAGTGGGCAGGAACAGTTCGTAACGTATTCAGATACGGAGGAAAAGTATTAATTGTTGTAGGTGTTGCAGGGGATGTATATAAAGTCTATGTTGCCGAGGATAAGGTAAAGGCAGTTGTGGAGTCAGTAGGAGGCTGGGCTGGTGCTACTGCAGGAGCAGCGGCATTTGCAGCTTGGTGGACTCCAGCTGATGTAGCAGGACCATGGGCTTGGGCTGCTCATGGAGTTGGGACGCTTATTTCTGGTGGTGTTGGGTATTGGGTAGGCTCTGGAATAACAAGAACAATTTATGAACTTGTTATTGAAGAATAGCAAAAAATAAATAAAAACTAAAAAATACTGAAGAGATTGACGCGATTGGAGGGATCTAAGATAGTGAATAGAAGTGAATATATCAGCATTTTGTCAAAGCTTGCAGCTCCTATAGCTCCCAATGAAACCAGAGAATCTAGGGACGAGCAAATAAACTGCTGGCATAAAACCCTGAATATAAATTCCATTGATGTTTTGCTTGATTTATTAATATTTCCACCAACGGAAAAAGAGATTGGAGATATTGAATATGAATTTTATGAAAATTATGATCCGGAAATTTTTGAAGCAGTTTTGACACAAGAGATTTTAGAAGCATTAACAATATTGGGAAAGAAAGATGTTAGCTACTTTTTACATAAGATTAAAAGTATACTGAATATAAGGCGCTTAAGAGATTCAGCAATATATATCATAGGATTGCTTCAAAATGAGGAAGGAATTGCTTTATTGGAGACACTTTTAGAATTAGAGAACTTGTCAGATGATGAAATTATTAACTTGGCATGTGCATTGGGTGGAATTGGAGGTTTGAAATCTTTTGAGATTTTAGGGAAAATGAAAGTAAAATTTTCTGATAGGTCACCTGATGTACTGAAAGAAATCGAACTTGGGATAGAACATACCAATAAAAACAATAATGACAAGAAGTAAGCATACATAAGTAACAAAAACATATATACCAGGGCAACGGGTTATATTTGAATGGTTGATTAGGATCGGCTTCCTAAAGGACGCTGATGTAGAGTACATGGTCATGGAATACTATGCACCAATTGTATATTTTTTTCATAGATATCTTGTTACAGGATTGATTACAGAGGAAATCAGAGACGAAATATACCGAAATGTTACAAGGCATGTAAAATGTTTTTTGGCTAATTATAAAAAACAAATTTAAACAGGGGGTAGTATAATGATAAAAGCATTCAAAAATCAGAAGTGTATGAATAATGTTCTAAAGTCTTATAATGAATTGCTTAAATTGTGGGGTGTTGAATTTGTAGAAAAAGACGTTCACACATCTTTTGGGAAAACTCACTGTATATTAACTGGAAAAACAGAAAATCCACCGTTAATGTTATTTCATGGAGTAGGAGATAATTCTGCTGTTATGTGGGCTCCCAACATAAGTGAACTATCAGAAAACTTTTTTTGTATTTCTGTAGATACTCTTGGAGGGCCAGGAAAAAGTATACCAAATGAAAAGTTTGAAAGGAAATATTTCAACCAGCAGCTATGGATTAATGAGATTGCAGATTATTTCCAGCTTAAAAAATTTAATATTGCAGGTGTCTCAAATGGTGCGGCCATTGTGTTCAATTGCACAACAAAGGAAAGTAATAGAATAAATAAGGCTGTTTGTATTGAAGGTGGAATAATATCAAATCCTTTTAAAAGTATGATAAGTACTTTGGGAATGATGTTTCCAGAGATATTGTTTCCTACCAACAGTAATATGCTAAAAGTATTATCAAAACTTTGTTCGCCTGAATCTAATTTTATCGAAAGGTATCCTGAAATTTCACAACATTTAGTTTTGCTTATGAAAAGTCATAATCGTAAGGCTATGTTTGTCCATACGCTTGAAAAATATGATAGGGATAAGGGTGTTACAGTTAAAGACAAGCTTTATTTTCTGATTGGCGGACATATGGTAAAAAAGAGAGACGAGTTTATTAAGATATTAAATGATGGAGAATATAAATATAAGATAGTTCCCAAAGCAGGTCATGCACTAAATCATGAGCAACCTGAAATAACAAACAATGAGATTATTAATTTTCTTTTAGAATAGATAAAAAAATTACCAATTTTATTCAAGTTAATGAATAAAATTGGTAATTTTAAAAATATCAAGTTAAAACAGAATATAATTATTTTATACTTTCATAGAATGTAATTGAAACACCACCACCTGCACCGCCACCTGGATTGGAGCTTAAATATAACTTTTGGTTCAAGTATGAATATTTACTGTCTGCTCTAACCTCAAATATAGGTACTAGAGACCCAAATTGCCCACCATTTCTAACAATAATGATTTCTCCGTCATTAGTTTCCCAAAGATATTTAGCATCAATAGTCATTGGATTGGATAGGTTTTGATAATCAGCACCAGCTGCTATTATCTTAGCTGTTATATTACCAGTTACAGTTCCACCAGTTATAGGAATAACATTTCTATTTCTACCATTTTTAGTTGCTCCAACTGATTGACTTCCTCCTAAGGCAACTTGCTCTGTTATTAACTTATTGCCATTTCTTTCATTCGATGCTACTCTATAGTCCCATGGCTGATATGGCATATCAGTAGGTTTAGTTACTTTTACTGAATTTGTTGTGTCTGCAGTAAAGTTAACACTTGATACGTCATAAACACTTATTTTAATTGTTCCAGCTGCTGAGTCTACAACACGTCTGCCAACAAATTTACCAGAGTTTAGCCAGTTACTTGAGCTTGAGTTTGGAGCTTCGAAGTCGAATACCATTCTCACATCATTTTGATTTATACCAGTTCCAGCACTTCTTAAGAATATGTAACTTCCATCATTAGCCTTAATCATTATCCATTGCTCAATTTCTATTACACCATTTGAAAGTTCTAACTGGAAGTCAAGCCCTCCAGACTGTACAGTACCATTAAATTTGGAAGAGCTAATTGCACTGCTTTGTATTACATAAGCTTTTCTCATTCCATATTGAGTTTTTCCTAAATCATAGCTATTTTGAAGCTTCATTGTAGTTTCAAAAACAAGTACACCTTTTTCAGGCTTTGGTATTCCGTTAGCCATTCCACATGCCCATGAACTGTGTGGAACGAGAATCTTGTCACTTACATCATCAGGTTTATCAGCAGGAAAAACTGTAATCATACCAAGAAGATATTTTTTCATTTCAGCGAAATCAAGTGCATCAGCTGAACCATCACCATTAACATCTGCAGCTTCTGGATTTGGCAAACTAGTTATTTTTCCTAAGAGATAAGACTTCATTGCTGCTAAATCCACTGCATCAACTACATCATCCATATTCACATCTCCATATTTACTTGCACCAGCAGCCGATATTTGCACAGTCATAAACGCTAAAACCATAATACTTATAAGTATTACTAAAAATGATACCTTACTAACTGTAGAACTAGTTTTAAACATATAACACCCTCCTTTAAAATAAAAAGATTTCACAACAGCTAAAATTTTCCCCCAAAAATTTTATAGTTACGACAATAAAGTTAAAGAACACAATAATATTATATACTGTATAAATATAGAAATAAAGTATTATAATTATTTAACTTTTCATTTGATATTGCTACCACACCTGATATTACTAGGCTTTAAGCAGTACATTCAACTGCGAAGCTTTAGTAATAAAAATATGTTGACTCTTTTACTTATTACTAATATAATATATATGAACATATGCTCATGCATTCATAATAAAACGATGAAGTCCCATATAATAATATAATTATTTAAGTATGTTTCAGTTTTACACACGTAGAAGAACTTAAGGTTATTACATATGCTGTAAAAGAAAACTTTCTTGATTTAATAGTGTATTAATCAATGAATTATGAGATTATTAAGCATATCTTCGATTAAGGCATTGTTCATTTTAGTGTAGAAAGATAAATAGATTTAAGAGGGGATTAAAATGATTAAAAAAGAGATTGTATTAGAAGGGTTAAATTGTGCTCAATGTGCTAACAAAATAGAAGAGAAAGTATCACGGATTTCGAATGTAAATTCTGCATCATTAAATTTTATGTCAAAGACACTAACCATTGAAATTGGACATATAGAGAAAATAGATGAAATACTAGAACAGGTAAATATCTTAATACTAAGATTAGAGCCAAGCGTTATTATAAAAGAAAAGGTTGTAGAAAAAAAGACACAAAAGGTTTTTATGGTAATGGGCCTAGGTTGTTCTAATTGTGCTGCAAAAATTGAAAAAGAAATTAATAAAATTGATGGTATCAAGGACGCAAGGATGGATTTTGTTACCAATAAATTAATATTAGAATTTAATGAGAAATATGGAATGAAGGAAGTAACAGAAGCTGCTATAAAAGTAGCCAAGAGTATGGAACCTGGAATAGAAATAATAGCTGAGGATATGAGTACTGAACGTGTATATGGGCATCATCATGATGAGCAGGATAAGTATAAAGAACATAACTATAATTATGGTAAAAAGGATAATGTTAAAAAGATAGTTTGTTTTGGAAGCAGTGTTGTTTTTTTTAGTATGGCGTTGCTTTTAAAAGTGCCGTTTTGGGTTGAATTCTCGTTGTTTTTAATTAGTTATTTATTTGTAGGTTTGGAGGTTCTGATAAACGCAGTTAAAAACATTATAAGAGGGCAAGTTTTTGATGAAAACTTTTTGATGGCAGTTGCTACTATAGGAGCATTTTCTATTAAAGAGTTTCCAGAGGGTGTAGCAGTAATGCTCTTTTATCAAGTAGGTGAATTTTTTCAAGATTATGCCGTTGACCGTTCAAGAAAATCCATTACAGCACTAATGGATATAAGACCTGATTTTGCTAATATAAAGGTTGATAGTGAAATAAAGAGAGTAGCTCCCGAAGAGGTTGAGGTTGGAAGCATTATAATAGTTAAGCCGGGTGAAAGAATTCCCCTTGATGGAAATGTAATTGAAGGGAAATCAATGGTTGATACATCTGCATTAACAGGAGAATCAGTACCAAGGGAGATTGAATCAGGAAATGAGGTTTTAGCAGGTTATATTAATAACAGCGGCGTTTTAACCATTGAAGTTACAAAGGAATTTGGAGAAACCACAGTGTCCAAAATTCTTGACCTGGTTCAAAATGCCAGCAGTAGAAAAGCACCAACTGAGAATTTTATTACTAAATTTGCAAAGTACTATACACCAATAGTAGTTTTATCTGCCGTCGTTCTGGCTTTTTTACCACCATTGATTATTCAAAATGCTACTTTTGGAGAATGGATTCACAGAGCATTAGTATTTTTAGTTGTATCATGTCCTTGTGCACTGGTTGTATCAATACCATTGAGCTTTTTTGGAGGTATAGGTGGAGCCTCAAGGAACGGTATTCTTGTAAAGGGTAGCAATTATCTTGAAGCACTTAATGATGTAGATACAATTGTATTTGATAAGACTGGAACTTTAACAAAAGGAACCTTTAATGTTACAAAGATTAATGCTTTGGGAAAAATTAGTGAAGAAGAGCTTTTGAAGCTTGCTGCTTTATCAGAATCATACTCTAACCACCCTATCGCAATCTCAATAATGAGAGCCTATGGTAAAGAGATAAATAAAGCTGATATAAAAGATTACAATGAAATATCAGGCTATGGAATTAATTCAGTTATTGAAAATAAGAAGGTATCTGTTGGTAACATTAGACTAATGAAAAAAGAAAATATTGAGGTATCAGATTGCCTTGTAACAGGTACAGTGGTATATATTGCTGTAGATGGAGAATATGCAGGAAATATAGTTATTTCTGATGAAGTTAAGCAGGATGCTAGGAATGCCATTGCTTCCCTTAGAGAAATGGGAATTAAAAATATAGCTATGCTGACAGGGGATAGTGCTTCAGTTGGAAAAGCCATTGCTAAAAGTATAGGAATAGAGAAAGTATATACTGAATTATTACCACACCAAAAGGTGGAAAAGTTAGAATTAATATTTGATCAAAAGATGACAAAGGGCAAAGTTATTTTTGTTGGTGATGGCATAAATGATGCACCAGTATTGGCAAGAGCTGATGTAGGGGTTGCAATGGGAGGCTTAGGCTCAGATGCTGCAATAGAGGCGGCTGATGTGGTATTAATGACAGATGAACCCTCAAAAATTGTTTCAGCAATAAAAGTTGCAAGGAAAACAAGAAGTATAGTATGGCAAAACATTGTATTTGCATTAGGTGTTAAAATTTTAGTGTTAATACTTGGAACCTTTGGATTAGCTACTATGTGGGAGGCTGTTTTTGCTGATGTTGGAGTTGCATTAATAGCAATAATTAATGCGATGAGAGCAATGAAAATAGATAAATAACTCGAAAGTATAGTTGGTGCTTACATTGTGTACTTTCGAGTTTGCTATGAGTAGTATTTTCTAATTTCGATTGAAGGATAAAAGTTAGTATGATATATTTTAATTGCTTGAATTAGTAAGGGTTCATTGAAGTGTCTTTGCCGCCTTTTCATATTCACTATACGTGTTATGAAATTATTTAACTTTTCATTTGATGTTGCTACTACACCTGATATTACTAGGCTTTAAGCAGTGTATTCAAGTGCTAAGTTTGAGTTAAGTAATAAAATATATGTCTTGATTTTGTTGCAAATTTAGGCTTGTAAGCATTTATAAATACAGAGTGAATTAGAGTTTTGCAAGCTAAGAATATGTATTATATAATACATATATTTTTATAAACTTCATGAGAAGATAAAATTATATGAAGTACTAAAGGTCGTGATAATTGTTGTACACAGAAAAAGATTTGCTACGTTTATTTATCCCTGCATTTATAGAACAGCTACTTTCTACTGCAATTGGTGTAGTAAATACCATAATGGTAAGTGGATTAGGAGCATTTGCAGTATCAGCAGTTGGAATTGTTGATTCAATAAACATTGTAGCTATGAATGTTTTTATGGCAGTCTCAATGGGAGCTACCGTTGTAATATCTCAGCATTTAGGTGCCAATAACAGTAAGGAGGCTTCTAAGACAGCAGCACAGTCAATATCAGCTGTTGTTTTGCTATCAGTTCTTACAGGTTTTGGACTTTATTTTTTTGGTGAGCAAATCATTAACTCTCTTTTTGGAAATGCTGAGCAAATTGTAAAATCGGCAGCTAAGACTTATTTAATATGTTCTGCTATATCATATCCGTTTTTA
This sequence comes from Bacillota bacterium, assembly GCA_023398105.1. GTDB lineage: Bacteria > Bacillota > Clostridia > Acetivibrionales > DSM-1351 > Ruminiclostridium. The sequence continues at coordinate 14,666 of JAEWST010000062.1, read as the reverse complement.
GGGTTATTTAATGTATTTACTGGTATTTTAAGAGCCAATAATAACTTTAGAGCTTCCATGGTAGCGGCGGTCGCTTCAAATATTGTTAATGTTTTGGTTGGAGCCGTATGCATATTTTATTTTAAATTAGGTGTGCTTGGTGCTGGAATTGGTATGATATCAGCAAGGTTCATTGGAGCACTAGTATTAGTTCATCCATTATTTACAGATAATAGGATAAACATTTCAGGTGAATCCTATAAAATTACATTCAAGATATTAAAACCAGTTTTATATATAGGAGTTCCATCAGGCTTGGACAGTATTGTTTTTAATGGAGGAAAGTTATTAGTACAAACATTTATTACATCGTTAGGAACTGCTGCTCTAGCAGCTAATGCCATTGCCGGCTCTATGAATGCTATTATTAACATACCAGGTAATGCGGTTGCAATTGTTTCAGTTTCAGTAATAGGATATTATGCTGGAGCTGGATTAAGAGAAGATTTAAGAAAGATGATAAAGAAATTAACGCTCTATGCTATGACATTGCTCGGGGTTGTATCATTAGCATTTTTCCCGTTTGTAGAGAAGTTTCTGGGACTTTATTCTCCTGAGCAGGATGTATTAAAGATGGCATTACATGTTACATATTTAACTTTGATATGTATACCTGTATTCTGGCCAGCTGGATTTATTGTACCTGCTTGTTTACGAAGCACGGGAGATTCTGTTTTTGTTACGATGGTTTCTATATCTAGCATGTGGCTGGTAAGAGTGCTAGGAGGATATTTATTGGTTAGATATACTGCATTGGGGCTAATGGGAATATGGATTGCTTGGTGCTTTGATTGGGTTACACGTGGAGTACCCTATTGTGCCAGAACAATATCACGGAAATATGAGAAGCATTTGCCTAAGGTAGAAACATAATAACTTAACTATAGAATAATTAACCATTACTGTCGATTAAAGTTTAAGTACAGCTATTGGGTAAGTTGAATTAGAAGCAATTTCAATGAACTACTATTTAGTACATTTATTCTAGCAACAAACCATTGATTAATTTGAACATCTATAGACTCAGTTAATAATGTTAATAGACTGAATAGCAACATAAATAAAATATCATTAAAAATACTTTTAAAAACTTAAAAAATTCTTTTGAAAAATTTATTTATATAAAGATTGATTAATTGTAAACAATATGGTATACTTGCATACGAAAAAATACACACGCATCAGTTAGTTTGTTAGAGTGTCAGCAAGGGCTGATTCAACTCAATTAAACTTTATTGAGTTTACAAAGATGCGGAGGTATTAACTTTAACGGAGGTGTTTTTAATATGGCAGTTATTTCAATGAAACAACTTTTGGAGGCAGGTGTTCACTTCGGTCATCAGACTAGAAGGTGGAATCCTAAGATGGCAGAATATATCTTTACAGAGCGTAATGGTATATACATCATAGACCTTCAGAAAACAGTAAAGAAAGTTGACGATGCATACTTCTTTATTAGAGAAGTAGCAATGGCTGGTCAGGATGTTCTTTTTGTAGGAACAAAGAAACAAGCTCAGGATTCTATCAAAGAAGAAGCTGAGAGAAGCGGACAGTTCTTCGTAAACAACAGATGGTTAGGTGGAATGCTCACAAACTTTAAAACTATTCGTAAGAGAATTGACAGATTAAATCAGTTAAATGCTATGGAAGCTGATGGAACATTTGAAGTTCTACCTAAAAAAGAAGTTATCAAGTTAAAAAAAGAAATGGAAGATCTTGAGAAGAATCTTGGTGGTATCAAGAATTTAAAGAAGATTCCAGGAGCAATGTTTGTTGTTGACCCACGTAAGGAAAGAAATGCAATTCTTGAAGCTAAGAAGCTAGGTATTCCAGTTGTAGCTATAGTTGATACAAACTGTGATCCTGATGAAGTTGATTTTGTTATTCCAGGTAATGATGATGCAATAAGAGCTGTAAAATTGATTGCTGCTAAAATAGCTGATGCTATTATAGAAGGTCGTCAGGGAGAACAGCTACAAGCAGAAGCTGCTGTGGTAGCTGATGAAGCTGCAGAAGTAGTTGCTGAGTAATTTGTTTGATAATTAATGCAGGTTGGGTAGCCAACTTTGCTTATACCTTGATATATAATGATATATCGTATAAAAATAAAATTTAATAAGATATCTTATTTTTAAAATAAATAAGGTGTTATACGGTTTGGAGGATATAAAATGATTACTGCTGAAATGGTAAGGCAGCTCCGCGAAAGAACCGGAGCAGGAATGATGGATTGCAAGAAGGCGCTTACAGAAACTAATGGCGATGAAGATAAGGCAATTGAGCTTTTAAGAGAAAGAGGAATAGCTAAAGCAGCTAAAAAGGCTGGTAGAGTTGCTGCTGAAGGTTTGGTAGAATCTTATATACATGGTGGCGGAAGAATTGGTGTTCTTGTTGAAGTTAATATTGAAACAGACTTTGCTGCAAAGAACGAAGAATTCAAAACATTTGTTAAGGATGTTGCAATGCAGATAGCTGCTAGCAATCCTGAATATGTTAGAAGAGAAGAAGTACCAGCTGCAATACTTGAGAATGAGAAAGAAATTTTGAGAGTACAGGCTAGAAATGAAGGAAAACCTGAAAAAATCATTGATAAAATGGTTGAAGGTAGAATCGAAAAATATTATACTGAAAAATGTTTGTTAGATCAAGCATTTATCAAAGATCCTGATATGACTATTGACCAATTACTAAAAGAAAAAATAGCTCACATTGGTGAAAATATTTCTATCAGAAGATTCGCTAGATTTGAAAGAGGCGAAGGTATAGAAAAGAAAGAAGAAAACTTCGCTGATGAGGTTATGAAGCAAATAGGTGGTTAAGTAATTTTAGGGGAACATATTTAGTATATGTTCCCCTTATTAGAGCCTTTTTTGAAAATAGAATAAAATAGAATATTATATATTTGTGGATGGAGGAGAGCTATGACTGAATTGAAATATAAAAGAATATTGTTAAAAATCAGTGGAGAGGCTTTATCTGGAGAAAAAGGCAGCGGTATAGATACTGATACTATTAATGAAATATGTGATAGAATATTTAAGACCCATGAGTTAGGTGTTGAAATAGCTATTGTTGTGGGCGGAGGTAATTTCTGGAGAGGCAGAAGTGGTGTGGGCATGGATAGAACTACAGCAGATCACATGGGTATGCTAGCTACCGTTATCAACTCACTTGGCTTGCAAGATGCATTAGAATCACGAGGGATACCTGTTAGAGTTCAGACTGCTATTGAGATGAGGCAAATTGCTGAGCCGTATGTCAGAAGGAAGGCTGTAAGACACTTAGAGAAAAAGAGAATAGTAATATTTGCCTGTGGAATGGGAAATCCTTATTTTTCAACAGATACTGCAGCAGCCCAAAGAGCTGCTGAAATAGATGCAGAGGCTATATTAATGGCAAAGAATGTAGATGGCATTTATGATAGTGATCCATCAAAAAACCCTAAGGCTATAAAATTTGACAAGATTAGTTATCAGGAGTATTTAAGCAAGGGATTATCTGCAATAGACTCAACAGCAGCTTCATTTTGTAAAGACAATTCAATACCTATGCTGGTATTTGGACTAAATGATCCTGATAATATTATAAGAGCTGTTAAGGGTGAGGAAATTGGGACTACAATATATTGAAATCGTTCGGAAATAATTGTATGATATAGATATAAATTATAGGAGGAGCTTTATAATGGATAAGGAACTTTTCAAACCCATCGAAGAAAAAATGAACAAGACTATAAATGTATTAAAGGATAATTTAGCTGGTATCAGAGCTGGAAGAGCTAACCCAGCTGTATTAGACAAAATTACTATTGATTACTACGGCACTCCCACTCAGATTAATCAGGTTGCATCTGTATCTGTACCAGAAGCTAGAGTTATTTTGATACAGCCTTGGGAGTCAAAGCTTCTAAAGGATATTGAAAAAGAGATTCAGAAATCAGACATTGGTATTAATCCAAATAATGATGGTAAAATGATAAGGCTTGTCTTTCCAGCTCTTACAGAAGAGAGACGTAAAGAATTGACTAAGTCAGTAAAAAAAGAAGGCGAAGATTCAAAAGTCGCTGTTAGGTCAATTAGAAGAGATTCTATTGAAACTATGAAAGCAAAGAAAAAGAATAATGAGATTACCGAAGATGATTTAAAGGATGCAGAAAAGGATATTCAAACATTAACTGATAAATTTATTGCAGATATAGATCGCGTAGTTGCACTTAAAGAAAAGGAAATTATGGAGGTATAGCTATTTGTGCTGTTCTAAAGCTGGTGGATATAAAGAAGAGAGCATAAATTGCGATGTTGATTTAGCAGTTGATATTACAGATCTTGTTGGTTTTACTCTAAGAGATGTTCTAAAGGTAATACAGGAAAAAGGTTATACAGTTGCTAATATTTCAATCACATCGCCACCTAGGTTACAAATATCTGAGTATGACCAATCATTTAGAGTGCTCAGAGTTCAGCCATTAGAAGGTAATAGTTTATCTATACTTGTATGTAAACCCCTCTAAATGAGGGGTTGTTTTAAATATATAGCTTAACTTTCGCAGTTAATAATTGAAGGTATACAAACTTATCAATGGTTATTGCCAGAATAATTGCGTAGAACGTAAGAATAATACGTTTAAGCCTTTTGAAAAACATTTGAAATTCATAGCATTGAATAATGCTCACAAGTAAATACTAGACTAATAAATTCCTATATTAGGGGATTGATAAGGGGAGTGCTTAACCTTTTTTGTGTAATAAACTAGGCGTGGAGGTTAGCTTGATAGGATGTGGATGTAGGTCTTAACAAACTGCGTACCGCCACGAGTGCTTAACCTTTTTTGTGTAATAAACTAGGCGTGGAGGTTAGTATGGGGTTTTTTGATAGATTATTTACAAAAAAAAATAAAGTAATTAAAGAATTCAAGGCAGTACCAAACCATATAGCAATAATCCCTGATGGAAATGGTCGTTGGGCAAAAAAACGTGGTCTGCCAAGGAATATGGGTCATAGAGAAGGTTCTATGAATATTAAGAAGATTGTTATTTACTGTTCAAAAATTAAAGTTAAATACTTGACTATTTACGCCTTTTCAACTGAAAATTGGAAACGCCCTCAAGGCGAAGTAGATGCACTCATGAAACTGTTAATGGAGTTTTTACGTAAAGCGGAAAAGGAACTTGACGGTAGCAATGTAAGGATTAGGGTTATTGGTGATGTGGCTGGTTTACCAGAAGAACTTCAAAGAGAGATTATCAGAGTTGAAAAGTTTACTATTAACAATGATGGATTAAACTTGAATATAGCACTTAATTATGGCTCTAGAATTGAGATGCTCAACGCTGTTAAGGAAATTTCTAAGAGAGTTAAAGAAAATAAGCTGTCAATTAATGACATAGATGAAAGTCAATTTGAAAGTTGCCTATATACAGCGGGTATCCCTGATCCTGATCTTCTTATTAGAACAAGTGGGGAACAGAGAATCAGCAACTATCTTTTATGGCAATGTGCATATTCAGAATTATGGTTTACAGATGCCCTGTGGCCAGACGTGAATGAGAGTCACATTGCAGAAGCAATTAGGGACTATGAAAAAAGAGACAGAAGATATGGTGGATTAGCTTAAAAACTCGAAAATAAAGTTTGTACAAACATGGTGCATTTTCGAGTCGGAAAAGTCACAAGTGACTTTTCATTAATATTTGACGGAATATTCGTGCGTACATCGTTCTCTTCGCATAACAAAAAGCTGCGAGTAGCTTTTTGTGGAGTTGAGCAATTGTTTGTACAAACATGGTGCATTTCCGAGTAGGAAAAGTCACAAGTGTTTTTGCAGTGACGAGGTTAGAGAAATTTGCACGTACGTTCAGGGTAAAACACATAATTTATGCCTAAAGTTGGCGTGGGAGGTTAGGATGCTTAAAACTAGAGTAATAAGTGCGGTAGTGGGTCTTGTTTTACTTATTGCCGTTTTGTACTTCGGTTCAATAACATTTGGAATAGCTGTGAGCTTAATAGCTGTAATTGGGCTTCATGAATTCTATAATTCTGTCTCAAATGTAAAAAACATTAACCCTATTAAAACAGTAGGTTATTTATCTGTTATACCTCTACTGATTTTGGGTATTAAAGAAACGGGATGGCTTAAAGTTGACACCGCAATATTAACAGGGATTTCAGTAATCACTATATTATTTCTGTGCATGGCATTTATTGTTTTCAAAAATAAGAGTTATAATATTATAGATGTATGTACAACAGTTTTTGGAATAGCATATGTACCTTTTTTATTAAGTTTTGTTATTCTAATAAGAAACATGGATTATGGATATTGCTTAATATGGCTTATATTTATTGGTGCTTGGGGTACTGATACCATGGCTTACACATTTGGACGTCTTTTTGGAAAGAAAAAAATTATTCCTGAGATAAGTCCGAAGAAGACATTGGCAGGTGCAATTGGAGGAACATTGGGCTGTATGGCGTTGATGGTACTATTTGGAGTTGTTTGCAGAAGCTATAATCAATTAGAGATATCTTATATAGTTTTAGCGGCTTTAGGACTATGTTGTGGATTGATTTCACAAATTGGTGATTGGTCTGCATCAGCAATAAAAAGATATGTTAACATAAAAGATTTTGGAAGTCTTATGCCAGGGCATGGTGGTGTTTTGGACAGATTTGACAGTGTTTTATTTGTAGCTCCTGTAGTATATTATGCTTTGCAACTGAGCTTTTCAATATAGAAAACTAGTTTTTCTTTACTGAAAATAAGAACATATCTTCAGCAAAGAATCATCGGAAATATATTCAAAAATTAAATAGTTACAAAATGGATTAAAAAGTTAATATATAGTTAATAATTAGTTAATATTTTCTTGCTAAAGTAATTGTAATTGAAAGATTTAATCAAATGTATATTATTGTAAGTATGACTAAAATATTGCACAATAATTTATTTATATAGAAATTTTAGTACATTATAAAAATTCAAAGCAATAGATGAACGTTTGAGGTTGTTAATTGCTTGTCACTTGCGATAATTGTTGACTATATTTTCATAGTAAATTGGAGGGTAAATGGCAAAAATAATTTCAATAATAGGGTCTACTGGTTCTATTGGGGTTCAGACGCTTGACGTAGCAAGAAACTTAGGATTAAAAGTTGCTGCTATGTCAGCTAATTCAAATATAGACCTTTTGGAAAAACAGGTTCATGAGTTTTTGCCAACTGTTGTATCTGTAGGAAATGAAAAATTAGCTAAAGAGCTTGAGTTTAGACTTCATGGGATGAACATTGAAGTTTTTTATGGAATTGAGGGAATGAAGCGTGTTGTTGAGATAGAGGACGTTGATACAGTTGTAACATCAGTAGTTGGCACAGCTGGGCTTATTCCTACTATGCATGCAATAAGAAACAAAAAGAATATTGCACTTGCCAACAAAGAAACTCTTGTCACAGCAGGCAAGCTAGTAATAGAAGAAGCCAAAAAGTATAATATAAATATATTTCCTGTTGACAGTGAACATTCTGCTATATATCAGTGCTTAATGGGCAGTGATGATAAGCTGGTGGAGAAAATAATAATAACTGCTTCAGGAGGTCCTTTTAGAGGAAAGAAATTAAGTGAGTTAGAGAGTATTAAGCCTGCTCAAGCATTAAAACATCCCAATTGGAATATGGGAAGTAAAATTACAATTGATTCAGCAACACTAATGAATAAGGGATTGGAAGTAATTGAAGCGAAATGGCTGTTTGACATGGAGCTTGACAGAATTCAAGTTTTAGTGCATCCTCAGAGTATTATTCATTCTATGGTTGAATACGTTGATGGTTCAATAATTGCCCAACTGGGTTCGCCTGATATGAGAACCCCAATACAGTTGGCTTTGACTTACCCAAAGAGGTTCAGCAATAGCTTTTCAAAGCTGGATTTCTTAAAATGTTCTCAGCTTACATTTGAAGAACCAGATATAAAAACCTTTAGGTGCTTGCAGTTAGCATATGATGCTATAGCAGCAGGCGGTACAATGGCTGCAGCAATGAATGCGGCAAATGAGATAGCTGTAGCAGCTTTTTTAAATAACCAAATATCCTTTGTTATGATACCAAATATTATTGAAAACGTAATGCAACAGCATAGTGTGAATATATTCCCAAGCTTGGAGGATATAATAGAAGTAGATAGATGGGCAAGAGAGGTAGCAAAGAGGTTGATAGATTAAGTTGAATATATCAAATTTTTTATTTTTAGGTATTAAGATAAAAATATTCACCCTAGGTTGAGGTTTTCTATAAATATTTAACTATTTTTGTGCCTAAAGTGCACGTGGGAGGTTATAATGAGTATTTTACTGGCTATAGTGGTTTTAAGTTTTTTGATAATAATACATGAGCTAGGGCATTTTCTTGTAGCTAAAGCTTTTAAGGTAAAAGTAAATGAATTTTCACTATTTATGGGTCCAAAGCTTTTTAGCTTTCAAAAAGGAGAGACAACTTATTCTTTAAGGCTTATACCTTTAGGTGGTTATGTGAAAATGGAGGGTGAGGAAGAGGAGTCAGATGATGAAAGAGCTTATAATAAAAAGCCAGTAGGCGTTAGGTCAGCAATAATTGCGGCTGGCCCTATTATGAATATTCTTATAGCTCTTATCTTTGCATTTATATTAATGGCACAGTCTGGGTTTAATACAACACAGGTAAAAGCAGTGTTACCTGGCTCGGTTGCAGAACAGGTAGGTATTAAGGCTGGAGATACTCTTGAAAAATATAATGGTAAGATGATATTTCTTCCTTCTGATCTAGAAATGTTTGCGTACCCATTAACTAATGAAAGTGTGGATTTACAGTTTGAGAGAGATGACAAAACGCAGAATATAACTATAACTCCTAATAGAGAACAGGACGGTTATATGTTGGGCTTTACTCCTAAAGATAATAAAAGTTTTGATGGAGTTGACTCCAATCTTGTTATTAAGGTTTCAGATAAATCTCCTGCAAAAGAGGCTGGTCTTAAAGAGGGAGATAGAATAATTAAGCTTAATGGTTTAGTTATAAATTCAAGGCGGGATATTTCAAAAATTGTAGATGAAACAGGAAAAAACGAAATTATAATAACAGTAGATAGAGCAGGAAATGTACAGGAATTAAAGCCTGTAAAGCCAGTGGCTAGAAAAACTGCCGAATGGAAAGCCATAGGTCTTGAGTTTGATTATTCAAAGGGTGACTTTTTAAATACGATAAAGGCATCAATTGACTATACCATTTCAACATCAAGGGCTATATACTATTCAATAGGCTGGCTTATTACTGGAACAGTTCCAGTTAGTGAATTAAGCGGACCTGTAGGTATAACCAGTCTTATAAACGATGTTGTTCAGCTAAGTCCTTCCTTAAAGGATAAAGTTTTAAATTTGTTATCATTTACTGCTATGATAAGTATTAACTTAGGTCTTGTAAATTTAATACCATTCCCTGCATTAGATGGGAGCAAGCTCTTGCTATTGCTAGTAGAAAAAATAAGAAGAAAACCATTAAATCCAGAAAAAGAGGCCATGATTACAATGGTAGGCTTCGTGTTGCTAATTGCATTGATGATTTATGTTACAGCTAATGATATTTTAAGATTAATATAACGAGGCAAGAAAATGTCCACCACTTCTATAAGTGGTGGGTACTACTTTGGTTATCAGGCGGTGATGAAACCAATCAATCCAAACGTTCTGTAAAAAAGTTTTATTACCAAATATTTAGCTGCTAGAGTTAATTAAGTATATTAAGTATGTTTAGGAAGAAGGCAGAAATACCTGTGGAACAATATATAAAGAGAAGGCATACAAAAAAAATTAGAGTAGGAAGCATATTTGTAGGTGGAGATGCTCCTATATCTGTACAATCTATGACCAATACAGATACAAGGGATATAAAAGCTACTGTTGAACAGATCAAGAGTTTAGAAGATGTTGGCTGTGAAGTTATTCGTGTGGCAATTCCTGATAGTGAGGCAGCTAGTGCCGTTAAAGAAATAAAGAAGGCTATAAAAATACCTCTCGTTGCTGATATACATTTTGATTACAGACTGGCTATAGACTGTATAAAAAATGGTGTAGATAAAATAAGACTTAATCCTGGAAATATTGGTGGGCAAGATAGAGTGAAAATTGTTGCTGATTTGGCAAAAGAGAGACAGATACCGATACGAATTGGAGTTAATTCTGGTTCTGTTGACAAGGCTATAATAAAAAAATTCGGTGGTGTTACACCTGAGGGCATGGTAGAAAGTGCACTTGCTCATGCTGAAATGCTTGAGAATGTCAATTTTAACGATATAATAATTTCGATAAAGGCATCTAGTGTTCCAATGACTATTTCTGCATACAAAATTCTATCTCAAAAAATCTGTTATCCATTACATATTGGAGTTACTGAGGCTGGAACAATATATAAAGGAACAATAAAGTCATCTGTTGGCATAGGTTGTCTTTTAGCTGATGGAATAGGAGATACACTTAGAGTATCCTTAACTGGTGATCCGCTAGAAGAGATAAGAGTTGGAAAGCAAATACTAAAATCAATGGGTATAATAACAAACGGCATAGAAGTAGTATCCTGTCCAACCTGTGGAAGAACAAGAATTGACTTGATTGGCATTGCCAATATGCTTGAGCCTATTCTAGATAAGCTGGACAAAAATATCAAAGTTGCCATAATGGGATGTGCTGTTAATGGACCTGGAGAGGCAAAAGATGCTGATATTGGTATTGCGGGCGGTATAAATGAGGCATTATTGTTCAAAAAAGGCGAAATAATCAGAAAAATTCCTCAAGAAAAGATAGTTGAGGAACTGCTTAAAGAAATTGATGAGATGTAGTTTTTAGCACACTATGAACCATGAATGGTGAATGTGTAAGGAACATAACCCCCCTAAGATTAACAATTGGAATTTCAAGCAATAATTTTGCCAACAAACTATTGATAAGACTCTAGCACCAAAAGAGTATTATATAAGAAAGCTTAGTTAATAATCCATTTTATGTGGCTCAATAGCAACCAATAATGGAAGTTATTTTTGAAAAACCATAATAAATTGTTGATATATTGAAATAATAATGATATAATACATAAGGATAGAGGTTTAATAGACTTTACTGCCAAGAGTGGGAAATCCCACTCTTTGTTGTTATTTATCCTAAGTAAATTGTTACTAACTATGGGCACTTATAGTGCCTAAGTTTTTGCGTAATAATATTTTGTCAAATTTAATTAATAAAGCTAAAGGCAATAAATATATGGCTTGAGCAGGACTGAGACTCTAGCTCATGGAGGCAGGAACGAATATGAAAATCAATATTGTGCAAGCAATTATGGAGCTTGCAAAACCGATAGTTGAAGACTTAAATTATGAATTGGTTGATGTGGAATTTGTTAAGGAAGGTGCAAATTGGTATCTAAGGATCTATATTGATAAATCAGGTGGAATTAGCATTGATGATTGTCAGGCTGTTAGTGAAAGAGTTAGTGATATTTTAGATGAAAAAGATCCTATTGAACAGAGCTATTATTTAGAAGTTTCATCACCTGGCTTAGAAAGACCACTAAAAACTGATAGAGACTTTATAAAGTATAAGGGTGAATTAGTTGAAATAAAAGTTTTTCAGCCTATAGATGGTAAGAAAATATTTGAAGGTGAGTTAGTTGGATTGGTAGACGACAAGATTATAATAAATCAAGTTGGAAAAACACTTGAGTTTGAAAAAAACAAGGTCGCCATAGTAAAAAGGGCTGTTAAATTTTAATAATTGATTCTTATTGGAGGTTAGCACAATGAGCGCTGAGTTAATGTTAGCACTTGAGCAGTTAGAAAAAGAAAAGGGAATAAAAAAAGATATAATTGTTGATGCCATTGAGGCTGCACTTATTTCTGCGTACAAGAAAAATTTTGGTTCATCAATGAATGTAAATGTAAATATAGATAGAGAAACTGGAGATGTAAAGGTTTTTGGACTCAGAAAGATATCAGAAGTGCCTGATGTAGAGGCGATGGATATTTCGATTGAAGATGCTGCTAAAATTAATCCTACGCTTAATGTGGGTGATTATGTTGAGATGGAAGTTACTCCTAGAAGCTTTGGAAGAATAGCAGCTCAAACTGCAAAGCAGGTTGTTGTCCAAAAACTTAGAGAAGCTGAGCGCGGAATTATTTATGATGAGTTCTACAACAAAGAATGTGACATAGTTACTGGTATTGTTCAGAGAATTGAAAAAAGAAATGTAATTGTAGACCTTGGAAAAACAGAGGCTGTTCTTGCAACAACTGAGCAAACACCTGGTGAAGAATATAAGTTCAATGAGAGAATTAAAACATATATAGTTGAAGTAAAAAAGACGACAAAAGGCCCTCAGATTATGATTTCAAGAACTCATCCAGGATTGGTTAAGAGACTTTTTGAGTTAGAGGTTCCTGAAATCCATGATGGCACTGTTGAGATAAAGAGTATATCGAGAGAAGCAGGTTCTAGAACTAAGATTGCTGTATACTCTAAGGATGAAAATGTTGATCCTGTTGGTGCATGTGTTGGACAACGAGGAACTAGAGTTCAGGCAATTGTCGATGAGCTTAGAGGCGAGAAGATAGATATTATTAAATGGAGCAATGATATTAAGGACTATATTTCAAGTAGTCTTAGCCCTGCAAAGGTAGTTAGGGTTGATGTATATGAAGAACAAAAGTCGGCTAAAGTAGTTGTACCTGATTATCAGCTTTCGTTAGCAATTGGTAAAGAAGGTCAAAATGCAAGACTTGCAGCAAAGCTTACTGGGTGGAAAATTGATATCAAGAGTGAATCACAGTTAAGGCAGGCTATTGAAAAGCAGCTTTTTGATGATAGCATATCAACCGGATACATGGATTATAGCTATGACAGCAATGATGATGACAGCAGTCAGGAAGAACTTATTTCTGATTAATCGAATTTGTAAATATTTATTATGGAAGGTGTGGATTGATGAAGCAAAAAAAGATTCCATTGCGTATGTGTTTAGGTTGTAAAGAAATGAAACCTAAGAAGGAATTGATACGCGTGGTAAAAAATAATGAGGGAGAAATCAACATTGATCTCGTTGGTAAAAAACCTGGAAGAGGTGCATATATTTGCAAGAGTGTTGAATGCCTTGAACAAGCCATAAAAGCAAAAAGGCTTGAAAAGGCTTTTGAAACTGCAATTAATGTGGAAATATATAATAACTTAAAAAACCAATTGGAGGGAAATGATGGATAAGGTTTATTCCTTATTAGGGCTTGCTAAGAAAGCGGGTCAGCTGGTATCTGGTAATGAAATTGTAGAGAAAAATATAAAGTCAGGTAAAGCTGTTCTTGTTATTGTAGCGGGAGATGCTTCAGAAAACACGAAGGACAAATTTAAAAGTATGTGTAATTTCCGAAATGTCTGTTATAGAGAATATGGTGAAAAACTTGAGCTTGGCAGATATACAGGAAAAGAAATACGAGCCGTTATTTCTATTTTATCTAAGGACTTTAAAAATGGCCTTCTTAAATTAATAGATGCTCAAATAAATGAATTCGGGGGTGAAGGTATTGGAAAAAGCTAGAATATACGAGCTTGCAAAAGAACTTAATACTACTAGTAAAAGGTTAATAGAGAAGCTTGCTGAGATAAATATTAATGTAAAAAATCATATGAGTCTTCTTGAATCTAATGAGTTAAATGCACTTTATAAACATATAGGTGTAATTAAGCATGATGACAAAAAGATAGAAGAAGATAAAAAAGTGGTTCCTGATAATGTACATGCAGCTGAAAAGAAAAAAGATGTAAAAAAGGAATCAAAGAGTGCTCCGAGAATTATTCGCACAACTGAAATAATACTTGACAGCAAAACAGAAACAAACAGTGTTGATATTGCAAATAATTATCAAAATAGAAATGCACAAAACACATCAAAGTCAAAAAATAAAAATGACTATGTAAAAATTGATTCTAGTACATCAGGATTAAGACCTGGTTTTGTACGTGAAACTAAGCCAGCACCAAAAAACAAGCATGGTGATAAGGGCAATAGAATTAATGAAACCCCAAATATTCCGATAAAGACACCTCAGACAGGACAAGATGAAATTATAGATATGAAAATAAATAAAAATATTGAGGACGTTAATAAAGAGGGGAAAACTGTGGCAGATAACACTATTCAAATGGAAGCAAATGTATCGAAAAACAATGAGCAAATAGATGCAGCTAAGTCAAATATAAAAGATACTGCACATGAAAGTGCAGAAAGCAAAAAAAATGAAAAGGGTGATTCTGCAACTGTGTTAACCCATGAAAATGTAGAAATTATTAAAGAAAAAGATATTAAAAAGCCTGAGGAAAAATCAGCAGATAGTAAGGTATCCGAAGAAAACAGTTCTAAAGGGCAAAGTGCTTCTGTACAAAGGTCAGATAATTCTAATAGTCAGCATAATAGTGGACAGAGGACAGATAGACCACAGGGTCAATATAATGGACAGAGGTCAGACAGACCACAGGGTCAGTATAATGGACAGAGGTCAGACAGACCACAGGGTCAGTATAATAATGGACAGAGAACAGACAGACCACAGGGTCAGTATAATAATGGAC
>JAEWST010000187.1 GCA_023398105.1 Bacillota bacterium | reverse complement strand
ATTTGCTTCTTAAAATCATCTGTATAGTTTTGTGTTTTTCCTGCCATGATACGCTTCATTCCTTTCTATTTTTATTTATTATATCACGACCGAATGTTTATTGTATAATTAATTATAACCTATCCATTTTTACTTCCCACAGTGCTTCTACAAACTTGGTTTCTGCCGTTAATTCATCCATAGTGCCACTCCTGCAATAAACCTTACCGTTTTCAACATATCTGTGGCATACCCATACATATCTTTTAGGTGTACATTTAATGTTTCTCCCTGCTCTTATTAATTTACTCCCGCATAATTCGCATATGATTTTCCCGCTGAAGGGATACTTTGCACTTCTCACACGACTATTTTCATGAAAATAAAAATTGTAATACCTATTTCGTTCATTCCTGAGTTGACCCACTTTCTCAAACATTTCCTTTTATACTATAGCGGGAAAGTTCTCATCTCCAATATATTTCTTATTCTCTAAAATAGAGCCAACTGTGCCTTTCGGCCAATTAACCTTATTCAGTGGTGACCTGATACCTTCTTTTTTCAAGATTTCAGCAATGCTATTTTGAGACACTCCTTCCATAGCCATTTCAAATATTTTCTTAACATACTCTCCCTTTTCGGCATCAATTTTAGGAAGTCCGTCATCTCCCTTTGCATATCCGAATGGAAATCTCCTACAAAACATTATCATCACCTCCAATGTATTCATCAAGCTCCATTCCATTTTTCAAGCAAAAGCATATGCAGTTGTTTGGCTTTGCTATAATTCTATCAACAAACATACTAAAACAATCTTCATCAAACTCATCCAACAAGCCTTGCTGCTTTTTAATAAATGCTATGATTTTTTCCGTTTCTGATAATGAAATGTCTTTTTCAATAAGCGATACTGCTAAAGCCTGTTTTTTTGCCTCTAATTCTTTCATTTCTGCATTGAACGAATTTATCTTTTGGCTTAAAAGAACAGGTTTTAAATACTCTGCTTCCGGTGGGCAGTAATCCCTATGTTTCTCTCTTATCAGCTCATTTATTTGATTATTTATTTTTTGAATTTCTGCCTGATTCACCCTAAGCAGTACAAGTGATTTTAAATGCATTATATATGGTGTAAGTAGTGTTTTCCAATTTGAATACAGCTTATTATAAAGCCTTACAAATGCTTCGTATATTCTTTTTTCACTAACAGCGCTTGCATAGCATAATCCTGTTTGTTCATATATATTGGATTGGCATTTATATGCTGCACTACGATACTTTTTGTTTGAATTCAATATAGACCTTTTATATGTTTTACCGCAATTTCCACAGATTATTTTTCCGCTTAAAGGATATCGATTACCCATCCTTTTGATTACATTTTCATCTACACCTTTTTCTTCCTTCCTTTTTTCATTTAACTCTTGAACCCGCTTGAAGTTAGAAACAAAGAAATAATCAATAAAATGAGAAATAATTGTTTCATTTTCTTATACCTTTCCTTATATAATATCTACGTATGTATTAACATACTGGCAAGCTCTTCAAAACTAACAACGGTTTTTCCTTCGTACAGAACACTTCGACTATTAAACAGTACGGTATCCATGCCAAGGGATTGTGCAGCCGCTAAATTACATCTTCTATCATCTACATATATGCAATCAGATGCTGGTAGCCCAAGTTTATCTAGTGTAAGCATGAATACCTGTGCATCAGGTTTTTTTATTCTTACGTCACCGCTAACTGTTATAGCATCAAAATAATCATTAATTTTGAATTTATCACGCAAATATCTGCTCCATTCGCTTAAATCATTTGATAATAACGCTAAACGATAATGTTTCTTTAGGATTGGAGCAATGTCATAAAAAGATTGATTAATTTCTATTGTATCTAAATATTCTCTTTCAATTTTACTCAAATCACCTTCAAATCCTAGTTCTCTGAAAAGGTCTAAAGAAGATATTTCTCCAACATTTGCTTTAATCCAATGGAAATATACTTCATCACGGCTTAAATAGGGATATGTCCGATTAACAAAAGGCAAAAGTCCACCCTCCGGATCTTTTATAATTACCCCATACATATCCAAGATTAATGCTTTCATGCCTAAACCCTCCTGAAAAATAAATTCATAAATTCAGTAAATTCAGGGACGGTTCTTGAATTGAATTTCTAGAATTTCTAGATAAGATTAGATGATAAAATCCCCCATCTTCTATCCTCTGTTGATTACTTCACCCATAGGAGTTAATTGCCATTCAATTCAAGAACCGTCCTTTAATGTCTTAGATAAATTGTACAATAAGTAATAATATTTAACAATAAATAAAAAACATCTATAAAACCGCCTCCTCCAACTCCTCATTTATTAATTTTCCGTTTATTTCCAATATACATCCCATCCTTACTAAAAACGGGTATAAAAAGAGCCTGTACCGCTGTTGGTAGAGGCTTGGAGCTTATGAATCATAAAATTTAAAAAGTGCGAAATAAAAATATCGTAAAATCCATTACTAAATAATATACGATATTTAAGAAATTGCAACTTTTATCTTATTAAATTTACCTGATTATTAAGTATTTTACATTACCCTCTAATGCCCTTTATTACATTAAAGGCAATACCATCCCATGTTCTTTCTTTGTAGTCTTTGTATAGATGCTCTCCATACCACTCTCTTATCTTTCCATTCAGTTCTTTATGTTTGTCACCATCATATAACTTTCTAAACTCTTCTGCATGATGCGAAGTAACATTTCTAACTGCTTCCTGCGTAACCCTATCTTCTTCGTTAAAGCCGACCAAAGAAATATATTTAGAAATATCAGTTTTGTAATACTCTTCCATAAACTCTTCCTTTGTCATATTTTTATAATCGCAATTTGCTGACTTCTTTTTTTCGATTACTTCTAAAATGTGTTTTCTGTAAACTTCATTAAAATAGATTCTGTCTCTTGCCTGTTCCGGATTAGCCAAATCATATATTCCAGTAACAATTTTATTAAGTGGATTAATCCAAGATAAAAAACTACTCATATAACTCATCACTTCCTTTATTAATTGTTATATATAAATCATAACATGAAATTTTTGGTATATCAATAATTTAACATGGTACTAAATACAGGGACGGTTCTTGAATTGAATTTCTAGAATTTCTAGATAAGATTAGAGGAAAAAATCCCCCATCTTCTATCCTCTGTTAATTACTTCACCCATAGGAGTTAATTGCCATTCAATTCAAGAACCGTCCCTTAATGTCTCAACTCCTCATATATCAAATACGCTGTAATATGTCTCCTTGCCATCTTTTACATGTACTATTTTTATTGTGCTCACCACCCATTCTTGGAACGTTAGGTAGACATATTCATTATCTGATATATTTACTATCATGCCTGTAGATTTTTGATACAGTTTATCGTTGTAATCTAAATTTGTACAGTTAAACATCTTTTCACGGTTATCTCTATATTCCTTTTCGGTTAATTCTTTTACAAGATCATTTTTAAAGGAATAACTATACCTAGCAACTAAACCTTCGGGCTCTTTAGTAACACCAAAACTAATTTGCTTTCCATCTTGCGAAACAAAGCAGCCAAACTTCATATACTTTTCTGTCAATAGTGATGAAAGATCAAACGATTTAGTAACAATCTTATTTTTCATATCATAAACAAATACTCCACCACAATTAAATATGACTTTCTCCTTATCGGCATAAATAAGTTTTGGAGGTTCAGACCCAATTCTTAAGTCATCAACTGTTTTTAAGTCAACCTGACTAATAACAACTTCATTTTTATTTGCTTTGTGGCTATTATAATTAAAAAGTATAATTAAAATAGATGTACAAGCAACAATTACAATACAAGCTAGTATAAGTACTTTGTTTTTATTCATATATAGCCCCCCAAGCTAAGCACATAATGTTATGATAAATCAGTGGTTCTGTTGCAAAAACTTTTGACTCTTATGCAACACCTATGTTAAAATCATATCCTATTATTGGTAAGGAGTAAATGCTTTATGAAATCAAACCTCTCTAATAGTATCTCCAGCCATCAACCACTCTTTAATATCGGAAAGTTGAGGTACTATGTCCGTTTCAAATTTATTAGTTTTGTTTGGAATTCCTTTTCTGCTCACACATTTCACCTCCCCATAAAATAGAAAAGAGCCTTATATTAGGCTCAAAGAAAAAATTTATTAGATAATTGTCCATTATCAACAAGTTCTTCTAATTTATTATCAATTCTAAATAGTGAACGAATATATTCTCTCTCTTTTTCTGTAAATGGATAAAAACTGTTAGGATTATTATAACAAGCTCCCGAAATTAGAGTATAACCATTAAAAAACACAATTGCAGAAACATTTTTTAGTTGGTATTTTTCTTCATCAAACAAAGTATTTATTGCCCAGTTAATCTGTATTTGATCCATCATTACACCACTAGGCTTCATTATAAATATGGTACATGGTTTTTCTGAATTTATTATTTGGTCATTATATTTATCTATAACCTTATGAATAATCCTATATATATTTTTTTTAATATCAACTGCACCAGTTCCTGAAATATATTCAATTTCATTTTGAAAAGCAGTTACTTCTACAAGTATCTCTCTACTGTCTATATTAATCAATGCATCAGCTTTTTTCTTAGAATTGCTCCCATATTTAGGTTCAATATCAACTAATACATTATCATTAAACAACTTACATATTACAGCAATTTTAAAGGCAGCACATTCATTTCTTTTCCATTTTGGAGTTGTAATATCTTTAATTTTATTTCTAATTACATTCTTTTTAGGATTGACAGAGTATAAATTCTTTAGTGAGTTTTTTATATACTCAAATTGATTTTCTTCATAAAGCCACCTAAATGTAAAATATTCTCCGCAATACTGCTCATTATTGTTAGTCCAAGACTTCTGTCCTGATTTTCTAATTTTATTAAACCATTCATTATTTAAGGCAAGTTGTATCACTTCAAAATCACAATTATTAACAGTTTCTTGAAAGTCATCTATATCTTTAAATTTCATGTCTAAATACTCATGCTCATCCATAATAAATAAAATTTTTCTCCTTATTATTTAATATCCATATTATAGTGTTTATAACTTGGATAAAATACGTAAATAGCATAATAAAGCCCTTATATAAAACAATCTTATTCAAGCCTATCGGCAATATACTGTAAAACATCCTTCACCTTATAATTGCCAGCCTCAATATTATCTGGTAATACAATTTCTGCATCATCACTGGTTTCCCCTGCTAATCTCCGTAATATCATTGCATTATAATTTATATTCCGAATACCTATTTACTCATCAAACTCATCAACCAATCTATTATCAAAACCCCAAAATCTAATCAATTCAACATATAAATCTCTTATCTGCTTTAAATCATCTTTAGAATCTGATAAACCAAGAACACATACCTTTTCTTTTGCGGTATCCAGTAGTCCCTTCAGAGTTTCCTGTATCAAGTTTTCGGTCTTCATGTCTAATAAGTCCCTCATTTCCTTTATTTGGTTGGTAATACTTTAACTCTGGTATAACTTAAAGTAAAGTTATTTTTTGCCCACAAGCCAGTTTCTATCCTGTATTTGGAGGTTTAGCAATTACCCAACCAATATAAAAATATCGCCCCACAAGCCAACGTGAAGCGATATATTCGGTATAATCAACCTTATAAAGTATCCTAAAGTGATTCCAGTGTGACCTTGTTACAAACTTCTCTTACTTAACTCCAGCCATTAACCAATCCTTTATATCAGACAGTCTTGGCAATATTTACGAATTATATCAGCTTGTTTTGTTTTGTATTTCTTTCCTGCTACTGCTCATCTTACATTTTATTATTTTTCTTTCTTTTTGCTACTATACTTTTCCATAGCAGAATGAACCGCTTGATAATCTTTAAAGAATTCTTTAATATCGTTATCCTTCAATTTTTTCTTATTGAGCATTCGAAAAAATCTATGGTAGAAATATAAATAGAAATTAAAAGGATACAGTTTGCCACTTTTATTACCCAGTCCTCCATCTATAAACTCTTTCGACTTCCATTCCCACTCTTTATACGCACAGTCTATGACCTTGTTAAAATATGACTTATTGACCTCTGCTTTATACTTAGCAATAGATATAACTGTTGTCGCAATAATTCCAAGTATTCCAACTAGCATTGCTCCTAAAGCAATCAAATCTGATAAGTTTAATGTAATCATGCTATCTAATCCCCTTATATTTTTTAATAAATCATATCATAAAAATAAATATTAAATGGTCAAAAAAGAAAAAGAACCTCAATCGAAGTCCCTTATCCTATAATCTCTACTTTAACATTCCAACGCCATCGTGGAACGATATTTTAGGAAGCTCAGTCTATTCAGCATTTGCAGCTTTATTTTTCTCAGGCTTTTTACCACTTCTTAAAGCCGAGTTTCCGTCAAGGTTCTCCAGAAGAACTTTCCTAGCTGCTTTATATTCATCACCAATCATACCAATTCTTATAAGGAAAACTCGGAACGTAAACTTATCATTATCAGTATCTTTGGCTCTGGCAGATGCATGTTTTAGAATCTTGGCACATTGATTTAATAATGCAACAAATTGTGTATAGGCTTGCACCTTTTCAGGACTGGCTTCTCCTTGAAGGAACTTAAATGTAATAGTATTATTATTAAAGTCAAAGGTTATTCCTTGGCATTTATCTACACCAATACTCTCTATAGTAGTTTTGAAAATCCTCCAAAGATTCAATTTTAGACTCATTGATACCTTTGCAAAAATCAGCTTCTATAATATCGTCAGTAACTCTAAGAGATTTTTTTATCAAAACCTGTTTGCTGTAAATTATATTGACCAGATTTCTTAAGGTTATGCCTGTGTGACCTTCCATCGGAACTTCTACTTCAATGTTTGTTGTTTCTGTCGGTACTTGTTCAATTATCTCACTAAGATCTAGCTGTTCAAATGCCATTGTCTGAGTAGTTTTTGGAGTTCCTTCAACTGATAATTGAAGAATTGTCTCAAGCTCTACTTCATTTCCATCTGATGTAGTAATCTTTCCTGCTCTGTTAATTATGTAAGTCTCTTCTGCTGTTTCAATCTTGTAAGCACAAGTTGGCACTCCCATATACTTTGGCTTTACCCCAAAGTGTTCTCCTAAAACCTTAATGATTTCTTTTCTTTCCATAATAAAAGCCCTCCATTTATTGATTTTGGTGTACTACATTAATCACTCTGCAAGCACACTAAATCAAGTTAATTGAAGGGTTTAAAAGCATTAATTTTGCTTTTGGTAAAAATAGAAAAAGTCCATGCCATTATATTCCTTAGTTCCTATCATATCTTGATGAGTATGATAATCCATATTATATTCTTCATTGTCTTGAACATTTACAAATCCATCGGCATCATAAGCTAATTGTAGTAAAACATCTCTATTTCCTGAAATAATAAATTTGTCTTTGTAGCTCTTTGTACATAGCTTTTTATCTATAAGCCAATGATTTTTATATTCTAATTTAATATCAGGAATATTTATTTCTTTACTTATGCCTGCTACATTACGGGATAAATTTATTGCTCTAGTAATTTCCTTTGTATCTAGTTGAATTGAATGATAATTGAAAATAACCATATCTAAATGAAATCTTCCTATTTTCCACCACTCTTCATATTTTCCATGAAGTACTGAATTATCTTCTATGTAAAATATTGAATCATTCTTTCCATGTGTTGCAGCAACTATGAACACATCTCTTATATACTTAAATCCCTCTGAATTAGCAAGAATAACTCTAGTGCATTCTACTGGATCAATAAATCTTAACTGTGAGGGTACATATTCAGCACAATATATATTTACTTTCCTCGCTCCATGTAATAATACTTCTTTTACTTTAAAACGCAAATCCACCTCTCCTTAAAGCATACTTAAAGTTGTTACTCCAATTATTCAATAATCATTTGATTTTAAATAATTCTGCAAATGTATTAATTCTCAAAAATAAATTCCATATTCTTAAATTTTTGATACATCGCTTGAATTAACCATCCAATTCCTCCTACTGCTTAGTGACACAAATTGGTTGTTTTAAAAATGCAGGATGTTTATACATACTGTAGTTTTCCTAGCTAACACAATTACAGAATATTATTAAAGAAACTTCCCATTCGTTATTTTTTTGTCATTGCTAACACTTTACCATTTACAGGGTATAAACTATTCCACTGATATTTTACATAAAAAACATCATTTTTGTTATCCATAAACGATTTTAATAGTTCTTTTCTACATTCCTCAGAACATTTTAATGTAAGGTTTAAGTCCAAAATTTTAATTGAATAGCTTTCATTGCTAAAAATCCCAGAAGTGGAATATTCCTCCTTCAATTCAATCTGTTCTTGTTTGTAGATTTTTATTTCGCCTTCATGCTGGTTTAAATTATATGTAATCATAAATATTATACTAAATATAGTAAAAACACTAACAAACGTAACTATCTTTTTAATTATCGTTTTTCTTTCTTCATCTGTTCTTCTATATGGATTCAATCGTATATCTCTAATACCTGCTATAATTATTATTATTCCTAATCCTCCGAACAATGAAAATACAACCACCAATGCAAACAAGTCGTCAAAGTCAAAACTTGCTAGTACTATAAACAAAACTAATCCAAAAAACAAAATACCAAATATAACATTAATCCAGCCTACTTTTCGACGGTGCCTTATTAACATTCTATTAAATTCATAATCTTCTTTATTAAGATTCTCTTTCATGATTCTAACTCCTTAAACATCCCTATTTATTCGTTTTTGTTTAGTCGTTCGATAACATTATTGGTATGGATAGCTGCACCTGCCCTTTTTAACCTTCTGGGATAGGATTCCCAAATCTGAAAATTTCACCGTTTACCAATTGAAGTTGGGAAGTTACAAGGGTTTTACCGCCATTATAATCCGTCTGAGTAACCATTAGCTTTCCATCCTGCATGGATAAATGGTAGTCATAATACATACGGTCAGCCAATGAATATTCCTTATCCTTCACATAATCATAAACAACCACCCGTGTATCTACAATCCCAGACCCAAAGCTGACGGTAGTGCAGATTTCTGGCTTGCCGTCATTGGTCAAATCAGCAAAATAGACATTCCAAACCGGCATACCGAATATTAAATCTCTATCTCCAGCTGTAACTTTTTCAGATGTCCAAGTAAACGTAACGTCTGGAAATTCTGGCAAGGACAGTTCTTTACTTTGACCCCACGGCATTTCTTCATCATCTAAAAAGTCAAGCCATTTCTGTGTTTCATAGGTTGGAATACTTTCAATTCCCAGAAAGTCATCAAACACCAATCCTGTCGAGCCGTTGAGGTTCAGCATAAAACTTTCGCCGCTTGTATTGCGTTCAATCCTGCAGTTTGTGCTTCCGTCCACACCGTAAGTAATAGTCAAGGTATAATTGCCTTCAACATCATAGATTCTATAATCCGAGTCGATGACGACGCAGGCATACTTTTCAAAATCGGCTTGGGTAAGAGCATGCCCTTTTTGAGCCAATTCCCTTATCATCTCAAGGGTTAATGCATCACCATCTCTCTTACTGTACTTACCTAGATACTCCGCTTTGGAACGGTATTTATACACATTACCAACCTTTGTGAATCCCAGATTAGAGGACTTCAACGTGAGTGTGTCACCGTCATCTGAAATAGAAAAGCTAGCACTGATGTTTTTGTCATGAGTGATAAGTAATTCATCACCGCTTACCTGATAGTATCCTGTTCCAAACATTCCTGAACTGCTAATTGGCGGCTGTGATAACATTGCGTTACCATTTTCATATAGTGTAATAGTGGGCATCGTTTCGAAGGCATCTTCCCCTATTAATACATAGGTCTGTGGCGTTTCGTGCAATGTAATGCTTCCGCTGTTCTCCCGAAGAACATTTGAACTGCACCCAGAAATAGTAATCACCAGCAGCAGCATACTTACAGTTATAAATACAAGCTTTTTCAAATTCCTCATCCTCCCTTGTCGTTTGTGAGTATCACATGGAATGCTAAAGTTAACAGCTTAGAAATTTTCCATATTTCATATCTAATAATATATAGATTAACTATAACTTCGAATATATTATTGTCAAACTATTAGGTATGTACAAATCAGTTCCTTATTCCAGCGAAACTATATAACGAGGCAATAAAATGTCCCCCACTTCTATAAGTGGCGGGTACCACTTTGGTTATCAGGCGGTGAGAATATCTCCCGCCTCGATGAAACGCCGCTGATGTAATGAAATTTTTCTACAATCGAA
>JAEWST010000116.1 GCA_023398105.1 Bacillota bacterium | reverse complement strand
GGTAGAGGCACTTGAGCAGAAAGATGAAGCTCTGAACAAAAAGACAAAAGAGCTTGAACTTATGCAGGAGCGCACAGAAGAACTTGTTAGAAAGCAAACAGAGGAACTAGAGAGAATATCTGGTTTGTCCGTTGAAGATGCCAAAGAGTATTTGCTAAGAAATGTTGAAAATGAAGTAAAGCACGAATCTGCTGCTCTTATTAAAGAGATAGAGATGAATACTAAACAAGAAGCAGACAGAAGAGCCAAGGATATTTTGGCGACAGCAATTCAAAAATGTGCAGCTGATCATGTATCTGAAGCCACAGTTTCTGTTGTACCTTTGCCTAATGATGAGATGAAGGGTAGAATTATTGGTCGTGAGGGAAGAAATATTCGAACTCTAGAGACCTTAACAGGATTTGATTTAATTATTGATGATACACCTGAAGCGGTAATTTTATCAGGGTTTGACCCTATTCGCAGGGAAGTTGCAAGATTAACTCTTGAAAAATTAATTCTTGATGGACGAATTCATCCAGCTAGAATAGAAGAAATGGTTGAAAAGTCTAAGAAGGAAGTAGACAATACAATCCGAGAAGCTGGTGATAACGCTGCATTTGAAACAGGTGTACATGGTTTGCATCCTGAGCTTATAAGATTGCTTGGCAAATTGAAGTTTAGAACTAGTTATGGACAAAATGTACTTAACCATTCAATAGAAGTGTCTTATTTAGCAGGTGTTATGGCTGCTGAGTTAGGAGTCGATATTCCTCTTGCAAAAAGAGCGGGTTTGCTCCATGACATAGGTAAAGCAATTGACCATGAAGTTGAAGGTTCGCATGTCACTATCGGCGCTGATATAGTAAAGAAATACAAAGAAGGCGCAGATGTTATCAATGCAATATTATCTCATCATGGAGATGTTGAGGCTACAAGTATTATTTCTGTGCTGGTTCAGGCGGCTGATTCAATTTCTGCTGCTAGACCTGGAGCTAGAAGAGAAACATTAGAGTCATATATCAAACGATTAGAAAAACTCGAAGAGATTGCAAATTCCTTTGAGGGAGTTGATAAGTGCTTTGCAATTCAAGCAGGTAGAGAAATCAGAATTATGGTTAAGCCTGAGGTTGTAAATGATGCTGATATGGTTCTAAAAGCAAGAGAAATAACAAAGAAGATTGAAGATGAGCTTGAGTACCCTGGACAAATTAAGGTTACTATGCTTAGAGAAACAAGAACTATTGAATATGCTAAGTAATTTATTTAAATAAACAAGAAAGCGTGGAAATCACGCTTTTTTGTTTATTTAAATATGCAATGACTTTTTATGGTAATATATATTATAATACTATATAGAAAAATAATAATTACAGTGTAGTAATATACAATAATATTATACTAATATAAATATGTATTGGTTTGCATATTTTAAATACGAAATTGGTTTTATTTATTTTTGCAACAAACCATTTATAAGTCTCTCACACCGATAGACTTTTCATATGGGAAAGTTGAGTTATTACTTAAATATGGAGGAAATAAATTGAATATACTTTTTATAGGAGACATATATGGAAATCCTGGAAGGAAAGCTGTAAAAGAATATGTTCCAGGATTAAAAAAGGAGCTTAAAATTGATTTTTGCATTGCTAATGGAGAAAACTGTGCTGCTGGCAGCGGTATAACATATATTATAGCTCAAGAGCTTTATAAAGCAGGTGTGGATTGTATAACGATGGGAAACCATACATGGTCAAAAAAGGAGATATTAAACTTTATTGATTCTGAGGAAAAAATCGTAAGACCTGCTAATTACCCTGCAAATGTACCAGGCAGAGAATATACCATAATTAAATCAAATGGAATGGAATTGGCTGTATTAAACTTAATGGGAAGAGTATACATGGATTCTATTGAATGTCCGTTTTTAACTGCCAATAGAGTAATCCAAGAAATAAAAGCGAAAACAAAAGTTGTTTTTGTAGATATGCATGCAGAAGCTACATCTGAAAAGATTGCTCTTGCGTGGTATTTAGATGGCAGGGTATGTTGTCTTGCTGGTACACACACTCATGTTCAGACGGCTGACGAGAGAATATTGCCATTTGGTACAGGTTTGATATCTGATGTTGGAATGACTGGTCCGTACGATGGAATAATTGGCGTAGAGAGAGAGTTAATTATTGAAAGATTTATAAATAGAATGCCTCAGAAATTTGAGGTGGCAAAGGGAAGAATTCAGTTTAATGCTATTTATATAGAGGTTGATGAAAAAACAGGAAAGTGCTTGAAAATTGAGCGTATATCAGAGGTTTTTGAGGAAAATTAATACCTTTAGAACTGAAGAAATAAAAGCAATTTATGAAGGAGGCATTGGGCTATGTCATTTCTTTCACGTGGATTTGAAGAAAAATCGCTGAGCGGACAAAATAATGAAAATACTATTTTCAATAAAGCTGGAGATTTAGTATACTTAGAGTTTAAAAATTTAAAGACGTATGATAATATTTTAACCCATTGCTTTACTACTAGACTTGGCGGTGTAAGTGAAGGCGAATGCTACTCACTTAATTTGAGCTTTAACAGAAAGGACAATAAGGAAAATATTTTAAAGAACTACAGAATTATAGCAGATGCAATAGGTGTTGATTTTGACAAAATGGTTTTGTCCAATCAGATACATGAGGACAAGATAAGGGTAATAGGGCCAACTGATGTAGGTAAAGGGCTAGTAAGAGAAAGTGATATAATTGGTTTTGACGGGCTTTCTACAAATTATTCTGGTATTCCTTTAGTAACTTTTTACGCAGATTGTGTACCAGTATTAATGCTTGATCCTGTTAAAAAGGCTATAACTGCAGTTCATTCTGGATGGAAGAGCACTGTTAAAAATATTTCCTACAATGCATTGATGCTAATGAAGGATACCTATGGAAGTAATTTAAAGGATATACAAGTTGCAATAGGTCCATCAATTTGTAAGGATTGCTTTTTGGTGGATGTGGATGTATATAATTGTTTCATTGGAAAATTCGGTTGGTGTCAAGAATATACCTACTATAGAGCTGGAAAATACCATATTGATTTACAGCGGATAATTAAGCGGGTTATGGTTGAGGCAGGGGTATTAGAGAGCAATATTGTTATTAGTGATGTATGTACAAAGTGCAACAAAGATGTTTTTTTCTCTTATAGAGGCGATAATGGAAAAACAGGAAGCCTTGCCGCAATTATGATGTTAAAATAGATTTAATAGCATTGTAAGTTGTTTGGTTTCCTTTAAAGAGCTATAGGACTTTCTTCTGTTCAATGAATGGGGTATGCCATCATAAAATTTTGATAAATGAGTACGGAGAGAATTAATGAAAAAAGAAGTTAAAGCTATTACATTTTTAGTATTAATTAGTATAATGCTTAGTGCATGTTCGTTAAATACAAAGAAGGAAGTTGAAACTAAAAATAATATTTATGAGGATAAATATGAAGTAATTGACAAGGGACCTGTAAAGGGAGGGACAGTGAAATTGTTCACTACTCCTGTGGATACACTGAATCCTATATTAACTAACAATATGTATGTACAGGATTTTCTTGGACTTATATTTGAAGGCTTGTATAAGCTGGACAATACGGGACAGCCTGTTCCAGTATTAGCAAAAAGTTCGTTATTGTCTGAAGATGGATTGACGTTGACAGTTTTTCTAAAAGAAAATATTAAGTGGCAGGACAAGATGTCCTTAAAGCCTGAGGATATTGTGTTTACAATAAATACAATAATGGATGCCAAAAATAACAGCATCTATAGTAAAAATGTAAAAAACATTGCATCAGTTACCGTTGGAAGTGAGAGTTCAGTTATATTAAAGTTGAAACAGCCATATTCCTTTATTAAAAATGAATTAACTTTCCCTATTATTCCAATGCACCACTTTCTAAATGAGAAGGTTAGTGACAAAACTTCTAAAATGAATCTAATGCCTATTGGGACTGGTCCATACAGTTTTATTTCCTATGATCCTAAAATATCTATAAAACTAAGGCAAAATGAGGATTGGTGGAAATCTACAGGAATTAATGATAATAATAGTGTAGCAGATGCTGATAAGGCTAATAATAAAAGTAACTCCGATGTATCGTTACCTTATATTTCAACAGTGGAAATTAAAATATTTAAAAACTCAAATCTGGCAAATAATTCGTTTCAAACAAGAGATATTGATGCGATACCTGCCAGTTACAATGAATTTAGAAAATATATAGGCAGAACAGATATTGTATTAAAGAGATATATTGGAAAGAATTATGAATTCTTATCTTTGAATCTTAATAAAGGTCCACTAGCTGATAAACGTGTTAGAAATGCAATTAATTTAATGATTAACAAAAAACAACTGATAGATGCTTCGGCTTTGGGTATTGCGGTAGCTGCTGAAATACCTGTCATGCCTAGTTCTTGGGTATATCAGCTTGTGGATTTTGCACAGGGTAATGATATTGAAAAAGCCAAGGAAATGCTTGTTGAAAGTGGTTATGTGTTGAATACTGACACTAATAAATTTATAAAGAAGACTACAAAAAAGCCCTTATTAATAAAGCTTATTGTTAATGATGATAACAATCTTAGAAATACTGTAGCTAAGGAGCTTGCTTCTCAGCTAAACAAAAATGGGATTAGTGTTGAGGTGTCAAAAATTCCTTGGAGTGATGTTCAAAAAACCATTAAAACAGGCAGTTATGATATGGCACTTATGGGATATAGAATATCTTCTATACCAGATTTGTCTTTTGCATATTCCACCGATGAAATCAATAGTGGTTTGAATGTTGCGGGATATAGCAACCCAAACGTAGACAACATTTTAAAAAGCATATTAAGTGATAATAAAATAGAATCTCAAAAAGCTAGTTATATCAATCTCATCGATATTATATCAGAGGATAGACCGTATATAGGCCTATTCTTCCTCAATGAGAGTGTTATGTATAACAAGAGAATTAGAGGGGCTATAAATCCTTATGTTTGGGATAAGTATAATGATATTTCAAAATGGTATAAGCCATAAAATATGTTTTACAAACATATTTTATGGCAGCAAAAAGCTAAGGCTTTTTGCCAGTTTGGGTAGTGGACTGTATAAAAAGTTTGCAAGGTTTAGCTACACTAAGGCTATTCACGAAATATATACTAAATTTATATGCCTAAGGTGGGCGTGGGAGGTTATTATGATTTGGGCAATTATTGTTATTTTAGGATTTATTCTTGACAGAGTTTCAAAGGTATGGGCTATTGATGCATTGGCGGACAAGCCATTTACTGTTATTGATAATTTTTTCTATTTTCGATATCTTGAAAATAGAGGTGCAGCCTTTAGTATATTAGAAGGGAAAACATTATTTCTCATTATAATGACTTCACTGGTATCTTTAGCAGTACTTTTTGTTATTTTTAAGTACAAAGATAAATTCTTGAGAACTACTTTATCGCTAATACTAAGTGGAGCATTAGGAAATTTATATGATAGAATAGCTAAAGGAAGTGTTACGGATTTTATTGATTTCCATTTTGGCTCATATGTGTTTCCAACCTTTAATGTGGCAGACATGTTTGTGGTTGTGGGAACTATTTTGATGGCAATATATATTCTCTTTATTTATAAGGAGGACAAGCCCGCTGAGAAACAGGAATCTGTTGAAGAGCCAATTAAAGAGGAAAAGTAATGATACAATATTAGTTGGGAAATCATGCCTTGTACTAAATGATATCGTATAATGGAAGAAAGTAGATAAGAGAGGTGCTATAATGGCAAGACATATTTCAAATCTGAACATAGAGACTTTTAGAGGAATAAAGAATTTAGAATTAAATGACTTAAGCGATGTTAATATTTTGGTTGGAGCTAATAATTCTGGAAAAACATCTGTTTTAGAAGCAGCCATTGTACTTAGCAGACCAAATGATTTTTCTAATATTTTAAGAATATCCAGATTAAGGGAAGGTGCAAGGCCAAATTTAAGTCCATCTTTGTATGATTCATTTTTATTTTTATTTAATAAATTAAGTGATAATATGTTAGTTTCGGTGTCATGTGAAGAGGCAAGTGGCTATAAAACTATAGTTAGATTAAATGGTAAAATTCAAATGATATTATTAGAGTCTATTTCAGAAGGAATGGATAGTTTTGTTGGAGAACTTTTCTGCGAGGGAGGACACGAACAAATACGTTTTTTTCCCGATGTTATTCCTGTAAGTTTTAATAAGTATGACAATAAAATAACACTTGAAAAAAATAAACCTTATATAAAAATGAAATATATATCTACTATTGATCACATTGTAAAAAATAATTTTAATGAGATTGTAAGAAATAGACAGTTAAGTGAGAAAGTAATTGAGATCTTAAAATTGTTCGATTCTAATATTAAAGATTTAAGGATTGTGCAAGATAAAGACGGAAGAATTGTTCAAATGATAGATAATTCATTATCAGAGTATATGCCACTATCAACTTATGGAGATGGAATAAAAAAGGTTATTGCTTTGGCAAATGGAGTTGCTGAAGCTGAAAATGGGATATTACTAGTCGACGAAATAGAAACATCTATTCATTCCAGTGCACTTAAGCAAGTATTTAATTGGTTAATTAATTCTTGTAAAGCTTTAAATGTTCAGCTGTTTTTCACCACTCATAGCATAGAGACAGTTGATGCTATGCTTAACTGCAATCCTGAGTCTATTACGAATGATTTGATTCGTGTTATAACTTTAACTAAAAAAGAGAATCAAACTATAGCAAGAATTCTTACTGGCGAAAAGGCTTTACAGGTAAGAGATGACTATGATTTGGAGTTGAGAAAATGAAGAGTGTAATTATTTGTGAGGGAAATACTGATTTGACGCTTATACAGTATTTTTTGATAAAAGTTTATAATTGGATATACATAGAAAAAAATAATTACAAAAAATACAAAGAAGATGGTATAACTCACCCTTTAAAAACTAAAAATCAAAATGATATAAAGTGGTTAGAACATAACAATGGTAGCGTTTTATGTATTTTATCTTCGGGTGGAGTTAGTGGAATTCCTAGTATGTTGGAACAAATACTAGACTTAAATAATATAGGGTCAGTAAAGCAATTTGATAAAATTGTAGTTATTAGTGATAGGGATGAAGTCAATACAGAAGTGGATTTTATAAAAACCTTAAATATAAAATTTGAAAATTATACAGTTAAATTTTCTTCGGAAGTTTTGCACAATTGCTGGAATGTAGCTGAATATACCGACTTAAACAAAAACGATTGTAATATTAACTATTTACCACTAATAATCCCTTTTGAGGAAACTGGTGCCATAGAAACTTTTTTACTTGATTCCATTTCGGCTGCTAATGAAATTGATAAAAAAGTAATTGATCAATGTAAAGACTTTATTGATAATATTGATTGCAAAGATAATGATGATACAAAAAAGTATTTGAAACATAGAAGAGAGCAAACTAAAGCTAAATTTAATACTGTATTTTCAATTATGACACCTGCAGAAGCTTTTGAACAGAGACGGACGCTTTTGCGTTCTGTGCCTTGGGAGCAATATGAAACTATTCAAAAATGCTTTGGACAGCTAAGTAAACTTTCAAAAGATTAGGTAATAACTTAATTTTCGCATATAAAAACCTATTGGTGCGGTAGAATTATCAATGGTTTGTTGCCAAAATAATTGCTAGAATTCAATAAGAATGCAGAGATATTTATGTATATATTCAAAATTTATATACTTCAATCACAAATATGTTGTTCAAAAGTAGTATTTATGTATGTTACTATCGTTAGTAAACCTATTTTATAACGAGGCAAGAAAATGTCCCCCACTTCTATAAGTGGCGGGTACTACTTTGGTTATCAGGCGGTGAGAATATCTCCCGCCTCGATGAAACGCCGCTGATGTAATGAAATTTTTCTACAATCG
>JAEWST010000141.1 GCA_023398105.1 Bacillota bacterium | reverse complement strand
CAATCTACCTTCAACCGTCCATAGTCATATGACGTTATATTTTTATATATTTAGTATCATTGCAAAATTATGTTAATCTTATAAATTTTGATTTATATTAAATATTTCCACAGAAAAAATCAAAAATTATAACATCGAACATTAAAATAGGCAAGCCGTAAGCCTGCCTATTTCAAAAAGCATTATTTTCTTAGACCTAGCTTTTCATTGATTGCACGATATCTTTCAATATCATTTTTCATAAGATAGTTCTGTAAACCTCTTCTAGCACCAACCATCTTTAGAAGACCTCTTCTTGAATGGTGATCCTTCTTATGAGTTCTCAAGTGGTCATTGAGGTGATTGATTCTTTCTGTAAGAATAGCAATCTGAACCTCTGGTGAACCTGTATCACCTTCGTGTAGCTGATACTTAGTAATGATTTCTTGTTTTGTTTCTTTAAACATGTTTACCTCCAAAATAATATTTAATCGCCAAAAACCAGGTAATTGGACGGAGAACCCAAAAACGTAGTTTATGGTTAAAGCATTAAAAATATCATTAAATCAATAATAATTTAACATTTCTTAATGCAATTTGTACTCAAGTATAGTAGCACATTTTTTGATTATTGTAAATATATTGTTTTTTTTATTAAAGTGATGTAAGCAATTACGTAATCAATGGATATTTGGTAAAACAATATCGTCCTCTGATAAGTTTGATTTTAAATCTAATGGACTCAATTCAGAAATTAGTCAAATTAAGGTTTTATAATAATATATGTATATTTTGAGATGGATTGTATTTTATTGCCTTTTTGTAATTTATTTTATAAAGGTGAATTTTTATATGGTATAAATAGCAAATGTTTATTATAATTAACATGTATTATTTAGTTGGTGATTTTAGGCGGTGTATTCGTAATAGAACTATCAAAAATGAGGCGTACCGATTGCTTCGCAGAGTTTTTTACTGAAAGCTTTACCAAATTTTATGCCGTAAGTAGGCGTGGAGGTTATTATGAATGATAATTCAGTTCTTTTAAGAAAGATTGCAGACAATGTTGAAAAAGTTATTGTTGGAAAAAGAAATGCAATAGAACTAACCCTTATAGCTCTTATTTGCAATGGTCATGTATTGTTGGAAGATGTTCCTGGTGTTGGTAAAACCAGTCTTGTTTCAGCACTTGCAAAATCAATTTCCGCTTCTTTCTCAAGAATTCAATTTACTCCTGATGTTCTCCCTTCTGACATAACAGGTTTTTCTATATACAATCAAAAAAAAGGTGAATTTGAATATAGATCCGGTAGTGCTATGTGTCAGATATTATTAGCTGATGAAATTAACAGAACCTCACCGAAGACTCAATCCAGCTTATTAGAAATTATGGAAGAAAAGCAAGTTACTGTTGATGGTACTACATACAAGCTTCCAAAGCCTTTCATGGTTTTGGCAACCCAAAACCCTATAGATTATATAGGTACTTATCCACTTCCAGAAGCTCAAATGGATCGTTTCTTTCTGAAAATATCACTAGGCTATCCAGAGTCAGGTGAAGAAGTTTATATACTTACTAGATTTTTACAGGATAATCCATTAGAAACACTAATGCCAGTTGCGGATAGTTCTGATATTATTAATATGCAAAATGAAGTTAAGCAAGTACATATTGATAATACTCTAAAAAATTATGTTGTTGAAATAGTAAATTCAACTAGGAGAAATGAATTTATTGCTCTTGGTTCAAGCCCAAGAGGCTCACTTGCTGTTTCTCGTGCCGCACAAGCCTGGGCATATTATAACGGAAGAGATCATGTGCTTCCAGAAGATATTAAAAAAATGCTTTTGCCTACACTTTGTCACCGCATTTTATTAAAACAGGAAGCAAAGCTGAAGAAAATGTCGGCATTGGATATATTAACCTCAATCATAGAGAAGGTATACATTCCGTTAGCTGATAAAGTTGAAAGAAGCTAATACACTCATATTTCCTAGTTGAGAATTGTATGGGGGTTTTAGCACACTATAAACTTTCATTTGTTTCATGCAATTATTCTGGCAACAAAACACTGAGAAGTTTGTAATGGTGTTACTTTATAACATTGACTAAATGTACTAAAAAAGGATACTGGAAAAACTATGAAAAAAAATAGGATTACATTTATTTTTTTGTTTATACTATCAATAGTATTTAAATATAACTTTGGCGGCTTTGTTCCCTCCTTCTTTTTTAATACTCTTTTAACGCTACTATTTGTTTCAATTGGATTTACCATCTATGTGTATATAAGAGTTAAATTTATTCAAGACATTGAAAAGCGAATAATTGTAAAGGGAGAAAGTCTTAAATTAATTGTTAAACTTTATAATGAAGATTTTTTAATATTTCCTTACATATTTGTTTCTTTTTTCGGTTCACATTCACTTTTTGACGCAGACAGCTATTCTCATAGTTTCGCTATTACCCCCTTCTCTAAAAAAGAATTTAATTTTGACATGGTATGTAAATACAGAGGGCAATATGAAATAGGTATTAGTGACATATACATAGAGGATTTTTTAGGACTTATCAGATTAAAATATAAAATTCCTGAAACGAAAAAGATTTTAGTTTATCCAAACATTGAGTACCTGAGTAAATTTGATGTGTTTGCAAATAGCTGTTCAGACTCTCAAAGCTTTTCATCAGGTATAGTTGAGGATGTAAACAACATTAAGGATTTAAGAAATTATGCCTATGGTGACAGCCTAAGAAAAATTCACTGGAAGCAAACAGCAAAAAACAACCAATTAATGATTAAAAATTTCCAAAGCACAACAGATGTAAATGTAAATATACTATTGGATTTAAGGCACAACAAGTATTCGGAGGATATTAATATTATCATTGAAGATAAATTAATTGAAGCCGTTATTTCAGTTGTACATTATTACTTATTCAAAAATGTTGCTATAAACTATATGTATTTCGATGAAAAGCTTGAGGTGCTTAAAGCATCAAATCAAGCCGAGTTTGATATGATTTACAAGACCTTATCTTCAATAGAATTCAAGCAGCAGGTTTCTTTGGCTGATATTGTAAAGCTACATTATGAAAGTCGTAACAATTTGAATGATATGATTATATTTACAAGTATTTTAGATATTGATTTATATAATGAGATTTACAATGCACAAATGTCAAATCATTCTATATGTCTTATTTATGTTTCCCCAAGATTGTTAGTTAACGAGAAAAATGGAATAGTAGATGAGATACTTGACAATTTACCTGAAATTGGTGTTCGAGCATATACTATCAATCCAGACGATAATTTAAAAGCTGTCCTTGGAGGTTAGAAACTTATGTTGCGTGAAAATAAACTTAGCATTTTAGCAAATTTAATTCTTATTATGCTTATGTCCTCAAGTATTTGTCAAACTCTATATACTTCGTTATTTATGACCACCCATTTAAGTGTTAAGCTGTTTTTATTTGTTATACCCCTTACATTGCTGTTTTATATCATGTTCAGGAATAAAATAACTACTATTGTTTCTAGCATAGTAGTTTGTATAATTTCTATCGTAGGATTACTATATATTATTTTCAATATTGGAGTAATAAACTCAATAAATTGGATTAATAAATATTATAATTGGTTTATTGATGTATTTAACGGCTTTACTGATGGGAGTTCTAGTTTATATATTAATTTGATTTTGATTATTCTTGCTTCAATTGTTACGTTATTTACTTTTGTTTTTACTTTAAAGGTATACAATTTCTATATTCTCACCATTACGCTTTTCAGCGTATTTTTTGTTCAATTACAGCTTGATATTTTTGCAAGTAATATTTCATTCGTTATTTTTCTACTTTCATTTTTATTATATTACTTCTTCAATATATTAATGAAAAGAAGTCAAGAATTATCCTATGATATAGGAAATAAACTCATTTATCTTGGTTGTATTCTTCCTATTTGCTTATTTGTAATAGCCTTTAGCTTATCTCTACCCCTTAGTGATAAGAGAATAGAATTCCCATGGCTTGATTCTAAATTTGATTATGCGATATCTTATTTTATTGATAGTGAAAGATCTGATTTTGACTATTTTTCCTTCAAATCAACGGGTTTTGGTAATGAGAGCAGGTTGGGTGGGAATATAAAACAAAGTAAAACTCATGTAATGAATGTTAAATCCGAGTCCTCAAAATTATATCTCAAGGCATCCTCAAAGGCTTTTTACAATGGGTGTAGCTGGTATGATGACAATGAACAATTAACACAGCTTGGAGCATCACGCAATAATTACTCTATTCAAATCAATCAAGATGCTGAAGAATTTATCGATGGGATTTATATTGAGACTGGTAATAATAAAAATGATAAAATCTATAAAACTTCAATAGTTGAAATTGAATTTGAAAATCTAAAAACTAAATCTATTTTCACACCAATAAAAGCAAATAATATAACATTCAGGAGTTCTCAAACTCTTTTCTTCGATAACGAGCAGATGATTTCTTCAAGCGTAAAACAGCATAAAGGTTTTTCCTATTCATTAGAATACAATAATTTAATTTTAAATAGTGATGAACTTAAAGAAATTTTAAGAAAAAGTCACAGAGGATATTACAAAAAACTTTTAAATAATTATATAATAGATGAAACAACAACTTCAGGTTATATAATGTCAAGCTTAGTTAAAATTCCTTATAATGACAAAGTTTCAGCTCTTTTTAATCAAAGAATAATATCAAATAAAGAGATTAACAATTTGATTAACAAAACAGATGAAATGTACAAACGCTATACACAAATACCCTACAGTTTAACACCACGAGTGAAACAGCTAGCTCAAGATTTGACTAAAGATTTTGACAACAATTATGACAAAGCTAAAGCTATTGAAACATATTTATCAAGTAAATATATTTATACCTTAAATCCTGGTAATATTCCCAGAGATAGTGATTTTGTTGACTATTTCCTCTTTAAAGGAAAAAAAGGATATTGTACATATTATGCATCTGCAATGGCAGTATTACTTAGATGTGTAGATATTCCATCTCGATATGTTGAGGGATATGTTATGCCTTCTTCATCTGAAAATGGTGTTTATAAGGTTACAAATGAGCAGGCTCATGCTTGGGTTGAGGTTTACTTTGAAGGGTTCGGTTGGATTCCCTTTGAACCTACTTCTTCCTTTGTTGCAAGAATGTATTATGACACAACTATTACGTCCCAATCCTATGATGATGACATGAAAAACAAAGGATATAACAGCTATCTAGAGTATTTAGAAATGATGGAAAAGAACAAAAATAGTTCCAATATAAGCTATGACGGTAGTGATTTAGCTACTACTGTAGAAAACGATACTCAAATGGCGTTTTTAGTACTACTAATAATAGCTATACCTATTGGAATAGTTTTACTTGTTTTTATTGTATTGGTTTTATTGAATATAATTAAGTCTTATATTAATATAAGAAGAATACGAAAAGCCGAACCAAACAGTTCAGTTCTTTTAGCATATAGCTATATTTTAAAAGTTTTAAAATCTCAAAATATTTCTTATTATCCAGGAGAAACACCCACTCAATTTGGAGTAAGAGTTGAAAAAAACTTTGACTTTAATGGTTATACTTTTAATAAAACGAACTTCATAAAAATAACAAATCTTTATGTCAATGCAAGATATAGCAAGGTCTTATTAAAAACAGACGAAAAACAAGCAACACTTGATTTTATAGCCATTCTGCTAGATAGTACAGTTGATCGAATGGGTAGATTTAAATATATATTAACAAAATACATTTTAGGCAAGATATAATCATGGCCTCGTTATAAGAAATATACAGCTTGCTTAAGTGGTCAACTAAACTGAAATACACTTTTTCCAACAAGGTCTATAATTATCGTTCTTTCAGATAATTGTAGACCTCTTTTGTATTCAGCCTAAAGTTTATAGCACTCAAATATCTAAGTACCAAAAAATGCCATAGTATAAAATCTACCATGGCATTTATATAAATAAATCAAATTTAGTATTCAACTCTCACAGTTTAAAATTCCTAACTGTCTTGTTATAACGCCTAGATTCAAAATGAAATTTTTCGATTGTAGAAAAATTTTATTACATCAGCGGCGTTTCATCGAGGCTGGAGATATACTCACCGTATGAAAATAAAAGCGACACCCACCACTTACAAAAGCGGGAGACATTTTCTTGCCTCGTTATAACGCAGTGCTTTTCGTTAACTGC
This sequence comes from Bacillota bacterium, assembly GCA_023398105.1. Lineage (GTDB taxonomy): Bacteria > Bacillota > Clostridia > Acetivibrionales > DSM-1351 > Ruminiclostridium. The sequence goes on along the minus strand of JAEWST010000141.1, from coordinate 4,114 downwards.
TATATTAACTAAATAGCTTCTCCTATAGATTTTCGCATTGTTTTTCCTCTTGATTCACCCATAGTTAATTGATAGAGCAATTTATTTAAGTCATCTTCGTTAAGCGGCTTTCCCCAAATATATCCTTGAATACAGTCACAGTTATGCTCTCTTAAATACTCTAATTGTATGGAATTCTCAACACCTTCAGCAACGACTGATATATCCATCTGATGCACTAATGAAATAATAGGACCTACAATATGTTTATCTATTCCCTTTCCTACAATACTGTCAATAAATACCTTGTCAATTTTAAGAGTATCTATTGGAAGTAACTGAAGATAACTTAATGATGAATATCCAGTACCAAAGTCATCTAGTGCAATATTAATTCCAATTTCTTTCAATTCATTTAATACACCTATAACGTATTCCATTGATGAAATAAAAATTGATTCAGTAATTTCTATTTCTAGATTATATGGACGAACTCCTGTCTCCTCAAGTACATTTTTAATCATTTGAACAAATGAAGGTTCCATTATTTGTACAGCTGAAATATTAACGGATAAAACAGCATTAAAATGATATTTATCCTGTAATTCCTTAAATTTAGTACATGCTGTTTTTAGAATCCATCTACCCATAATATTTATAAATTTCGTTTCTTCTGCTACAGGTATAAAAGTAACAGGGCTAACAAATCCTAATTCTGGCGAATTCCACCTTATTAAAGTTTCAAAGCCTCTTAGTTTTTTGGTATCAGATTTATATTGGGGCTGATATACAAGATAGAGCTCATCATTTTCAATTGATGCCAGCAATCTTTTTTCCAGTTCCATCCTCATAAAAATTTTGTCCTTCATCTCTTTATTAAAGAACTGGACTCCATTTTTTCCATCTTCTTTTACTTTATACATTGCTGTGTCAGAACATTTGAGAAGATCTGTGGAATTATCGCCATCCCTAGGATAAACAGATATTCCGAAACTTGCACTAATAGATAGTTCAGTATTTTCTATGTAAAATCTATTTAAAATAACTGATCTTAAATTTTCAAGATATTCTATTATTTCATCTTCTTCTAATTGTCTCTGAATTATTAATGCAAATTCATCTCCGCCTAAACGACCCAACATATCGTCAGGATGAATAGCTGCTTTTATCCTTACTGCAACTTCTTGTAATAATAAATCTCCTGCATGATGCCCCATAGAATCATTAATTCTTTTAAAATTATCTAAATCAATAAAAATCATTGCAAATTTCATCTTTTTTTCCATCGACAAAGTAATTAGAATATCTAATCTATTAATAATCATTTTGCGGTTTGGAAGTTCAGTTAACACATCAAAAAAAGCAAGGTAATTAAGCTTCTCTTCGTTCTCCTTCATATCTTGATTATATTCGAGTAGTTGTTTGTTCTGATTAAATAATTCACCCTCTGTTACAGCAAGTTCTTCATAGAGAGTAACAAGCTCCTCTTTTTGCTCTTTTATTTCTTCGTATTTTTGATTAAGACGTCTGCTAAAAACATAAATAATGGTTATAGTGATAACAGTACAAATAGGAAGAATCATTCCAGGTGCAGATCTTGTATTGCCTCTGGAAAATACATTTATAGCAACTAAAAGAAATTGAACAACATTAATAGAAACACCAATAATGTATCCGTTTTTTACTGCACTTACAACTAAATACACAGATATCATTACTTGAAATTGAGCAAGTATACCTGTGACGGTATCAGATATTTCGCGTGTTTCTAATATAATAATAAAAATATATATTAGTAAGCAAAGAATAAATGTTGTTATTTTAAAATAAGACAAATATTTGCCGCTCTCTAATGATTGCTCTTTTTTCTCAAAATATCGGTTTAAAAAATTATCTTCAGTTCTATTCGGCATATACTAATCCCCCATAGATGTACTAATTATCCTTTATTTTACCATACAATGTCAACAAAAGGAATAGTTTTTTACAAAATATATTAATCTTCCCTATCAGTTACTAAATTTCTATCATTTTATGCGAGATTTTATTGTTTTTTAATTTGTTTTTTTCATTCTAGAACTTGGATTTATTAAAATGTTATGCCTGTTTTCATTCGTATAATCATTATTGCATGCTATATTTAAGAAGACAGTTGTTACTAATAAACTCAAAACAAATTTCATCAAATTATATTATATTACTCTAAGGTTTTTATAAATATTTGACAAAAATTGCATTTTTATATAATTCTACCGCACCATTAGATTTTTATTATGTACGAAAATTGATTATATAATGTTTAAACCATTTACGTTGCAAAAAATTTGAGTAATAAATACTAATTGATAAATACTAATCTATTATATACTAATTTTAAGATGTCATCAATGCTTGAAGAATATGGATACTATGTTATTAAAATAAAAACAATTTACACATTTTACTTATTTGAATTCCAAGTTAATACATTTGTTTCAATAATTTTAATCAGAAGGCTGAACTATAAAACATACAAATTTCTTATGACATTTTATATCACTAATTCAACTTTCCGAGTTAAAAATAGTAGGTGTTAAACTTATCAATGGAAAGTTGAGTCAATAATATTAAGCTATCTAGATTATACTAGAAGAGTATTTAAATATTGTAAAATTAGTTTGAATTACATTACATTGTAATAGTTTTTTAATATTATTTTTTCTTGAATTATTGTTTAATTATGCTTTAAGTTATGATTTAATATAATTATAACGAGGCAAGAAAATATTCCCCTCTTCTATAAATTTTACATATTACTAAATCTATATAGAATATATGTAGATTGGATTAAGGAGCATATAAAATTAATGAAGTCTGTAAAATTAGTATATACATGTAGTTTTATTAGTGGAATAATTTTATTTCTTTTGGGCATATTCTTTTTGGTTGATATTAAAACAGCAACATCTTCTGAAAATGCTACCGAACTTCCAACACCCTCTAGTAATTCAACAATTAATCTAATCGACAACTATACATCTAAGGAACCAATAAATTTTTTAGTGCTGATTAAGGAAGCTTCTGGATTAAACACAGATACTATTATTATTGCAAACTATAATCCTATTTCAAAAAAAATAAGCCTTCTAACAGTTCCTAGAGATACAAAACCTAGTAGCACATCGCTGTATAAAATAAACGCCTACTATTATATTGGTCTTAAAAAATATGAAAAAACAAAAGAACTTTCACTTACCGATGAAAAACACAAAGCAGCACAGTATGCAGCTCAATCAATTAGTAATATAGTCAATATTCCTATTGATTATTATATTTATCTTGAAATTGATACAATAAAAGAAATTGTAGATAAATTAGGTGGGGTATACTTTGATATTCCTGCAGATTTAAAATATACAGATCCAACACAAGATCTTTATATAGATTTAAAAAAGGGATATCAACTATTGGACGGAGATAAAACTGAGCAGTTTTTACGCTTTAGAAAATCAGATTCCCGTGCCTCATCAGAATGGAGGAAATATTATGATGGCTCTGACTTGAAAAGAACAGAAATGCAAATTAAATATGTGAATGAGTTAATTCAGCAAAAGGTTAATTTACTTCAGTTGCCGAGGCTCATTCCTATCATTAACTATGCCTTTGAAAATGTAATAACCAATATTTCCCTTTCAGATACACTATCTTTAGTTAGTGCCTTTACAGAGTCATCTAAACCTAGTATGAATACTTTTAAGCTATACGGTTTAGATAGAAGGTTTGATAATACCGATTATTTTATCTATATAAACAAAATAGAAGATACAAAAACAAGGGAAGTATTTGATTCTCAAGAAATAATTGATAGTTTATTTGTATCTCATTCATACTTGATTATTCCTGATAAGAATAAGAAATATGATTATAAACCAATTTTGCAGAGTAATCCATCAAACTCACAAACTGATTTTGAGGATGATAATGAAGATAAGCCGTAAACTAATATAGGAAGTACTAAAGGCTGTTGCTTTATAACGCCTAGATTCAAAATGAAATTTTTCGATTGTAGAAAAATTTCATTACATCAGCGGCGTTTCATCGAGGCGGGAGATATTCTCACCGCCTGATAACCAAAGTGGTACCCGCCACTTATAGA
>JAEWST010000136.1 GCA_023398105.1 Bacillota bacterium | reverse complement strand
TTAAAAAAATTGGTATTACTGCGGGGGCGTCAACACCTGACTGGGTAATCAAGGAGGTTATTCATAACATGAGTGAATTAGATAAACAGGATTTAGAGATGAGCTTTGCTGATGCATTTGAAAGCTCATTAGTGACTTTGACAACGGGTCAGATCACGAAAGGAAGGATTATCGGATATAATTTAAATGAAGTATATGTTGACTTGGGCTTCAAATCAGATGGAATTATTCCAATGCAGGAGTTCTCTGATGATATAGACTTTGATCCTGAAAAATCACTTAAAGTTGGAGATGAAGTTGATGTTTTCGTAGTTAGAGTTAATGATGGTGAAGGAAATGTAATGCTAAGCAAAAAGAAGGTTGATGCTGTTAAAGGCTGGGATGTTCTTGAAGAAGCTTGCGAAACTAAAAGACCAATTGCTGTTAAAATAAGCGAAAAGGTAAATGGCGGTGTAATTGGTTATTCACATGGAGTTAAAATATTTATTCCTGCGTCTCAAATCAGTGATAGATTTATAAAAGATTTATCATCATTTGTAAAACAAGTATTGCAAGTTCAAATAATTGAAATAAACAAGCAGAAAAAGAAAGTAGTTGGTTCTGCAAGAATAATTATTGAGAAAAACAAGGAATTTGCATCAAGTGAAGTATGGGATAATATCGAAGTTGGTAAAACATACAAAGGTCAAGTAAAGAGTCTTATGGACTTTGGTGCTTTTGTAGATATAGGTGGAGTAGATGGACTTGTTCATCTATCTGAATTATCTTGGAATAAGATTAAGCATCCATCCGAAGTAGTAAAGGTTGAAGATGAAATAACAGTTTTTGTTATTGATTTTGATAAAGAAAAGAAGCGTATTTCTCTTGGTTTCAAAAAGAAAGAGGATAACCCTTGGATGAGTGCTATTAAAAAGTACGAAGTTGGAAATATTATCACTGCCAAAGTTGTACGTTTAGTACCATTTGGTGCTTTTGTTGAAATAGAGCAGGGTCTAGATGGGCTTGTACACATTTCACAAATATCATCAGTTAGATTAGGTAAGCCAGGAGATGTTCTTAAAATAGGTCAAGAGGTTCAAGCAAAAATTATTGAGCTTGATGTAGAAGCTAAGAAAATAAGTCTTAGTATTAAAGAAGTTAATCCAATTGATCCTGAAGGAGCAAAGAAGGAAGTACCTGAGGTTGTTGCTGGTGAAGAGCTTCCAACTGAGCATAAAGAGGATATGACAAATACTATTGCTGATAGTTTAACTAGCTTAAATGATGAATAGCATTTAGATAAACATGGTTGTTCTGACAAACGGTTATATTCTAGACAACTACTATATATTGGACTGTTTTATAAAATTCAATATAGGCATAGACAACCTTGAATTATGTACTCTGTGTTTTGTTATAAATAAGGGTGTACCTTGGTACATCCTTATTTAAGTACAAAAACTGCATTTCCGCAATACATGAATTATGGGGTGCCCCTATCAGAAAATACAAATGGGTAGATAAAGTTAAAAGAAGCTATACATACTTTAAAAGGAGGTGCCGAGTCCATGTTATTTCACAAGTTAGTTAAAGGAGGACATGGACATAATTATGGATTATGAAGTTTTTAAAGAAGAAATATTTAAGCTTACCAAAATTAATCTTTCTCTATACAAAGAGAAGCAGATGAAAAGAAGAATTGATGCACTAATTAAAAAGAACAATTTTAATGATTATTCTAGCTACGTGCAAGCTATAAAACTGAACAAAGACTTGTTGAAAGAGTTTGTGACTTATCTTACTATCAATGTTTCGGAATTTTATAGAAATCCTGATCAATGGGAAGTTCTCGAAAAAGAGATTTTTCCTCTTCTTTTAATTAATAAGAAAAAAATAACAATTTGGAGCTCTGCTTGCTCTACTGGTGATGAGCCATATACACTGGTAATGGTTTTAAACAAACTATTACCACTTAGCTCAATAAAAATACTTGCCACTGATATTGACCTAGAGGCTTTAGAGAAAGCACAAAATGGTTTGTATTCTTCAAAAAGCTTAGAAAATTTACCAAAAGAAATGAAATCAAAATACTTTAGTGTTATTGGTGATAGCTATAAGATTAAAGATGAAGTAAAAAATTGTGTTGAATTTAAACAGTTTAATCTTTTAAGAGACACATATCCCAAGGGCATTGACTTAATTGTTTGCAGAAATGTACTTATTTACTTTACAGATGAGGCGAAGAATGATATTTATAAGAAATTTAATATGGCATTAAATCCCCAAGGTATTCTATTTGTTGGAAGTACTGAGCAATTAATTATGGCAAGTAAATTTAACTTTAAGTCAATAAAAACATTTTTCTATGAAAAAGAAGTAGATAATTTTACCTTTTAAGATTCTAAACTAAAAGATTGAGAATAAAATTAAAAGAGTTTGAAAATATTATTTTCAAACTCTTTTGGTGCGGATAACAGGACTTGAACCTGCATGAAATTGCTCTCACATGGACCTGAACCATGCGCGTCTGCCAATTCCGCCATATCCGCATAAATTGACTGCAATATGTATTTTACTATAAATAAAAAAATAATGCAATAGAAGAGTTTAAAACTTCTATATTAATAAAGGGGGATAGAGTCCATGCTACTGCGTTAGTGGAGTTACTTACCTTAAACATGGTATGGATATAATTATGAATAGCAAGCTAGAACAGTTTAAAAAAAGTATCAAGGATAAAAAGGTGGCTGTATTAGGAATTGGTATCAGCAATATTCCGTTAATCAAATATCTAGTTAATTTAGGAGTAAGTGTTACAGCCTTTGATAAAAATACTCAAGAAAGCCTTTCAGATGCTTTATCTGAGCTAAATGGACTTCCCGTTCAATATAGTTTAGGAAATGATTACTTAGAATCCCTTAATGGATTTGATGTGATTTTCCGTACCCCAGGGATGAGACCTGATTTACCACAGTTGGTTAAAGCAATAAACAATGGAGCTGAACTTACCTCTGAAATGGAAGTATTTATTAGTCTTTGTCCAGCACAGATATTCGCCGTTACAGGAAGCGATGGCAAAACCACCACTACTACACTGATTTATAAGATACTAACAGAAGAAGGCTATAATTGCTGGCTAGGTGGCAATATTGGAACACCTCTGTTAAGCAAAATAGATGATGTTAAGGATACAGACAAAGTTGTTCTAGAATTAAGTAGTTTTCAGTTAATGACTATAAAGGATTGTTCATCTATTTCAGTAATAACAAATATTTCACCTAATCATCTTGATGTTCACAAATCCTTGAACGAGTATATTGATGCAAAGAAGAATATTTTTATAAATCAAACTGAAAACGATAAATTAATTTTAAATTATGATAATGAAATTACTAAAAGCTTTTCAAATGAAGCTAAAGGCAAATTTGTCTATTTTTCAAGAGTAAATAATATTGATAGTGGGGTTATGCTTAAAGAAGGTAAAATCATTGTAAAAAATGAAAACGAAGAAATTGAAGTAGTAGATGCACAAAGCATAAAAATACCAGGTGTTCATAATATTGAAAACTATATGGCTGCTACTGCCGCTACAATTGATTTTGTTAAGCCTGAAACAATTAAAAAGATAGCTACTACCTTTAACGGTGTTGAACATAGAATAGAGCTTGTAAGAGAGCTAAACGGTATTAAATTCTATAATAGCTCGATAGACAGCAGCCCTTCAAGAACAATAGCCGCTCTTAGTACCTTTAAAGACAAAGTGATTCTTATATCAGGCGGCAAAGACAAGGGTATCCCTTATGACTCAATAGGACAAATAATAGCTGAAAAAGTAAAATGTCTTCTGCTAATAGGTGCTACTGCTCCCAAAATTGAAGAAGCATTAAATAACTATATTAATCAGACAGATAGTGAATGCGAGGTTAAAACAATCCACTGCAATACGTATGAGGAAGTTGTTAACCGTGCATATGCAGAAGCTTCTTCGGGAGACTGTGTAATATTGTCACCTGCAAGCACTAGCTTTGATATGTTTAAGAACTTTGAGCAACGTGGAAATACATTTAAGGAATTGGTTAATAGGCTCAAGTAAACCAATACGAAAAATGCTTTTGGAGAAGAATATGAGATATTCAAAGAAAAATCCATATTCTGTATGTGAAGAAACATATTTAGAGCAGCTAATAAAGAGGACAAAGAATACGAAGCATTTGGATTCTCTAAAGACCTTTTTTATGTTTTGTGAGCAGGTTAACAGAGAAATTGCGGCATTCCATTAAGTTAGTAATTAACATTTATAATGCTAACTAGAATATGGGAATTTATATGTTTAAGTGTGAATAAAAGCATTGGTATTTATGAGACTGGATGTGTTCGCTTGAAAATTACAGACAAATAAATTTATTATTCAGGAATTTAAAGATGAATACCCAGAAAATACAAAGTGCTTCGTCGAAAGTGGGGAATACTCCTATCAGACAAGAAATTCGGTTTTCACTAAATAGCCTCATCAAAGCAAATACTTTACATGCAAAACGTAATATGAAATATGAAATATATGTTAGGATTAACTGAGTGTAATATTCCGCTCTATTTCTTCTCTGTAAGCTGCTTCCAATAGCGTTTTGGTATAAACTGCTTCTGTAGCTTTGGATTTATTCTGCTCTTAATTGCTATGTGCTTAAAATAGTTTTTCCAGAGTGATTGAAATTTGAGTTCATCAGCATGGCGGTCAGGAATATTATCTAAATCCATATATGAAATAATCATATTTTTAGTATTGTATAGAGCTGCAAGATTTCTTTTAGTGTCATGAATAACCCAATTTTGATCAGCAAAACGCTGTTTAAAATGTGGTGCGATGAATGTAATAATATTATTGTCTGGCTGAATGGGGGCATAATATATATTATTCTCAAGCAGCTCAAAACGTAGAATACCCAACATAAGGTGGGATTCTGCCTTAACTTTCCTTGCAGGTACCAAAACGTCTAATACAGTTTGTGTTCCAAGCATATTATCTATTTTGCTTCCAATTTTAAAACCTAGCTTTATATAGTTTAAAATCCACATTTCACGACCAGCTATTTCAGAAAAAAAACAACGAATTATGTTATCCAAGCTTTCGTGGGAAATTTTGTTTAGGATTGCCTGTTCTACCGCTTTAGCCTTGCTATTATCAGTAATAATCTCTCGGTATTCATCAATTAGATTGGGAGAATAGGAGAGTGCACACTCAATATTAGTTACATTTTGACGATCATAATAATAATGATGTACAGCAGTTAAAAAGCAATTCCAGGTTCCGTCATAAATGTATATCACTTAATAAAAGCCTCCCATCCTGTGGTTGATTGTAATAACTATGCCATTGCTTTGTGTTCTGAGGAGAGTCAAAAAGGTATAAATCCGAAATATTTTCACTTATGCCACTTTCATTAATTGTTGACAATAGAGACATCTGTCCTGGAACAGACTTCTTACTTTTGGGAATAAGCTTTGCCGATATAAGTGCTTCTTTGACAATAGCTTCATTTGGGCTGTAAGTATCATATGTTTTTCCTTGACAAGTGATAAAATGTCCAGCTCGCTTTAATACTACTCCTATTTTCTTAAGGTTTTCGAAGCTTAATTTGCCAACTCTTCGTGCTTTTATTATTCTTTGGGCGGATTTTACTCCTATTCCAGGAACTCTCAAAAGCATTTCGTAATCTACAGAGTTAATTTCAAATGGAAATAAATGAAGATTTCTAAGTGCCCAGTCAGACTTGGGATCTAACTCTGGATTAAAGTCTGGATTTGTCTTGCTAAGTAATTCGTCAGCGAAAAACCCATAAAATCTAAGAAGCCAATCAGCTTGATACAACCTGTGTTCTCTAAGTAACGGTGGTCTTATTATTGCAGGAAGTCTAGGATCTGACAATGTAGGAACATAAGCAGAGTAATATACCCGTTTTAAATTAAAATTGCCATATAATGCTTCTGAAAGCTTCAAAATGCTTAAATCTTTATCAGGTGTAGCACCAACTATCAGTTGAGTACTTTGTCCTGCAGGAACAAATAGCTCTCTTCTTGATGAACTAGCGTTATAGTTTGCTCTCCTTAATATTTTTTGCTCGTCTTTTGTCTGTATTATTTTGCTATTTATCTGATGCATAGGCTTTAATAATGCCTTTTTTGGCTTCTGAGGTGCTAGTACCTCTAAACCTTTGTCAGATGGAAGCTCTATATTAATGCTCATTCTATCAACAAACATGCCAGCTTGATTAATGAGCTTTTCATCAGCCCCAGGTATAGCTTTCATGTGTATATACCCATAAAATCTTTGCTCATTTCGAAGCCTTCTAACTATATCAAGCATTAACTCCATAGTATAACTAGGATTTTTCAGCACAGCTGAGCTAAGGAAAAGTCCTTCTATATAATTTCTTCTATAAAAATTCATAGTAAGTTCAATAACCTCATCTGCTGTAAAGCTTGCACGAGGTACATCGTTTGAAGCTCTATTAACACAGTACACACAATCATAAATACATTCGTTTGATAATAGAATTTTTAGCAAAGAAACACATCTGCCATCATCAGACCAGGTATGACAAATACCAGTAGCATGACTGTTGCCTACTCCATTTTTATTATTTCTAGTTCCGCCGCTTGAGGAGCAGGAGACATCATACTTAGCTGCATCGGCTAATATTCCAAGTTTGTCAAATAAATCCATAGCATCACTCTCATTTAACTTTATTTAATGACAATCTATTGCCTTATATAATTAAATCTTAACATAACTAAAAATAAAAATCAAACAAATGTTCGATAATAATTTAATTATAACGCCTAGATTCAAAATGAAATTTTTCGATTGTAGAAATATTTCATTACATCAGCGGCGTTTCATCGAGGCGGGAGATATTCTCACCGCCTGATAACCAAAGTGATACCCGCCACTTATAGA
>JAEWST010000028.1 GCA_023398105.1 Bacillota bacterium | reverse complement strand
AAATTAGAGATACCATAGGTACAACGGCCACTGTAGCGGGAGTTGTTGGTTTAATACTGACAAAAGTTCCAGGAGCACAAATTGCTGGTGGCATAACTGGCACAATCAGCACAATTGTAGGAGGCGGCACTTTACTGATCCCTAATGATTCTAGTCATGGATTAAAATTATCCATAAAAACCGTAAAATACTACAGAACCAGAATGGGCAGACGACAAGTATATAAAATTTCACATCAGATAACTTCTGTTCGAACATATTAAAATGAAAAAAATAATAAAAACAATCTCCATGATTGTATTTACGGTTTTTACAATTATTATGTGGAGTGCAAATCATTATAAATTGTATAACAGCCTTTTACAAATGCTGACGGTATACATTGTTATCATATCAAGTCTGATTTGTTCCATATGGATGCTTAGTATAAAAAAGAATTATAAATATGTATTTTCTATATTACTCATTATTTCAGCTTTTATAGTTGGGTTCTTTGGAAAATTGCCATAGGCAGAATAAAAAATAATTTAACCAGTCGGTAACAGTCCCATTGTTATCGGCTGGTTTTTATTTAGATGAGATATTTTACTATGAGAAGCAGCAAAACATAATTCTGTAGTTGCAGCGGTCTGAATTTTAATTTTTTAGTATTAAAAATTTGTTTAAGTGGATATATATGGTTAAGAAGATTCAAAATGATTTAAGAAACTGTAAACTAAAAAAATCCTTTTAAAACAAGGATTTTTGGTTAATAATTCTATATAATTATAGTGCATCTGATAGGAATCGAACCTACGGTTAATTAGGTTAAAGTATAGTAAAATCAATGGTTTTGGTATAGGTAACAATCAATTTGACCCATTATTGCCCCATTAGCCATATAAATTAATTTGGACATCTAACTAATCCTATATACCAATAATTTAAAATTAGTATATGGACTTATTTTAGTGTCTAATACCATCATCTTTCACGATGGAAATAAAAATAGTGTTTGAATAGTGCCTACCATTACCATGTACCATAGAATATATATTGAGTTAATGATAGTGTCAGATAGTAAAGAGGATCATGAATAAAAAAAAGTAAAATTCAAAAATATGACAATATTATTAAATAAATATTAATTTTATGCGTAATTAATTGACAAACTGCATAAGCGTGTTATAGTAAAAATATCCAACAAAGGTAAATCTTAGTTGTTAGATACGGGGGTAGGTAAAATTATATACCAAATGAGAATATGAAAGGAGCTTTCCATTATGAAAAAAGTTATGATTAAAGTTTTTGCACTGATTCTTACGTTAGTCACTGTTATTGCATCTCCATCAAATGTATTTGCGTCAACAAATGCTATGGAATCAAAAAGTACAAGTGAATATACTTATATCGATCAAAGTGGTAATGAGCTGATTTTTCCAACAGCGGAGGATTATGAGCTTTATATGAAGGCTCATAGAACATCGCAATATCGATACGGTGAAGAATGGAGATTGCAAGAAACTTTAGCGTCGTCAAAGTTGAACCATTATTTTGTTGGTTATCATTCAGGAACTCCAAATTGGACAAAGGCCTCTAGCTATACTATTACAAAAGGTAAAAGTTTTAATGTTAATGCTAACTATCCATGGCAAGGGGTCACATTGAATATTGGTTTCAGCTATTCATTTTCTGTGGCAACAACAATTCCAGCCAATTCAAGTAAATACAGCAGATTAGGAGTATATGCAGACTATACGTTGAAGAAAGAACGGTATGCTGAATATCAATATGGTCAACCTACTGGAAATACCCGAGTAAGTACATATTCTACAAGAACAGCAAATTATATTGATCCTGTATATCAGTAAACAAGAGGGTTAAAATGAAAGATGTAAAAATATCGAATAGTATTTATATTTCGATGGCTACTTTTGAAAGTATAATAATATGTGTTCTTAGCGCAGAATCGTCAATTGCATATTATCATGGTTTAGTTTGGTTGTTTCCGTTATTGTTAATTTCAATACCAATATATCGGGTAGTCAGTGAGGAATTTAAAAAAAATGACAAGTCAGAGTGAAATATTAATGCTATTACTGAATTTAAGAAGTCGAAAGTCTATGTAATGTTTATTACCCCTATTCTATTTGACATGCCTATTGTTAGATAGTAATAATTAAACTAAAATATTTGGACATCTAAATAAGTCTATATGCTTATAGAAATATGAGCCTGTAGGCTTATTTTAGTGCCTAAAAATACCATACGAAATCTGTACCAGTGACAGTTGAACGGCATTATGAGCCTTCTGGTGCGCCACACGGGCATTATAATAGCACTAATACCACAAGTATTGAAACTGCTGTCTTCCTCATGAGAAAAAGCTTTGTACCCTTGCAGAGGAAGATCGATTCTGCGAGACGTGTGGTACACCACTCGTCTCGGTAGGAGAAGAATTCGTCCGGACCGAAATAGAGTTCATACCTGCAAAAATCCGTGTCATCGACTATTATCGGGAGACCTTCGAATGCCGTAAGTGCAGGAAAGAAGGAAAAGAATATATGGAAAAATCCCCCATGCCGTATCCTGTCATCCAGCACTCCTACGCTTCTCCGGGAGCAGTCGCATGGGTCATTCATCAGAAATACGAGCTGGCCGTTCCATTGTACCGCCAGGAAAAAGAGTGGGAAGCACTTGGTGTGAGTTTATTTTCTTCAAAAGGAGGCGACAACTTATGAGGATTAGTGTTACTTCTGGGAATAAAATGCTTGGCTGGAAGCTATTGATTGATGCAAATAAATATTTTATTAAAAATCGAAAAAAGGGAGTTGTTTATAAGGTCTTCGATGTTGATGAGGGTGGATTCATAGTTAGTATAAAAAAGAATAAAATAGAATTTGATATATATAAAGAAGGTAATAGACAGACAGATAAGATTATTGTTTTTATTGAGAAAGTTTTTAAAAATAAAATTATTGGAATTAGATGCTCTAAAAAAGATTGTGAATGGATTAATCAAATTAAAAATGTGGAAATTATAAATTTTTAGGAAGCGAATGATAAAATGTTAAGAGAAAAAGTTGAAAGTTTTATTAAGGATGAAAAAATACGTGCTTTTTCAGAAACCGATAAATCTCACTACATCATACCGTACAGATGGAAAAGCAAAAATATTAAGCTAACAATTTATATTGATATTTACGAACAGCAACATTTATTTAAAATCAGTTTTAAATCTAAAATTAAGGAATCAAGTTCATATGGTATGAATGAGATTAAGGATACTTTATTAGATTTAAATTCTAAATTGCTTTTAGGGACGATATCGTTACAAAGTAATTCAAATACTCTTGTGTATTCTATTGATTATAATATAGAAGAAGACAAAGAGATATCAGAAAAAACATATAATAAATATATAATGTATTGCTTTACTTTATATGATGATTTGATTACTAAAAATATCATTATAGCAAATGGCGACTCTAATGAATAAATCATTAATAAAAAGCGCTGTACTCTTTTGTATAATATTATTATTAATTATAGCAAGAGGACTTGGTACGTTGGATGGTGACTTGGTTGCTTTTATTGATTATGTGTGTATGGCTATTGCAGTAAGCTCTACGATTTTGGATTTGGTGTGGCGATTAAAAAAGAGATTTAAATCTACCGCCATGTTTTTCTTGGCAATAATTGTTTTTCTTTTTATAATAATTGGATTTTTAATATATATAAAAGTTCTGGAATTAACCGATACTGCTAGTGACGTTATAACATTACTAGCTTTACAGGCTTCATTACCTTCTGAACTTTATCAAGCAATTGCGGATACCTTAAAAATTACAAATGAAAATCAGAGAAGGTATAGTAATGATAAATAGTAAAAAAATAATTTTATTATTTACCACAAAATTTAGAGTCAGTCATTAGACTGGCTCTTTTTGTGCGACAGGCAGTCGCACCAGTACTGGCTTTGTCCAGTACTATTTTGTGAATTAAGAACAGCGATCACGATGCGGAGGCAAACACGGATCAAGAGTTCCGAAAACAAGATTTCTCTGGAGTGAAAATCTCCACCCGTGAGCACTGGTGCAAATCGGGAAGTCTAATCTAGGGCATTATCGTAAGGTGGTGTCTGAAGGAGATGCGGAAAATCGAGAGACCCGTAGGCGGTTTAGCAGACCGAAACGAAAAGTGAAGCACATGATGCGGCAGGGCAAGTTGATGACCGTGCGAAAAGTCGGGAAATCTAAATCATTTACCCAGAAGAACCAGTCGAGTAAATGGAGGTTGTCATGTGAAGGTGCTTGGTATGTTAAAAGGGAAGGTGCGATGACCCTGTGAGACCCTTATATTTACCGAAAGGGCTGATATATATAAGAGTAATTCGAAATTATTTCAGCATATAAGGGAGTCAGACAATCTCATAGTACAGAAGTAATTACGCGACCAAACGCGGAACGAATGGAAGGGGGTTGACCTTTGTAGACCAAGTCAAGAACTTACAGTTATGTGAATGGTAACGATGTTGAGGTAAATACTTAGCAAAAACGAGCCAAATGAACGTAGGGAGGATAAGGATAGTAATGAATGATGAATTAAAAATGAAATGGCATAGTATTTACGGACAGATTTTATTTGACAGGAAACTAATGTCGGCTTGGAAACAGGTAGAAGAGAATAAGGGCTGTGGTGGAGTAGATAAGGAAACCATAGATACCTTTAAGGCAGACGAAGAGAAGAAAATACTGGAACTACTGCAAGAACTTAAAAACAAGGAGTACAAGCCAACGCCAGTAAAAAGGGTGTACATTCCGAAGAAAAATGGAGACAAAAGACCATTGGGTATACCAGTTATCAGGGACAGAATAGTTCAGCAAAGTATTGTGAATGTAATAAGTCCGAAATTTGAGGACGGAATATTTCATAAATGCTCCTGTGGCTATCGGCCAGATAGAGGGATTGAAAGAGTAATGCAGATAATTTTATGGTATGTAGAGCAAGGAAATAATTATATCTATGACTGTGACATCAAGGGTTTTTTCGATAACATACCACATAAGAAACTGATGAAAGTACTGACGAAATATATAGCTGACGGAACTGTTCTGGATATGATATGGGCATGGCTGAAATCAGGATATATGGAAGAAGGGAAATTTATGGAAAGTAACTCTGGAACTCAGCAAGGTGGCGTTATATCTCCATTATTAGCAAACGTATACTTAAATGAATTAGACTGGGAGTTAGAGAAGGAAGGAATAAAATTTGTACGATATTGTGATGATTTTCTGCTCTTTGCAAAATCAGATGAAGAAATAAAAAGAGCAGGGGAAATAGCAAAGAAAGTAATCGAAAGCTTAGGGTTAGAGATAGCAATAAATAAAACTAAGTTCGTAGATTTTCAAAATGAAAACTTTAAATTTGTAGGGTTTGATTTTAAACATTGGAGAGAAAAGAAAGATGGAAGTGGGAAATACTTTATAGTAGAGCCAACGGAACAATCTCTAAAAGATTTCAAGAAGAAAATCAAAGATGCAACCTGTAGGAAACTGACATTAAACCAGGAGGAATGGATAAACAGGGTTAATCCGATTATCCGAGGAAAAGTCAATTACTACTTATATCCTTATAAAGCAGCAGAGAAAAATAGAAAATACGGACTGGAAAGTCACTGTTATCACAATAGTTTTAGCAGACAACTGCATAACCTGGATATGTACACAAGGCAAAGGCTAAGGGTTTGTATGCAACATAAGCATCCTACAGTGAGAAAAGGATTTCGAATGTTGCAGAAGTGGAATTTGGAATACTTCTGCAAGATTAAACTAATTCCTTCAAACTGGCTATACTATAATAAAATGTATGGTTATACGATAGACCAATATGTCGAAAAGCAGACGATGAAAAACAAGAAGAATCTTGAACGACAGATAAAGAACTTGAAAGCACAAGGAATTGAATACTATAATGCCAGTAGATTACAAGGAATAGCCTTTAACAAAGGTTTGATTACATCATAAATTAAAAGCTACAATTGGTAAGCCGTATGCGTTAATAGCGCACGTACGGTTTGATAAGGGGGTAGCCTAGAAATAGGCTACCCTACTTTATGTAGTGCGCCTTGCGGCGCACGTTTCTAATGGGTGAAAGTCCCTAGTCCGCCCTAGTAGTGGGAAGGACACAGCCAAGACCAAAGGTGTCCACCGTGAGGTGGAATCTGAAGGAAGGTGGAGGCAAATCTCTGGTCTGACGAACAGAAACCACATCAGGCTATAGTTAAGGATAAGGTTGCTACACAAACTGAAGTCCAATAACTACTCGGAATTAACTGTAGTAAATGTGGCAGATAGATGGAGAGAAAGAAACGTGTGGTACCAAGGGAGGTCTTGTCAGCAAGAGAAAACAGAGTATGAAACTTGTAGTAATAACGAATGGCAAGAAGTCAGCAGAGGTCATAGTACCAAGATGGTTGCAAACATACTGGGAAGGACTGAACTTTAGGAGATACAAGCAATGAAAGTAACTGAAAGTAGATTTAAGAACAGACAACTTCATATGGAAGACTACCTGCAAATGGTATCTGCGGAACAGAAAGAGTATGCAGAAGTGTTCGACTACTCTAAGATTACTGAAAAGAGCGGTATCATCACAGACTATTGGACGAACAATCTTTTGGATTTGATTTTACGGAAAGATAACCTTAATAAGGCATATAAACAAGTGAAATCAAATAAGGGAGCAGGTGGAATTGATGGAATGCAGGTAGATGAACTTCTACCCTACCTGAGAGAAAACCAAGACACTCTAATCCAAGAGATAAGGACAGGTAAATATAAACCCAATCCAGTTCGACGGGTAGAAATACCCAAAGAAACAAAAGGCGAAGTAAGAAGACTTGGTGTTCCTACGGTAGTTGACCGAGTGATACAGCAGGCAATCAACCAGGAACTGACTCCAATCTACGAAGAGAGATTCTCAGATAACAGTTTTGGATTCCGCCCCAAAAGAGGAGCACATGATGCGCTCAAACAGTGCCAAAAGAATGTAAATGACGGCTATGTATACGTGGTAGATATGGACTTGGA
>JAEWST010000021.1 GCA_023398105.1 Bacillota bacterium | reverse complement strand
GCCTAGATTCAAAATGAAATTTATCGATTGTAGAAAAATTTCATTACATCAGCGGCGTTTCATCGAGGCGGGAGATATTCTCACCGCCTGATAACCAAAGTGCTACCCGCCACTTATAGAAGTGGGGACATTTTTTTGCCTCGTTATATTTTCTTGTATTGAATAACATCCAAGTCTCTTTGTAATACTCTAGGAATTGTTATTACTTTTTCTGCTGGCAATCTTACAGGTGATACAAGATAAGATAGACTCAGCTTGGCAGGCTTCCCGGGAAATACCTCCCACAACTGTTTTATATCCTGTAGAGATAGGTTATTGTACGATATTCTTATTTTTTCATTGCCACAAGCTATTAGATTTCCCTTCAAATCATTTTCACTTAAGGTTGCATGCTCATGGAATAGTTGAAATATTCTACCAAGTATAAGCAGCTCAGTATCTCTGTCCTTTGCATAAGGAGTCATTAAGTAATAAAGGTCAAGATAAGCTGGAGGCTCATAAAACTGATTTGTTCCCACTATAGGGTCTTTTTCACTATTTCTCATGCTGGGGTTTTCTGTAAGATAATACAAACACATTGAAAGACATATGTTGCTTGAATCCACATCACTAGGCGAACCAAAAGTTATAAAGCTGTCATCATTTAGTTCTGCAACGTTATCCTTTATAAGGGTTTTTAAGCTTGTGCTAACATCTCTTATTACTGTACGAGTATCTACAGCCATTAATCCGTCACCTCAATCAATTTGTAGTATGGGTCAAAATCTGATTTAACAAAGGTTTTTCCCATCTTCTTGTACTCTCGCTTTGCAGCTAGCATAATTTGTTTGATTCCAATGGGACATTCTTCCTTTGCCGCAAAGAAAGCGGCATTTATAGCGATATTTTTTATGTTTCCTCCTGCCATAATGAATTTCTCAGCAAGAAAGTCATAATCCAATTCATTATCAACTGGTGCACCTGATGGGAACATTCCCTTCCAAATAAGCTTTCTCTGTTCCTTTTCAGGGAATGGAAAAGCTACATTAAAATGCAGTCTTCTTAAAAAGGCATCATCAATATTTTGGTTTAGATTTGTTGCAAGAATAACTATTCCCGTGTACTCCTCCATTTGCTGAAGCAAATAGCTTATTTCCACGTTTGCATAACGGTCGTGAGCATCCTTTACCTCAGATCTCTTACCAAACAGCGCATCTGCCTCATCAAAAAACAGTATTGCATTTGATGTTTCTGCTTCTGCAAAAATTTCCGATAAATTCTTCTCTGTCTCACCTATGTATTTACTTACTATTTGGGACACATCAATTTTGTATATTTCTAAACCTATCTCATTTGCAATTACTTCAGCCGCCATTGTCTTACCACTGCCTGGAGGTCCTGAGAAAAGAACATTAATTCCCTTACCTAAAGCTAATCTTTTATCAAATCCCCACTTCTCATATACAAGAGAACGGAACTTTACTTGATTACAAATTTCCTTCATTTGAGACATCTGGTCAGTTGGAAGCACCAGCATGTCCCAAGTATAGGTTTTCTTAATCTTTGCAGACATATTATTCAATTTTCTATTTGATTGTATATAGCAGGCATTGTTTAAATCCTCTGTTGCTATTTGACCATTACTTTTTCCGTTCCATACTGAGTTACTTTCACCAATTCTCAACACTCTCTCAATCTGGCCGGGTGTAAATCTGAAATTTCCAGAAAAGTCATCTATATTAACTGATTTATCCAGTAGGTAGTTCTGACTGAATTTTTTCCAATACTCTTTACGCTGACTTGCTTTTGGATAAGGAAATTCAACCCCCATAAAAACAACATTCTCATCTACTATTGAAGGACTCCATTCTGTTTTTCCAAGTATGAATGTAATTGGAGCATATCTTTCAATCATTTGAAGAAGACTAGTCAGTTTCTCTTTATATCTTCCATCCTCAGTTAGTAGCATCTCAAAATTATAAATACACAGTGCCGTGTGTCCTATCATTAGCTGTCGTCCCAACAATCTCAGCAATTCTTCATAATATATTTCAGAAAATATCATCTTTTCTAAATCTGCAATTATTAAAGGCATTCCCATGGAACAGCACACAGTCTTTGCATGAGCCATTTTCCCTGCTCCATGGGGACCGTTAAAGTAGAATATTTGTTTGCTGCCCAATTCTTTATTCTTGCGATAATACTCTATAAAGCTAACTATATTTTTTTCCAGTTCGGTATTTTCATTATCTTTTCTTATATCATCCATCAAAATCATTTCTGCTACATTTGCTAAACGTGCATCTATCACCTGAGCATCTAAAATAAAATTTACAACCCAATCATCCAGCTTCAAATGACGTGCTATCATGGGAATGCGTCTATCATTTATGTCACCCTGAAGCTCCATTAAATACTTTATAAGGGGAGCCTGCTGATTAAATACGCAACGGACAGACATTTTCTCACTCTGTGTTTTTGTAAATAGTTTTAACACAAGGTCTATGCTTGGACTTTTTACTGTTATATCATCTTGGAAAAAGCCAAAAATCTTCTCGTATTTTCTGTTAACTTCAGGCAATAGACAGAGTATAATGCAATTTTCTTCAAAGGAACTTAGTCCAAACAGCTTTGAAATATATGGAACAGAAAGGTGAATCCCATTCTTCAAGCTAGCATCAAGCCTTTGTGATATTGTTATGTTAAGGTCATTTAATTGACCCTCTATATAACTTCTATCAAATTGAATAACATTATCACCCTCAAACAAGCTATATATTTCATCCATTGGCTGATAGTTGCTAACATATGAATCTGATTTCCCAGTATCAACCTGTCCCTCCAGCATATATAGTTTAAGCAACAAGTCCATACGCTTAAATTCATCTGCCAAATGCTCCAAGCTTGACATATACATATCTAACATTTCACACTCTCCCGATTCCCTAATCTTGTGCTAATATCTTACTTATAACTGTTTTTCGTTTTTCAATATATATGGTAATATTGAGTGGTGATTTACAACTAAGACCTGAAAAAAGAATATTGATTATTTACTGATGGTTATTCAAAACCTAGATAAATCAAATGCTTAACCACACCTGTGCTTACTAAATTTAAGCTCAGATTTGATACTCTTATCTATAACTTCAAGCAATATAATCAAATTTTTCAGCTTGAAATCAGATGTCCAAAGGCTTTGAAAAAGTCTTCCGTATTCCGCATCACACAATAGCTTATCCTCAGGACATTCATTTAATGCTTTACCGTTTTGTTCCCTTACTTTTTTTAATAGCTCTATAACGCTATTTAATTCGCCGTTTATTTCTTCCATTTGTTTTCCTCCTGATAAAAGTTATTTAAACAACTTTCAAATTCCGTTAAGGCAGAATACCTTAAAAAATTTAAATCACTATAGACTTAAACTAAACTTCATTCAATTCCTTATAAAGCAGGGCTTTAAAATAAGCTTGAAAGATAAGCCTTTTTATTAAGTTCATTTAATTGGATTTTGTAATATTTAAAACTCACTCGTAAATTAAGTAAATTGGGGAGGGGAAATACAACCAGAAATTTGGGGGAAGTTAATTCAAATAATATATAAGTTGATTTTTAGATTAACTGACTAAGATAAAATCGGATATCTGCCTTATTAACTATATTTTAAATAAAAATAAGGTCTTAAAAGAGACAAAATCTCAATTAATGTCAATATTTGATTCACTTTCTTTACAGTTGTACCTCTATGCACCTTCCTCAATTCTTCCAAAAGAACTTCTAATTGAATGTATTTAAGGTGCTTTGGGTGTGGGTATGTCTCCCAAAAGTATATCGCTGTTTTGGTGTCAACATCACAGAAATATTCCTTGTAGCTTGGGCAAACATATGTAAGCTGGGCATTTAGCTGATTTTGGGCAATAATAATCCCTTGTACAAGAGAATCCCTTCTTTTTACCAATTGACGGATTGTCCAGAATAACTCATCATGGCTCTCATCTGGCAATGTGTCCAAACATATCCCTTAGTATCTTTGCTACACAGAAAGCATCATAAAATCATAAAGAAAGGCAGCTATCCCTATTGAGATAACCACCCTTGTGTGTGTACATTATAAATATTAGATACTTACAACTGATTAATTAATTCCTCAATGCTATATGCAATTTCCTTATAACTTCCATTTTCGTAGTCTTCAATATAGACTTTTCCTGTTTCATTATTCATTACTATTGGCAAGCCATTTGCTTCAAATCCAATAGGTATATAGTTAAGTTGATTTCTATGGCTTTTAAAATATTCTTCCAAATTAAAATGGAAATCCCTTAAACCAATTCCAGGAATAACAGGCTCAAGTATAATGCTATAGTCTCTATATTTTCCAGTCATTTCAAGAAACCAATATGAATTGAAATATTCTTTAATATCATTATTTAGAATAAAATTAAATTCATCTTGGATTTGTTTAAAGTCGTAAACTTCATCTTTCTCAACAGCTTTCCATTGTACATACCCTTCACTATTTACCTCTCCAACATACATAAACGGAGGCACATCTTCATCCCAACAAATAACAGGTAATGTATTTTTATACTGTTTCCATCTTAAATACTTCCTTTTAAAATGTTCTTCAAGTGCTTGTTTCATATTACCATCTTCTCCTTTTTCTATTAAAGAAATTTTTTCAATAGTTCTGCATTTTTTGAATCAGTACCCCATATACCAAATTGCTTTTCAACATTATGTATTCCACCAAATCCTGGATGTAAAGGCTGTGGTAATCCAAAAGCTTGCCCACCACCACCAATATGATGATGGACTAGTTTCTTGCCTTTTAAGCCTGAACCATCGTATTGTGGAAAAGCTTTTCTAAATGTTATATCGTTAGATGGGGCTTGTAATCCATCCGGATTTCTTCCAAAAATAACATCTTTATTAAATTCACTAAATGCAGATGGATACCTTTTATATATTTCTTGCCAGTAATAAAGGCTATCTCTCATCCACCCTTCAGAATTAGCATTTGGTGCATCATTTCCTACAAAAGGCATTTCAACCACAAGCTTTACATCTGCAATGTAAATACTATCCATTCCGGACAAATCCTTACCCCGATACGCCCTTATAGGATAATTTTCTGGAAATCCCTTATTATTATCTTTGCCAGCTTCACTTACTCCCGCAGAAGCCTTTTCCATTACACTTGCTAATTCATTAATATTTGATTTAACACTTGTCTCTTTTTGCTTATCCTGCAACTCATTCTTCTTCTTATTTGATTCGCTATTTTTTTCCAATATCCTTCTTGCATCAGAATTTTGTTCTATAGGTTTCTTTTCACTCGCCATCATTACAACATTCTTATTCTTACCACTTTCAACCCAAAGCTCATGGCTTTCATTGCCTAGCTTGAACTTGACTTTTGGTGTAAGCATTTGTTTGATCTTGCCTGCTGCATCTACAATAACTTCCTTACCCTTATTTATTCCCGCCTTTGCAAGATCCTTACCCTTCTGAACTCCTTTATTTAGCAATGCCTTGCCCTTGGTTTTCAGATTTGCTTCTCCTAATGAAACCAATCTTGTATGTATTCCTGATTTTAGAGTGCCGAAGAAGTCTCCGCCGCCGCCTTTTCCACCGCCAGCTTTTCCTCCGCCTTTACTTCCACCCTTACTGCCGCCGCCAATAAAGCCTGTTATGAGCTTTTCACCGCTACCAAAGGCTGACATAGCCTTCTGCTCCGCATCATCTACAATGCCTGTTACCCCTGATGTAACATCGTCTATTGCACCGCTTACCTTGCTTATAGGCTCTTGTAACGGTGATGCTATAGCCTGTACAGGACCTGATTCTGCTATACTATTAAGCAGCTTGTCTGCAAATGGTATAGTCTGACGTATCAGCTCTACCAGCGACTTTCCTGCAACTGCTTCTATCAGTTTAAATACTGCCTTCAAAAGGGCTGAAGGTGGATTCATTATAATGAAGTTCAGTACCATGTCAACACCCTTATTGAGTATTAACTTGAGCAACTCTGCTGGCTTTCCAAGGATTGCTACCTTTTCCTTAATATCTCCCGCAACTGTGGATATCTTTGTCTTTATACCTCCAAAGAAATTTCCTGCTGCTCCTTTTAGACTTTCTACGCCTTCACCTAATGCTTGTGCAGGATTTTGAGCTACCTCAATAACCTTTGCAACTCCTGCATATACCATGCTGAAGGGATCAAACCACTTTTTATTAGTTATATTGATTACTGGTAGTACCTTGTTTACTGCTCCTGCAACCTTTCCGTACACACCTTTAATCTTATTAAGTACTTTTGTAAGTGTACTCAGAATCTTTTCTAATCCCTTTCCTGAACCACCGCCTGCAGACTCAGCCTCTTCCTTTTCACCTTTTTCGCCTTCTGCCCCGTCCAATGCTTTTAGCTCACCAAAGAGTCCTTTTACAAGGAAATCTGCAATTCCTGATGGACTAAGCATTTCTTTTATATCACTAAATTTAATACTTCTAATTGTATTAACAAAGCCCATTATAGCCCTTGCTTTACTAATAAGGCTTGGAAGTGTCGTAGCTATCCATTTAACTATCTGTGCCAATACACTGCCTCCCATAGAAACAAAAGCTGCTGCAATTTCTGCTGCAATCATTGCAGCTTCTAATGCAATTTTTAGTATATCCATAAAATCCATACTCAAAAATTTCTTCAAACCATCCATAATTCCATTATAAAATTTCTGATAAACCGCTAAGAGAGTGTCAAGTCCTTTAGCCATTAAATCTAAAGCTAGAGTTACTGCTTTTTTCAAACCTTCTGCTATTATGTTTACAGCTGCTACAGCAAGGTTAACTGCTTTATCTATTAATGCACATATTTTTTCAGCTATAGCAGGGAATTTTTCTAATAGCTTCTTTACCAGCTTTTTGAGGACTTCTCCCAATACCTTAATACAATCAACTATCAGCTTACGTCCTGCTTCAATTAACGCCATAGCCGCCTGCTTTGCTTTTTCAAATATGGTTTTTACTAAACTTCTCAGTGCATTAAATATACCATTGATTGCTTTCTTTATTCCTTCTCCTATAGCCTTTAAGCCGTCTCCCACTGCATCTACAGCTCTTTCAAACCAATTCTTCTTCTCTTTCTCTCCTTCTTTTTCCTTCTCATCTGCATCTTTCTTTGCTGTATCACATTCCTTTTCTGCCTCTTGTTCAGCAGTTTTAAGAGTTGATTTTACCTCACCGTCTTTTTCTTCCTTTATATTTCCTACTTCTTTTCTCTTTCCTGCTACTTCGGTATTGGCTTCAGTATCGTATTCTGCTGTAGCCTGATCAACTTCGCTTTGCCATTGGTCTCTATAGCCATCTACATCTGCTTTTGCCTTCTCCTGCTCAATTTGTTGCTTCTCCTTAGCTTCTGCTTTGTGGCTTTCTATTTTCTCATCTGCTGTAGCTTTTTCAGCTTCTACACCTGCATCATATTTAGCTTTGCCCTTTTCATACTCACCAGTTTGCTGATTCATATAATTCTGTAAAGTGTCATTTACAGCTGGGTCTACCCTTGATGCAACCTCAGGCTTTACTTGTTCCATTTTCTTAATATCAAGCTTTTTAGGTGCTGCAGCACGTATCGACTCTTTTGCTTTTAATATTGTGTTGTCAACCAAAGGTGCAATATTATTTTCTCCAAATTCCTTTTTCATTTGTTCCACTTCAGCCTGTTTTGAATTCTCAACACTTTCGGAAGCTTCTGACTCAAAACCCTCAATTTGAGATGGATCTGCCTCTCCTGTCATACCAATTTCGGGAGGATTCGCAGTACAAGCTTTTGCTTCATTCATAACATCATTAGCATCAAGATCTTCTTTTTCAGGCAAATTAAAGTCCTGAATATTTCCTTGCTGTGCTTTTCCACCTGATTTTACAGCCTTAAAAGCACTAATCATTTTATGCTGTATTGGACTTTGTTTTGGTTCAATATTACCTTGCTTATTTACAGGTTCTAGCCCTGTAGGTGTTGGAATTTCAGGTAATAGCTTCTGAGCTTTTTCTTGTTCTTTATCAAAGGCTCCTTTTGAAGCAGCATTTGCCTCAGAGAAGGTATTTATAACCTGAGTTGCATCTGCACTACCTAATTGGCTTAATATTTTACCAGGGTCTTCTCCTGTTATTTTAGGTGCAGGCTTTACTTCCCTTTTTGGTTTAAGACTTTCATTAATTTTTTGAGCACTTGGTCCTTTTGTCCCACCCCCTCCTTTTCCAAGAGCAGGGCCTCCATCAAGCTTTGATGCTGCAGCTTTATTTCCTTCGCTGCCTTTTTCTTTACCTTTTTGCAATGTACTTTGTGTATCTGATGACTTATTAGTCTTATTTTTTGAGGCTGCTTGCGTTGTCTGTGCTACTGCTTTTGAAGTTGTTTCTACAGCGGATTTTGATGTAGTCTGTCCAGCAGTCTTTGCCGTTGTAGGTAACGCTGCTTCTGGTACTGCTTTTCCTGTTGCCTTTTCCTTTAGCTCTTCTTTTGGCACTGCTTGTTGCTCTGCATTAACCGCTGTCTGTACTGCTTTTTGTGCTGTCTGTGTTACTGATTTTGGAATTGCCTGTGCTGCCGTCTTTACTGTATTTTGTGCTGCTGATTTTGACACCGCCTGAGCAGCTGCCTTTGCAGTTGTTTGCAGTGCTACTTTTGGTGCTACCTGAGCTGCTGTATTTGCTACTGTTTGTAGCATTGATTTTGGTTCAGACTGTACTGCTGTCTTTGCAGTTTCTACCGCTGCTTTTGGTGCTACTTGTGTTGCTGTCTTTGAAGTTTGCACTGCTGGTTTTGGTGCTGCCTGTACTGCTGTCTTCACCGTTTTTTGCTCAGCTTCAGGCTCTTTATTTTTTGGTTTTGCTGTATCTATAAGAGTCTTTGTCAAATTTTTCGCTGTAGTTGCTTTAGTTTGTTCTGCTTTTGTTTCAATATTATTCTTTACTTCATTTTTGGCTGTTTTTGCGGTATCTACCTTTTGCTTTTGTTTGTCTGCTACAGAGGTTGGTTCTTGACCTTTCTTCTCGCCTTTTGCTGCCATTTTACGGCGTTTTCCCTCTTCAATCAGTCTAACTATCTGTCCATATCCCATTGCACTTTGAAATGCCATAAATTCATCACGTGTAACAGAATCAGGATCAGTTAAACATATGTCAATCATTTTTTTATATTCTGTTGTTCTGACTGTATTCTTTTTGGAAACGGGCTTTTGAGAAGCAGGTACATTTTTTAAATTATTGCTTGCTTTTCCCAATGACTGCTCTTGCTTTTGTTCTGCCGGTTTTTGTGTCTGCATTTATGCTATCACTCCCCTAAAATCTACTCTAATGTATAAGTAAATTTCAGGAGATGAAATACTACCATATTAAATTTTAGATAATTTTACGTTCTTAGTTTTTACATAACATGAGTGGTGTGAAATACCACTTGTTCTGAGAATTACTTAAATTATTCAACTTTCCCATAACATACTTCAGGCTACAAACCCTATTGGGTTTGTAGCCTGAAAGCAATTGTTTTACTATGGTTCTACACCATAAATCAAATTACCTGATGAATATACTGTTATTTTAGTGTTCTCAGTATAATCAGTTGCAGTTGAATTAAAGGAGTAATCATTTGACTGTGTATAGTTTGACCAGTCTTTTTTGCAAAGCCTACCTTGAATCATAACTTTCTCTCCAGAATTAAGGCTACCAGCATTGCTTGT
Organism: Bacillota bacterium; assembly: GCA_023398105.1. Lineage (GTDB taxonomy): Bacteria > Bacillota > Clostridia > Acetivibrionales > DSM-1351 > Ruminiclostridium. The sequence goes on along the minus strand of JAEWST010000021.1, from coordinate 914 downwards.
AAAGCTTATTTCAAGATAATAATCACTTCCTGTCTTAATGGAACTTGCTTGAATATCATTCCCTGTAACGTAGGAAGTAATAGTATTAGAACCTATTACTTGTGCATAATCACACCAGTAATCCTGATCTTTACTACCATCTACAGTGTAGTAGTATCTAATCTTTATATCTGAAAGATTAATTGTTGTATTACTTACATTTTCCACCATAATCCTTGGATCAATTGTATTTGACGTACTTGATCTGGTAGAATTATATGCCTTTACTATTACTGTGTTTTGAGGTGCTATTACAAATACGTTCTGCGTTGCTGTAGAAACATTTCCGTTTGCATCTTTTGCTGTCCAAGTTACTACTGTTTGACCAACAGGGAAATCAGCAGGAGCATCCTTTGTTATCGCTACTTCAAATATGTCTTTTGCTGTAGCCTGTCCAATTGGCACAATTGTTCTTGTACCAGTTGCAGAAACTGTAACATCTGCTGGTACAGTCAATACTGGTTTTGTAGTATCTTTTACTGTAATTTTCTGTCTTCCTGTTGCTACATTATTATTTGCATCCTTTGCAATCCAGACTACATATGTATCACCTATTCCGTAATCTGCCTTAGCATTATTTCTGATAGTCACATCAAATATATCAGATCCTGTTGCTACTCCAATGTCTACAGGTGTTCTAACTGCTGTTGCTTCTACCATTTTATCTTGAGGTATACTTATTTCAGGCATGATTGTATCTATAATTGTTATAATCTGCTCTGCTGTTGATACATTGCCGTTTTCATCAGTTGCTGTCCAGGTTACAACTGTATCTCCTATTGGATAATCTAAAGGAGCATCATTTGTAATTGTCACCTCAAAGATATCAGTTGCTGTTGCAGTTCCAATATTTTCAGGTGTTCTAACTGCTGTTG
>JAEWST010000181.1 GCA_023398105.1 Bacillota bacterium | reverse complement strand
GAATGGAGTAAGATGACCAAAAAGTATAAAGAGGCAGCTAAACAAACCAAACTAGCGATACCGCTTTTGTTTGCAGTTGATGCTGTACATGGTAATAATAACATGAAGGACACGGTTATTTACCCTCACAATATTGGATTAGGTGCTAGCAGAGATACTGAACTTATAAGAAAAATAGCCGAGGATAATGCGAAGGAATTAACTGCAGCAGGTGTTGATTGGTCATTTTCACCTACTGTTGCTGTCAGTAATGACATTAGATGGGGTAGAACATATGAATGTTATAGTGAAAATTCTGATTTAGTTAGCATAATGGCACTACCATATATAACTACACTACAGGATAATGGTATCATTGCATGTGCAAAACACTATGTAGCAGATGGTGCTGTTCAGTTTGGTACAGGTGATAGCGGTTATTTATTGGATCAGGGTGACGCTAAAATAAGTCAGAAAGAATTGAATGATTATTATATTTCAATATACAATGAGGCTGTTAATGCTGGAATTAAAAGCATTATGGTATCATATAGCAGTGTCAATGGGATAAAAAACCATGCAAACAGAAATCTTATACAAAATGTATTAAAGAATGATATAGGCTTTAAAGGACTGGTTATAAGCGATTTTAATGGTATTCACCAGTTAGAGGGAGATTCTATGTACCATAGGGTAGTTGATTCAGTCAATGCTGGTATTGATGTTCTTATGGAAGACTCTTCGTGGAAGGAATGTCAGGAAGCTTTAATTAAAGCTATAGGGAATAGAGATATATTAGAAGAGCGTATCAATGATGCTGTTTCCCGAGTTCTCAGGGTCAAGATGGAAATGGGTAAATTTAAACATGAAGAAGCAATAGAAAAGGAGTTTATTCTTAGGAATTATAAGAGCAAGCAAATTGCGGAAGAAGCAGTTAGAAAGTCATTAGTATTACTCAAGAATAAAGATAAAGTTTTGCCTTTAGACAAGAATAAAAAAATAGCGGTGATAGGACCTGCTGCAGATAATATTGGAGTACAGTGCGGTGGATGGACAAAAACATGGCAGGGTGGTCAGGATGACACAGTTAAAGGTCGTTGGGTCAGTGGTACAACTATCTTAGATGGTTTTAAAGAAATTGCAAGCAAAAATGGGAGTACTATTATTACAGAAATAGATAAAATAAAGGATGCAGATGTTATTGTGGCAGTTATAGGCGAATATCCGTATGCCGAAGGTAAAGGTGATGATGATAGTCTCAGCTTGATACGGGGAACAGTATTGGAGGGGAATGAAACTACATTGAAAGCTGCATATGCAGCTAAAAAGCCAATTGTTGTTATTCTTGTATCAGGAAGACCAAGAATAGTAACAGATGATATAAATAAATGGGATGGTTTTGTTGAAGCATGGCTACCTGGTACAGAGGGAGGAGAAATTGCTAAAGTACTGTACGATGAGTACGAGTTTGAGGCAAGACTCCCTGTAACATGGCCTAAAGATTCTAAACAACTTCCAATAACAATGAATAGGCAGTCAAATGAGTATAATATATTGTTCCCTTATGGTTATGGACTTAACATAAAAAAATAAAAAAACAATGAAGTAGTAAATCCCTAGAGGTGAATTATTGATAGTTATCCACAACGGTTTAGAGAGTGAGTTCACTTTATTAACAGACTTATGCACATTATACACATGCTATTTTACACAGGATACTAACATTGACATAATGCATAAACTCTTGATTTGCAACATGTTCAGAAATTTATACACGACTTTTTTCACATATCCACATATTTAGTAAAATATTTAATTAATAAGTTATCAACAGAAAGACGGCAAGGATATTTAAATCCCTGCCGTCTATTTGTTAGATTTATAATTCTTCTTCAGTGTCATCGTCATCTAGTAATGCTGTATCTGGTGAAAGCTTTTTTTCAGCATCTTCTATTTTTTCCAAATACTCATCAATAAGGTCTACAGCCTCTGACTTACTGAGAGTATCAAAATTAATTTCGCTAATATCATCAGCTAACTGATCTGCCAGTTCCTTGATATATTCAATCTGCTGAGGAGTAGCTAATTCAATCATTGTTTTAACGTGATATTCACACTTCTTATTAGTACAACTACCATTAATTTTTAAAGAACCACATTTACAAAATTCCATAAACAATATCACCCCGCAATTATCGCATTAGTTAAGTTATTATTTAGTAGGCTTATAGAATTTTTGACACCTATTACAAAATAATAATCAGATATTATATATAATAATACGTGCTATTTATTTCATTGTAAATATATAATTTCTATTTTTTTATTTTTTCATTAACTTATCAGTGTTTTTATTGTAACGAACCTTTGAATATTAACATTTTAGGCGATTAGATTTATAAAAGTGGCGGGTACCACTTTGGTTTTCAGATAGTACAATATATTTCATACTATAAATTAATATTCCTATTATTTATTAGTTATACGTTCAAAAAGTGTACCTACAGACTTATAGATTAAGAGCGTAATAATGGAATTTATACCTGCCTTCATAATATTAAAGGGTAATATTGCAGGGATAATAAGCTTTTTAACAGCATCAACTGTCATACCATAAAATAATGGATTTATAATCAAATTTAGTATAATCATTATTGCTGTCATAGATAAACTTCCAAGAATTAGACCTATAATAGCTCCTTTTAAAGTTCTCCTTTTAGAGTAAATGCTTGCCGCTATACCAACTAGAGCTGAAGTAGCAAAGATATGCATAATACAGCCTACCCATCCGCTGGCACTGCTGACTGTGAGTGCCTGTACTACTGAAGCAACTATAGTTAGCACTATGCCTGATATAGGTCCATAAATAAAACCACCTATCAATATAGGAATATCTCCAGCATCATATTCCAAAAATGGTGCAGCAGGAAAGGGAAATCTTAGTGGTGATAGGATAAGGATAATTGAAATTGCAGTCAAAATGCCCATTGTTGTTAGTTTTTTAGTATTATTTTTATTCATACAAAACCTCCTAAAGGTTATAAAATTTTTGCGTATGTACAGACTATTTATTTTGGAATAAGCAACACAAGGTTGATAGGACAACATTTACGGTTCAAAGCCTTTAGAAAATTGGAAATATATTAATCAAAATAATTGACCAATGGCAACTATTTTTTATCCTATATCAAAAATAAAAGCCCTGTTGGAAATAATCCACAGGGCTTAGAATAAGCATCGCAAATGTCAATTCTTCTTTCATCCAGACTGTACTGTCGGCCACGGAATCTCACCGTGTCGGCTTTCGCTCGCGGGCTAATGCAATATTTGCACATTACCGCCGGTAGGGAATTACACCCTGCCCCGAAGATACGCAATATATATTATTTATTAGCGAGATAATATCATAAAATTATTAGAAAGTCAAAGGTATCGTTATATAATTAACTCTGACTGTGAAGGAGAGGTACTATTCAGCCTCTGACAATAAATATATAGCACATGCTTTCATGAACTCACAAACTATATAGTGTGGTGCGAGAGAACTTATCAAATAAAAAATTAAAGAGCTTTGATTAGAAATAATTGCATGAATTAGTTGTAGGAAATAGTGCTATATTTATATAATATGTGTTGTTACTGAAAAGTATTATGTGTTAAAATTGGAATATAACGAGGCAAGAAAATGGCCCCCACTTTATAAGTGGCGGATACCGCTTTGATTTTAGGCGGTAAGAATATCTTCCGCCTCGCTCACACGCCGCTGATGTAATGAAATTTTTCTACAATTGGAAAATTTGATTTTGAATCTAGGCGTTATAAAATATAGTAGTTTTGGAGGATATTATGAAAGTAAGAAAGGCAATAATACCAGCTGCAGGACTTGGGACTAGATTTTTGCCTGCTACAAAGGCACAGCCAAAAGAAATGATTCCTATTGTGGACAAGCCCACAATACAGTATATTGTTGAAGAGGCTGCTAATGCGGGTATTGAGGACATCCTTATAATTTCTGGAAGAAATAAGAGAGCCATTGAGGATCACTTTGATAAATCATATGAACTTGAAGAGGAACTACATAGAAAAGGGAAACAAGAGCTGTTAAGTCAGGTTCAAGGCATATCAAATATCGCAAACATACATTATATCAGACAAAAGGAAGCAAAAGGCTTAGGACATGCTATATACTGTGCAAAGTCATTTATTGGAGATGAGCCATTTGCGGTAATGCTTGGTGACGATATAGTCCATTCAAAAACACCTTGTATCAAGCAGCTTATGGATGTTTATAATGAATATAGAACAACTATTTTAGGAGTTCAAAAGGTACCGTTACAGGATGTTACAAAGTATGGAATTATTGCTGGAAATCAGATTGATGAAAGAGTATACAAGGTAAAAGGACTTGTAGAAAAACCAGAGGTTGAGCATGCTCCTTCAAATATCGCTATATTAGGTAGATACATAATTTCTCCGAGAATATTTGAATTTCTAGAATCTGCTACACCAGGCAAGAATGGAGAGATATGGCTTACTGATGCACTTGAGAAATTAATGGAAAATGAAGCTATGTATGCCTTTGACTTTGAAGGTGACAGGTATGATGTGGGAGATAGAATAGGTTTTCTTAAGGCTACAGTGGAATTCTCGTTAAAAAGGGAAGACTTAAAGGATGAATTTGCTGCATTTCTAAAAAACAAAATAGAACAATTACCCTAATAATTAGTTACTCACTATTTTTTAAATATAAAAAATGCACTGGCAAAAGCCAGTGCATTTTCATGCCATATTTACTCAACTTACCTACAGGAAAAGGCTATCGGTATTCAAGCTTATCAATGAATTAGTAATTGATCATATATTCATCAGCTACTTCGTGCAATTATTACTAATACAAAATTCCATTTTAAAGTTTAAACGCCTGTAATTTTCAACTGGAAGTCAATTAGCTCTAGTTAAATGATTTAAACTGATATGTAACAGTGTTGCCCTTTGTTTTCACAGTTACATATTTTGCGGCATTTTTATTCTTTTCACTAAATCCAGTACTATTAAAACCAGCAGTAGATATGTATTTAACTCCACGTTCCATATAGCTTGAGTTAGTTAGTCCATTGTAGAAGACCCAAACATTTTTGGTTGGATTTTGCTTTTTGTAATTTGTGAGTGTTTCCTTTAAGAGAGAACCTTCATTGGCATCACTAAAGTCGTCAGGCTTTACTGCAAGGAATACAAACAAGTTATTTCCTTGAAAGGAACTAAGCTGTTTTTTAAACCAGAACCATTGATTTGAGTCTGTAAGTCTCATACTGTTGTTTTTAAAGGTTTTAAGCTGTATAAGTCTGTTGCCGTTGTTATCAATAGCCTTATAGCCAGAAGTTGTTGATAAAAATGGTACTTTTGTTTTTATAGACAGGTTATCAACTTTACCTACGACTACAGAAGCATCAAATTCTTTTTTTATTTTAGCTGCAAGTGAATTTAACATGGATACCTGTGTCTTGTTTTTTTTATCAGTGTAGCCATCAGTCTGTCCGAATACTGTAAAAGTAAAGGAATCTGGGCCTGTTAAGTAGCGTTCCTTATAGTATTCGTCTTTTGGAACAGTGCTTGTTGTTGCTTTTGAAGCTGCAACATTAGGATATCCAGAATAAAACATAGTCAAATTATCAAAATATAAAGTACCCGATGCTTTTGTCTTTGTAGCTTCAACTGCATAAATTTTCGTAATCTTGCTAGGAGTATCAACATCTTCAAGAGATACTTCGAGGTATTTCCAGCCAGTCCAGGTTATACCCTTTGTAAAGTACTTATAATGCACATTTCCTTTATTATCATATACCATAGCACCTATCCATAAAGGTTTCTTGGCTGAGCTATAAACCCATAAACCCAGTTTTGAGGTAGTAGAATCTAAGGAATAACCTTCATTTGGAAGATTTATATAAGCTGCTCTGCTGTTTTGAACATCTTTAGTAAAATTGTATGTAAGCTTTGCTGAATAGGGTGCTGATTTATATACATTTGAAGCTTTTGAATATGCTGCAGTTACAGAACTGGAGGAGAGATCAAGCTTCATAGTATCCGCTTTAAAATCCTCAATAATCTTTTTCTCACCAGGCTTTGCTATAGATACTGGACAATAAACTGAAACACCTGCAAAGGAAGCTGAAACATGTCCTGTACCCTTTTCGCTAGCAGTAAAAATATTAGAATCAATAGTTCCCACCTTACCTATTACACCCCATTTTACATGGGAAGGAGGAATACTTGCACTATAACCATATTTATTGTAACCCTTTACAGTAAATGTAGTTGATTTGACTGCCTGTGTATTTAATTTGTCTACATTTAGGACTAGTCTTACTGGACTGCTTAGTACACTAATTGGACAGGTACCAACTACTGTTTCTCCTAAAGTTGCTGTCACAACTCCCTCTCCAACAGAAGTTGGATAAAGAGTGTTTCCTTTAAAGGTTCCTTTAACACCTGATACAGACCATTTAATGTCATCAGGGTTGATATCAACAGGATTGAGATATTTGTCAAGTCCCTTTGCGGTAAATGCACGAGAAGTGTTTACAAAAACATTTTCTTCATATGAGGTCACAAGTAGAGAATCTACTGGACTCTTTGGTGCAATAGAGAATATACCAAGAGAGCCTGAAACACCTCTTTCAAAGCCTTCTGAAGGAGTGTTTACTGTGCTGAGGCTAGTTGTTCCGGCAGTTCTTGCAACCATAGTAGTGGAACCACCACCATCAAAGTTAATGGCATTTGTACAACCAAGCTCTTTCATATAAGCTGCTAATTCAGACTGAGTCATACCAAGGCTGGACTTTGATCTGCCGTCAACAGTAACAACTTTTAGAGTTTTACCATCTGCAGTAGTACCTACTGCTGTCCTAGGAGCTCTGGTGTTTTCAGCAGTTGGAAAGTGTGTAAAATTAGAGAGCACATTGCCGTCTTTAACAAGAAGCGTGCCTCCTGTAAGTGCCATCTTTAAATTAGTTGAATCTACATTTAAGATAATGTCAAAATCAACAGGATCACCAATTTTAAAGTTATCGGTAAGAACTTTTTGATGACCGAATGTAGCCATAACTACAAACCCATTTTTAGGAATATCAATACCAGGCATGTTTTCACGGAATTCATTTACTACACCATTTTCTACAACCATTTCCATCCAACTTGGGTATTGCTCTGTAACACCAGGTGTCTTTTGACCCCATTTAGAGTCTAAAATGTACATGTTATTATTATAGAACCCAGTGTACCTGTTATACGCTGCAACAGGCATTTTTTTGCCGATTGGTGTTAATAACTCAACTTTTGTATCCAAGTATGTAAATAGAGCATTGTTTAATTCATCTAATGACAAAGTAGCTAAATCGTTGTTCTTCTTTGTAAGTGCAACAGCAAATTCACCAGATGACATAACGGGACCAAATACGTCGCCTGTTTTCAAGTCAAAGAAGCTTCCGTTTACTGCTGCTATTGCACCTTTGCTTTTTGCGAGATTTTTAACAGTGGAAACACTAGTTACAGAATTGTTATTAATTAAGCTATCCACTTTAATATTCTCATTTGACAAGTCCACGCTGAGAACTTGAGATTCTATCCAGCCACTAGTGGTAAAACGATGAAATTGTTCTAAAACTAATCCTGATGTAATATTTTGCTTTTCTACAGTTTGATTAATAACTTGAGGTGCTGCTATAGCAGTATTACTTGATGATAACCAAAATGTTGCCAACACCAATAGAAGTGCTAGACTTTTTCTTATGTATTTATTCATTTATTATTTTCCTCCCAACAACAATATGATTTTAGTAGATCATAAATAGCTGGTCTACAAATTTTGTTAAAGTATTAAAGTAAGTTTATAAAAGGGAATGAAGCTCATTACCTACAAATTTCAAATTACAAAGTTGAGTTTATTCATGCCAACCATCAACCTCTGCACGTTTAATTGCCCCGAAAAGATTACTCTTTATATCCCTTTTTTCCTTTTGAAGCTCATAGATTAAATCTTTGATGTACTGGCGTTTAGTATTCCCATCATATTTGCAGGGGCTTTTTACAATAGGAAACTGCTCAGACTTTGCTAAACACTTTATTTGACTTTCCTCAGTATAAATCAGTGGCCTAATGAGGTATAAGTCTTTTTTTGAAAGATAGGTTACTGGAGAAAATGTATGTATTCTACCTTCATAAAAGGTACTCAGCAATAATGTTTCAATTGCATCATCTCTATGGTGACCGAGAGCTACTTTATTGCAGCCTAACTTCTTGGCAATATTATGAAGAGCACCCCTCCTGAGATTTGCACACATTGAGCAGGGATTTTGCTCCTGCCGAATTTCAAAAACAATTTTACCAATCAAGGTCTCCTCAATAGTATAATTGACACCTATCTGGCGACAGTAGTCGGCAACTGGAGTAAAATCTGCATTTCCAATGCCCATTAAAAGGCTCACTGCTTCTAGCTCAAATTTTTTTGGGAAAAATCTTTGAAGCTGCTGTAGAGCAGCTAGCAATGCCATACTATCTTTTCCTCCACTTACACCTACCGCAATTTTGTCACCGTCTTCTATCATATTATAGTCCTGGATAGCTCGTCTCATTTGCCCTAAAATACGTTGTATATCTGTCACTCCTCTCCAAAACTGAGCTGTAGCTGTTACATTGAAAAAACGAAAACTGGTTATTTCGAATAAGCTACAATACAATAGCTTTATTAAAGTTAATTACTGTTCAAAAAATATTAGCTATAGAGTTCCTTTTGGAACTAAGAGGCTTAATCCTCAACCCCAAACTTTAACTGATGGCTTGATAGAATCGAAATGCAATAGCAAATTAGATGCGTCCATATACCATAACAACAGTATTTTTTGCTAAAAGTGTGTCCATTAGTATCAGTTTTCAGCTAATAGTGATTGACTTTATTATAGAAAAACTAAAATAATGTATCAAGTCATATAAGATTTCAATTTTGTTACATCTGATTGTCATAAGTGTAATATTTTTTATGATACAGTTAAAAGAAGCGTCCAGCACTGCGAAAGTGGAGTAATTAATCATAAAAAATTTATGTAATTTTATATGTAGAGTATTAAATCAATGTAAATTGAAGTATACAAGAGTAATATTAAGATAATCTCAAATTTAAATCCTAAATAAATGTTGCTAATATTTTTAGCCTATAGTACAATACATTTGCACTTGAGGTTATCTCGTTGTAGTAATCAGTGCTTTTGATTAGTTGAATTTTTTATCGGGGTGTAGCGCAATTGGCAGCGCGCTTGGTTTGGGACCAAGATGCTGGAGGTTCAAGTCCTCTCACTCCGACCATATAAGCCACTCAATATCTTATTGAGTGGCTTTTTGAATAAAAAAATCAAGGACTTGAACCTGAGAAGGCACGAAGCGTGAAAAAAATGCGAAGCATTTTTAGCTGAGTGTGCCTATAACATACAAAAATTATAAAGCCTTATTTTAATAGTTTCTAGTTTATATTATATTTTAATTGTGAATTTAGAATGTTTGGCAATAATATACAAATAGCTGTAAAGTCAATTAGTAGTTGGCAAAAGTTTTTGAGAATATAGGAAGATGTGTTAAACAGTCTTAATGAAATAATTGCAGGAATCAGATGGTAAAAATTTCTGCAATGGATACAAGAATATTTGGTGTTATAGATTTTCAGGCTATAAACTATAATTGAATTAATTAAAAAATTTGATACATTTTACCCTATATTATATAATATGACAGTAGTTAAAAAGATATTAGATGGAGTAAATGAATGGGAAAAATTTTAAAAGTCTTAGGACTTAGCGTCCTTGAGGCTGCAATTATAATAATTATGTTAATATTCATAGTAAGATTAAAGCTTCCTATTACAGGAATGTATATTGTTTTTGGTATTACTGCAATTATATTTCCGCTAATATTGCTTATGATTTACAATAGTTTTTGCGAACGGGAAACTCTTATTATTGTGCCAATAAGCTTGGTGCTAGCGTCATTGTATTCGCTGGGTATTTCTATATATAGCTATTATGGCAACAGTAGTTTTTCAAATATGTTTAATGAATTAATGTACTTTATATACTTTTTACCCTCAATTATATATTGTGGGATGGGATGGATATTTTTTTCAATAATATCAAGAATATCAAGAGATTTACGTAGATAAAAGCAAAGTTCTTTTTTAAGAAAAAAGGAGAAGTTCTATGAATACCAATAGTGACAGTATAGGTTTTTTGGATTCTGGTTTTGGTGGAATTACTGTTCTGTCAGAAGCAATAAAGCAGCTTCCTAATGAAAACTATATATATTATGCAGATATAGAACATGTGCCCTATGGAACAAAGACTAAGGAGCAGGTTCGTACTTATATATTTGAAGCGGTTGAGTTTTTGGTTGAGCAGGGTATAAAAGCACTTGTTGTAGCATGTAATACAGCTACCAGTATAGCGGTAAGAGATTTGCGAAGTATGTATAATTTTCCAATTGTAGGTATGGAGCCAGCTGTAAAGCCAGCGGTTCAGAATGGTAATGGTAAAAGAGTACTTGTTTTGGCAACACCTCTGACACTTAGGGAGGAAAAATTCCACAACTTGGTACAAAGAGTAGATACAGAACATATTGTTGACTACTTAGCATTTCCTGAATTAGTCGAATTGGCAGAGCATATGGTATTTGACTATGATAAAGTTATTCCTGTTATTAAAGAAAAATTATCAGCCTTCGATATTAGTAACTACAAAACCTTTGTTTTAGGATGTACACACTTTCCTATATACAAGAAGGCATTTAAAGAGGTTCTTCCAAAAAATATAGATATTATTGACGGAAGTGTAGGTACTATTAAATATTTAAATCATTTGCTTGAGGAAAAGGGTATTTTTAATACTCAGAAAACATGTGGCGAAATTAAATATTTTGACTCAGGGAAGCCTGTAGAAAACCAGAAAAGGCTAGAAATATTTTATAGAATAATAACAGAATTCTGATCTTGCTTAGGTTTAATTATGTACCCTCATTGACATTTGGTTCATTAATATAAACAAAATTCATTGATTGCAGTAACACATAATAACCCGTTAACATAAAATATATTGTAGCAAAATAATACTTTATGAATTGGAAGGAGCGGGGGATTATGGGAGAAGAACATTTCTGCTGTAGCGATGGTCTTTTACTACATGGTGATATAGTTTGTGCAATGAAAAAATATATTGGCCAAACTGTTACGATATTTACAACTAGCGGTGGGATGTCGGGGTGTGGATTTACAGGCGTACTTCTGGGAGTAAATGAATGCTTTGTTAAATTAATCACTCAGATAGGTCCAGCACCGGGTTGTGCAATAGGAAATGCATGTAGCGGAACACCTTATGCAAATGGTATTGGTTGTATGGGAGATAATATGAATATGCAAAACATGAATCCGATTGGAACAGTTGGTTCTGTAACGGACATACCTGTTTGTAGCATTGCTTGCTTTACTCACAATGCAATCTAGGTAACTAGTAGTTTATATGGCAAGGATAAGTGGGTTTTCTGAACAACAAGCCATTGGTAGACTTGAGAATGGATAGATTTTGCATTCGTTGGGTTAAGAGTAATTGCATGAATTAGTTGTGTAAAAAACTTCTAATGTCAGAAAGTTGAAATATTAAGTATGCAAAAAGCTAAGATCTAATATTTATTTAGATTTTAGCTTTTTTACATAGGCAAAAATAATTTGCGTTATTTGTTGCAAAAAACTTTTATTAGTATTATTTCTTGATAAAAAAGGGAAAAGTATATTTTATGTAGAATTATTTGTATAAAATGAAATATGAATAACTATATTTTTTTATAAAATGACTATACTGGGAGTTGATGCAATGAATAAAAAAGAAATGATAGCATTATTGCTTGCTGGAGGGCAGGGGAGCAGATTAGGTGTTCTCACAAAAAATGTTGCAAAGCCAGCTGTCCTATACGGTGGTAAATATAGAATTATTGATTTTTCCCTAAGTAATTGTATAAATTCTGGGATTGATACTGTTGGTGTCTTTACACAGTATCAGCCGCTTAAACTTAATTCACATATAGGGATAGGTAAACCATGGGACATGGACAGAATAGATGGTGGAGTAACTATATTATCACCGTATTTAAGAGCTGAGAGTGGTGAATGGTTCAAAGGAACTGCAAATGCTGTATATCAGAATATTCACTATATAGATAGGTATTCCCCAGAATATGTTATTATATTATCTGGTGATCACATTTATAAGATGGATTATTCAAAAATGTTGGATTTTCATAGGGAAAATAACGCTGATGCAACTATATCAGTTATAAATGTTCCATATGAGGAAGCTAGCAGATACGGAATTATGAACTGCCATGAAAATGGAAATATCTATGAGTTTGAGGAAAAGCCTAAAAATCCAAAGAGTACACTAGCATCTATGGGTGTATATATTTTTAGTTGGTCAACACTTAGAGAGTATTTGATAAAGGATAATGAGTGTCTAGAATCAGATAATGATTTTGGCAAAAATATTATCCCGGCAATGCTTAAGGATAATAAAAGTATGTGGGCTTATCAGTTTTCAGGATATTGGAGAGATGTTGGTACAATACAGGCGTTTTGGGAATCTAATATGGACTTGATTGGTAGAATTCCTCCATTTAATTTATTTGATGCTGAATGGAAGATATATACGCCAAATCCAGTAAAGCCTGCACATTACATAGGTCCATCAGCCTGTGTTAAAAAATCTATGATTGCTGAAGGTTGTACGATATATGGCACAGTTATAAATTCCATATTATTCCCTGGTGTAATTGTTGAAGAGGGTGCTGTTATTCAGGACTCAATAGTAATGTCAAACTCAAAAATTCTCAATAATGTTTCAATAAATAAATGCATTATTAGCGAGTTGGTTACTATTGGAGCAAATTCTAAACTTGGTGAGGGTGATGATATACAGAATGAGTTTAAGCCAAGTATATATGATTCTGGCATAACAGTTGTTGGAGAAGAAGCAAGTATACCTGAGAGTACAGTAATAGGCAAAAATGTTATGATAGATGCAGGGGTTGGTGCAGAGGACTTTGATTCACTAGTTATAGAGTCAGGAAAAAGCGTATTCAAAGGTGGTGTTGCTGAATGAAAAATGTAATGGGAATAATATTATCAGGTGGAAGAAGCACAAAACTAAAAGAGCTTTCTACAATGAGGTCTACCCCTGCAGTACCAGTTGGAGGAAAGTATAGGGCAATTGATTTTGTACTTTCAAATATGGTGAATTCAGGCATAAGAAATGTAGGTGTAATAACCCAGTATAGCTTTAGATCTCTAATGGATCACTTGGGTTCAGGAAAAGAGTGGGATTTAGATAGAAAAACAGACGGATTATTTATTTTTCCACCATTTCTAGCGGATGATAATTCAGGTTGGTATAGAGGGACAGCTGACTCAATGTACAACAATCTCACTTTCTTAAAGAGAAGTAATGAGGAATATGTTATTATATCACAAGGTAACTGTGTATATACAACAACCTTTGATGATATGGTAAAGCAGCACAAGGATACAGAGGCCGATATAACAATTGCGTATCGAGAGATGAATGATGTTCCAATAGAAGAATTGTCTAATATGGGTATTCTTCAGGTAGATGAGGATCAAAGGGTAATAGATTTTCAAGAAAAACCTATACATCCTAATTCACTTTTGGGCTCGTTAGGTACTTATGTAATAAAGAGAGAGTTACTAATGTCTTTATTAGAAGAATGTGTAGCGCATGGTTATTATGATTTTGTATTAGATATACTAGTAAAGATGCTACACAAGCTAAAGATATGCGGTTATAAATTTAATGGGTATTGGAGAAGCGTTTCTTCAGTACAAATGTATTACAAGTGCAATATGGAACTTCTGAAACCAGAGGTGAGCAACGATTTGTTTGGCTCAGCAAAGATATATACTAAAGTAAAGGATGAGGCACCTGCTAAGTTCAATGAAGAGGCAGAGGTTAGAAACTCAATAGTAGCGGATGGTTGTATAATAGAAGGAACTGTTGAAAACAGTGTGCTCTTTAGAGGAGTTACAGTCAAGAAGGGTGCTGTTGTTAAGGATAGTATTGTTATGCAGGAAAGTGTTATTGAAGAGAATGCTACATTAAATTATGCGATACTTGACAAAAGTGTAACTCTGTCAAAAGGCAGATGCCTTAAAGGCGAGGAGACTTGGCCTATTATAATAGGAAAAAAGGTAATGGTTTAGAGAAAGCTAACTGTGAAAGCTCAATAAAGTAAATGACAAGAACCATTCAGAACATAAATTGATTCTGAGTGGTTTTTTTTATTTTATACGAATTTGTGATTACATATGCGAGCACATTTTAAATAGCCGCATATGTTGCGTTGGCACAAAGCCTGAAAATAATGTTCAATACTAACCTCCCACGCCACTTTTTATATAAATTTCAGTACACTGCAAAACCACTTGTGCTTTTTGGTGCTAAAAATGTACTATGTTTGTACAAACTTTGTTTTTGAGCATGTCTTTTTATGTTTTATATGTGAAATAGTATTATCAGTGTCTGCAACCCTTCAAAACCCTAGGTTTACCATAATGAACCTACATGTGCAAGAAAGCCCATTACGTGAGGGTTACAAGTAGTTTACAACTTACATATTATGTTGACTATTCAAAATGTCGGGTGATATAATAACTCATGTAGTCGAGAGGTTAACATAAAACATCTTAGACTCTAATTCCTAACACATTGAGGAAAGCATTAATGACCTGGCACCTCAGTGAAAAATTATGGTCAGTAAAAAACCTAAGGGG
>JAEWST010000166.1 GCA_023398105.1 Bacillota bacterium | reverse complement strand
AACAGTCACCGCTAAAAGGCATAAAATATTTAATATAGTCAAGGCAGTTAATATATGTATACCATGTACATACTGAACCCATTGAGAATCCACCAAATGCCCTGTGATCTCTGGAAGCTTTCATATCCGCAACACTGGTTGATTTTAAATATGTATTATATTTAGTTTCAACATACGGAATAAGAGTAGTGCTTAATTCCTCAGGGAAACCTGCAACATCGTTATTACCTTTGTAGAATGAAGGTGTAACAAATATAGCTGGTTTAATATCTCCCTTTGCAATCATATTGTCAATGATTACTTTTAATTCCTTGTTCTGACCTGGGCCTCCAAATAATAAATTCTCATCTTCGCCACCACCATGCATCAGATATACAACATTATACTTTTTAGAAGTATCAGACTGGCTATATCCGTTAGGTAGATAGACGTTAAAATATTTAGTATCGTTACCCCACTTGTAACTTAACTTTTCAATAGTACCTTGCTTTGAGCTAATATTTTTGTACTCATTAGGAAGCGGTCTGTAAACCTTCTCAGTAGCAGCAGATACCGGTAAACTAGTAGCAGCCACCATGCTGAGAGCCATTACACCTGCCAGAACAAAACTCAAGCCCTTCTTAAAACTTTTTTTAAAAAACATAATACATCCTCCTTTAATATTAAAAAAATAATTACTTCCAACCCTTTATTACCAAGGCCCGACATAAATATATTTTTACTACAACGAGACAAGAAATGTCCCCCACTTTTATACGTGGCGGGTACCGCTATGGTTTTCAGCGGTAAGAATATCTACTGCCTCGATAAAACGCCGCTGATGCAATAGCTCGAAAAATGCGAAGTTTACATTTCGCACATTCATCGTTCTCTTCGCATTTTGAACACAAGGTGCATTTTCAATCTAGGCGTTATAATCATTATACAATAATTTTGTAAAAATATGAAAGTGATTTATTTGACAAGAATTCACATTAATCTACAGGAAATAGAGAGGTGTACACATACTGGTATAAATAATTTTGCCAGATTATTTATTCAATAAATTAAACAGCATCTTACAATCTAAAAGTCCAACAAAATTTGGATTTTTAATTAAAATTCATATTGTAAATTAATGTATATTGCAGTATAATAAATTTCGCTATATCCTAATAAATTACATTATAATATCATGATGTACTTAGGTGAATTTATTATGTAAACATAATTTATGGTCAACTTTAAAGGTATATTTGACAGAAAGAGTATGAGTAAGGTGAAAAATCTTAACATAAGCAAAAATGAAAAAAATATAGATTATAAAAGCATTCATCATAATAATGAGAGTATGTTTTTTAAAAAAAGATTAAAAGTTGTAATTTGTAGTTTGATAATAGTTTCATTATTTATTTTATGGATTTTCATGAGATATTCAAATAAAAATGATCATAAGTCGTTAATAGATAAGTATGATAAATATTCTGGTAAAGGAGTCTGTATTGCAATTATTGACAGTGGAATAAGCAAGAAAAATGCCAGTACAGTAGATAAGAATATTAATTTTACAACATTGGATAATGAATATGATCAGAATGGGCATGGAACGTACATGTATAAGATAATTCATGGTGATATAGGTATTGCGAAGAATGCAAAAATATATATATTAAAGGTAACGGATAAGGATTGCAAGGCTTCAAACAGTAATATTGTAAATGCTGTGAATTGGTGTACTGATAATGACGTACAAATTATTAGTATGAGTTTATCAACTAGTAAGAATAATGCTGAAATACATAATGCTATAATCCGAGCCTTTAAGAAAGGAATTCATATTTTTGCATCTGTAGCAAATGATTCATGCTTCCAGAGTTACCCAGCTAGTTACAATGAAGTAATAGGAGTATATTCATGGAGAAAAAAAGATAGCTTTGATAGGTTAAATTATCTATACTGTCCAGTTAATGAATTTTATATTTATTATAATAACAGTAATACAATTAAATGTTATAGAAAATGAATCCTCGTATACTTTGAAAACTGAAAAAGATGGGTACAATTATGAGGCGGTTCTTGAAAAGTTAACGAATGATATACATATAACTTGCGATAAGGATATGTTCCTATACACGGACGAAGTTTTTGATTATAATGTTAAAGTTGAAAATTTCGATAAAAATAATGCTCAATTGGAATATATTGTTAAAGATAATGATACTGGTAAAGAAATAAAAGTAGATGATTCTGAATATCTAGAAGGGCAATTTCCTTTAGCAATTTACGGTGGTATTGCATTGGCAGATATTATTGCGGCACTTTTAGCTGCCACAGCAGTTGTTACTATAGGAGGAATTGCTTATTATACACTTTCTGAAGTTATTGAAAAAGTCCGTGAAGAGTCAGAGGAAAATAATACATATTATTATTATGCTAGGGTTCAAGGTTCACAATTACTAATTGGTAGTGCTTTTCCTTATGAGTCTAGTGCTATTGCTTATGCTGCAGCAAATATAAATTCTTCGGTAAATGGTGTGTATTGTATTGGTTGGGGACGTGCATCATTTTTGGCATCTGAAGTAAGTCCTGTTTTCCTTGCATATGGTGATAGTGCACATGGTGGATCTGGTTACAGACCGCATTACCATCCAAGAATAACTAATAATGGAACTTCCCATTATAGCTTACATTGTTGGTATTAATTAAAATGAAGTTATAGTATTGTTAATACACTAATTAAAAACGAAAAAGGAATAATGATTATTTCTTTTTCGTTTTTAATGTAATAATAGAAAATCTGGAGGTAAAATATGGACTACTATAGATGGTGCGATGATACAATTACAGAAGAGAAATGGATTGAAATTATAGAAGGGCATTCTACTAGCTACAAAAATTATTATGACGAGGAGTACAAGCGTATATCTGTATTAGATAAAGCTGACCAAGAAGTGCAATTGAGGCAAATGATTAAAGTGATGAATGAAATGAATATGCTTGAAGAACTAGAGAAACAGCGGGTTAGAAAAGAAATAAAAAAACATATGATAGATGAAGGTGTTGTATTTAAAGAGTGTCCGTATACTTCTGATGAACTAAAAAAGAAATGGAAAAAGGCATTTCTTTCAAGTATGACACAAAAGGAAATGGAAGAATGTTATCTCGATGAATACTTATGGCATGCTTTTACATATAGAAAGATTGTAGGTTATTTAGAAGGGAAGGATGCTTTAAAATCATTTGATAATAAGATAAAGGATGAGGTTTTTATTTTTTGGCAAGGTGAAGAACAGGTATATTATTTAAAAACAAACAATAAATTGAGTTCAAAGCACCTACGACTAGATAGGTGTGATGTTTTTATTGTGGATAGCAATTTTACTTGGACATTTTTATACAAACATTGCGATAATGAACCAATATGGTATGAGATAAAGAAATAAATTGGGAAGTTGTTTAAAAGGTGTAAACAACGAAGGTTATAATAATTATGACTGGTAAATAAATTTTACAGATGTTTTTTTCATTATTGATATAATCTTTGAATGTACATGAAGTATAGTTATTAAAGGTAAAATAGAACAGCCGCCAAGTAAGGCGGTTTTATTTTGTTCATAGATAATTACTCGTTTACATTCTTAATTTACCAAATTATTTTTGCAATAAATTAAACAGCATCTTACAATCTAAAAGTCCTTGCTTATAAAAATATTTTTGATAAGCAACAAAATAATTCCCTTGTATACTGTCAAGTTGATTGATTAAATCTAAAGCTTCAGGTGGTAATACTTTTTCTAATTTCTTTAAAATATCATTGTATAGATAATAGAACTCTAAATATTCAGCTGAGTTACTGTATTCATTACTTAGCTCTTCAAGCCTATTATCTATACTCGATAAGATAAAACTTCCAAATGTACTGCTACTATTCGTTTTAGAACTAAAAGACATATATATTTCCCTCCAAATTTGAAAATGGAGGGAAAATTAAAAAGTGCGTATAGGTAATAACCCTGCACGCACTTGTAATTGCAAAAAGAAACAAAACCAAGTATAATAAAAATTGGTTGCTGTGGTGGACGAAAGTCCATACGTGTGGGTGGTCAGACACCTTCATGAGTTTCTAAGTGTTGCCGCACTTAGAAATCATGGCAACTATTTAATTTTCCCTAAAAAGATTATATCATTGTGGGATAAATTTGCAAGAATTTTATGTCTATTTATACGTATTTAAACATTAAACATTTTATGCATTTAGCATATCATTTACTTAAATAATCTATAAGTTATATTCATTAATAATGCTAATTGGGAATTGTTGTCAATTAGCACTTCTTTACATATAGCAATGTTATTAAGAGTAGGAAGGGTTGGTGTTTTACGTAAACGGAAAGAGTTGCCGTTACTGCTTTATAGAAGAAAACTAACTAATCTAGCTATACTTAACTGCTTCAAACTAATATAACGAGGCAAGAAAATATCCCACACTTCTATAAGTGCAAATACCGCTTTGGTTTTAGGCTGTGAGAATATCTACTGCCTCGATGAAACGCCGCTGATTGTAATAGCTTGAAAATACAGTTAGTGCAAACATGGTAGATTTTCAAGCTCTAAAAACCACAAGTGGTTTTTGACGGTGTATACAATCGAAAAATTTCATTTTGAATCTAGGCGTTATAATGGTAAACTTACTTATGAATAACAAAAATAACAGCTTTTGGGGGTAAGTGGTTTTGAATAATGGGTTAATTATATTTGGTAATATTATAATTGTAATTGTATTAATATTGTTTATTCTAATGGGGTTAATACCAGTCAACAGTCAAAAGATAAAAATAAGAGTATTTTTAAAAGATATAGTTAATAAAATAAAAAGTGGATTTGCCATTCCTGTTAAAAAGTATAAAACTATGGGTAAGGGTGGGAAAATATATTATGGATTAGCAACTTTAGTATTACTGCTGATTTTTTCGTTTCTTTTTTACTCATTAAATGTGGAGAGGCTAAATACATACTTTAGTTTAGAATTGCTTATATATACTCTAATTGGAGTTTTAATAGTAATGGGAGTGTTTTATGTTTATGCAATGTTAATCGAAATATTTATAGGTGATTTTATTCTAGAATACATTAATAATATTAATGATGACATTGGGAGGATAGCTTTTGTAAGTTTATATATTCCTTATTTAGTTTTAGCCTGCCTATCAATTAATAAAAGCAATGTTAGTATAATGGTTTATGTATGTCTAATAGCTGTAGTGTTTAGTCATTTTTTTGTATATAAGGGATTGTACTTAATTATTAATAAGCCTAATTATCTTTCGGTAAAAACACACAAACTAAAGCCTTACAGTAAATACGTTGGTATGATTGTATGGTTACTTATTCTAATGCTTAATCTATTCAGTGCTGTATTTTTGGTAACAAGGATTGATTCAAACGCATTTGTAGATAACAACAATCAAGTTAAAGACAATAATGGGGTTAATGACCCAATAGAATTAATTTACTTCACAATCACATCATTAATTACAAATGGTTTTGGTGATATTACCCCAAATAGCCCTTGGGGTAAAGGAGTAATGGCTTTAATTTTTATTTCTGGATTATACTATCTAGTAATATTTATAGGAACTGTACTGACTGCTAGTATCTCTAATAAAGATGCATTGTATAATTTCGTAAATCGAAGAGTTAACCTGATTGTAAAAAATTGCGATAAACTATTATCAAATATTGAAAAGGAAGCACATGTTGATATTCCTAGAAATGAAATATCTGAGGGGAAAGCTCTTTATAGAGCATTGTCTAAAATAAAAATAGATAATAAATCATTAGTACTTGATAAACATGATTGTGATGGTAACTGGATTAAGTATTTAAATTATTCAAAAGAGGATTGTTTAAAAAATATTAGAGATTTACTTATATTTTCTCAACAATTAGATCCAAAAATGCTTGATATTTTACTTGAAATAGAGGACAGTGATTACTTTGAATTACTTGATAATGAATGTATAGAAATCGCATCAAATAGTGATTTAGGTTTTTTGACTGGCAAGTTAGAAAAATATATTTCACATATAGATGAACTTGAAAAGTATAGAAAGACCAATTTAGATGAGCATAAAAGCGAAAAAAGAAGATTACCTATAGAAGAGAATTTGGATAAAGTTAATAAAACAAAAAGAGATAAGAGGGGAAATGGTATACAGGGGTGATTTCTAGCTGATTATGGATAACTATCAAAAGGAGACAAAAAAGTGGATAGAAAAGTAGCTGTTGTGACAGGTGCCAGTAGTGGAATAGGAAAAGCAATTTGTAATACACTTATGGATAATTCATACTGTGTAATTGCCAATGGACGCACAATATATGATGTGCTTCAACCAGCAGACAATATAGTTCTTAATAATTGTGATTTATTGAATGTAAAAACAGCAGAGAAGTTATTGGGCGACACATTAAACAAATTTAAAAGATGTGATGTTTGACATTGGCAGCTTTTGAATTGCAGACAAGTGATATTAAAGTTGTTGATGTGGCTCTTAAATATGGATATGAATCGCCAGAAGCATTCAGCAGAGCGTTTAAAAATCTACATGGAATAGTACCAATATCAGCACGTGATATTGGTGTTTCACTTAAAGCTTTTCCCAAAATGACCTTCTCTATATCAATAAAGGGAGATACTGAGATGAATTATCGTATTGTACAAAGAGAGGCTTTTGAAGTATTTGGTTCATACACTGAAATTAGTACAGACCAAGAAAAGGCGTTCGATCAGGTTCCATTATTTTTTAAGAGCTGTGATGATGATGGAACAACAGATGCTATCAATGAACTTTTAGGTCGTTTTCATGATAATTATACCATTTCTGCAATGTACGACTATTCAGAAACAGTATTTAAGTACATGCTGTGTAATTACTTGCCAAAAGGACTATCAATCCCATCAAGGTTTACAACGCTTTCTGTTCCTTCATCAACATGGGTAATATTTGATGTGCCCAAGTGCGAGATGCAGAGTATGTGGAAACGTATTTGGTCAGAGTGGTTTCCTACATCTGAATTTGAAGCAATAGAAGGCATTCAATTCGAAATGTATTACGGTTTGGCAAATCACAATAATGGTTTTGGTGAAATTTGGATTCCTATAAAGAAAAAATAATTCTAATGGAAAAGTGTTAGTAGATGTATATACATTTACTTCAGACAGTAAGGATTTTAATGTGGCTACTGAAAATTTGAAAGATTATAGTGGTAAATCAGGGGGGATTATGAATTACGAGAAGATC
The DNA here is from genome assembly GCA_023398105.1 of Bacillota bacterium. Taxonomy (GTDB): domain Bacteria; phylum Bacillota; class Clostridia; order Acetivibrionales; family DSM-1351; genus Ruminiclostridium. The sequence continues at coordinate 31,489 of JAEWST010000166.1, read as the reverse complement.
TCAGCAAGTGATACTAATGCAATAGAAGAATTGTCAGATATGTCAACGGAAATCGTAAAAGAACATTTTGATTCTATAATCGGAGTAGTGCAAAATGAATATATGATCGGTAGATTTCAATCAGTTCAATCAATTACAGAACAATTGGAGCACGGATATCAATACTATTTTGTGAGAGATATTGAAGGAAAAAAGGTAGGCTTTCTTGCGTTCTATCCAAGAGGGAGCGAACTATATTTGAGCAAATTTTATTTGTATAAAGTACAACGCAGGAAAGGGTTCTCAAGAGACATGCTACAATTTGTCATTCAGCGGGCAAAAGAAAATGGTCTTTCTTCCATTTCTTTAAATGTTAACAAAAACAACAGTGCAGTTATGGCCTATGAAAAATTAGGTTTTATAAAAATAAGGGAAGAGAAAAACGATATCGGAAATGGATTCTTTATGGACGATTTCGTATATAATTATCTAATTAAATAAATTCAAATATCCTGCTATAATTTCTATATGAGAGTTATCTGGATTTTTGTATAGCAATATTATAGATATAATATTCAAAAATAGTTGGGAGGCAAGATTTATATCTATGTCACATAACAGTAGAATATAATTAGGCAAGAAAATGTCCACAACTTCTATTTAAGTAAAAAAATTCTTAATAAATGATTGAGTCAATTTACTGTAGGAAATGAAAAATAGATATCATCCTTGAGTTATGCAGTGCATACATGATAAGGCTCTTGACAACAAGCATCTTCCCTATGATTTTATCAACTAAAGTGCAGCCTTCCTTGATAGAGTGAATTCAAAGTTGGGGACGTTGCCACTTTTATTATAATGTGTTAATAATCTGGCTTTGACATTATAAGAAACCATTACCATAGGAATGCTTAAAGGAATATCCTTATATCAAGAGCTGTTTATCCATAAAAACACATAATTCCTTATAAATAAAAATGCCAGTTTGCTATAGCAAACTGGCATATATGTTTTGGTTTAAATAAACTTTTATTTATCAGCAGGGAATTTATCTATAATTCCAAGCAAATATTGTTTCATAGAAGCGAAATCTAATGCATCTATTGATCCGCTTGCATCAAGATCTGCAGCAAGCAGACCATTTTCAGCAGGGAATTTTGTTATTGACCCAAGCAAATATTGCTTAATAAGTGAATAATCTAAAGCATCTACACTGCCACTACTGTCAAGGTCACCATATACTACTGTTGGTGTAGGTGCACCAGTAGCAAGAGCTGCTTGCATTGCATAATAAGATGGCTTTGGGTTATAGTTTTTATCAAAGAGTAAAGCATTATCTCTACCTGGGAATGTTTGAGGTACCCAAGAATGTTTATCTGTGTGGCCCCATACCTGGATAGCCTTAACTGCAGGCTGTGCCATACATTTTTCAATGATATTCTTGTAGTAGCTAGCTTGAGTTTGAAGTTCAGATGATGAACCGTTGCTGGATATACGTACATCCATCTCAGTTATATATATCTCTAGGCCTAAATCTGCAAAACGCTGCATATTCTTAGCAAAGTCATTATAGTCTATTGAGTATTGAATATCCAAGTGCATCTGGAAGCCTATACCATCTACAGGTATACCACGGCTCTTAAAGTCTTTGAGCATCGCATAAGCAGCGTTGGACTTAGGTCCAGTATACTCAAGATTGTAATCATTGTATACTAGCTTAGCACTAGGGTCAGCAGCACGAGCACGGATAAATGCTTTTTCAATAAAGCTCTTACCCATAGTTCTATACCAAAAGGAATTTCTGTAGTTTCCGTTGTCTTCAAAAACTTCATTAGCTACGTCCCAAATTGGAATCTGGCCTTTATAACGAGCCATTACCTTGTCAATATGATTGTTCATTGCAGACTCCATAGCACTAGCACTAAGATTCTGTATCCAACCTGGAGCTTGACTGTGCCAAACAAACGTATGTCCATGAACCGTATAATTGTTGGTTTTCGCCCAGTTTACGAGCTTATCAGCTTCGTTCCAGTTAAAACTATTTTGTGAAGGTTCTAATGCATCCCATTTCATACAATTTTCAGCAGTTACCAGATTAAATTCTGGAGTGGCAGTGCTGAGGAATTGGGAAGAATCTGACATTGTGCTAAAACCACTAGGGAATTCGGTTCCAACCAAAACCCTGCTTTGAACATCCTTTAACCTTTTACCTGTTGGCGTAGCGGCACTAACTGTTGCCGAGAAAACCATCAGTGCTGTCATAAAGACAACAAGCACAACTGATAACGATTTTAAACTGTTTTTTCTCATAAATAAATTCTCCTTTAATTTAATATAGTACCTCTGCATATAACCTAGCTACTCTTGCTTACGATGCTTGATTTCCTATTATGTGTTTCCGCCGTTTATGGTTAAATCACATACCATAAGGAAATTCAGTTGGCATTCAAATAAACATTGTTCCGTAAGATGCAAAATCAAGTGCATCTATTTTTATACATTCACCTCCATTTTAAATAATTTTTATTAATTAAGATTTTGGATTTTACAAAAGATGAGGTTAACTGGCAGTATCCAAATCTTTTGTTTCTTAATTTTTAATACATAAGTAACGATATTTTTAATGCATTATTTAACTTAAGATATGTGTAATTCAACTTAATGGATTTTCATTTTTTCTTTCATTTTATGATAAGAAATACTATTAATTGCTATAAAAGAGCCATCTTACAATAATTCCAACATCATTACTCCTACCTATTAGCTACCCTGCATTAGTCTTCTTTTTAATAGTTTAAATTTATTACTAGATATTTTTATATGTATTCTCTAATAGATATTCGTAAACATTGCTTTTTTTCTGCCGCTTATAATAGCGGAATGGAATATTTATGTTTTTTCTAAACCGTTCAGAAAACTTATACCAGTAGTGCTTAAAAGGATTGCTGCATTGACAATTGATATAATTTTATTGGTATAAGTAGGTAGAACGTGGTGTTTTTATGTTGAAATAACCACTATCAAAATAATACAGTAACGCAATGAAAGGAACAAGTTTACCTTTTATCAACTTTTTTATATTTTACCATTATATATCATAATAATAGTTCCGATAATAATATTGGAAGTATAATTAATTATAAGGATTTTGTGTTTTAATTCGAATTTAAAGAAATCTTAAACACAATTTTTGCCAATACTTGCATGGGAGTTTAGTTTGATTAGTTTGAAAATTATTTGTACATACAGGTAGTATTCTTATCGGATAAATCTACAAGGGGTTTTCCTGTTTTAAAGGTGAATGGGCTATTAATTTAGTAAGAAAGCATATCTAATAAAAACACAGAGGCTTATCATAGATAGTTTCACCAAAATTTATGCCTAAATAGGGTGCGGGAGTTTAATATGGAGTTAACAAGCTGTTATTCTGAATTAAAGGCTTCTCTTGAAGCATTGAGTAAGGAAAATATAAACGATTTGTCATATTTGCACGATAGAGTTATGGTTAAATTGCAGTTGTTTATTTATACATATAAGATTGAAATAGAAGAATATAGTAAGCTAAAAGTTACATTGTCATCTGAAATAGAAAACTTAGAAGCAAGTGAATCAATAGCTAAAGAAAATGGGAAATCTACATTGATTATTTCAGGTTTAGCTGTAATATTTATTCTAATATCCCTAATGGAAATGGGAGTAAGTGCAATAATTATTTATCTCTTATTTTTCGGAGGTATTGGATATTTAATGTGTTTAATGGATATTTCTTCAACAGAACAGAGACTTGAAAAAAGAAAAAAGGTCATTTACAAAATGTGTATGGAAATACTTGATAAAGAAAATTTAGACATAGGTTAGGCATAAGTAAAAAAATATGGAGGAATAATGAAAGATATTATTAATCAGAGACTTACTACATTAAGAAATGAATATAACGTTGGGCTTGAAAGGCTTAAAGAACCTGAAGAGAAAAAGATACAACTTAATGAGAGATTGTTACGAATTAGCGGAGCAATACAAGGGCTTGAGGAGATTTTAAAAAACGAAAGGTGAACTATAAGTCAGCTTTATTTAAGTGGAAATTTAGTCTTTCTGCCTAAATCCTTATAGTTGGCTTATACAACATTTACAAAAAGGCTTTGTTTTGCATGTTGAGTTATAAACATCTAGTTCAAATTTCACATAAATCACTCCTTTTTAATTCTTAGCGTTTTGCTGCTGTCCCCATTTATTATTTCCTGATTCAATCGTGTAAATAAACGATTAAAAGTAACTTCAAACCATACATGTCATTATATCACCGCTAAAGCGGTGCACTGCATAAGAGCGACTCATAGTATTGAACAACATTTTTAAATGCAAATTAGTATAAGATGGGAAATTATTTCCTGTCGAAAAAAACAGTTAAGGACTTAGTTAGAGATTAGTATTGTAAAAATACCTATTTGAAGCTTAGAATTTGTGCGGATGTGCTTACAACTATGCATAAACTCTGCTGTTCACATATTAGAATTTATATTTGTGTGGGTGAAATTTTAACAAAAAACTAATAAATTATTGTGAAACTTATTGTGAATTTCGCATCAAAATGTGTTGTGGATTGTGCTAAAATATGCTAGAATATGGTAGAATATGTTACTTTTATAACATGTTCAATATATAAAATAATAGAAAGGAGAGTGCTAAAATGAACAAGAAGTTGATGGTAATGTTTTCTATTCTAATGTGTTTTACCATCATTTTGGCTGGAGTAGACGTACAGGCTGCAACAACACTTACTGGTAATGCAACTGGTAATATTGACGGTTACGACTACGAGCTATGGAAAGATAACGGAACCACTAGCATGACACTAAATGGTGGTGGTGCGTTCAGTTGCTCATGGAGTAATATCAATAATGCGTTATTCCGCACAGGTAAGAAATATGACGAGACAAAGACTTGGCAACAACTCGGAAATATAGACTTAACTTACTCATGCGACTACCAGCCATCAGGAAATTCATATTTGTCTGTTTATGGATGGACAAGTAGTCCTCTTGTAGAGTATTATATTGTAGACAGTTGGGGGAACTGGAGACCACCTGGATCACAATCAAAGGGAACAATTACCGTTGGTGGTGCTGTATATGATTTATATCAGACAACCCGTGTAAATCAACCTTCAATTAAAGGAACTGCAACTTTTGAACAGTATTGGAGTGTTCGTCAGCAGAAACGTACCAGTGGAACTATTTCTGTTAGCGATCACTTTAAGGCTTGGGAATCAAAAGGAATGAAAATGGGTAAAATGTATGAGGTATCTATGGTAGTTGAGGGATATCAGAGTAGTGGTAGAGCCAACATGACAAAGATGGTAATTTCTACTGGAGATACAGAAGATCCTGAAGATCCTGAAGATCCAGAACAACCAGTAGATGAGAGAAGTGCTTTCTCAGCAATTGATTCTTCAACATATAACGATACCAATTCTTCATCTATTGAAAAAATTGGAACAGATTCAGGAAATGGTGTAGGATATATTGAAAACGGTAACTATCTTGTGTATAAAAACATTAATTTTGGAACTGGTGCAGCTTCATTTAAAGCTCATGTTGCTAACGGTAACAACTCCAGTACAACTATTCAATTAAGAACTGGTAGTTCAACTGGTGCAATTATTGGCTCATTGACTGTACCTGCTACTGGCGGATGGGATACTTACAAAGATTTATCCACTACTGTTAGTGGTGTTTCTGGTGTAAAGGACTTATACCTTTGCTTTAACGGATCTGTTAATGTTGGTTCATTCTCATTTAGCAAGAGTGGTACTACTGATCCTGATCCTGATCCTGATCCAGACCCAGACAAGAAAGTACAGCTTGGTGATGTTGATGAAAGTGGTACTGTAGATGCTCTTGACTATGCTGCTTTCAAGCAGTATTTACTAGGTCAAAAAGCTTCTTTACCTGCAGCTGGTGACTGTGATCAAAGCGGTTCTATGGATGCTATTGACTTTGCTATGATAAAACAACATCTATTAGGTCTTATTCTATTAGGAACTATAGGAAGTGATGAGCCTGGTGATCCAATTGATCCAATTGATCCAAACAAAAAGCTTATTGCTTTGACTTTTGATGATGGTCCAGATAATACCATGACACCAAAAGTTCTTGATAGACTTGAGAAATATAAAGCAAAAGCTACATTCATGATGATTGGACAAAATATTAATTCTTCAACAGCTTCTCTTGTTAAAAGAATTAATGATGGTGGACATGAAATAGGAAATCATTCATGGGATTATAATAGTATGGGTAGTATGTCTTCAACAGATATCAAGAAAAAGATTGCTGATACTACTGCAGCTATAAAGCAATACTCAGGTCAGACTCCTAAGTTCTTCCGTGCACCAAACCTAAATACTAGCCAAACCTTGTTTAGTGCAGTTGATTTAACATTTATACAGGGTGTTATATGTCAAGACTGGAATGGTGGTTCAGCATCAACAGCTCAAGCAAGAGCAAATTTAGCGATACAGGGAGCTAGAGATGGTGCAATTATATTATTGCATGACAATCAACCAGCACCACATCCTACTGCGGAAGCGTTGGATATAATAATTCCTCAACTTCAAAGTCAAGGTTATCAATTTGTAACTTTGAGCGAGTTGTTTGAAGCTAAGGGTGTTGATTTAAGCAAAACTGGTGATAAGGTTTATGATTATGTTCCATAAGTTTTAAATTTACTTATAAGTAATATGATGAACCTATGTAATAGACTGTAAAAAGTTTATCTACATAGGTTCATTTTAAAATTAATCTCATTTATGATAGGAAACAGGCGACATTAGTAGGTGTTAATACAGAGAAGTAGATTTAAACCTTACAAATGTATCAGTAAAAGAATTGAATAGAATATCTTTAGAATTGACTAGAATAACTTAATTGTTTAGGATATTATTAAAATTGATAACTATAGTTATTCAGTATTAAGGAAAAAGTATAGAAGAACCGTCTACATACTTTTATTATAATATACAAAATATAATTCGAAAGCTTGATTTTAGTAAATAAATTGGCTATTGATAATAAAAAATAATAATGGATATACTAAACAATTGATGAAAAATATATACACATAAAGAATGTCATATAACTATTTTCAAGGAGGATATTATGTTTAATTCAAAAGATTATAGGTTGAAATTTACCGAAAAAGCTAAGAAGCTGGTTGAGCAAATGAGCTTAGAGGAAAAAGTATATCTGATGAGTGGTAGAGTAAGTATACCGGACATAGAGGATACAAACAATCATCCTAACGCAGATTACCATTATAATTATTTCCCTTATCCAGCTGGAGGAAATGACAGATTAAATGTCCCTGAAATGAAGTTTTGTGATGGACCAAGAGGTGTTGTTTGCCACAGAGCAACATGCTTTCCTGTATCTATGGCAAGAGGAGCAGCCTTTGATGATGAATTAGAGGAGCAGATTGGTGAGGCAATAGCAAAAGAAATACGTGCTTTTGGAGGCAATTTTTTTGGTGGTGTATGTATAAATCTTCCTTACAATCCTGGCTGGGGAAGAAGTCAGGAAGTATATGGAGAGGATACTTTCCATTTAGGCAAGATGGGAGCAGCGTTAGTAAAAGGAGTTCAGAAGCACAATGTTATAGCATGTATTAAGCATTATGCTTTTAACAGTATGGAAAATGCACGCTTTACAGTTAGTGTAGATGCGTCTGCAAGAACAGAAAGAGAAATATATTTGTCTCATTTTAAAGATTGCATTGATGCTGGTGCGGCTTCAGTAATGAGTTCTTACAACAAATACAAAGGAGTATATAGTGGTGAAAACTGTTATCTGCTTCGGGATGTTTTAAAGAATGAATGGGATTTTGACGGATTTGTGGTAAGTGACTTTATTTGGGGAACTAGAAGTACAGTTGATGCCGCAAACAACGGCTTGGACATAGAAATGTGCAATACTAATCATTATGGTGACAAGCTGGTTCAAGCTGTTAAAGAAAATAAGGTTAGTGAAGCAGTTATTGACGAAGCTGCTTTACGAATAGTAAGAACTTTGTTAGCAGCAACAGAGTCAGAAGATCCGCAGACTTATGAGCCATCTATCATTAGCTGTGTTGAGCATATAGCTTTGGCAAAGAAATCCGCTGAGGAAGCAATGACCTTAATTAAAAATGATAATAATGTTTTGCCCTTTAACAAGAACTCAGAAAATATTTTAGTGCTTGGGAGACTTGCAAATGTGGAAAATATCGGGGATCATGGCTCTAGTAGAGTGTTTCCTTACTACACAGTAACACCTTTGCAGGGAGTCATTAATGAAGTCAGTCAAAGTAAGGTTACTTATTACTCAGGAGAAGATATTGATAGGGCTTGTAAGCTAGCTAAGGATGCAGATGCTGTTATAATAGTAGCAGGATGTGACCATGACGATGAAGGCGAATTCATTGTACCTTCTAATGGTGTAAGCTCAGTTAAACCAATTGGTGGAGATAGAAAGAGTTTAGGACTAAAAGAAAATGAAGTTGCTTTGATTAATACAGTAGGTAAGGTAAATAAAAATAATGCAGTTGTACTAATTGGCGGAAATATGATTTTAATTGATAATTTTAAAGCTGCTGCTTCAGCAATTTTAATGGCATATTATCCGGGAATGGAAGGCGGTACAGCAATTGCACAAACACTCTTTGGTGACAATAATCCAGGAGGTAAACTGCCATTTGTAATTGTACAGGATGATAAAGATTTGCCTCTAGTTGACTGGGAAGCAGATGAAATAAAGTATGAATACTATCATGGATATGAAAGACTGGAAAAAATGAATATCACTCCTTCTGTTCCATATGGTTTTGGCTTAAGCTATACTACCTTTGATATTTCAGATCAAAAGTGTACTTTTGAAAATGATGTGATAAAGGTAGAAGTAAAGGTAACAAATACAGGTAAAGTGGCAGGTGCTGAAGTTATTCAGCTATACATTGGAAAAGAAAATTCTGAAATTGACAGACCGATAAAAGCACTAAAAGGCTTCCAGAGAATTACCCTTGAGTCCGGAGAGAGTAAAAAGGTTATAATTTCCTGCCCAGTTGAAAAACTCAACTATTATTGTGAAACCGATAAGACTTGGAAATTAGAAAATGGGAAATATCAGTGCTATGTTGGGAATTGCTGTAGCGAGGAGTACCTTTATAGATGTGACTTTGAAATTTAAGGGTTTAATAAATAGTAGTATAAATGTATCACTTATACTACTAGATTAATGGATGAAAAATATTTCGGGCTTGCTAAACGGATAGAAAGTTATACTCCTAGGATTAATATGAAAGGTGTATAATTGTAGCTCTATTCGTTCAACAAGCCCTATTTATTGTATTTTTAGTTTTACTTCACTATAAGAGTTTCCTTTAGCAAGCTTGAGTCTCTTGAATCAGTACCAACCATAATTTCAAATTCTCCAGCTTCTACAACGTATTTTTCATCACGTGTTACTAATGTCAAATCAGATATTTGAAGATTTATTGAAACAGTTTTTGTCTCTCCTGCCTTAATAAATACTCGCCCAAAACCCTTTAACTCTTTTTCAGGGGTCATTACAGAGCTTACTTTATCATTAATATAAAGCTGTACAATTTCAGTACCATCATATTTGCCTCTGTTTGTAACATCAACTTTTACAGTGACAGTATCGTTTTTATTACAAACCGTAGATGACAAAACAAGATTTGAATACTGATATTTTGTATAGGATAGTCCGTAGCCAAAGGGATAAAGTGCATTTTTATCAGAAAGGTCTACATATTTGGGACTATGCCAGCCCGACAATTGATTATAGTAAACAGGTGTTTGTCCACTATGGTATGGAAAGGAGATAGTAAGCTTTCCACTAGGATTAAATTCGCCATACAAAAGTTCAGCGGTGGCTTTTCCACCTAATATTCCAGAATTGAAGGTCTCAATTATAGCATCAGCATTGCTGTAAAGCCATGGAATAGATAAAGGCTTGCCGTTTACCAATATAACGATAAGAGGTTTCTTAATTGATTTTAAAGCCTTAAGTAGTTCTAACTGCGAACCTGATAAATCGAGGTTGGCTCTATCCTTGAATTCACCATTTTGTTCAACGCAGTCACCAACAACTGCTATTATTGCATCACAATCTAAAGCAGTAGCAACAGCACCTTCAATATCCTGTGCGTCAGTTAGAATATCACAGCCTTTGTGATAAGCAACTTCAATTCCTCTTGAAGCAGATAGTTCAGTAATGCCCTTTAGCATTGTGTAATATTCAAAATCAGGAGCAGTGTCAGGTTTAGGGTCGGGATGAGTGAAAAATGTCCAATCTCCAAACTGAGCTTTTAGATTATCAGCATTTGGACCAATTACTGCAAGCTTTTTAATTTCGTTGTTTTTATTTAGAGGAAGAATATTTTTATTGTTTTTAAGCAAAACCAAGGCTTCTCTTGTAAGCTCAAGATTTACCTGTTGGTGCTCCTTGCAGGAGATAATATCCTTGCTCACATAACCACTTCTATTTTTGGTATCGAAGAGACCCATTGAAAATTTTATTGACAAAATTCTCCCTACAGCTTCATCTATAAAGGACTCAGAAAGTAAACCTGATTTAACAAGCTTAAGGGTTGACTCATAGAAGTCGTTTGTAGCCATAATCATGTCATTTCCAGCTTCTACAGACTTTTTAGCTGCATCGCTAATATCAGAAGCTACCTTTTGCAGAGTTACAAGATTTCCAGTATTATTGTAATCTGTTACTACAAAACCCTCAAAACCAAGCTCTTCCTTTAATATTTCACAGAGTAGCTTCTTGTTTACAGCCATTGGAGTGCCATCAATTGACTGATAACCTGTCATAAAGGTTGCACAACCAGCCTCAACAGCCTTTTTGAAAGGAGGGAGAAATACTTCTCTTATCTTTCTGTAGGTTACTTCAGTGTCGTAGGCATCTCTTCCACCAGTGCTTTCGCCATAGCCAAGATAATGCTTTGCACAAGCTAGAATACTGTCTGCATCAGATAGGCTTTTGCCTTGATAACCCTTAATAATGGCAGCTGCCAACACACCTATTAGATAAGGGTCTTCTCCGAAGGTTTCATTTATACGCCCCCAACGCAAGTCTCTTCCTATGCAAAGGACAGGTGAAAAAGTCCAATGTATGCCGTCAGCTGCTACCTCTCTAGCAGTTACCCTTCCAGCCTTTTCGATTAATTCCTGATTCCAGCTACAGGACATTCCAAGCTGTGAAGGAAAGATTGTTGCACCATTCATAAGGCCATGACCATGTATTGCGTCAATCCCAAAGATTAGAGGAATACCAAGCCGTTTTGATAATGATAATTCTTGAAGGTGTTCCGCATTTTTGCCAAGAACATGTAGAAAAGAGCCTGCATTTTTATTAATAACCCAGTCTTCTGCTTCTTCTACTGTTAATGTATTGTAGCTAATTTGCATCATTTGCCCTACTTTTTCTTCTAAAGACATAAGAGAAAGCAAATTTTTTGTCCGTTCTTTTGGTGAAAGCTTATGATTTTGATATATAAATTCCATAAGGGTATATCCATGTCTAAATTTTTATTAATGGAAAACAAAGAATGACATGGACTTAGCACCTCCTTTTAAAAATAAATTACTCAACTATGCTATATAAAAATATCTAATTGAGAGAGAATTATCAATGATTTTCTGTCAAAATAATGGAATGAATAAATAGGGTTCATTTAATCATCAAATATTTCATGCAATATTTCTAACCTGACTTTACACTGACAGATTAGAGCATATACAATTTTCAACTGCACAATTAGAGTTTAAGTTATATAAGTATTACTATACCTAAAATGAACCTATACGAATAGGATATCTTATGCTTTAAGTAGCATACATTAATATATTACATTGGGAACTGTATTTTTACAACTGGTTTTATTAGATATAGGTACTAATAAACCTGCAGTAGAAAACCAAAATAGTTGTTAGTTTTACTAATTCTTTACCTAATATGTAGAGAGAATAAATTTTGAAGATTTAAGAAGAGGTCTACAACAATATCCAACTTTTTAATAAGGGGATAAAGATTGCTTATACTGCCCATAACAAATACTAAATTAGTGAGGGATACAGCAATAACTGAAATAAGGAGTATATTTATCAGAAATATTTGATTTAGAAGGAGAGGAACGTAAATGATTAGATTTTTGGAGAATTACTGGCTGACAGTAGTAATTGTAGCTATAGTTTTGGCTTATATTATTTATTTGGTTATAAATAAGAGATGGAATAAGCTAAGAATGATTGCAAATAAGTTAATGCTACAAGCAGAACATACTATTATTGGTACAAAAAAGGGACAAGAAAGATTTGAACAGGTTTTGACACAGGTATATTTATTGGTTCCTGTTTGGATAAGGATATTTATAACTAGAACCCAATTTGAAAAAATATTGCAGGATTGGTTTGAACTAATTAAGGACAGTTTAGATGATGGTAAAATAAATAATTCAGTTGAAAAGGATTCTATATGCATTGAAAACAGACAAGAGTAATTTTTTGTTATACTAATTAGCCGCATCTGCGGCGATGAGACGTAGTCCGCAAATAGTATTACAATAATGTATTTTATTAGACTAAATTTAAAAAAATATTATTTTTGTAAAATAATCTAAAAAAAAGAAGGGTTTTGTTGCTATAATTATGAATATTATATAGAAATAAATTATTATTAAGGGGGATATGTAATGTTCAAAGATTTTGGTAGTAATGTAGAGAATAGTATCAAGAAAATTGGTTCTAAAACAATGTTATTTTGTTTTTTAATGGTTTTAGTGTTTTTGCCGTGTAATGCGATAGCAGATAGCTCTCCTCGTATGATTTCTGGAACAATATCATATGACAATGGTTTTGCACCTGAAGGAGGAATATGGATTACATTGTATGCTATGGGTGAAAATGGAGGAGTTTTTACAACAGATGTATTAATACGTGAAGGGGATTTTGCAACAGAATATGAATTGCCAATTGATTTAGCTTATACAAATAACAGTAACAGCTTTATATTAAGATGTGAGCCTCATAAGGCAGTGAATTATTCTGCTAGTATATATAGTGAATTAGTGGATATAAGTAAAGAGGATGCAACAAATATTGATTTTACAACACAGTGGCTGACTGAACGTACAATTTCTGGAACTATTACATATAAAGATGGATTAGCACCTGCGGGTGGAATAAATGTCACAGTTTCGGCTATTGGAGAATATGATTTTGAAACAGTGGTAACAATACCTGAGGGATGCAGTGAAATAAATTATTCAATCCCTATTGATTTATATTTTTTATATGATAATACCAGCTTTGAAGTAAAATGTAAGCCTGAAGATATATCAAATTATGAGGGAAGCCAATATGGAACATTAATTGATATATGTGAAAATAATGTATCAAATTTAAATCTTACAGTAGCAGATATAGAATAATAGGGTTATCAGAAAAGTAAATTGATTTCAAAAAACGATATTCTAATAAATATTAGAATATCGTTTTTTGTTATAATACTATTTCGTATTTTTTATAGTACCCATTAAGATATATACTGACCAATATTTGACATATATTCATTGCGGATTAGCCGATTGAGGTGTATAATCTTATAGCAAATTGATTTTCAATTAAGTAAATAATAAAATTGAGAGTGGTCATGCTATAATATATTCGTAAAATTTCTTTATTGTATTACAAGGAGGGCTATAAATGTATGATTATCTGATTGTTGGAGCTGGTCTTTTCGGAACGATATTTGCATATGAAGCTAATAAAAGAGGGAAGAAATGTCTTGTTATAGACAAACGCTCACATATAGGCGGGAATATATATACATCATCTGTAGATGGAATTCATGTACATCAGTATGGTGCACATATTTTTCACACAAGTAACAAGAGAGTATGGGAGTATGTGAACAAGTTTGCAGAATTCAACAGATATACAAATTCCCCTGTTGCAATGTATAAATCAGAACTCTACAATATGCCTTTTAATATGAATACCTTTAATAAGATGTGGGGAGTAATTACTCCTAAAGAGGCAAAAGCTAAGATTCAGCAGCAGATTGAAGAGGCTGGGATACTAGAGCCTCATAACCTTGAAGAACAAGCTATAAGTCTGGTTGGAAGAGACATTTACGAGAGGTTGGTAAAGGGGTATACAGAAAAGCAATGGGGGCGAAGAGCGACTGAGCTTCCAAGCTTTATTATAAAGAGATTGCCTATTCGTTTTACATATGATAACAATTATTTTAATGATAAATATCAGGGTATACCTATAGGGGGATATACTCAAATTATTGAGAAAATGCTAAAGGGAATTGAAGTAAGACTTGATACTGATTTCTTTATGCAGCGTAATGAATTGACAGCTATTGCAGATAAGCTTGTTTTTACAGGAATGATAGATGAATATTATGACTATTGTTATGGTGAGCTTGAATATCGCTCATTGCGTTTTGAAACAGAAGTTTTGGACTGTGAGAATTATCAAGGAAATGCAGTTGTTAATTATACGGAATATGACATCCCATATACTAGAATAATTGAGCATAAGCATTTCGAATTTGGTTGTGAAAGGGAGGCTGTAAATCCTAAGACAGTCATTACAAAGGAATATCCTGCAAGCTGGAAGCGTGGCGATGAGCCGTACTATCCAATGAATGATGACAGAAATAATGAACTTTTCAAAAAGTATAAAGGGTTGGCAGAAAAAGAAAGTAAAGTTATTTTTGGTGGACGCCTTGGGATGTATAAGTATTTTGACATGCATAATGTAATAGCTGAGGCATTATCGTGTGTAGAAAACCAGTTGCTTTAGTCTGAAAAGCTTGTTATTTACAATAGCGGTGTTTAAGCGTCGCAGGAGATATTCTCACCGCTGAAAACCAAAGCGGTACACGCCACTTATAGAAGTGAGGGACAATTTCTTGCCTCGTTATAAAGGAGCCATAAGTTAACTAATTGACCTTAACAAAACAAAAAAGGCTTACTGTATTGATTTTGTACAGTAAGCCTTTTTGTAAACTTTAGAAGAATAAGGTTGCTATTTTTAGTTGAACCCAAAGATTTTTCTTGATAAGGAATAACATAATAGTATAAGCTTTCTTCCTAAATACCCTCTAAATTGTACTAAAGAGCCTAGAAAGGATTTATCAACTTCATAAAATAATTGTTGGTCTTTTGAGCTTAAATACCGCCAAAGAGCTTCTTTTTTATTCATACTTTGCTCGGTATTATCTTTTAGTAAAAGTACTGTACTAACTGTCATCATCATCACTAAGTACTTAATCATATATTTACGTAACTTTTTACATTCGATGAGCATAGGATTATAACAGTCTATCATTATTTTTGTAACCTTGATTTGCTGATCAATACGCTGTATCATGATTTTTTCATTAACTGATTGATCTACTCTTCCAATAAAATATCTATATAGGTCTAAGTCTGTGTAGTACATAGTTTTTACATAGGGCAATGGCATATAAACGAAAATGTTATCCACATAGAAGGTATGCTTGGGAAGCACTAGATTACATTCTTTTAGAACTTCTGTGCGATAGATAACAGAATGCATAAGTATATTCTGACTGTTTTTAAGATAACCTAAATCATTCCATGTAAATATTTTATCTTCAGGCATTGCACCTTTATAATTAATACTTCTAGACTTACCGATACTCATATTTTCATAAACATAATTTGTTATAAGCATGTCTAAGGAAGTAGAAGTATTGAGCATGTTTTTTAAAATGTTTATTACTTTTTGTAAACATTTTTTATTAAACCAATCATCACTATCTAAAACCTTGAAATATATGCCATTTGCATGTTTAAGACCAGTGTTTATTACGTCACCGTGCCCGCCGTTTTCTTTATGAATGGAACGTACTATATTAGGGTATCTCTTTTCATAATCATCAGCTATTATTGAAGTATTATCACTAGAACCATCATCAATAATTATAATTTCTAATTCATCACTTCCAATAAGCAAGGATTCTACTGCCCGTTCCATATAAGCAGCTGAATTATAACAAGGTATCACTATAGTCAGAATTTTCATTTTGATATCTCCTGATTATTAATTTTAATTGATTTACTTAACTGTACACGTGAAGCCAACTGCCACGTTAATTCAGCTAACAAAACTCCTGCAAAAACATCAACAATAACATGCTGCCTTGTTGTCAATGTAGAAATACATATCATTAATGCAATTAATAAGGACAAATATTTATACCATGATGGCACAGCTTTGGAATTACGAAGTCCAGCAAAGCAATACCAGCTAACTAAACAATGTATTGATGGAAAGAGATTATTAGCAGGGTCTACATTGTATAAAAATTGCAACATATCCCAAAAAACACCCGATGATGTTATTTCAGGTCTGATATTTGTAGTAGGTAAAGATATATATGTTATAAAGCATACTATTTTTCCCAATAAATCTGCACATATAAACCGATAACAATGCTCTTTATCTATTCTGCATATTAAGATGTAATTAATAATCCAAAAAAAGTAACTTCCAAAATAAATCAATACAGTTATAGGGATTATTGGGAAAACACTATCAAATTTTGAAGTTAAGTCATAAAAATACCTATCTTCATAAAACAAACGTACTCCTGAATATACTGAAAAATTAAAAATTACGCATATAATCAAGGGTACAATAGCATATTTAGGTACAAGGGAACGAATTTTTTCAATTATTTTCATATTGTCTCCTGTTTAACTTAAATTGTATAGGGTAATTATTTATCTATAATAACAATAATTTCATATAAAAGTGAAAGGATAAGTTTCATTATTCTATGGTTAACTCAAGTCCTTATTAGACCCTTATAAAGTATAATATTTATTGTGATATGAAGTCAATATGCTAACGGTGATTTACAAAAATATCATATGAAAAATATTCATATTCAAACACTTAAGATAGATTCCTAACTCAGCTACATAACAAGTTTAGGCCTAATTTTTTCTACCTTATAGGAGAATCACTCCACATAGAAGAAGTGCTGAGAATTTGGCTTGCTGCTTCAAGATAATCAATAGAGTTATGGCATTTTTTAATTTTCTTTAGTAATTTACCATCCTTATCAGTATGGGCTGACAGCTGTCTCCAAAATTCCTTCATTTTATCACATAAATGCTTTTCACCCGATAGAGTATTCCTATAATAACTAAAAATCCCATCATGGAATTCTTTGAGTAACGCCATTTTATCTTCATTCTGAACTGTTTTCCCTTTGATAGCAGATGGCAAAAAGGGATTACTAAGAGCACCTCTGCCCAACATAAAGTTCTTAATGTAAGGAAAACGTGTGCTAATACGTAAGAAATCATCATATGTGAATATATCTCCATTATAGGTTATTTCATGCTTGCAAGTGGAGGCAATAGCTTCAAATGAGTCCAAATCAACACTGCCAGTGTACATTTGTTTACCTGTGCGAGCATGTATTATTACACCTCCTAAGGGATATTGGTTGAGTATGTCAATTACACGTATACCCTCTTCAGGATTATCTAGTCCAATTCTCATTTTTACAGTTATAGTATAGTTTTCGGCACAAGCTATATCAAGAAGATTTTTTATCATATCAGGATAGGGAAGAATACCAGACCCCCTTTTCTTTCTAGTCACCATAGGAAAGGGACAGCCTATATTCCAGTTAATTTCATTATATCCCATATCAGCAATAATATCGGAAAAAAGTTTAAATTCAGCTCCGTTATTGCTGAGAATTTGAGGAATAACCTTAATACCTATATCATTATGATCAGCCATGATATCTTTTAGAAGTACAGGATTTACTTTATCCATATCAGCAGTAGAAATAAAGGGGGCATAATAGGCATCAATACCTCCAAAAAGCTTTGAAAATAAATTTCTATAGCATGCAATAGTCATTCCTTGAATTGGTGCTAAAAAAAGTTTCATATATACTCATCCTTGGTTGTGTTTAATTTTGATATTAATTTATCATAATACTATATAGTTATTGTAACAAATGCAATAGGAAAATTATTAATTTAGGGCTAACTAAAAGGACAAGAATTTTGATTTAATAAAGTGAGTCTTTAAGAAGTATATTTAACTGCGGAGTTTGAGTTTATGATTTGTTCGAATAATAGAAATTTCCGAGTGTGGTGGGATTGATTGACGAGAAGCTATTTTAGCTTTAGTATATAAATTAAATAAAACAACTTTTGCACATAAAATTTACTGGTGCATGAGTTAATAATCTCGCATGTCCTATTTGTACAAAAACATACTGAAAATAACTGTGGAGAACAATAAGCTTAGCAAAGAAAATATGTTGTTATTATACCTTAAAAGGAGGAGTAATTATAAATAATATAGCTGAAACTCAAAGAAAATTTTATAAAAAGGGAGTAACAAGGGGAATTGATGAAAGAATTCTTCAACTGCGAAAATTGAAAAGTGCAATTCTTGCAAAAGAAGCAGATATATACAGTGCTTTAGAGAAGGATTTGGGTAAAAGTCAGATTGAGGCCTATATGACTGAAGTGGGACTTACTATAAATGAAATTGATTATATGATTAAAAATATTAAAAGGCTTAGTAAACACAAGAGAGTAAAAACACCTCTTATGTTTGTAGGAGGTTCAAGCTTTATTGCTCCTGAACCGTACGGAACAGTTCTGATAATAGGTCCGTGGAATTATCCTTTTCAACTTGTTATGATACCCCTTGTAGGTGCTATTGCAGCAGGTAATTGTGCTGTTGTTAAGCCATCTGAACTATCACCAAACGTATCAAAGGTTATAACCCAAATTATAAATGAGAGTTTTGAAAAAGAGTATTTGATATCTGTAGAAGGTGGAGTTGAAACATCTGAACAGTTGCTTTCACAGAAATTTGATTATATTTTTTATACAGGAAGTACAACTGTTGGAAGAATAATAATGGAGGCAGCTGCAAAAAACCTGACTCCTGTAACCTTGGAATTGGGAGGCAAAAGTCCGTGTATTGTTGATAAGGAAACTAATTTAGACATTGTTGCAAAAAGAATTGCGTGGGGAAAGCTTTTAAATTGTGGTCAGACTTGCATAGCTCCAGATTACCTATTTGTGCATAAAGCAATCAAGGATGAGTTAATAAAGAGGATTATATATACAATTAATGAATTATATGGCAGTAATCCAATAAAAAGTGAGCAATATTCAAAAATAATAAATGAGCGACATTTTAACAGGCTTTTATCCTTGATTAACAATCAAAATATACTTTACGGAGGCGAACATAACAAAGAAAAATTAAAAATTTCACCAACAATAATATATCCTGTTTCGAAGGATAGTAAGATAATGCAAGATGAAATATTTGGACCAATGCTGCCCGTAATGGAGTATGAAAGTCTTAATGAGGTAATTGATTTTATCAATGACAGACCAAAGCCGTTAGCTTTGTATTTCTTCTCAAACAATAAAAGCAAAGTGCAAAAGCTTCTAACTGAAACCTCATCAGGTGGGGTGTGCATTAATGATACTATTAATCATATTGCAAATTCAAATTTACCCTTTGGCGGAGTTGGTGACAGCGGCATAGGAAACTATCATGGTATAGCCACCTTTGATACATTTTCACATAAGAAAAGTATCCTGAAAAATCAAATAACCTATGACTTTAAACTCAAATATCCACCTTATAAGGTATCTATGAATTTTATGAAAAAGGTATTTAAATATTTACTCCATTAAAACCAACAGAATGTTGGGTCTAAACAATATTAACCATGGCTAGTGAATGTGGAAAAGCAGAAAAAAGACTGAGAATGAACAAATGCCAGTTCTTAGCAATTACTAATCTCTTGTAATTATTTAGCAACATACCATTTATAACGAGGCAAGAAAATGTCCCCCACTTCTATAAGTGGCGGTTACCACTTTGGTTATCAGGTGGTGAGAATATAAGGAGCATTTTCGAGCCACAAAAACCACAAGTGGTTTTTGACAGTGTATAAATACAATCGAAAAATTTCATTTTGAAACTAGGCGTTATAATCATCCCACACTGATGACTTTATGTGGGAAAGTTTATTGAATAATAGAAGAGACATAAAATAGTATCTATGTAGGCCCATAAATATTATAGTCTTATGTGAAAATTTGTAATAATATAGTATGAAGACAATGTTGAAAAGGAAGTGTAATATATGTTAAGAATGAAACCAGAATACCTATTGAATGAGAAATTTGATGATATATATTTTGATGAAGTTGATGCAATAGATGAAGCACAACAAATTTATCTAATTAACAATAGTATTATTGAAAGAATTAGTAAAAGAGCAGAAAATGATATGCCATTTATTATTGGTGAAACAGGGTTTGGAGCAGGGCGATTAGTGGTTTCACTAATGCAATATTTGGACAAAAGCAGTCTTAAGAATGTCTACATAGAATATAATTCGGTTGAATTATACCCAATGAGTCCTGAGAGAATGCACAATATACTTGATGGATTTAGAGAACGGGTGGGGGATAAAATTGATGCTCTTGTGGAGGCGTACCGAAGTATTGATATAAATGTTAAGGGCTGGCATACCGCTGAAATTACACGACCCTTTGGAAGTCTAAAATTAAAGCTTTATATTGGTGAAGCCCTTGAGATGGTTAGTTCTTTAGATAAATGCTGTGATGTATGGTTTCTTGACGGGCATAGTCCCAAAAAAAATCCTGCAATATGGCGCCCTGAGCTCCTAATGGAAATAGGTAAAAAGACAAAAGCTGGAGGAACCTGTGCTACTTTTACTGTTGCAGGAGCTGTTAAAAGAGCCTTAATAGATGCTGGATTTGTAATTAAGAAATTTCCTGGTTGTGGTGGCAAAAATGAGGTGCTGCAGGGGGTAAAAAATGATTGATACAAGATGTGGGTTAAGTTGTGAAGGCTGTTCCTTCAAAGAATCTTTTAACTGTGGGGGATGCATCCAAACAAAGGGTAACCCCTTTCATGGAGAATGTTCTCTTGCAAAGTGCTGTCAAGACAAAGGATTTATACATTGTGGAAAGTGCCCTAACATGCCCTGTGAGTTGTTGACTAGGTATTCATATGATTCGGAACATGGTGACAATCCAAAAGGGGAAAGGATTGAACAATGTAAGAAGTGGGCAAAGACCTTATTTTTAGAATAGAGGGATATATAGTATATCAATTTTAAATAAAGAGCTACTGTTGGAGGATTTAAGGGAAAAACAGTATTCTATGAGCTTTGAAGGCAACAATATCCACATAAAAAGTACTTTTTAACCGCATTACTATATGAGAGGTTTTATTATTTTTATGGAGGTGTAAAATGAGAAATAAATTGATTTACAGTTTGATGGCTCTAATTATTTTTATTCAATGCTTTTCCTTTGTTGGGCTTAATGCTGAACAAGCAACGGCGGCATCTGTAAGCATGACTAATGGAATACAGTTCAAGGATACTTCTGGAAATGTAATTCATGCTCATGGTGGCGGTTTAATTAAGTATGGAGACTACTATTACTGGTATGGAGAATATCGTGACAGCAGTAATTATTTTCTGGGGGTTAGATGCTATAGATCAACTGACTTAAAAAACTGGGAATATCGTGGAGAAGTTCTAGCTCCTAATTCAGCATCGGAACTTAACAGATGTAATGTTGAAAGACCCAAGGTTATGTATAATGCATCAACAAAGCAGTTTGTTATGTGGATGCACTGGGAAAATGGAATTAATTATGGACAAGCTAGAGCAGCAGTTGCTTATTGCAATACACCAGATGGAAAGTTTACATATCATGGAAGCTTTAGACCAATGGTAAATTCGGGTGTAACAGATCATGGTTTAGCTGGGTATATGTCAAGAGACTGCAATGTTTTTGTCGATACTGATGGAACAGGGTATTTTATATCTTCCTCAAATGAAAATATGGATTTGCATTTATACAAGTTAACTGCTGATTATAAAGGAATTGCTTCCCTTGTAACCAAGCTGTTTGTAGGAAAACAAAGAGAAGCACCTTGTCTTATTAAAAGAAACAATTACTATTATCTAATAACATCAGGCTGTACAGGCTGGGATCCAAATCAGGGCAAGTATGCATACTCAACTAATTTGGCAAGTGGTTGGTCAGGACTTTATAATTTAGGAGATTCAACTACATACAATTCACAGCCTGCATATATTATACCTGTTCAGGGTACTAAGGGTACAAGCTATTTATACACAGGAGACAGATGGGCTGGTGCTTGGGGTGGTAAGGTTAATGATTCTAAGTATGTATGGCTTCCACTTGTATTTGAATCAGATACTAGCTTAAAGTTGCCTTACTCCGATTCAATACAAATAGATGCTGCAGCAGGTACTATATCCTATAAGGATGACACTATTGCACCAGATTTGAGCGATGGATGGGGGCTGGTATTCAGTGATGATTTTGATGGAACAAGTCTTGATGCCCAAAAGTGGAATTACAACTATCCTTGGGGGAAAACTCACACAAACAGTGCTTACTGTGCTCCTGAAAATGTAAGTGTATCAAATGGTTTGCTCAAAATAAAGGCTGAAAATAAAAGACATCCAGATGCTCCTGCAACAACATCATCATATGATGGAACCTTTTCTTTGGACTATACTTCAGGAGCAATAAATACAGACACGAAGTTTAATTTTACAGCTGGCTATATAGAGGGTAGATTTAAAATGCCAGGAACAACAGGCTTTTGGCCATCATTCTTTACTTTGAATTCTAAAGGCTCAAGACCGCCTGAAATAGACATATTTGAAATACTATGCCATGAACCAACAGCACTGCATACAAACTTTCACTATGGAAGTTCAAAATGTCACTATTATAAACAAACAGTAGCAGATTTATCAAAGGATTTTCACACATATGCTGTAGAATGGGATTCTGAGTATATAAAGTGGTATTTGGACGGCAAACAGGTGGCAGCTACATTTAGAGATTCTCAAGCAATAGCTACAGCAAAAGATATGTACTTGATAATTAATCTTGCTGTAGGTGGATGGGAAACAGCCCCTAATACCTATACTGACTGGTCTAAAGGCTTTGAATGTGATTGGGTAAGAGTATGGCAAAAGGGTGCCACACCAATTCCAGTAGTTACATTAGGTGACATAAACAATGACAAGTCAGTTGACTCAATTGATTTTGCACTACTTAAGAAGCATTTGCTGGGAGATGGCATATTAACTGATGAACGTGCAAAAAAAGCTGCTGATGTAAGCAAAGACGGGGCAATAGACGCAATAGATTTTGCACTTTTAAAGAAGTACTTGTTAAAAGCAATAACGGAATTTTAATTAATATTTCACTTGAAAAATACAGAATATATAGATATAATTATTAATACTATTTAATATTAAAAAACAGCGAAGAAAAAGCCAAGATTTAATTGATTTCTTAAGAGAGCCGATGGTTGCTGAGAATCGGTGAAAGGTTAAATCAATCCACTTTTGAGCTGTCGGTGATGAATCGAAAGGCTAGTACCCTTTATCCTACTTTTAAGAGGTTGGTTATTATTAATAATCAGCAATTTGAGTGGCAACGCGGATACCTTCCGTCTCATTTATTTATGGGATGGGAGGTTTTTTATACTTTTGGGAAAAATAAGTTATATTATCAATTTCAGAATGAGAAGTCGAGCCATGCTCAAGTTAACTAAAGGCTTGTTGTGCAGTAAACTAACTTATTAAATTATATTTAACTTTTCATTTGATATTGCTACCATACCTTATTTTACTCGGCTTTAGGCAGCATATATAACTGCGAAGCTTAAGTAATAGTAATAAGTAACAAATTTGACAAAACTATTTACAATTTGAATCATTTATTATCTAAATATAGGAGAGTTAATGAGATAGTACGAGTAAATGAAAGATATTATAAGGAGGAAGTATATGTTAGACTTAAAATTTTTAAGAGAGAACCCAGAAATTGTTAAACAAAATATCAGAAATAAGTTCCAAGAAAACAAGCTGAGTCTAGTGGATGAAGTTATAGCACTAGATGTGGAACTCAGAAACACTAAAGTAGAAGCCGAGTCCTTACGTGCAAATAGAAATAAGATTTCAAAAAGTATAGGTGGCTTGATGGCTCAGGGAAAAAAGGAAGAAGCAGAGGAAATGAAGAAGCAGGTTACTGCAAACTCAGACCGCTTAGCTGAATTACAGGTAATGGAAGATGAGCTGGAAGAAAAGGTCAAAAAGATTATGATGGTTATTCCAAACATAATTGACCCAAGTGTTCCAATAGGTAAGGACGATAGCGAGAATGTTGAAATTCAGGTGTATGGAGAGAAGTTTATACCTGATTTTGAAATACCATATCACACAGAAATAATGGAGAAATTAAGCGGAATTGATTTGGAAAGTGCCAGAAAGGTTGCCGGTAATGGTTTTTATTACTTGATGGGAGACATTGCCAGACTTCATTCTGCAGTTATTTCTTATGCAAGAGATTTTATGATTAATCGTGGATTCACCTACTGCATACCACCTTTTATGATTCGCAGCGAGGTTGTTACAGGTGTTATGAGCTTTGCCGAAATGGAAGCAATGATGTATAAAATAGAAGGCGAGGACTTATTTTTAATTGGCACCAGTGAACATTCAATGATTGGAAAATATATTGATACTATTTTAACAGAAGAATCATTGCCACAGACCTTGACAAGCTACTCTCCTTGCTTCAGAAAAGAAAAAGGAGCTCATGGTTTAGAGGAAAGAGGAGTTTATAGAATTCACCAATTTGAAAAGCAGGAAATGATAGTAGTATGTAAACCTGAAGACAGTATGATGTGGTTTGAAAAAATGTGGCAGAATACAGTAGACTTGTTCTGTTCATTAGATATTACAGTTAGAACTTTAGAGTGTTGCTCAGGCGATTTAGCGGATTTGAAGGTTAAATCTATAGATGTAGAAGCTTGGTCTCCAAGACAGAAGAAGTTCTTTGAAGTGGGAAGCTGCTCCAATCTAGGAGATGCACAGGCAAGGCGTTTAAAGATACGTGTTGACGGCAAGGATGGAAAATACTACGCACATACATTGAATAATACAGTTGTTGCTCCGCCTAGAATGTTGATAGCATTCTTAGAAAACAACTTGAACGCTGACGGTTCTGTTAATATCCCTGCTGCACTGCAGCCATATATGGGCGGTATGAGTGTGATAAAGTAAAACCTTGGTAAAATCTTTTTACTATGTTTCACGGAAATTACTATATTAAAAACAATACTTTACAAAAAAGTTTTTAATAAAAGGCTGTTGCACAATATTACATTGTGGCAACAGTCTTTTGGCTATACACCAATAAAATTTCTTTTTGAATCTAGGCGTTATAAAAAATATAGTCAAAACAAATACTATAATGTAAAAATATTTTTGCTATAAGGAGAATTGACTTATGACTACGTACACAGGTGTTGTTAAGTGGTTTGATAATGAAAGAGGCTACGGTTTTATTTCTACAAATGAAGGTGAGGATGTATTTTTACATCATTCACAAGTAAAAGAAAAAGGAAACGATAAGGATATCCATGAGGGTGAATCGGTGATATTTGATATAATAAAGGATAAAAAAGGATCATCAGCTGTAAATGTTCAAAAAACATAATAAAGCTAAATAGAATTGCCCTTTATGATAATATTGACTTGCAAAAGGGCAATTTGATACATATTTTACCTTTGTTCAAAGATTTATTATATTTAATAAAATCAAAGTTACTCAATAAAGTTTAAGTTAGGTAACAATATTATGAAAGATTTTAGTCAATTCTTGAAAAATTTAATGATTATTTGTAATAAAACATATAAAAGTTACTACGATTTTGTTATAATAAAATTGTATGTAATTAAATGTACAAATGATTGGAAATGCTTAAGTACTGTATTATAACATATGGTTCGGCAACTGAACTGATTAATATATTTATGCGAGAATCATAATTAAGTTAATAATACTATTTTATTTTGCTTATGTACAGTTTCAACATTTATACAGGTATTTGAAGGGGGAGAAGATTTGTGAGAAAGATTATAAGTGTACTGGTTTCGTTCTGTTTATTAGTAGGGTTATTGTCTATGCCTCAAACTACCGTTTCAGCAGAAAGTATTTCAACACGTGTCTACTACAAGATAATTAATCGTAATAGCGGGAAGCTTTTGGATGTGGAAAATGCTACAAATGCTGATGGCGGTAATGTTCTCCAATCGGCACTTGCTTCTCAAGTCAATCAGCAGTGGAGATTTGTAGCTACAGGTGATGGGTATTATAGAATTGTTAATCGTAATAGCAGTAAGGTCTTAGATTTGGCTACAAACAACGGTAATGTTGTTCAAATGCCCGATAAAAATGAGAAGAGTCAACAGTGGAAAATTGTAGATATAGGTGGAGGCTATTACAAAATAGTTAACCGTAGTAGTGAGAAGCTTTTGGAAGTGTCAGGTTCATCTATTGCTAATGGTGGTAATGTTATACAATACACTGACAATGGGGGCAAAAACCAACACTGGTATATTGTTGGTCTCAGAACAGGAAATATTACATATACCCTTGTTCGTGAAGCCAATCCTACAGCAGACCAGTTAGATGCATATGCGAAAATTCAGGTAGCTATGGACTCTGCACTTTTATACTTCAACAGCTTGACAAATATAAAAAAGAATTTAACAGTGTATTATAATACTTCAGTTTCAACAGCAGATGCAAGTATTAACGGAACAATAAGATTTGGCTCTTCAAGAAGCTACATGACTACATGTACAGCTATGCATGAGATTGCTCATACAGTTGGAGTTGGTCAAAGCTCAGGCTGGTTTTCTTTAGTTAAGAACGGTATTTTTAATGGTGCAAATGCAAATGTAGAGTTACAAGGCATTACAGGTGTTTCTACAGATCAGGTACATGGAGATAACACTCACTTCTGGCCATATGGGCTTAACTATTCTAGTGAAGTGAAATCAGATGCAGATTATGTAAATCAATGCAGGATTGTAAATCAAATGAAGAAAGACGGAATATAGTTTGCTGTATTTATTCCTCACAACCTTATAAATTAATAAATTTAGTTAATAGCTTTGATAATTTTTGACCGTATACGCCTCTTTGAGCCGCTTTAATAAAGTGGAGTAAGAGGCGTAAGCTTTGCTTTAAGCAATAAAATTTGATTTGAGCTAAAGAGCTGAGCAAAGCAGACTTTTTAAAAGTGTATTATTTAGTTACATGAACAATACACTTTGTTTTTGTCCCATCTTCAGAAGCGTATATGTAGGCGGTTCCTTTTTTTATAGCTGAAATTGTTCCTTTTGAATCTACTTTTACAATTTTCGAATTGCTTGAAGACCATACAGGAGATAAACCTGAAGAAACATTTGCAGTTATTTTTGCAGAAGTGCCCTCTTTTAAGCTTAGTTCTGATGAACTTAAAGCTATAGTGGGCTTTTCAACAATAACACTGCAGCTTTTTGATACACCGTTAACAGTAGCGGTAATGGTAGCGGTTCCATGCTTAACAGCTGTTACATTGCCAAAGCCATCTACAGTAGCAACGCTTTTTTTGTTTGTTTTCCACACTGGACTTATGCCAGAAGATACGGTAGCTGAGAGCTTTGATTTCTGACAGCGGTATAATTTAATATTAGTTTTGTTTAGTACAATTGTAGGAGATTTGACTTTAATTTTGCAGGTGGAGCTATTTCCGTCAGCAGTGGCTGTTATTGTAGCTTCTCCAGGTTTAATACCAATAACAGTACCATTTTCATCAATTGTTGCAATGCTTTTTTTATTACATTTCCATATGACTTTTGAATTGTTTGATGTGGTTGCAGATAGCTTAAGAGTTTGATTACGCTCAATGGATGAGCTTGTTTTGCTAAGGGTTATTTTTGTTTTGTTTACAGTAAGCTTACAAGCTGCTTCTGCATTTTTAATCTTAGCTGTAATAGTTACTGTTCCAGATTTTTTTGCAGTGACCAACCCATAAGTATTAACAGAGGCAATACTAGAATTGCTACTCTTCCAAGAGGGTATTTTTCCATTGGACGCCAGTGCTAATATGTAAAATTGATTGCTTATATCAACAACTGCGGAATATTTAGATAGTATTATAAATGAAATGGGTGAACTTGCATACAAATTTTGAATAGGTAATGAAAAAATGGTGAACAAACATAGTATTAATGCTAATAGGTTTTTTTTAGTTTTTGACATTAGAATCCTCCATTCATAGGAATGCGAGGAATAAATGATGATAAATTGACAAACAGCAAACTTGAATTCATTCTAGCATACATGTATAAAAATGTAAACACGTAATTTTTCAAGATACAATCCTAGAAGGGTACCTGATAAAAAATTATAGAGTGTTTCAAAATTCCTTGACTATACAATACAAAAATGGTAAATTGAGTTTAATAATATTTTGATAATATACTTTTAAAAACTGAATATGTATTCTTCAGGGAGAGGTGAAATTCCTTATCGGCGGTAAAGCCCGCGAGCCATAATGGTTGATCTAGTTAGATTCTAGAGCCGACAGTATAGTCTGGATGAGAGAAGAATTTTGTGTGTTTATATTATTTCTATTGTTTGCCCAGCCCTGAAGTTTTTTACTTTGGGGTTTTTTTGTGCTAAATGGAGCATGGGAGGTTAATATGAACAGGCATGAAGTCTATATGAAAAGAGTACTGCAACTTGCAAAGGGAGGCTGGGGGAGAACTAATCCCAATCCTTTAGTTGGTGCAGTAATTGTCAGGGATGGGGAAGTTATTGCAGAGGGTTATCATCAAGTACTGGGTGGCTCTCATGCAGAGGTGGATGCATTAAATAATTGCAAGCAGGAGGTAAGCGGGAGTACTCTCTACGTTAATCTGGAGCCATGCTCACACTATGGAAAAACACCTCCTTGTGCTCTGAGAATTATAGAAGCTGGAATAAAAAAAGTAGTTGTTGCAATGCAAGACCCTAATCCATTAGTTTCTGGTAGAGGAATAAAGATGTTAAGGGATGCTGGGATTGAAGTAATAGAGGGTATTCTTGAAAAAGAGGCTAGAGTACTAAATGAGATATTCATAAAATATATTAGTAATAAAATGCCTTTTGTAATTATGAAAACTGCCATGACACTAGATGGAAAAATAGCTTCGATCAGTGGTGATTCAAAGTGGATTTCAGGGGAAAGATCACGGCAGCAGGTGCACGTTATACGTGATAGAGTTTCTGCCATTATGGTTGGAATAAATACAGTGATAGTTGACAATCCAGCACTTACAGCTAGGCTCAATTATGGGAGAGGAAGGGATCCGATCAGAATTATTGTTGATAGCAAGGGGATAATACCTATTGATAGTCAAGTCATTAATGTGGAATCATCATCAGGCGTAATACTTGCTACAACATCATTAATTGATTGTGAGAAGGAGAATATGCTCAAAGACAAGGGCGTACACATTTTAAAGCTGGATAATCCAAGCAGCAAGGGTCGTGTAGATTTAAACAGACTTATGCAAGAATTGTACAAGCTTGAAATTGACAGTGTGCTTTTAGAGGGTGGCGGTAACTTAAATGCAGCTGCATTAAATTGTGGGATTGTTGATAAAGTAATGTTTTTCATTGCTCCCAAAATAATTGGAGGAGTAGCTGCAAAAACTTCTATTGAGGGAGAGGGAATAAGCCTAATGAAGGACGCTATTAATTTAAAAAATATAAGTATTCAAAGATTTGATGAGGATATTCTAATAGAGGGATATGTGAAAGGAGAATAATGTTTACAGGAATAGTAGAGGAAATAGGAAGTATTAAAAAAATAGTACAGGGAAGCTTATCCATAAAGCTTTCGATAAATTGCTCAAAAACTCTCGAAGATGTAAAAATAGGAGACAGCATTGCTGTAAATGGAATATGTCTTACAGTAGTTGAGCTGGCTTCTTCAGGGTTTACTGTTGACGTTATGCCTGAAACTATGAGAATGACAAGTCTGTACAGACTTAATTTATATGATAAGGTAAATTTGGAAAGAGCTTTGAAATTGTCAGATAGGTTAGGAGGACACATCGTTTCAGGTCATATTGACGGAACAGGAACTATTAAAAGCATTGTAAAGGAAGATAACGCAATATGGATTACTGTTGAAGCTGAAGAGTCAGTTATGAAGTATATTATTTACAAGGGTTCTGTAGCACTTGATGGTACTAGCCTTACTGTTGCTTACGTTGATGAAAGCTCCTTTAAAGTCTCTCTAATACCGCATACAGCAGGAAATACTATTCTTGGGATACTAAAAGCAGGAGATAAAATAAATGTTGAGTGTGATGTAATAGGAAAATATGTGGAAAGGCTTCTTAAAGGGAATATAAAAGATTCTGGTTTGCAAAAATCAAATGAAGATATTTCTATTGATTTTCTGAGGAGTAATGGATTTGCTTAAGTATTTATGGATATTAACATGAAATAATATTAAATTACTATAGTTAAAGTAACAAACACAAAAGTGCAGCAAATATGTGCTAACATGGAGGGAAGTAAATGAATTTTAATACTATAGACGAAGCTATAGAAGATATCAGACAGGGAAAAATGATACTGGTTTTGGATGACGAAGACAGAGAAAATGAGGGAGACCTTTTGATGGCAGCTGAAAAGGTGACTCATGAACATGTGAACTTCATGGCTACCTATGGAAAAGGACTGATATGTGTACCTATAACAGAAGAGCATGCCCGTATTTTGGAACTAACCCCAATGGTTGATATAAATACTGAAACTATGAAGACATCATTTACTGTAACAGTAGACTATAAAGAATCAACAACTGGAATATCAGCATATGAAAGGGCGAAGACAATAAAGGAATTGGCAAATCCCAAAGCGGTGAGCAGTGACTTTCTCAGACCAGGACATATTTTTCCATTGATTGCAAGGGATGGAGGCGTATTAAAACGCTCAGGACATACAGAGGCATCAGTGGATCTTGCAAGGCTTGCAGGTTTGTATCCAGCAGGTGTCATTTGTGAAGTTATGAATAACGATGGAACTATGGCAAGACAGCCAGAATTGATAGAGTTTTCAAAAAAACATGGTCTTAAAATTATTACAGTTGCAGATTTGATTAGCTATAGAAGAAATAAAGAAAAAGTAATTAAAGCTGCAGCCGTTGCAAAACTTCCTACTAAATACGGAGAGTTTAAAATTGTAGCCTACGAAAATATTGTTAATGGTGAGCATCATGTTGCATTAGTAAAGGGTGATATTGAAAACTCTAAAGAGCCAATATTGGTAAGGGTACATTCTGAATGTCTAACAGGTGATGCTTTCCATTCACAAAGATGCGATTGTGGAGAGCAGCTAGATGCAGCCCTAAAGCAGATAAGTGACGAGGGAAAAGGAGTACTTCTGTATATGCGTCAGGAGGGGCGTGGGA
>JAEWST010000146.1 GCA_023398105.1 Bacillota bacterium | reverse complement strand
TTTGTAAGCTGCTTACCCAATCATATCAAGGGAAAGCTAGTGTTTTTAAACTGCGAAAGTTGATTTAAATACAATAAAAAGGCGGAATTCTTCTCAAAATTGTTAGGATTTACAGGGTTTCGTGCCTATCATAAATGGTCATTGGAGGATTATCAAAGATTTATTGAAGAAAATGGATTTTGCGTTGAGTATTCCAAAGTATACAAGGCATCTTTTCCTATAGCGTATCTGGTTCTGAGGAAGCGTTAACTTGAAAGTAAAGAACCAGCCATTTTTATGGTTGGGTTATGCTAGAAAGACCAGTTACTTGATATAATAGGTGAAAATTCTTTATATATAATGTTAAAAAGAAGTGATAGCACGATTAAACTTTGCTGTTTAGTCGTGTTTTAATTATGCAAATTTTAAAATAGGCAGTAAGTTATTCTTTAATCTAGAAAAGTTTACAGAAATAACTACATTGAAAATTAAAAATCTATCAACTATTGCGTGTTTGCTTTAAACGTAATATATTGTGGTTAAGATTTTCGATAATTTATATTTTGTTGCAGAATTGTAACGAAAGTAATTAGCCTTACAAGTCAATCGTTTTATTGTTATCTAATAACATATATTACACATAACTACAAAAGTTAAATCATAAAAAGGTTTTTTGGATTATTATGTAGAATTATCCTTTAATAAGAAAAACAAACTACTACCGGCTAAATAGCTCGAAAAATCATCATGTTAGTACAAAGTCGTTTATAGAGCTAGCCGACTAGAAGTCATAATCAAACAAAACTGTGCTAAAAGCAAATTTGCCTAAAGACTGATAGCTTCGGGTGAAGGCTTTAGTAAGATTATTTATATAGTCTGGAAGCAGGCTGATAATATAATGTTTAAAAAAGAAATTGAATTAAAAAATGACTTATATAATGTAAATTTTACTAAAAGGAGAGGGCTTCATGGAAAAGAACAACAGGTTAGAGAAGGGATATTTAAAAATGCAAGAAGTTTTGGGTGAACTGGAAAATAGTCCTGAAAAGAGCATGAATACTATATTTCCAGATTTAGAAAAATATATGGTTGAGTATGTTTGGGGTGATATTTATACTAGAGTGGCTTTAGATATAAAGTTAAAAGAGATAGCGGTAGTTGCGGCATTAACAGCTCTTGGAACTGCACAAGAACAGCTAAAGCAGCATATAAATGGAGCACTTAATGTTGGCTGTACCATTAACGAAATAAAAGAAATAATCCTTCAAATGTCAGCATTTGCTGGCTTCCCAGCATGTATTAATGCAATGAACCTACTAAGAACTGTATTAACTGAACGAAAGAGCAAGGGTATAAACGATAAAATCGGCATTGAACCAACAAATGAAATTTTACCTATGGATAGGTATAAAATAGGTTCACAGGTAATGTCAGAATTAGACAGCAGTCAGGTGGAACTTTTAGAAAAAGCATATAACGACTTTTCGCCAGAGCTGGTAAAGCTTGTGATTTGCGGTCAAGCTGATATTACAGCAAGAAATAACATTGACAAAAAATATAGAGAAATTGCTTCGATATCTGCTATGACTGCTTTAGGTACTGCTCAGTCTCAGTTAAAAACACACATTAATATGGCTTTAAATATAGGGGTAACACCCGAGCAGATAAAAGAAATAATGCTTTTAATGACTGCCTTTTGTGGCTTTCCATCAGCTATAAATGGTATTAATATATTGATGTCGGTATTAGAAGCAAGGAAATAGGGAGTAGGAAGATACCGAAAGTATGATTTTAATGGTGGCAAAATAATTACTGAGATTCTATTTACTGGATTGTTTGAGAAACAGGATTTAACGAAAGGACGCTGCCTAGAATACCAAATCCCACATCATATATATAAGGGGATATACCGTGGAGTTAAGTTGATGGAAAAAGAATTGATTTACTGGACACCAAAAGTCAAAAGGGGACATTCCGTAACAAGCCTGATTGGCAGAGTAGTGGTGCGTCCCTTTACCTTGAAAAGCTCGAAAATAAAGTTTGTACGAACATGGTCTGTTTTCGAGTTATTATATTTTACGCATACTGTTTAAGGACGGTAATCCCGCCAAATGCTCGACAAAAGAGGGACCCAGTTTGTTTTCCAGTTCTTTGAAAGCATTTAATGAAACCTGTAAAGCCGCTTTTTCAGATGAACACAGAAATGCCCCGACGCTGTTATAGCCTCCCGTCGAAAAATAATTAGAACACCCGCAGTTATTCATACAATAATCTTTTAATCCACAGGTAATACATTCATTGTTAATGCTTTTTTGAGAAAATTTGCTGCACTTCATTTTATCTATATCCACTCCAGTTTTAATATTCCCGATACAGTGCATATCGCCTGTACCTGAACCTATCAAACGCTCACACGGGTATATGTTTCCTTCAGGTGTAAATGCGAATTCCTTTATGCCCATATGGCAACGCTCCCCAGGTTCATACCCTCCTCTTAAAATGACGGTTATTTTTCCATCTATCAGACTTATGAAAACAGGATCATTATCAATATATTGCCGCATAAATATACTTGATACCTTCTCATATATATTGTAAAGGTTTTCAGTGTCCTTAACAGACCATTTAGCTGAAAAATCAGGGTTCAGGTAAATCTGTCTTACTCCAAGGGAGATGAAATACTCAACCACGACAGGCAGGTGTTCATAATTATCAGGTGTATATACTGAGTTTACAAGCATTACTGGAAGTGCTTGTGTGAAATTCTTAATATTGTTTTCAACTAACTTGGAACACGTAGTACCATCTGCATACCGTCTATGCATATCCTGTAAAAATGCTGGCCCGTCACAGCTTATACAAAATCCAACATTGTTCTCTTTTATAAAGTTTATGATTTCTTTAGAAAAAAATGTGCCGTTTGAAACCATATCAAATTGTACGTTATAATCCGAATATGAAGAGTGATGCTTTACCAATCCTGTTATTGATTTTATTAATTCAAATTCAGTAAGCGGTTCTCCGCCGAAGAAGCCTATGTCAATTTTTTCACCTTTAGGCGTGTTATTGAAAATAAAGTCTACTATACATTTTGCGGTTTTGAGTGACATAACCTCATTTCTTTTCTCTATATAGCAATATGTACATGCAAGATTGCATTTTTGCGTAATGCATAGCGTATATTTCATGGCATACCTTCCTTTGTTTTTTGAGGTAAATATAGGGGCAGGCTGGAGAACCAGTTCTGCCCGTTATAGAATTAAACTATGCTTTCCATTGCTCCTGATAATTCCATAAGTTGTTCATAATTAATAGAGTTTGCTTTTTCAAGCTTCAGTCGAAAGTCATTGATTATTGTTTTAGAAAAATCTTTCCATTGTAGCTCGTCAAGAAGAAATATTTTGCCGTCATAATGTAAATGAGGCACTCTCATTCCTCCATTTTTCAGTTCCTTGCGCAATTCCGGGGTTTTTTTGGATAAATTTGCTTCTTTCAGTACTCTTCCTGTAGAAAGGTGATGATTGGTAATCTCCTCGAGTTTATGGGCAGTTATGTATTTATTTACAACCTTTGCGTTCTTTGCCCAAAAAGCAATCTTCCCTCCATTCTTAAGGACAACTTCTTCGTAAACATTTCCAAATGACATAATCTAACCTCCTGTTTATGGATTTAACAAGTCTGATAAAACATATTACTGTATAAAACATATAATACCATTTAAGGGAGTATATCGCAAGTGCAAACAAAATTAGAAAATTTTAAAAAATGCTTGAAGGTTGCTATATTTATTTTTAGTGGTTTTACAAAAGTCAATTATAATTAAATATTTTCATCTTCTTTTGTAGACTATTTTCAATAAAAGATGGTAAAATTATAAGCGGTTTTAGATAATAATTGTAATAGGTATTCAAAAAAGTGGTTGCATTAATTTAAAAAGATAATGGATTAACTCAGCTTTCAAAGTGAATACATTAATATTAGTAGATACTGTTGAGTGTCAGTCAAGCAAATATTGTGTTATGATTAATAACAAAAGTATTTCAAAAGTTCCATTTACCCAATAATATTTAACCAAACGAGGAATCTAAACATTGAGAATAGGAAACGTAAAATTAACAAATAGAGTTTTTTTAGCACCAATGGCAGGAGTTACTGATATGCCGTTTAGGGTGTTATGTAAGGAGCAGGGCTGTGGTCTTGTCTATACTGAAATGGTAAGTGCAAAGGGAATGCACTACAATGACCAGAAGAGTACCCAATTAACTCTCCTTGATGAAAAGGAGAAACCAGGTGCTGTGCAGATTTTTGGTTCTGAGCCTGAAATATTGGCAGAGGTAGCGGCAAGGCTGGATAAATCAGATGCCAGTATAATTGATATTAATATGGGCTGTCCTGCCCAAAAGATAACCAAAAATGGTGAAGGCAGTGCTTTGATGAGAAAGCCAGAGTTAGTGGCAAGGATTGTAAAGGCTGTTTCAGGTGCTACTCAGAAACCAGTTACGGTAAAGATACGTAAGGGCTGGGACGATTCTACTATCAATGCTTTACAAATTGCTCAGATAGCGGAAGAAAACGGTGCCTGTGCTATTGCAGTTCATGGTAGGACACGTGAACAATACTACAGCGGAAAAGCTGACTGGGATATTATTAAACAGGTTAAGCAGGCAGTTTCTATTCCTGTAATAGGAAATGGCGATGTTATTGGACATATAGAAGCAAAACGCTTATTTGAGGAAACAGGCTGTGACGCAATAATGGTAGGTAGAGGTGCCCAAGGCAACCCTTGGATATTTAATCAAATAAATAGTTACCTTGAAGAGGGTAAAATTGTTCAAACGCCTACGGCCCAGCAAAAAATAGAAATGATTATCAGACACATGAATATGCTGATAGAGCATAAAGGGGAAAGAACAGGAATACTTGAAATGAGATCCCATATAGCATGGTATATTAAAGGCTTGAGAGATGCAGCACATACTAAGCAAAAGATTTTTACACTAACGGATAAAGAAGAAATTTTTAGTGTTCTACAGAACTTTTTAATTCGTCAGGAAAATACTTAGCGAGTATATCTTCTATTCCAAGAACTATCTGATTTGCACATTTTTTTTGAAATTCTGCATCAGTTATTAGCTTTAAATCTTGATTATTAGAAATAAAGCCTATTTCTACCAGAATAGCTGGCATGTTTGTATAACGCAAAACTATTAGATTAGGGCGTGGCATTATGTCTCTGTTTCTTTTACACAAGTCTCCAATTTTTGATTGCATAATTTTTGCAATATCCTTTCCTGATTCAGAAAAGGGATTATATGCTGTTAAAACACCTCTTTGAGCTGGATCACTGAAGGAGTTGTTGTGAATGCTTACATATAGTTTGCAAGCTTTTTCGTTTGCGGTTATTACTCTGTCTTCTAGACTTATATAAGTATCATCATTTCTAATCATTAGGTAACTTATTTCTTTTTTTATTAAAATTTTTTCAACTTGTAAGGCTATATCCAATGTAACATCTTTTTCTTGAATAGAACCATTAATTGCTCCTGGTTCCCAGCCGCCATGACCAGCATCTATTATTACAGCTGGGGGTGGCTCTATAGGCTGCATAGAAAAATCAGAAACAATTGTATTTGGAAAAATATTTTTTATAGAAAAGCCGTGCTTAGTTAAAAATGTGACTATTGATAATAAAATAATGGCTATTGAAAGCAAAGCTATTAAAATTTTAAGACTACGCTCATTTGGTCTATTCATAAATCCTCCATGCTTCCTTTGGACAAAAATTAAAATAAAATATCATATAATAGTCCCATCTAGGCTATCGGAATAAGTTAAAAAATATAGTTTAAAACTATGAGTCGCAAATATGCAGTGTACGCATCAAACGGCAATCTAAAAATAGTCTTCTATATTTTAAATGCGAAATAGTACTATATATTTTACCATAAGAAAATGAAAAAGGCTTTAGAAAAATTTATCTAAAGCCTTTTTATCACAGCAATTTATTTACATATTATTGTATTTTAGTTTGTACATATATCGTTATATTAACTCCTACACCGATAGACTTTTTATTTGTCAAAAATAGATTATTATACTACTTTATTACTCTCTTTGCTCCGATATAACGGCTGGAATAATAGTCACTGCTTAAGCTTGATATGGTAACTCCTTTTGAAGAGCTAGCATGAATGAACTTTCCGTCACCTAAATAGAAACCTAAGTGAGACGGCCCTTCCTTGTAGGTGGTAAAGAATACCAAATCACCTGTACGAAGATTGCTTTTTGAGACACTTGTTCCAACATTATATTGCTCAGCGGCAGTTCGAGGAACAGAAATGCCATTTTTACCTAATACATATTGAATATATCCAGAGCAGTCGAAACCGCTTGGTGAAGTTCCGCCCCATACGTAAGGAATACCCATAAAGCTTTTTGCCGTGCTAATTATAGCACTTGTTTTTGAACTTGTTACCGTTGATGTTGTTCCTCTATTTGTAGTTGTACTTTTATCAGTTACAGTAGTAGATTTACTGGTAGTTGTCTTTGATGTTGTTTTAGTTGATGAACTAGCAGTTGAACTTGTGCTGGTTTTGGATTTTGGTGTGCTTACAGCTGTTTTATTTGTTGTATTTGATGCTTTTGTATTTGTATCTGATTTATTAGCTGTTGTCCTATTTTCTATAGCCTTTTTATCATTAGTTTCTTTCTGAACTGTAGTTTTATCTTCTGTTGAAATTGCTGCTTTTACCTCATTTTCAGTATATATAACTTTATCATTAGCAGTTAATAATTGCTTATTTAGTAATAGCTTTTCTGTTTCCAATTGATTAAAATCACTTATGACCTTAACATCTTTACTTGTGTTTGCGTTAATATCCAAGTGCTTATAAATCGGAGCTATTGTTATTGCACAAACAGATAATGCTAAATAAGTTGATATCAGTTTTTTATTCATTTGCCCTCCATTAGTTTCCCTATAGCTGATTTAATCAGCCAGATAAATTATTATAGGGTTATTTTGATAGTCATGTAGGTCTTATCCCCATGTTATATATGCCATGTGTAACTACTAGTCCATCATATATGTGAGCTTTGCGTAAAATTGCTGATAGGCCTATTATAAAGCCTATTTGTCTGACAGGGCAACCTGTAATTTATGGTAAACCAGTTCAAACATAGAGACATAAATGGTTATAAACTTCAATAATAATAATAGAGAAGAATTATTTTGTATCCAACTTGTAGGTTTTATATTTGAAAATGTGCCAAGCTTGAAAAATGCGAAGTTTACGTTTCGTTCATTCATCGTTCTCTTCGCATATCAAAAAGCTGCGAGCAGCTTTTTGTGGATTTGAGCAATCCTTTGTACGAACATGGTGCGTTTTCGGGCCACAAAAACCACAAGTGGTTTTTGCAGTGTAGTGCAAATTAGTATAAAAAACAATTTTAAGAGGTGGATATGGTAAAAAAGACATTTATTACAGGTGCTATTATATTAATGATTGCAGGATTTATATCGAGAATTATAGGATTTGTATATAGAATTTATTTGTCAAATATAATTGGTGCAGAAGGAATGGGATTATACCAGCTAATAGTACCGATATATACATTAATTATTCTAACCTTGACCTCAGGAGTTTCCATAGCTGTATCAAAAAAGATAGCAGAGGAAATGGCAAGAGGGCACCATATTAATATAAAAAGGATTTCGAAGGTAGGATTAATATTTGTGCTGATGGCGAGTACGTTTATTTCTGTTCTTATGTATATCAATATTGATTTTATTGTTAATGAATTATTAAAGGATAGCAGAACTTATTTTTCTGTAATGATAATGATTCCTTGTATACCTTTGATAGCAGCAGCTTCAGCTTTTAAAGGCTATTTTTATGGAATACAAGATGTAACACCCACGGCAATATCACAAATAGCAGAACAGTTGGTGAAAATATTGATAGTAATGACAGTGGCATCACAATTTTTAAGGGCAGGGCTTGAATACGCATGTGCACTGGCAACCCTGGCTATGGCAGTAGGGGAAGTTTCAAATTTGCTTGTGTTAGCTGTCTGTTATAAATATAAAAAATATTCATTTCTAGATAAAAACTATTTTAAGGGCAAAATAAGAAAAAGAAAATTATTTGTATCAATTTTTAGCTGTGCAGCCCCCATTTCAATTAACAGATTTATAATATCAATTATGGCAGCGGTTGAAGTAATATTAATACCAAGAAGGTTATTAGCTGGAGGCTTAGATTATATACAATGTATGGAGCAATACGGTAAGCTGATGGGTATGGCAATGCCTTTGGTGCTTTTTCCAGAGCTTGTTACAACAGCACTTGCAACAACGCTAGTTCCAGCTATTTCAGAATCTATATCATTAAAGAATTTTAATAGAGTAAATTATAGGATTTCTAAATCTATTCAGATAACTATGGTGCTTGGATTTGTATTTATGGCACTTTTCGCCTGCTATCCAGATAAAATAGCAGACATGATTTACCCTGGTCAGAATGTTGGAGCAACGCTGTTCCTGCTTTCATTTACCTGTATATTCCTTTATTTGCAGCAAATTTTGATGGGTGTAATGAACGGCTTAGGAAAGCAGGGACTGCTGCTGTTAAATTCGGTAATTGGTTCTATTATAAGAATTTCATTTGTATACTTTCTGATTCCTAAATATGGGTTATCTGTATACATAATTGGCATTATTATAAGCTCCTTTGTTGTATGTATATTAAATTTTACCACTATAGTTAAAAATACAGGAATAGTGCTGGATTTGAGACATTGGGTGGTTTTGCCATCAGCTGTGACAGTGGCATTATTCTTTTCTAGTAAATACATATACAGCTTTTTCAATTTTATGAAGCTTTATACTCCCATTCAAACACTTATTGCAATAGCTGCATATATTATAATAGCTGTATTTTTAATGGCATTGGTTGGAGTTATAGATTGGAGAGAAATATTACAGCTTTTTGGATTGAAAATCAAAAAAGTTAGAAAATTTAAGAATTATTGAGGTAATAAGGGATAAAGTAAAGCAAATGATTTCTATTTGCCGTAAAGGTCAAAGAAAGTCAAAATCAAATATTGAAGTTTATGCGAATAGTCATTATAATGTAGTCATAAGGTCAAAGAAAGTCAAAATCAAATAATCAAATAATTAATAAATCAAAATTTTATGGAGGTGTTTTATATGTTTGGAATAGTACCATTCAGAAACAACAATATTCAAGGAAGTGCAAGTTTATTTGACATTGACAGCATGTTCAAGGAATTCTTTAATGAACCGTTTATGGGAATTGTAAGTGCAGGAGCAATTAAAGCAGATATTAAGGAGAATGAAAACGAATTTGTAATTGATGCTGAAATCCCTGGTGTTAACAAAGAAGATATCAAATTGGACTTGAAGGATGACAGGCTTACAATTTCAGTAGAAAAGACTGAAGACAAAAAGGAAGAAAAGGACAACTATATTAGAAGAGAAAGAAGATTTGGATCAACAAGCAGAAGCTTCAGTATTCAGAATGTAAAAGCTGAAGATGTTTCAGCTAAATACGAAAATGGAATTCTGTCAATTGTTTTACCTAAGAGTGAACCGAAAAAGATTAGCAGCAGAATTGAAATTCAGTAGTAATAAACTTAACTTTCCTAGTTATAAATTGTAGGTGTTAAACTTATCAATGGAAAGCTGAGTAATAAAGTTAAAATTATACTAACTGGGCTAGACAAAATAGATGCTATACATTATGACCAAATTTCATTACTTGTGCTTTCAAAGGTAATTGAATTTCAAGTGAGGTGATATAGAATTAGAGAAAAAGTCTACTTATTAAAATGTGCGGAAGGAGGATAGAAGATACCCTGTATGTAATAATTTGAGCAGATAGTGTTACTCCCTGAAATCATTTTTTAGATATAAAACTCAATAGATAATTTGGAAAAAGAGGTTTGGAAGCAAGTATGTAATAGGCTTTCATGCCTCTTTTGCTGTATATAAAAATAGACATAGCCCTACGTGTGCAAATGATACTATTGAAATAGACACCATAATATGGTAGTGTTTTAGTGTGGTTAAGCAAATTAGTGATAGCTTTTATTAGGCAAGATTTATAATAAAATTAAACTTAAATAAGAGCATAAGTCTACGTATTACTAAATTCAGAGTAACAAAAGGGAAAAATAATATGAAAATTCTAAATAATAAAAAGCTTTTAATCAGTTCAATTAGTGTATTGCTATTGGGACTGGTTATTTTAACCTTAATTTATATAAACAGAACACCTGCAGAAGTCTTAAATCATAAAATTTCATTTAGTGGAATTTCTGTAAATCCATCAATGCCTGGTGGTGCATCGGCTGAGTATATGTATTTTAAAAATTATGATCAAGCAGATGAAATGGCAGATACAGTCGTAATAGGTGATGTTATTAAGGTTGATGATCCAAAGCAACTGGTAATAGGTGAGACTATAAATACGATAACAGGGGAAAAAGAACCGTCGAGCTTTTTGTATACTGTCTCAGAAGTCAAAATAAGTAAAGTCATTAAAGGAAAGTACCTCCCTGGCGACATAATTAAAATAAAGCAATTAGGGGGTTCATATAAAGAGGTTGGATATGATGAGCATAATATGTATGGAACTATGTATTATCAAAAAGGAGAAAGGTACGTATTCTTTTTAGTAAGCTATGAAGATAGTCCGTGTTCTACTATAAACCCGCAGCAGGGAGATATGCTGATAGAAGATGGTAAAATAAAAGAGAGGAACAAAGTACAGTTTATAAAGGACAATGTATCGGAGGATTTAGCAGTGAAAGCATTGAAGGAAAGAGTAGAGGCTTTGAAGGCTAAAGATAACAAGGATAGTAAATAAGCATAGAAAGTCAAGAAACAAGGAGACAGACAAAGGAAATTCAGAGTCTGTCTCCTTAATAATTTATTAGCCTTTCTGAATATACCAGTCAATTATTTGTCTTGCGATGCTTACTTGTGAAGGCAGCTCAGGAAGATTGTCAGGGCTGAACCAATCAGCTTTTTCGATTTCAGTACCGTCTACGGAAATCTCACCGCTTTCATATTCAGCAGTAAAGCCTACCATTAAAGAATTTGGATAAGGCCAGGGCTGGCTTCCGAAATATTTTATGTTTTTTACCTTGATGCTCACTTCTTCCATAAGCTCTCTTTGAACACATTCCTCTAGGGTTTCGCCAGGCTCTAGAAAGCCTGATATAAGGCTGTGCATGTCGTTTTTGAAGGCTTTGGCATGTGCCAGAAGTATCTTGTCGCCCTTACAAACAGCTGTTATTATAGCAGGACAAATCTGAGGATAGCTGATTAAACCGCATTTAGGGCATTTTTTTGCTCGCTCGTCAGGTGGTTGTTCTGTAGCACAGCCACATCTGCTGCAAAACTGGTTGGATTGATCCCAAAGTACTATTTGAAATGCCTTGCCTGCTAAAAGGAATAAGTCCATGTCTATTAATTCAAATAGTGCTCTCAACGATATAAACTCCATTCCAACAGGAATATTCTCTTCAGAGGCAATTTCTGCGGAATAACAGGGAGAGCCTTTTAGAAGCCCAAGATACTGTGTCCTGACAGGTGAAAGGTTAATCTGCTGCAAATTGTTCAAATAAGGAATACTGTAATTACTGTTTTCAACCTTAACAAGCATTTTATTTTCACAAAAGCCCAACCAATATATTTTGCCTTCATTTACATTTTGTGGCGTTACAGCTGGTTCATAGCATTTATAAATACTTTCTATACTCATTATAATCTACCTTTATATATAAATTTAAAAATTCACTTAAACTCCGTTTAAATCAAGCCTATAACCAACAATAAATTTGGAATAAAAGACTATATGTGCACTATTCACATATGCATAATTAATAAATGTATATCAATATTTACCCAGTAAAAACTTTTTCTTAGAATATCATATGTAATTTTAAAAATCAAATTCAATGATTATTATATATATGTTAATATATTGTATAGGACTTGGTAAAAGTATTTCGCACAGATAGACTTTTATGTGCGAAAGTTGATTATAAATTAAATATTAACTCGTTCAGTAAACTAACTTGTTTTATGAAATTAATTAACTTTTTATTTGATATTGCTACTACACCTGATATTACTAAGTTTTAAGCAGTATATTAAACTGCAAGTTTGAGATGTTAATTTTAATTATACTTTTAATAATGTCGATTTGCGGTTTTATGCCTTCTACGGTATAAACTAGGAAGCCAACATTGTGTTTTTTCGAATTAGTCTAAATTTGCTTTTGACAATGTTGGTGGAGTTTAGCCAAGCCTTAGCTACTTAATAAAATTGAAAGGAACTATTAAATTGAATAAGCTAAAAATTAAAGATATTATATTTTTTGCAA
The DNA here is from genome assembly GCA_023398105.1 of Bacillota bacterium. GTDB lineage: Bacteria > Bacillota > Clostridia > Acetivibrionales > DSM-1351 > Ruminiclostridium. The sequence continues at coordinate 19,026 of JAEWST010000146.1, read as the reverse complement.
TAGTTTGGGGTGCTATTGCTCTGCTGGCACTAATTGGCGTATGTGTTATACGGAATTTAGGCCCATCTGTAGTTAAAATGCCCTCTTATATGGGTTACGTATATGTGATTTTATCTGTTGTAGCTATATTTATTATGTATAAAGTAAATATTCTTAGAAAGATTAATACTAAGATTTTTACTATTTTGCTGATAATTATTGCAATTGTTCCAAGATTCATATGGGTATATTTTGTTCAAACACAGCCTTTTTCAGATTTTCTGCATTTGCATAACTATGGTATAAATGCAAGTAGGGGGGACTTCAAAGGCTTTGTTGATTTTTATGCTGTTTTTCCTTTTAAAATAGGCTTTGGCATGGTATTATCAGGGCTATATTATGTTTTTGGAACAGGCTTGATGGTTGCTAAACTGTTTAATGTAGCTCTCTCTATAATTCTTGTTGTACTTCTTTATGCAGGCGGAAAAATGCTTTACGGAGAAAAGGCAGGAAGAATAGCTGCACTGGTGACTGCACTTTGGCCAGCACAAATAATGTATACTTCTGTAATTGCATCTGAGCATTTGTTCATATTATTGTTTATTGCCGCAGTACTGCTAATTTTAAGATTTATAAAGAAGTATACCTATAAGAATTATGAAGTTTTAAATGGCAATTTGATTTTAATTGGTATAGGTGTGCTTACAGCTTGTGCACAGTTGGTAAGGCCTATGGCAATGCTTTTGTTGCCTGTATTTGTAGTTTTTGTATTACTATTTAAGAAGTACAGAGCAAATTCAATTAGCAGCGTAGGTTTGGGGCTTAAATCAATTGCATTGGTATTTATCTGTTATTTTGGTTTAATTAATTTAGTAAATTTACCTATTCAAATTGCTACAGGAGTTGACATAACAGAATCAAATAGTGGCTTCAACTTGATGATAGGCACTAATTCTAAATCAAATGGAACCTTTAATAAAGAGGATTTTGGAATAATTGAAAAGAATAATTATGATTTTGAAAAGGTTCATAAAGAGGCAAAACAAATAGCTTTAGAGAGACTAGAGAGTGAGCCTAAACAGCTATGGAATTTAGTAAAGAATAAATATGAGATTCTCTGGGGCAATGAAAACTATGGATATTATTGGAGTACAGTAGCTTCTCAAAACTCAAAGCCAGAAAGAGTAATTAAATCTCATCCGAGAGCTTTTTATGGTTTGTCTCAGGCTTTCTATATTTTAATCATATTAATGGCTGTATGTGCGTGTTTCTACACTTTGAGAGAGAAGCGATATGATGCTCTTATTTTATTGATGATTTTTGGTGGAATACTGGTATCCTATACATTCCTTGAAGTGCAGGCAAGATATCACATGCCTGTTATACCCATATTGATCTTATTTGGGTCAAGCTTTTTTACCGAAGATACAAGGTTACAGTAGCTCTAAAGGGCAATTATGATGATAAGGTTAAAAGAAATTAAAGATATTAATGATACAGAAAAGGAGTTACCGAGCCCATTCTATTTCCTTGATATTATATGCGAAATGTTGGGCACGGGCATATTTATGAAATTAGAAAGACCTAAAATCAAAGTAATAGAAGAGGCAACGATTGAAGAATGTGCTTTTAACAATCAATTTACAAATAAAAAGATTATTGAAAAACTTGAACAGGAAATAAAAATTGAAGATGCAGAGTTTGATTGTTGTCACTTTGTTGGAATTGACTTTAAGCTAATAAAATCAGAAAAATTAGTAATTTGGGATTGCATTTTTGAGAGATGTGATTTGTCAAACTTTATCTTCAATAAGACATCACTGAGAAGATGTGAATTCATAAGCTGCAAATTAATGGGAACTGTTTTTAGTGAATGTTTTTTGGAAAGTATATTATTTAACAAGGTTAATGGAAGATATATAAATATTAATGGTAGTAAAATTCGAAACATTAAGGTGAATAATTCAGATTTTAGTGAAGGTAGATTAATGGAAAATAGCACTAAAAGCATAGAACTTGAAGAGGTTAATTTTAATAGCTGCGATTTTATCAAAACAAATTTAAATGATATAGACTTTAGTAATTGTAATATAGAAGGAATCAATATAGATTTACAAAGCTTGAAGGGAATGAAGGTAAATAGTTACCAAGCTAGTTGCTTAGCTACAATTCTTGGAATTAAAATAGTGTGAATTTTTACAGAGGAGTTCAAAATGATTAAAATTACAGAAAAACATAATTGCACTGGTTGTAATGCCTGTTCAAATATCTGCCCAAAGCAATGTATTACAATGGAGGCTGATAACGAAGGTTTTTTATATCCTAAAGTAGACTTAAATAAATGTGTTGATTGTGGACTATGTGAAAAAGTATGTCCTGTTCTCAGCAAAGTAATTATAGACAATAAGCCACAAGCATATGCCTGTTACAATAAAAATGAACAAATTCGCTTAGAAAGCTCTTCAGGCGGTATATTTACGCTGATTGCAGAACAGATAATTAATGATGGTGGTGTTGTATTTGGTGTTAGTCTGGATAAAGAGTTGACTGCAATGCACAGCTATGCTTTTACTAGGGAGCAATTGAAAGCTTTTCGTGGCTCAAAATACGTTCAGAGTAGTATAGGAGAAACATATAAAGGAGCCGAGCATTTTCTTAAGCAGAACCGCAAGGTATTGTTTACAGGAACACCCTGCCAGATATCAGGGTTAAAAGCCTATTTACAGAGGGATTATGATAATTTGTTCTGTATAGATATTATTTGTCACGGAGTACCCTCGCCTAAGGTTTGGAAAAAATACCTTTCATATCAGGAAGAACGTGTAGGAGCTAAAGCACAAGGTGCATATTTCAGACATAAAAATAAAGGATGGAATAAGTTTTCCATGGCTTTGGAATTTAATAACGGTACTAAGCATATTCAGACTCTTGACAAGGATTTATATATGCAGGCATTTTTAAAGGATACTTGCCTACGCCCTTCCTGCCATAAATGCAGTTTTAAGACATTTCACAGACAGTGCGATATTACACTTGCTGATTTTTGGGGTATTCAAAAAGTATTGCCAAAGATGGATGATGACAAGGGAACTTCACTGCTTTTGATAAATAGTAATAAGGGAAAGGCAATGTTTGACTGTCTTCAAGACAACATATTATTTGAAAAGGTTGATTTAGAAAAGGCGGTTTCCTATAATCCTGCAGCATTTAAATCTGCCATTGAGAATCCAAACAGAGAAAGTTTTTTTGGAGATTTAGATAAGCTTTCCTTTGATAAATTAGTTGATAAGTACTGTTCTGAGAGTATGACTGAGCTAGCTAAAAGAAAAATATTATCAGTAGCAACTGCAGTTCTTAAGAAAACAAGACTGCTAAATGTGGCAAAAAAAGTGCTGAAACGGGTATGATAACTTAAAACAAAAAGCCCCACTCTTCTATAAGTTGAAGCGTAGGGCTTTTGTTTTATAAGTACTAAACATTCTCATTCTTTGCAATAATCTTAGTCAATACGTTAGTCGGGCCTTTATTGACAAAGCCTAGATAAACGCATATACCTGATATTGTCCAGAAGTATGTGGTTACAGAAGGGGCATCAAAGTTATTGAGAACTATATTAGTAAAAAGTATACCACATATAGCTCCAAAGCCGCTCTGCACAATTCCTTTAGAAACCTTGTCTTCCACTTTTTTGATAGCTCTTAGCGGCCAAACTACTCCATTATATAAAGCAATTAAGAATGCTATTAAACCAAATACGCCCATTTCCACAGCTGCTTTAAGATAATAATTATCTACATAGAAAGTACCTTTAACTTTATTATTAGTAGCCACTGCACCACCAAACTGTCCAAAACCAGTACCAAATATTGGGTTGCTATAGAACATTTCCAACGCCTTTGGCCATTTTGAGAATCTTCCGCCTCTAAAGCTACTGACGATATATTCTGGATCAAGCAAGTAGCCAATTCTACTCTGAACTGTATCAACGAAGCTATAAGCAAGAGCTGCGACAATTACCAACCCAATAATAAGCTTATACTTTTTACTTAGAACTGCATAAATAACAAGTGCTAATCCAAGTCCTATCCAGGAAGAACGAGAGCCAGTAAGAATTATACAAATTCCCATTAAACCTGTAGCACATGTGTATAATAGTTTTTGCAATAGATGTCTCTCAGAAAAAATAAGTGATATTGCCAGAGGTATGAGCATAGCTAACAAGCAGCCAAGAACATTTGGACTTCCTACTATTGAGAAAACTCTCGGTCCAGCAGTGCTCTCCACCTTGTCAGTCCAATATGCGGGAGTCTCAACTTTAGCAATATACTGATATATGCCTATTATAGACATGAAAATACCTGTAAAAATCATTATCTTAACTAAATTTTTTGCACCATTTTCACTTCTGAGGAGTTTTACAACAATAAAGAAAAACATTAAGTACTCAATATTTGCTCTCAAACCATCAAATCCAAGAGAATTAAAGGATGCTAAAACAAACAGCACTATTGCTACAAAGAAGAATTGGAATAATGGAAAGTCAACAGGTGACCAATTAATGGAGAAATCTCTTCTATCCACCAGCCATCTGTAAAACCATACACAAACACAAAATATAATTAATAGTTCATCCCATATTAATGCTAGTGAACCAATATCGGTTTCAACAGCTATAAAGTATAAAATAGGATATATACCTACAAGATAAGCTCCTCTTTCAAAATCACGCAATATAAATATTGTAGCTAAAACACCTATAATTCCAACTACAGCAAGTTTAGGCAGAAAATAGCAAGCTATGCAAAGGATAAGAGCCAAAATAATGAAGAAAGCAACCTTGTACCACTTACCAAAACATTTTTCACCTAAATTAATAGTGCCTTTAGTTAATCTATATAGAAGGCTATTTTTAAATGCTCTTGAATAGGCTGAATTAATATTGCTTGCAATAATATCCAACTTGTTTCCACAAAACGCTAAGAACCTATATGCAACTGAATGTGCATATTTTGGAGTACGTGAAGTGTAATTCTGTACAATTTTATAAGATAGACTGCTTTGGTTCCATTCTGATATTTTAAGTAGTAACCTACTTATTAAGCTATTACGAAAAGCATTAGAAAACAGCTCATAAACATATATCAGGAGGCTATAAAGCAGGCTATTAGATACATATTTCCACACTTAATGATTCCTCCTAATTAAACTCTATGGCTTCTATAGTTCCCTGTGTTTCAAAGGCACGAGTTTTTAATGTAAATATTTTACCTACAGCTACATCTTGATTATCCAGTGTTATTTTTCCGTTTCCAGTTTTAGTTTTCATTGTAAACTTCACTGTGAGTTCTTTTCTGATTGGATCTGGTGCATATACTGCTTTTCCGTCAGCTGTGCTTATTGGTACTTGCAAGTCTGTGTAGGCTACAGATTTAATATATGCATCTGCAGGATTTAACAATGAAATAAGCTGGTCGCCTTCTTTAAGTGCTTTTATCTGATCAGTATTTCTTACGGTGCATCTATAAGTTACAGTCAAGTTTTGACGACTCTCTTCAGATGTGATAGGACCAACGTCGGCACCTATGGTTTTTAATAGAACTACAGCACCAACTAGCAAGACTAAAACAATAATGCTAAAATCAATAATATTGATTAATCCAAATAACTTGCCCTTTTCATTTACAATCTTCATACTTAATACTCTCCTCAATTTTTAATATAAAATTCTAAATAATTCAAACGATAAGCATAAAAAATTCTGACAAGCTTATCAGATACCTATCGTTTTATCGCTAATATACACATTTTGTGTAAATAAGTGTTGCTGTGTACTTTATTAGGTTACTAAGCATCAGAAGGAGTGACACAAAGCTTGATGCAGAGAATTTCCAAATAAAAATTTCCATATACTAATATATGTCTAGAATTTCAATATTTCAATGTTTTTTCTTGTCCAATTTAAAATAATCTAATTAGATTACAGTCGATTACTACAGTTAAAAAGCTCCTATAGAGCGATATTCCAAAGACTCACAGTAAAAACTCACTTATATCCATACTTGTAACGCAACAACAGCTTTTTGACATACAGCTTTAAACCAGTTTGTGAAAGGCTTAATTTATAATCATTAACCAATTGCAACGGAGATTTTTTGAAAAAATCCTCATCTGGCTTAATGCCATTACAAAGCCTTTGATAAAGGCAATAAATTGCGACACTAGGAAGCTTATAATGGGTTATTGCTTTTTCAATATCTAGTTTATTATAAGGTATAGAGGATTGTGTGGTTTGTACCCACTGACTAAATTCCCTCCATAATTGTATTTCAGGCAATCTGTCTGGAGAATACGATAGTGAATTGGGTCTTTGTCTGTAGAGAGCAAGTGTTTCTTTAACACAACAGAACTCACACTTGTACAGTAGCCTATAGAAAAAATCCATGTCCTCAGCCCAGTTTAAACCTGACCTGAATATAATAGAATTATCCATAATGACTGACTTCTTTACAACAACAGTACTTGTCCATACAGAGATCTTTTCCTTTATTACCTCTAACAATATTTTTCCTTCTTGATAGCGTTTGGGAAAGACTTCACCCTTTGTAGCTTCACTAAAGTACTGATAACCGCAATAACAGGCTTCCATACCAGTGGCTACAAGCCTGTTTATTTGTTTTTCAAGCTTACTTGGCAACCATAAATCATCACTATCTAAAAACGCTATAAAATCACCCTGAGAATGTTCAATAGCATTGTTTCTAGCAGCAGAAACGCCTTGATTTGACTGAAAAATATACTTGATTCTGGAATCCCTTTGCATAAGTAGCTTTACAATTTGTGCTCCATTATCAGTACTGCCGTCATCGACAATGATAACTTCAAAATTGTCATAGGTTTGAGACAGTACACTTTCAACAGTTTTACTTATATATTGACTGGTATTATACATGGGGATTATTACTGAAATTAATGGTGAACTGCTCATTTAACCTCCTCTATGCAAAAATGCCTGTTTTTGGTTTTAGTTTAGCATTACATAATTATGATGTCAAATTTCCATACAAGTGTGTTCTTCATATATTAGGCATATTTCACAGAAATAATATGGAAATACTTAACTTAAGCCAAGTTTTTGACATAATCGGAAGCTTTGTATGCATTACTGATATAGTTTGGCATAAAGACTTCAAGATGTTTTTTAATCTCATCTTCTTGGGCTGCTAAAGAATTATATGCCTTGATTAATTGGTCTTCTTGCTCTAATTTCTGAACAGGTAAAATGTATTTGTCCTCACTGCCGAATATATCCTTAGCGATTCCTCTAGCCTTGACAGAATAACCGATTACTAATGTTGGCACAAATGTGGAATAGGCGGCAATTGTAGCATGAGTACGGGCTCCAATAAATAATTTACATTGAGAAATAAAACCTTTTAATTCCATGCAATTATAAGTGTCACCAATTAGTATAACTCTCCCAGTGCTTTTGAACATATCATAAAGTCTTAAAAGAGGCTCCATATCATTGTCATGCTCCCATAGAACATGAGGGATTAGAGCAACTTGACTGTCGGTTGAGTCTATTATGTGCTGTATCAGTTTTATGTAGCTTTTAAAAACGATACCTTCACTGCGTTCACTTCTCATAATTAAGGGGCTTACATTAATGCCAATAGTATTACCTGCAACAAAACCCTTAGGCAGTTCAGCAAGTTTTGTATCTAAAGTAAAAGCTGGGTCAGGCAGGAGAACTACATTAGTTAGTCCGTTTTCGATAAATGCGTTATAAGTAATACTCTCTCTAGCAATAATCAGGCTATATTTTTTTAAATCCTCCAGCATTTCTTTATTAATCACCTCAGGGTCTACTGAACAGCCCCAGAAAACAGTCTTGCTTCCTTTTTGTGCAGCTATGCGGTTAGTATAGTATATCCACCTAGGTATACCATAGCAGTAATTATCACCACCAATTGAAAGACTTACGGTGTTTTTGTCCATAGCTTGTGCAATTTCTTTTTGAGAGAAGGAAAAAAGCATATCCTGATTTAGTCTAGATTTCCTTAAGGCAGCATCAATTAACCGAAGGGGATGTAAACCCTCATACCTTTTGTATTCTATTATATTAAAGTTAAAATCAGGGGATAGAAAAGTCATATCTTCCTGTTTTCTAAAAGTGGCAAGAGCTATGTTTATATTATTTAGATTTAATATTTTTAGTGTGGATCTTACAATTGCCTCACAACCATGATTTCTACTCCCTGCGTGAGCATACAGCAGTAGCTTTTTCATTATATAGTACCTCCTTCTTTTCTAATAACTAATTATACATTTGCAGTAAGGTCATTACAAGGTAATAGCTGAAAAAGTGTTATTTAACATTAGCAATTATACCGATATTAATATTGTAAGACTTTTTGTTGTTATCCTATTTGAGAAAAGATAGTGTATAATTTATATAGGATATTTTTAAATAGCTTTATAAAGTTATGAATTAAGTCTGAAATATTTGGAAGAAGGAGGATACATGAGGAATATATTTAAGAGAAAAAAAGCTGTACAAGAACTAGACATTAAGGTTTTATTTAAGAATGATATATCTATCCTTATTTTAGACGAACGATGGAACGGCTTATTTAATAATATCGTTAAGACATCAAAAATAATTGACTGTGAGAATGAAATAAAAGAGTTGTTAAAGGAACAATCTCGATTAACCTCGGAGGCAAAAGAAATTGCTATCAAGAAAAAAGAATCTTTGGATGGAATTATAAAGCTTACTACAGAGGCTTTTGACAATAATAATGAGGAAGCACGGTTAAGAATGCAGGAATGCGAAAAGTTAATTATTTCAATTAACAAAAGATTTAAAGAGATAGAGGAAAGATTATTAGATGTACCTAAAGAAATACGACAGGCAAATTTAGAACTTTTAGAGCAGACTGTAAAATTAGTATATTTTTCTATAAAGGAAAATCAACATAAGGTTGAAATCTTGGATAAGGAAATTGCAGAGACAAGAGAACATTTAAAGAAGCTAATTGATGAAAGAGGGCTATTAGCACAAGATGATACCGATACATACTCATATTTCCACGATTTATTGGGTAAAGACGAGTTGCAAAAGCTAGATGAAATATATTTTAATAATAAGTAGGTGTGCTGAGGTTATCCACTGAGTATTTTCACCATATTTTCGTACCTGAACTAGGCATGGAGGTTAGTATGAAAGCAGTAACAGGAATTGAAATGGGCAAAATTGATAAATATTCCATTGAGCAAATAGGCATTCCAGGAATTGTATTGATGGAAAATGCAGCTTTAAAAATTGTTAAGCATATTAAGTTATATATTGAAGAAAACCAGCCGGAAATTGCACGGGTTCTTATAGTAGCAGGTAAGGGAAATAATGCAGGAGACGCTTTTGCTGTAGCAAGACATTTAATTATATATGGGATAAAAGTGAAAACCTACTGCTTATTTGATAAGAAATATTTAACTGGAGATGCAAAGATTAATTTTGATATATTGCAAAACATTAGCACGGACATAGAGTTTTTACAGGAGGCTTCAGAATTAAAGGAATTTAGTTTTGCTGTAAAAAATTATCATATAGTTGTGGATGGAATATTTGGTACTGGGTTTAGAGGTCAAATTAATGATTATATTGCAAAAGTAATAGATACTATAAACAAAAATGCTAGTTATATAATGTCGATTGACATAGCTTCAGGCATTGAAGCAGCAACAGGTAAAGTGGCAAATACATGTATAAAGGCTAACAAAACCGTCACATTTGAGCTTCCTAAAATAGGACAGCTTGTTTATCCAGGAATATACAATTCGGGACAGTTAGAAATAGAAAGTATTGGTATGCCTAGTAAGTCCGTTCAAAGTATAGAAATCAATACTACTCTTACAGATATAGATTTTGTAAACTCTGTTATTCCTAAGAGAAAAGACGAATTCAACAAGGGTAATTGCGGAAAGGTTTTAATTGTCACAGGTTCATCAGGTATGGCAGGCTCAGGCTGTATTTCTGCAAAAGCCAGTCTCCGAACAGGAGCTGGTTTAGTTTATTTAGCAGGGCCTTTCAGTCTTTTAAATATATATCAAAGTGTTGTGCCAGAGGCTGTAGCAATAGGATTAAAAGATAACGATGGTATAATGGACGAAGAGGCTGCAGATGTTATAGCTGATATGTTAAAAAAATGCAATACAGCAGCTATTGGACCAGGCATTTCCACTCACAAAAGCATATATAATATAGTAAGAAGTATTGCAGAAAATGCAAAAATTCCATTGGTAATAGACGCTGATGCACTTAATGTGATTGCAGCAGACACTGGTATTTTTAGTAAATTCCAAAAGGAGGTAGTAATAACTCCTCACCCTGGAGAAATGTCAAGACTCACAGGACTAGATATTAGCTATATTCAACAAAACAGAATAGAAGTTGCAAAAAAATATGCAGGTCTTTGGGGTGTAACAGTTGTACTAAAAGGAGCTAGAACAATAATTGCAGATAAAAATGGAGAAATATATATTAACCCTACAGGGAATTCAGGCATGGCAACTTCGGGCAGCGGAGATGCATTATCAGGTATTATAGCTTCATTAATTGGTCAGGGTGTCAGACCCTTTGAGGCAGCGATAGCAGGAACGTATATTCATGGCTTGGCAGGAGATATTGTAGCAAAGGCAAAGGGCTTATATGGACTAAATGCTATGGACATAGTTGAGAATATTCCTTATGCTATTATTAAGGTAAACAATAAGGAGTAGTTATTGATAAGTTTCCCGAAACGATAGATAATTTAGTTACGAAAGTTGATTAAATAAAATTAAAGCATTATTTATACTATTTTTTATTAATAATTATGTTTTCAATAATTATATTATGGATATACTAAAGAAGTGAAGTATGTATTTTGTTGAGATTGATATTTACTAATTTGCATTTAAAAATAGTTCCACTACTTTTAAATACGAAATAGTATTAATTTTGAAGTGTGCTTCTGTAATTAACATAGAGATAAATTTTGGGGGAAAATTAAGAAATGGAATATAAATTAAATCGGGCATGGGCTGAGATTAACTTGGATAACATTGCTCATAATATTCGTGAGATCAGAAGAATTACCAACAAAAATGCTGAGATAATGGGGGTTGTCAAAGCAGATGCATATGGTCATGGAGTTATGGAGGTGACAAGAACACTATTATTAAATGGTGCTACTAGGCTGGCAGTATCAATGCTGGATGAGGCAATACAGCTTCGTAGGAATGGGATAGAGGCACCAATACTTATTTTGGGCTATTCAGACCCAATTAGGGCAAATGAAATAATTGAGAATGATGTGACACAAACTGTTTACAGTCAGGAACTGGCACAGGCTCTTTCAGATGAAGCAGTTAAGCAGTGCAAAAAGGTTAAGATTCATATAAAAATTGATACAGGCATGTCAAGGATGGGATTTTTACCTGGGTATAGTGCTGTTAAGAATGTTGTTGAAATAAGTAAGTTGCCAAATATAATTATTGAAGGGCTTTTCACACATTTTGCTACTGCTGACGAAAAAGACAGAGAATTTACATTGACACAGTTTGAACGATTTATGAGTATTTGCAGTGAACTTCAGAGAATCGGAATACATATCCCAGTAAAGCATTGTGCAAATAGCGCAGGAGTTATTGAATATCCTGAGATGCATTTAGATATGGTCCGTCCAGGTATTATACTCTATGGTATGTACCCTTCTGAAGAAGTTGATAAGTCAAGAATATATTTAAAGCCTGCAATGACACTCAAAGCAAATGTAATATTAGTTAAGGAAGTTGAAAAAAATACTTCTGTAAGCTATGGAAGAATATTTACTACAAAAAGAACCTCCAAAATTGCTACTATTCCAATTGGTTATGCTGATGGGTATACTAGAATGTTAAGCGATAAAGGAAGGGTTCTTATACGTGGACAATATGCACCTGTAGTTGGAAGAATATGCATGGATCAGTGCATGATTGATGTTACTGATATAGATGGTAACGCTGAAGTTGGTGATGAGGTTGTACTTATAGGTGCTCAAGGTGATAATGTAATATCTGCTGAGGATGTAGCTCATTCTATTGGAATGATAAATTATGAATTTGTTTCCATTGTAGGAAAGAGGATACCAAGAGCTTTCATTGATGATGGTAAAATATCGAAAATTCTGAACTATTTGATATGAGCGGCTTACAGGGGCTGAGTAACATAAACTTAATTTGACCTCATATTTACTAAAGTATTATAATATCTATATACAGCTACGTATATTTATCTATGGGGATATGATAAGTATAGTATATATAAAAGGGCTTTTTTAGAGGGTGGGGGTTACAAAATTGTCTCAGTATAAAAAGATTATAATTAGTATTCCGGACAATTTGCTTGAGGAATTGGATATTATGGTATCTAATGAGAAAACTAATAGGAGTATGCTTGTTAGGGAAGCTATGACTCTTTATATTAGGGAAAAGCACAAGCTTGAATTACGGAATAAAATGAAAATAGGCTATGAAGAGATGGCTGAAATAAATCTTAAGCTTGCCGAGTTTTGCTTTGAAGCTGATGAGGAGCAACAACGCAAATATGAGGAAAGGCTTCAGAAGATGGAGGAAACGTGGTAATAAAAAGAGGAGATATTTATTATGCAGATCTGAGTCCAGTAATTGGCTCAGAACAGGGCGGTGTCAGACCTGTTTTAGTTGTACAGAACGATGTAGGGAACAAATATAGCCCTACTGTAATTGCTGCTGCAATTACTTCTCAAATTAATAAGGCAAAATTACCCACCCATATAGAAATAGGTGCTTTGGAATATGGTCTTGCAAAGGATTCTGTTATTTTGCTAGAACAGATACGGACTATTGATAAACGTCGTCTTAGAGAGAAAATAGGACATTTAGACGAGGAATTAATGGAGAAAGTTAACAATGCTTTAGAAATTAGCTTTGGGCTTTATGAATAGACATTTTGTAGGAGGATTTATGAAAATACTTATGAAAAAGATACAAAGAAACCCTATTACAGTATTAGCAGTTTTATTATGTGCTATATCATTAGTACAGTTTGCACCAGTTGTTAAGGCTGAAACTGGTAGTGATACCACTATTTATGATAGTACTTACATAGATAAAATGGAAATTGAGATAAAAAGCTTAATTCAGACGTCTAGTGATGAATTAAAAAAACAAATTAGTTCTGTAAATACACAATCAGAACTTGAAAAGAAGTTAGCAGAAACTCAAAATGAATTATCGCTATTAAAGGAAAGTATGGTGTTTAGAATTATTAAACTTCCTGCAGGAAAAACCTTAATAGGTGATGCAAGTACAGAGATTATTGTCAGAAATAAAAACAAAGTTACTGCATATGTTTCAGGAACAGCTACAGGAGGAATATCAAATTTAATTTCTGGCTCAGATATACCAAATGGTGCAATAATACCTGATAATCAGCTTCTTTTGATACCAAAGGCAGACGGAAGAGGTATAACAGCTAAAGCAGATGCTGATATTATGATAAAAGGAACATATACAATCAGATAGCATGGTTTGCAGATTAGATTGAGAATATTTACACAGTCACCATCCATGGTTTATAGTGTGCTAAAACCGACATCGTGTCGGTTTTTCAGTAAAATAACTTATTTTATGAAATTATTTAACTTTTCATTTGATATTGCTACCACACCTTATATTACTAGACTTTAAGCAGTATATTTAACTGCGAAAGTTGAGTAAATTACTGTAAAGATATGCAAACAATTATTAAATGTGTAAAATAGTTGCTTGCCAAAGAAATATTAATAAAAAGAAGCTAAATGACGATAGTATATTTGAGCTTCTTTTTGTATTATTATGTATTATTTAATTTTATTAAAGATAAAGGAAAAATACAATGAAAAAACAATCCCTTACTAAAAGTAAACATAAAAAAAGAATAGATTTACTTATTAGGCTTAGCATAGTTATGGTTATTGCTGTTGCAATATTCTTTTTTGCAATAAAGCCAATGATTAATAAAGACTCGTATTTTAGTAGTGATTATAAAGCTTTTGACAATTTAGGAACAGTTTCGGGTGATAACAGCTATAATATTGCAGTAATTGGTGATGGGTTAGATGGAATAAGTGCTGCTATTGGTGCAGCAAGAGTGGGTGCTAAAACACTTTTGGTTTGCTCATCAAAGGATTTAGGAGATGAAATTAATAAAGCTTATAATGTTAACTGGACAAATGATGTTACTCCTACTAGTGTGAATGTTAGTGCCGATATATTTAAAGAAATAAGACATAATGCAGAAGAAGGCTACAATATTGATAAATATATAAAAGCTATAAAAAAGATGGTTTCTGATGAAAAAAACATTACAGTATTATATGAAGCACAATTGACTAATGTAGTGTTTGAAAATGGCAATGTACTAAGTGCTGACTTGAAAACAGGTCAGGCAAATAAAACAATTAAAGCAGAGAGATTTATTGATGCAACAAAAAATGGTGATTTGCTGAAAAAATGCAATGTGCCATATAGTTCAGGCTACAGTGATATTGGAAAAGAAAGCTTATACCCACCGATAACGCTGAGTTTTATGGTGTCGGGTGTTGACTATGCTTCAATTGAAGAAGCTCTAAAAAACCAAGGAGTATATATTAATAAAATTCTTGAAAGCTATAAAACTAGTGATAATAATATTTCAATTGCTGGATTAAATGTGTCAGATCAAGGAGAATCAAGGGTAATTATTCAAAGTGTTACTGTAAAAAATGTTGATTTATCTGATGACAAGGAGATCGAGAAAGCATATTTAAAAGCGTCTAAGGAATGTGCAAATCTATACGAGTTTTTAAAGCTAAACATTGAGCAGTTTAAAAATTCTAGTGATATGAAGATTGCAAGTGAATTCTATAAGCCGTCAGCATATCATTTCAAGGGAATTTATTCTCTTACTTTGACCGATGTATTAATTGGTAAGAGATTCAGTGATAGAATTAGTGCAGCATCTAGACCTGTTACAATGACATTAGAAGATGGCAATGGATATATACTTTGCAATCCCAAAACCTTTTATATACCGCTTAGGTCGCTTATTCCCATAGGCTTAAATAATGTTTTGATGACTGGGGATAAGGCATCTTATTCGCCATTAGTTCAAATGGCTATAAACTCAAATTCAAGCATTTCAAGTACAGGTTTTTCAGCAGGTGTTATTGCTGCTTATAGCATATCCCAAAATATGGGTATTTTGCAAATTGGTCAAGAACAAAATCTTGATGTTCAATTAGAAATAGAGAAAACCTTGAGAAAGCTTGGTGTTTATATGTCAGATATCAAAGAAGAATTTACTAGTCTGACTGACAACTGGAGTTTTCCTTATATTGAGAAGCTCAATAATTTGGGTCTGCTAAGTGCTGGAATAACAAATGATTTCAGGCTTGGAAAGGATACAAAGAGCGAAGATTTAGCATATATTATTCTAAATGGAGTGCCTAGAGTTTCAAAAAGTGCATATAATTATGATTTTGATGTTAAAGTAAGACAGTATATAAAAAGCGAGCCACTTACTAAGGAGCTATTTGCTAAGATTTTATTAGATTTAAATGGACATGTAAGCATAACGGACAATTTCTATCAAGAGGCATGTAAACAGGGCTTAATAGATGAAACCTTACAGGAGAAGCTTAAGGGCAAAGATGTATTGCAGTTCCCAGAGGTTTATTATGCAGCAGCACAGTTTATAGAAAAGAAAACAGGTAAAACTATTAAATAGATTTTGCTTGTGGATTCTAAAATCAGATGGTATATAACGAGGCAAGAAAATGTCCCCCATTCTATAAGTGGTAGGTAATGCTTTGATTTTCTGGCGGTGAGAATATCTCCAGACTCGTTGAATCTAGGAGTTATAAGCTAAACGGGGTCATTACTGACCCCGTTTTTATACTAAAATATTCTATTTTTATGTTGCATTAAGTTACTTTACTTTTATCAAGCCAATCCTTATTCCGGTAATATACAAAATGAATTTTGGCAATTTCAACATTCTTTTAAAACGCCAAGGTTCTTTGTACAGTCTATATAACCACTCTAACCCATGATTTCTAAAAAAGTCTGGAGCCAGTTTGACATTGCCAGCCAAAATATCCAAAGTACCGCCAACACCTATGCAAGCTTTAACCTTTAGCTTGTCTTTATTTTCATGTATCCATAATTCTTGTTTTGGAGCACCTAAGCATACAAAAAGAACCTCAGCACCAGAGGTGTTAATCTCATCTATTATTATTTGATTATCTTCCTCAATGAAATATCCATTACGGGTTCCCACAACTTCTGCAGTAGGGTAGTCGCATATAATATTTGCTTGTGCTTTTTCAGCTATTCCTGGTTTACCACCGAATAGAAAAAACTTTATTGTTTTTTTATCAGAGGCTTTAAGTAGATTTTTTGCTAAATCAACACCTGAAACCTTTTGTCTAACTGCTTTGCCTAGAATTTTTGAAGCTAAAACAACACCAGCACCATCAGCCACAAGCATATCAGCATCATTCAATACTTGAAACATTTTTTTCTCTGTTATACCATCCATCATTATTTCGGCATTTGGTGTATATATTGCATGGTTTTTATCAGAAGAAATGAAATAGTATATCTTTTTAACGGCTTGCTCCATTGTAAGATCATCTATATTAATTCCTGCAATATTTACTATTTTACGCATATACCCTCCATAATTCAAATACTAGAATTAAACTGAACTATGAGAACAGTAATAAACTCAACCTAAAACTATTCGCATATGGCGTAGGCTCCTCAGACTATAGTAATTGGTCTTGCTTAGTATCAGAATTATCAAAAAAATTGACAAATTATATTTTCGTTTTGTGAATATTTTACTTATACAGTTTAGTTTATCTGATTTTATTTGTCAATATTGGGCAACCTATGAATAACATTTAGGGTAAAGATTTTTAACAAAAATGTTTATGTTTAACCATAATTTTTGTCCATAGTGAGTGTGGGAGGTTAGTTAGTATGTATAAAATAAAAAAAATATTACAATTTTTGAAAGTGTACATTTTAATTACAATTGGTGCTGGAATTACTGCATTGGCTATTAATATATTTCTTGTTCCATATAAAATAGCACCAGGTGGATTAAGCGGATTGGCAACAGTGTTATTTTATATAAGTATTGGAAGGTTGCCTATTGGGATAACAATGCTGGCAATTAATATTCCATTATTCTTACTTGGCTACAAAATTATAGGTAGAAAATTTTTTTTCAGAACAATTTATGGCACTATAATTCTCTCAGTTATTATTGATTTAACAGAGGCTTATTCAGCCGATTTTGCAAAAAGACTTCTGGTAAATGGCACTGATCTTGTATCTAAACCTGATATTCTGCTTTATAGTATAATTGGTGGCTTTATAAGCGGTATTGGACTTGGTATAGTACTAAAGATGGATGCCACAACGGGAGGAACAGAATTAGCTGCAAGGCTTCTTAATAGGATATTTAAAGCCATGACAATAGGGCAATTAATTTTGTGGCTGGATGCAATAATTATATTATTTGCTATAATAGTGTTTAATAGTATTTTGATAGGATTATATTCCTTTGTCAGTTTGTTTTTAACCACCAAAGTAATTGATGCTATGGTTGAAGGCGTTGACTATTCTAGAGCGGCATTGATCATATCTGATAAACAGGAAGAAATTTCAAAAAGGCTATTAGTTCAATTGGATAGGGGAGTAACCGAACTAAAAGGAAGAGGTGTGTATTCAGGAAAAGACAAAAATGTATTGCTCTGTGTTTTAGCTAGAACGCAGATACAGGAACTAAAAGAAATTGTACAGTCAGTAGATAGAAATGCTTTTATGATTTTGGCAGAGGTGCATGAAGTACTTGGAGAGGGGTTTGAGAGTGTAAGTAGAAATGGAAAATAGCAGATAATTATAAACTGACACACATTGATAATGTGTGCAGTTCAATACTCAATATGTATAGTTAGATTTGATATCTAAAATAATAAAACTAGTAATCCTTAACCAGTAATGCCCTTATGTAGCCTCTGTCTGTAGAGGTAGATTCAATATAAAAGCCCCGTCCGTAGTAGAATCTAATAAGATCACGGTATTTTGAGGCTGTATGCAAACTAACTTTTTTAACACCTTTAGATTTGAGAACTTTATCAACCAAATTAATCAAGGATTTACCAATGCCTATATTGTGATAGTCTAGCATAACTCCAAATCTGCTTATATATGCGGTATTATCTGGAAAAAATTTAATTCTAATTGAACCAACAGGATTATCATCTATAATTGCAATATAAACTTGACTTTGCAAAATATCAGCCTCAATTTCTTCTAGGCTTTCAGAAAGAGCTTCCATTGTTCCTGATAAACCTGTATCCTGCATATATTTTTTGAAGGATTCCTGCATAATTGTTGAAATTGCAGGTGCATCCTCTATGGTTGCTTTTCTAATAATAAATGAATAATTCATGTTTTATTTTCCTCAATATTAAAGAGTTAATACCCTACTTTTATATAAATTATATGGCTACTTTACTCAAACTTCGCAGTTGAATATACTGCTTAAGGCTTAGTAATATCAGGTTCGGTAGAATTATCAATGGAAAGTTGCGTTAGAAATAATTGCACTAATTAGTTTGGCAACAAACCATTGATAATTCTACCGCACCAATAGACTTTTTATGTGCGAAGTTTGAGTACTTTACTATAACCTAAAAAATGTTGTAAAACCATTGAACGCAGTTTGGAGGTGTGTGGAAAATTGTGTAAATTATCCTAATAGTGTTGCTAAAACAGCTTTCTGTGCATGGAGTCTATTCTCAGCTTCATCAAAAATTACCGACTGTTTGCCGTCGATGACTTCTTCAGTAACCTCATAGCCTCTATATGCGGGCAGACAATGAAGGAAAATTGCACCCTCATTAGCTTTTGAGAATAATTCTGTATTAATCTGATAGGGCATGAATA